>NZ_JBYOJP010000002.1:0-661764 GCF_057798975.1 Cupriavidus sp. 21MJTG02-4 | reverse complement strand
TGGGCGTGCCGACCGCGATGTTCACGCCGCTGTTCGTGATCGCGCGTACGTCGGGCTGGGCTGCGCACATCATCGAGCAGCGCATCGATAACAAGATCATCCGCCCGAGCGCCAACTACACTGGTCCGGAAAATCTGAAGTTCGTCCCGATCGCGGAACGGAAGTAAAGCGCGGAAGTAAAGCGCATGTGAGGCTCGCGTCCGCCACATTCCCCCGACTTGCGCCCGATTATGTAACGAAAGGGCAGGCTACTTGCCCTGTCCCGCAAATCGTAGAGAATATCGGCGGAATCTTGCCCATGCCTGGGAATCCTCCCAGGCGTGCCAGACCATAAAGACACAGACCCCGAAAGGTTATTTCTATGAAAAAGCTCGTCCTCGCAGCGTGCCTCGGCGCGTTCACCCTCGGCACCGCCGGCACCGTGATGGCCCAGGAACCGGCCCACAAGGCCACCAAGAAGGCGCCGGCCAAGAAGAGCAGCAAGGCCGCCCCGGCCGCAGCGGCCGTGACGCCGACCGGCGAAAAATGGCAGTGCGAACTTGGCAACGCCCTGTACATCTCGGGCAACATGCTGCGCGATGAAGTCCTGACCGTGAACTGGCAGGGCCGCGAATACAAGCTGCCGCGCCAGTCCACCGTGACCGGTGCCGACCGCTACTTCGACGCCCGTAGCGGCCTGGACCTGGTGGTGATCCCGAGCAAGGCCATGCTGTTCAACAAGAACCTCGGCCAGCGCCTGGCCGATGAATGCCAGAACGCCGAGATGCAGGCCGGCGGTGCCGCGCCGACCCAGGCTGGCGGCCTGCGCGCGCCGGTGACCTCGCCGCTGCTGGCCGCGCCGCCGCAGCAACAACAGCAACAGCCCGACGCGACCCAGCAATCGGCTGCGCCGAAGCAGTAAATCCGGCGGCTCCCGGGCCGGCCTACACAGGGCCGGGCCATCGGGCGCCATGCCGGCGGGGATGGTTGCCGGCATGGCAGTCATTGCGCGAACGCAGCGTTCGCCGGCACGCGCTGGCGGGCGGCGTGCGCGGCGGTTAGAGTATCAGTCGCAACGACATCGGACCGCGGTGAACGCCATGACGGCGCCGCCGGGGTCAGGTCCGACTCAACGCCACCGCAACATTCCTCGACTGGAGTATGGCAATGCCCCACAACCTCAATAAGACGCAGACCCTACAAGAATTCAAGATCGGCTCTTCAGGCAAGGGCCAGTTTTATTCCCTGCCCCGGCTGGGCGAGGAACTGAACGTGGCGATCGAACGCCTGCCCGTGTCGATTCGCGTGGTGCTCGAGTCCGTGCTGCGCAACTGCGACGGCAAGAAGGTGACCGAGGAACATGTCCGCCAGCTTGCCGGCTGGCAGCCGAACGCGGACCGCGTCGACGAGATTCCATTTGTGGTGGCCCGCGTCGTCCTGCAGGATTTCACCGGCGTGCCGCTGCTGGCCGACCTGGCCGCCATGCGCAACGTGGCCGAGAAAATGGGCCGGAATCCCAAGCAGATCGAACCGCTGGTTCCCGTGGACCTGGTGGTCGACCACTCGGTACAGGTCGACCATTTCCGCGAGAAAAAGGCGCTGGACCTGAACATGCAACTGGAGTTCCAGCGCAACAACGAGCGCTACCAGTTCATGAAGTGGGGCATGCAGGCCTTTGACACCTTTGGCGTGGTGCAGCCGGGCTTCGGCATCGTGCACCAGGTCAACCTGGAATACCTGGCACGCGGCGTCCACAAGAAGGACGGCGTGTATTACCCCGACACCCTGGTCGGCACCGACAGCCACACCACCATGATCAACGGCATCGGCGTGGTGGGCTGGGGCGTGGGCGGCATCGAGGCGGAAGCCGGCATGCTCGGCCAGCCGGTGTACTTCCTTACGCCGGATGTGGTGGGCGTGGAGCTGACTGGCCGCCTGCGCGAAGGCGTGACCGCGACCGACCTGGTGCTGACCATCACCGAGATGCTGCGCAAGGAAAAGGTGGTCGGCAAGTTCGTCGAGTTCTTCGGCGAAGGCACCGCCAGCCTGGCGCTGCCGGACCGCGCCACCATCGGCAACATGGCGCCCGAGTATGGCGCCACCATGGGCTTCTTCCCGGTGGACGAGAAGACCATCGACTACTTCCAGGGCACCGGCCGCTCGGACGAGGAAATCGCCGCCTTCGAGGGCTATTTCCGCGCGCAGCAGATGTTCGGCATCCCCAAGGCTGGCGATATCGACTACAGCAAGGTGGTCTCGCTGGACCTTGGCACCGTGGCCCCGTCGCTGGCGGGACCGAAGCGTCCGCAGGACCGCATCGAGATCGGCCACGTCAAGAGCACCTTCAGCTCGCTGTTCAGCAAGCCCGTGGCCGAAAACGGCTTCAACAAGGAGCCGGCCGAGCTGGACCGCACTTACCAGACCGCCGATGGCATCGACGTGAAGAACGGCGACGTGCTGATCGCGGCCATCACCTCCTGCACCAACACTTCGAACCCCAGCGTACTGCTCGGCGCCGGACTGCTGGCGAAGAAAGCCGTGGAAGCGGGTCTGACGGTGGCGCCGCACATCAAGACCTCGCTGGCGCCCGGAAGCCGCGTGGTCACCGAGTACCTGAAGGCCGCCGGCCTGCTGCCCTACCTGGAAAAACTCGGTTTCGGCGTGACCGCCTACGGCTGCACCACGTGCATCGGCAACGCCGGGGACCTGACGCCCGAACTGAACGAGGCCATCGTCAGCAACGACCTGGTCGCAGCCGCCGTGCTGTCGGGCAACCGCAATTTCGAAGCCCGCATCCACCCGAACATCCGCGCCAACTTCCTGGCCTCGCCGCCGCTGGTGGTGGCCTATGCCATCGCCGGCAACGTGACGCGCGACCTGATGACCGAGCCGGTCGGCAAGGGCAAGGGCGGCAAGGACATCTGGCTCGGCGACATCTGGCCGAGCTCGGACGAAATCCATGCGCTGATGAAGTTCGCGATGGACGCCAAGACCTTCAAGGGCAACTACGAGCAGGTCAAGAAGCCGAGCAAGCTGTGGGGCGCGATCAAGGGCACCAAGGGCCAGGTCTACGACTGGCCCGAGTCGACGTATATCGCCGAACCGCCCTTCTTCGATGACTTCACCCTGGAGCCGTCCGGCGTCAGCCCCAGCGTGCGCGGCGCCCGGGCGCTGGGCGTCTTTGGCGATTCCGTGACGACCGACCACATCTCCCCGGCCGGCTCGATCAAGGACACCTCGCCCGCCGGCAAGTACCTGCTGTCGCATGGCGTGCTGAAGGCGGACTTCAACAGCTACGGCTCGCGCCGCGGCAACCATGAGGTGATGATGCGCGGCACCTTCGCCAACGTGCGCATCAAGAACCTGATGATCCCGCCGAAGGCCGACGGTTCGCGCGTGGAAGGCGGCCTGACGATCCACCATCCGACCGGCGACGAGATGTCGATCTACGACGCCGCGATGAAGTACATCGCCGAAGGCACCCCCACGGTGGTATTCGGCGGCGAGGAATACGGCACCGGCTCGTCGCGCGACTGGGCGGCCAAGGGCACGCAGCTGCTTGGCGTGAAGGCGGTGATTGCCCGCAGCTTCGAGCGCATCCACCGCTCCAACCTGGTCGGCATGGGCGTGCTGCCGCTGCAGTTCAAGGGCACCGACAGCGCGCAAACGCTGGGCATTACTGGCAACGAGACCTTTGACATCGAAGGCATCGAGGGCGAGCTCAAGCCGCAGCAGGACGTGGTGCTCGTGATCAAGCGCGCCAACGGCGACGTGCAGCGCGTGCCGGTGCTGCTGCGCATCGACACGCCGATCGAAGTGGACTACTACAACCACGGCGGCATCCTGCCGTTCGTGCTGCGCCAGTTGCTGGCCGCCTGACCGGCTCGCGTACTGACGACCGCCGCCCGCCCTGCCCGGCCCTGTGCCGGGTACGGCGGGCGGTTTTCATTGGGGCGCAGGAAATCCGTTCATCACTTTTCGGGCTAGCCGCGTGTAAGTTCCACGCAAGCCAGCGCTGCCACACTGTGCCTCACAAGAATGGCGTTCAACGCCCGGAGGCCAGCCAGCCGGCCACAGTCCTCCGATCCACGAATCCAGGAGACACCATGGTCAAGATCATCATCGCGTTCGTCGTCGTCGCGGGCGCCGCCTTCTACCTGCTCAGCAAGGGCGGCGGCGACGTATCAATGGGCGGTGAGCAGCACGGCACCGAAACCCACGCACCGGCTGCTGCCGAGCAAAAGTAAACATTGCCGGCGACACGCCGCAAGACACTCGGACAGGGTCATTCCTGTCAACGCAGCGAGTAGAATACCGTTTTACGAAAAAACGGACGGTTTCTCTATATGGCAGGTTTTCGCCCCAAGGCTTCCCCGCGTCTTTCGCCCGATGCCGAGCGACTGGTGGCCGATGCGCTCGCCCTCGATGCATCGGGCAGCCGCATGGAGGACGCTTACTGGGAACGGCGGCTCTCGCAACGCCTGGGCCGGCTGCTGAAAAATGGCAGCCAGACCGCGCTCGACGCGGCGCTCGAACACCTGTTCAAGCACAACGCGGACGCCTCCGACGTGCTGGCCGAGCAGGCCGAGACGCTGGCCGAATCGGCCACGGTGGAAGTCGATGGCGTGCGCTATGACGCGCTGCTGGTCGCCGCGCCCATCCTGGCGCATACCCGCTACGCCATTCCGTCCGGCTCGCTGAAGCCCGACCTGGCGCAGACCCTGGCCGTGCACCTGCAGGCACACGTTCTCGCCACCGGCACAAAAGTGGCGCTGTCGCCGTACCTGTACAGCATCGACCAGCTGCCGCGCACCCATAGCGACACCTTCGCGCTGACCCACAAGCTGGCCGCCGCCGCACTGAGCGGTACGATGCCCAAGGTCGACCTGCGCGACCTGCCCGAAACCGCGCCGATCCTGGCCGATCCGCGCTACCTGCTGGCCGTGGTGGTGGCGCCGCACGAACAAGGGCTGTTCCGCTGGCAGGAAGATGCGAAGGAACACCACGCCGAGCGCTCGACCTGTCTCGAACAGTGGCGCAGCCAGGTGCAGGCCACCGTGGCCCTGCTGCTGCCGGGCTGCGAGTTCGAACTGCTGCTGCCGGATGCCTTCTTCCTGTCCTGCCGCGAATCCGACAAGAGCATCCGTCCGCTGACCGTGCGCGCTGCCGTGAACTACCTGAGCGGCACGCTGGACGTACCGGCCGGCCAGCTTGCGGCGGTGGTGGCGGCGTTCGGCGAGGAAGTGGTGGAAGAGTACCGCGTCGGCTTCACCATGCGCGGCGAAAAGGACGTCATCTACGGCATCGTCTGGCCAGTCTATGGCCGCGAAGCCGGCGAAGTGGATGCCGACGAAAAGGGCAACCCGCTCGAGCAGATCTGCGAAGAGCTGCGCAATGCCGGCGTCGAGGACATCTTCCGCCACGCCGCGTTGTTCGATCCGGAATACTGCGAAGACTGCGGCACGCCGCTCTATGCGGACCGCAATGGCGAGATCGTTCACGCCGAGTTGCCCGAAGACGCGCCGACGCAGCAGCCCCTGTTCCACTGAAGCAGGGATTTCTCCCGCTTCCACGCAACGGCCCGCACTGCGGGCCGTTGTGCTTTGCGGCTAGCGCTGCGTCACGCAGCGCCAGAGGCCATGCCCTGATGCCGCGTACTTGCGCTCGAACGGCGTCATCGCAGTCTCCGGCTGCCAGGCCTCGGTGGCGGACGAGCGGCCGAGCATGCCCAGCGCCGTCACGAACTCGTCGATGTAGACCTTCCAGTTGCTGCGGCATTCCAGGTAGTCACCACAGGCCGCCAGCGCGGGAAACACGGCGTGTCCCTGCCAGCGCCGTCCGAGATGCCCGATCTTCGGCCATGGATTCGGATAGAGCACATAGTGCCGCGCCACCGGCACGCGATCTTCCTGCAACATGCGCCACACATCGACGAGGTCGGCGCGCGCCCAGCAGAAATTGCCGGGCATGGGCGCGTCGCCCCACCAGTCCTTGCCGGCACCGAGGCGCTTCTCCGACTGATCCACGCCGATCACGAAATGGTCCGGGAATGCCGTGGCCAGGCGCAGCGTGCTTTCGCCCACGCCGCAGCCCGCGTCGAGGATCAGCGGACCATCGCCGGCCTGCCGCCAGCGCGCGAGCGCCTGGTCCAGCGCGCGTCGGCTGACCTCGCCGATCGGCTTGCGAAACGGCTCGGCAAGATGGCGCGCCACGCGCGCTGCGAGGTGTTCGTGTATGTCGGACTGTGCCGAGACAATGTTGGGAGAATTGGCAAACATGGCCGCCATTTTAACGGCGCCGGGCACCAGCGCCTGACTGGAAAGCCTGCATGGATGTCGTTTTGCCGGCACAATGCGGGCAAATTGCCTGACAACCGCCCATGGCCGCGCGCCCGCTTCGCACGCGGCCGACCGGGCCAGCATGAGGAGCCTAGCGCCATGCCTTTCCGCCGCCATTCCAACCCCTCCCGCGCCATCCGCGCCGCGTTGCTCTGTGGCGCCGTCTTCACGCTTTCGGCCATCGGCAGCGCACGCGCCGAAGACCTGCGCATTGGCCTGGCCGCCGATGTCACGTCGATGGACCCGCAGTGGAACAACGCTGGCCCGAACAACGCCATCGCGCTGCATATGTTCGAGTCGCTGGTGTTCATGGACAAGAACGCGCGCTACATCCCGGGGCTCGCGCTGTCATGGAAGCCGCTCAACCCGACCACGTGGGAAATCAAGCTGCGCCCCAACGTGAAATGGCACGACGGTTCGCCGTTCACGAGTGCGGACGTGAAGGCGTCGCTGGAGCGCCCCGAGAAGCTGGTCAACAGCCCCGGTTCGTTCACCAGCTACACCAAGCCGATCGCGCGCATCGACACGCCCGACGCCCTCACGGTGCGCCTGACCATGAACGTGCCGAACTACGCCAACCTGGCCAATGACCTGAACAGCGTGCCGATCCTGCCGAAGAAGGTGGCCGCCACGCTCACGCAGGCCGACTTCGATTCGGGCAAGGCCATGATCGGCACCGGCCCGTTCAAGTTCGTGCGCTTCGCGCGCGGCCAGGAGATCGTGATGGCGCGCAATCCCGACTACTGGGGTCCGAAGCCCGAATGGGACCGCGCGATCTTTCGCATCATCACCGACAACGGCGCCCGCTCCGCCGCCCTGCTGGCGGGCGATGTCGATGTGATCGAAAGCGTGCCGGCGGCCGATGTGGCCAAGCTCAAGCAGAACCCGAAGTTCCGCATCGAGCAAACCGTGTCATGGCGCACGATCTTCTGGCAGATGGACCAGTCGCGCGACAACCCGCCATACGTGACCGACAAGGCGGGCAAGCCGCTGGGCAAGAACCCGTTCAAGGATGCGCGCGTGCGCGCCGCGATCTCCAAGGCCATCAACCGCGACGCCATCGTCAGCCGCATCATGGAAGGCCTGGCGGTGCCGGCATCGTCGCTGGTGTCGCCGCAGATCTTCGGGCACCCGGGGACCAAGCCCGAGGCCTACGACGCGGAAGGCGCGAAGAAGCTGCTGGCCGCCGCCGGCTATCCGAACGGCTTCGGGCTGACGCTGCACGCGACCAACAACCGCTACCTGAACGATGCCGCCGTGGCGCAGGCCACCGCGAGCATGCTGACGCGCGTGGGCATCCAGACCAAGGTCGAAACCATGCCGGTGGCGGTGTACTTCACGCGCGCGCGCCAGGGCGATTTCTCGTTCGAAATGCTCGGCTGGGGCTCCGCCGCGGCCGACGTGGCGCTGCGCTCGATCGTCGGCACGCCCGATCCCAAGACCGGCTACGGTACGTGGAACTGGGGCAAGTACAGCAATCCGCAACTAGACAAGCTGATCGAAAAATCGCTCACCACAGTCAGCAGCGACAAGGCGCGCGAAGAGAACGCGAAGGCCGCCGCGAAATTCGCACTGGACGACCACGCGATCATTCCGTCGCACAGCCAGCTCGCGATGTGGGCGATGAAGAAGGGCCTGAAGTACGAAGCGCGTACCGACGAGTGGTCGCTCGCGCAGTTCTTCCACAAGGAGTGACGGCCCGCTGATGCCGGGGCTGGCCCCGCGCATCAGCTATCCATCAGATCACCAGCCTCTCTTCCTGGCGCGCATTGGCCGCGCGCAGCTTCTTTACCCAGTCGCGCGCCGGCAGCCCGGTGGTCGTTTCCACCACGTCGGCACGCGCTTCCAGCGTTTCCCACGGCACGTCGATGGCCGGCCCGTTGAACGCCAGCGCGATGACGTTGCCGTCGTGGACTTCCGGGAACACCAGCACGCGGTTGTCGAAAGCATCGCAGATGCGCTCGATGTTCTTCGGGAAGCTGTCGTGGTCGCCGAACAGGTTGATCGTCATCACGCCCGGCGATTTGAGGGTACGGCGGCAGGCGCGGTAGAAGGCGGTGGTGTCGAGCACCGGGCCGCGTGCCGTGGCGTCGTACAGGTCCACTTGCAGAGCATCCACCGAATCCGTGCTGGTGGCGTCCATCACATAGTCCCAGGCATCCTGCTCGCGCACGCTCAGGCGCGCGTCGTCCTCGCGCAGGCCGAACATGCTGCGCCCGGCAATGATCACCGCCGGGTTCAGCTCCACCGCGGTGACGCGGGCCCGCGCGAAATGCCGGTGGCTGAACTTGGTCAGCGCCGCCGCGCCCAGCCCGAGCTGCACCACGTGGAAGTCCGGCGCGGAGGGCGACAGGAACAGCAGCCACGCCATCATCTGCTGGGCGTATTCGAGTTCGATCGCATCGGGCTTGCGCAGGCGCATCGCGCCTTGTACCCACTCGGTGCCGAAGTGCAGGTAACGCACGCCGTCCAATTCGGAGAACGTCACCGGCGCAAAGCGCGGCGTCATGCGCTTTTCTTCCCTGGCCGGGCGTTCGCCGCCGGTACGGATGCCGCGCGCGGGGCGGCGCGAGGCCACGGCCTCGATCGATTTGCGTTTCAGTAGGGTCATGTCTTGCTTGTTCGGGCAGGCCAGCAGCCAGCGCAGGAAAGCCGCGATTGTGACAGAAACGCGCGCGGTCATTCTCCGGCGCCGCCGGGAAACCCGGCACCCGCGGCCACCAGTCCATCCACGGCCTGCGGCGTCAGCACCGGTTCGCCTTTCACGGCGCGGCCGATCAGCGCGTCCGCCGCGTCCACGTGGATGCGCTGCTCCTGGTACCAGTCGTCGTCATAGTAGGTGGTCGCGTACCGTTCGCCGCTGTCGCACAGCAGCGTGACGATCGCGCCGCCCTGCCCGGCCGCGCGCATGCGCTGCGCAAGGTACAGCACGCCGACAAAGTTGGTGCCGGTCGATCCGCCCACGCGGCGCCCGAACCGTTGCGCCAGATAGCGCATGGCGGCGAACGACAGCGCGTCGGGCACCTTGAGCATGGCGTCGATGCAGGTCGGGATAAAAGACCGCTCCACGCGCGGACGGCCGATGCCTTCGATGCGCGAGCCCGTGGCGAGCGTCAGCGCCGGATCGGGCTTGCCCGCCAGGCAGCCACGGAAATGATCGAAGAACACGGAGTTCTCCGGATCCGCACACAAGATGCGAGTCTGGTGCCGCCGGTAGGCCACGTAGCGCCCCAGCGTGGCCACCGTGCCACCCGTGCCGCCGCTGGCCACGATCCACGCCGGCACCGGATGCAGTTCCTGCGCCATCTGCTTGAAGATGGACTCGGCGATATTGTTGTTGGCGCGCCAGTCCGTCGCGCGTTCGGCGTAGGTGAACTGGTCCATGAAATGCCCGCCCGATTCGCGCGCGATGCGGTGGGACTCGGTGTAGATCTCCGACGGGTTGTCGACGAGATGGCAGCGCCCGCCATAGAACTCGATGGCCTCCACCTTGGCACGCGAGGTGCCGGCCGGGATCACCGCCACGAACGGCAGCCCCAGCAGGCGCGCGAAATAGGCTTCCGAGATCGCGGTCGAGCCGCTCGATGCCTCCACTACCGTGCTGTCCTCATGCAGCCATCCATTGCACAGCGCATACAGGAACAGCGACCGCGCGAGCCGGTGCTTGAGGCTGCCGGTCGGGTGGCTGGATTCGTCCTTGAAGTAGAAGCGGATGTCCGGATAGCCCGGCAGGTCCAGAGGAATCAGGTGGGTATCGGAAGACCGGTTGAAATCGGCCTCGATGCGGTGGATCGCTTCATGGGTCCAGTCTGAATGCGGCATGGCACTTCCCCGGCAATACTGCGAGTGACAGGCCCGGTCTGCGGAGGGACCGGGGCGGTGGGGCGTGCCGCCATCGTACAGGAAGAGGCAATGCCTACCCCATCGGCCGGCATGGCGCGAACAGCAGATGTAACAGCCCTTGATCTTCATTTAACCAACACGTTAAATGAAGGCATGCCAAACACCAGCGACCCGCTCTCCACCATCTTCGCCGCCCTGGCCGACCCGACGCGCCGCGCGATCCTGGCGCGGCTGTCCGAGGGCGATGCCCCGGTCAGCGAACTGGCGCGCCCGTTCGATATCTCGGGCCCGGCCATCTCCCGGCACCTGCGTGTGCTGGCCGATGCGGGACTGATCGAGCGCGAAATCAACGCCCGCTGGCGCATCTGCCATTTGCGCCCTGGGGCCATGCGCGATGCGCATGGCTGGCTGGAGACCTATCGCCGGCTTTGGGAAGGCAATCTCGACAGGCTGGTGGCTTTTGTCGAGCAAACGCAAACCGAGACCGCTGTCACCGATCGCAAGAAGGGGATCAAGTCATGACTGAAGCTGCAACGTTTCACCTGGAGATGACCCGCCAGATCCGCGCGCCGCGCGAGCGGGTGTTTGATGCCTTCACGGACCAGAGCGCCCTGGCTGCCTGGCATTGCCCGCGTGGCATGCAGGTGCGGGAAGCCAGCGCCGATGCGCGAGTGGGCGGCCGTTACAGGCTGGTGATGGGAGCGAAGGACGGCGAGCAACACATCGTCGGTGGCGAGTACCAGGCGATCGATCGCGCCAACTTCCTGGCCTATACGTGGCAATGGGAAGGCAGCGAACTACCGGCCGGCGTGCGCACGCTGATCGAGATCACGCTGACCGACAAGGATGGCGGCACGCACCTGCATATGCGCCATAGCGGCTTCCCCGACGCCGCCACGCGCGATTCGCACAATATGGGCTGGCAATCGGTCTTCAACAACCTCAGCGACTATGTGGATGCCGAAGGCAGCGCCGGCACGCTGACTGTCTACGGCGATGCGCGCAGCACCTACGTGCGCACGGTGCGCCTGGCGCTGGCGGAGAAAGGCGTGCGCTACACGTTCAAGCCCATGGCGCCGCACGTCGACGAACTGCTGGCCCACAACCCCTTCGGCCGCATTCCGGCATTCACCGATGGTCCGATCGACTTCTACGAGACGCGCGCCATCCTCGGCTACATCAACGAAGTCTTTGGCGGCCCGAACCTGTTGCCGCAAACCGGCCCCACCGCCCGCGCGCGCTGCGAGCAATGGATCAGCCTGATCAACTGCCACGGCTACGATGCAATGGTGCGACGCTACGTGCTCCACTACGTGTTTCCGAAGGGCCCGGACGGCAAGCCTGATCGCACCGCCATCGAGGCAGCCCTGCCCGATATGGAGCAGCAGCTGGATGCATTGGAGCAGGCCTATGGTGGCCGGGATTTCCTGGTCGGGAATGCGTTGTCGATGGCCGACCTGTTCTTTGCGCCGATCGTCGAGTATCTGGGGCGATTCCCCGAAAGCGCGGCGATGCTGGAGACGCGGCCGAATATCCGGCGGGGCCATGCGGTCATGCGCGCGCGGCCGAGCTATGCGGCCACGCAGCCGGATATTGGCTGACCGGTCGGAATATCAGCGTTGTTCCCGCGCCCTGGCAGGCAGCCATGCCTGCAATGCCTGCCAGGCGTGCAGCTTCTGCGCATACGCCAGCGTGTAGGCCGGGCTGCTGGAGGGAAGCATCACAAGCTGGTGCCGATCCGCGTGATGCGCCAGCGCTTTCGCGCCAATGCGCGCCGCCGTGCCACCATTGAACGCAACCGCCACGAGGCTGGGCAAGGACTCGACCAGGCCGATCAGGTCGTTGCCCGCATGGTCTCGGATACTGCTATCGAGGCTGCCTTCGCGCCGCGCCTCGGCCACCACGTCCCACAGGCCGATGCGGTGCGCGAGCAACGCCTGCAGCCGCGCGTCGTACTCCATAGCACGCAGGTCCACGCCGATCGTATCGCCAACCAGCCGCCAGAACTGGTTCTGCTTGTGCGCGTAGTACTGGCCCTGCGCCAAAGACGCCTCGCCGGGCAGGCTGCCGAGGATCAATACGCGAGTCTCGGCATCCACGACAGGGGGAAAACAGCGCTTCAGCGTCATGCGTCGTTATCGCTTACGTCCGGAGGCAAAAAGGGCCGGTCGCCCGGCCCTTTTCCTTAATGCCCGTGTTCAGGCAAGCAACTTGTTCACACGCTGCACATAGGCCGTCGGATCATCGAGCATGCCCCCTTCAGCCAGCAGCGCCTGATCGAACAGCACCAGCAGGCGGTCATTGAAGCCATCGCCCTCCGGCAGATCGCGCAGCTTCTTCACCAGCGCGTGCTCGGGATTCAGTTCCAGGATCGGCTGGGCATCCGGCGCCTTCTGACCGGCCTGCTTCAGCAGGCGTTGCAGGTATCCGCTCATGTCGCCTTCGTCCGAGACCAGGCACGATGCCGACTCCGTCAGGCGCAGCGTCACGCGCACATCCTTGGCCTTGCCTTCGAGCACGGTCTTGGCGCGAGCCACGACATCCTTCCATTCGGTCTCGGCCTTCTCCTGCTCGGCCTTTTCGGCCTCGTCGGCAAGCGACCCCAGGTCGAGGTCGCCGCGGGCGACCGAGACCAGTTCCTTGCCATCGAACTCACGCAGGAACGACAGCATCCACTCGTCGACGCGATCGGTCAGCAGCAGCACTTCGATGCCCTTCTTGCGGAAGACTTCGAGGTGCGGGCTGTTCTTCGCGGCAGCCCACGTATCGGCCGTCACGTAGTAGACCTTGTCCTGCCCTTCCTTCATGCGGCCGACATAGGCCGCCAGCGACACGGTCTGCTCCGCGTCGTCGTTGTGCGTCGAGTTGAAGCGCAGCAGCTTGGCGATGCGTTCCTGGTTGGCCTGGTCTTCGCCCATGCCTTCCTTCAGCGCCTGGCCGAATTGCTGCCAGAAGGTCGCGTACTTGGTGCGCTCGGCTTCGTCTTCGCTGTCGGCCAGCGATTCCAGCATCGACAGCACGCGCTTGGTGCTGCCTTCGCGGATCGCCTTGACGTCGCGGCTTTCCTGCAGCAGTTCGCGCGAGACGTTCAGCGGCAGGTCGGCGGAATCGATCACGCCCTTGACCCAGCGCAGGTACGACGGCAGCAGCTGCTCGGCGTCGTCCATGATGAAGACGCGCTTCACATAGAGCTTGAGGCCGTGCTTGTGGTTGCGGTCCCACATATCGAACGGCGCGCGCGCCGGAATGTACAGCAGCTGCGTGTATTCGCTGCGGCCTTCCACTCGGTTGTGGGTCCAGGCGAGCGGCGCCTCGTTGTCGTGCCCGATGTGCTGGTAGAACGCGGTGTACTGCTCGTCGGTGATGTCCGACTTCGGACGCGTCCACAGCGCGCTGGCCTGGTTGACGCTTTCCCACTCGTCGGTGCGCTTGTAGGTGCTGGCCTCGGCATCCCACACTTCCTTGGGCATGCGGATCGGCAGCGAGATATGGTCCGAGTACTTCTGGATGATGCTCTTCAGGCGCCAGGCCGAGAGGAAATCGTCCTCGCCTTCGCGCAGGTGCAGCGTGATGGTGCTGCCGCGCTCGGCGCGCGTGATGGCGTCGACGCTGAACTCGCCGTCGCCCGCGCTTTCCCAGCGTACGGCTTCGTCAGCAGACAGGCCCGCGCGGCGGGTTTCGACCGTGACCTTGTCGGCAACGATAAAGGCCGAGTAGAAGCCCACGCCGAACTGGCCGATCAGCGCGGCGTCCTTCTGCTGGTCGCCGGACAGCTGCTGGAAGAATTCCTTGGTGCCCGAGCGCGCGATGGTGCCGAGATTGCGGATGGCCTCGTCGCGGCTCATGCCGATGCCGTTGTCGGTGATCTTCAGCGTGCGGGCCGTGGCGTCAGCTTCAATGCGGATGGCCAGGTCGGCGTCGTTTTCGAGCAGCGAGGGGTTCGCGATCGCCTCGAAGCGCAGCTTGTCGGTGGCGTCGGAAGCATTCGAGACCAGCTCGCGCAGGAAGATTTCCTTGTTGCTGTACAGCGAGTGGATCATCAGGTGCAGCAGTTGCTTCACTTCCGCCTGGAAGCTCATCGTTTCGTGCGGTGCGGACATGGTTCTCCTTTTCGAATCCGGAAAATCAGGGTATGAGGGTGGCGCAAGGCCAGTGCTCAGGGAAATAGGGCCGGTTCCGGCCAATTTCAAGGCCGGCCAGCGTTTCAGCGCCGGTCCAGTTGCCGGGACAGGAAGTCGAGCATGTCCGGGTCGCCACTGCTGGCGACGTTGAAGCGCATCCAGCCCGACGGCATCTGCGACGGCGAAAACAGGCTGCCCGGCGCGAACAGGTAGCCCTTGTCATGCCCAGCCGTCGCGATGGCATTGGTATCACGGCCGGTATCGGCCCACAGGTACATGCCCGCATGCTGCCCGGGGAACAGCCGCAGGCCGCGGCGCTCCAGCTCGCGCCGGGTGTCGTCGCGGGCCCGGTCCAGCCGCCCGCGCACCCGCTCCACGTGCTTGCGGTAGTGGCCTTCGGTCAGCACCTTGTACAGCACGCGCTCGTTGATTTCCGGCGTGGCCAGGCCGGCCAGCAGCTTGCTGTCGGTCAGTGTCGCGGCCCGGTCCGGGTGCGCGGCGATAAAGCCCACGCGCAGGTTCGCCGCCAGCGTCTTGGAGAAGCTGCCCAGGTAGATCACGCGGCGTAGCTGGTCCAGGCTGGCCAGCCGCGTGGCGGCATGGCCGGGCGGGCACAGGTCGCAGTAGATGTCGTCCTCGACGATCAGGAAATCGTACTGCTCGGCCATCTGCAACAGCCGGAACGCCTTGGCGGCGGACAGCGAGGTGCCGGTCGGGTTGTGCAGCACCGAGTTGATGACGAACAGCCGCGGCCGGTGCGCCTGCACGATGCGCTCCAGCGCCTCGAGGTCCGGCCCTTCGGCCGTGTATGGCACGCCGATCACCTGCGCCCCCTGCGCGGCAAAACGGCCAAACATCACGAACCAGGCCGGGTCTCCGACCAGCACGGTGTCGCCGGGGCACAGGTAGAGCCGCGCGATCAGGTCGAGCGCCTGCGTGATGCCCGACGTCAGCACGATCTGCTCCGCCGTGGCGCCGATCTCCAGCTCCTCCAGCCGCGTGCGCAGCTGCTGGCGCAGCGGCAGGAAGCCCTGCGGCGTGCCGCTGGCCAGGAAATGGTTGCCAGGCTGGCGGCCCAGTCCACGCAGCGCGCTGGCGATCAGTTCGCCATCGAGCCACTCGTTGGGCAGGAAGCCGAGGCCGGGCGCCTTGCGGGTCTCGGCGGTATGGAACATGCTGCGCAACAGCCAGGTCACGTCGATATTGCGCGCGGCCACCGCCACGGGCGCCACCGGCGCGGCCGAGGCCTGCGCCACGCGTTCGCGCACGTAGAAGCCCGAGCCGCGGCGCGATTCGAGGTAGCCCAGCGCCACCAGCCGCTCGTACGCCTCCACCACGGTAAAGCGGGAAATGCCCTTCTCCTGCGCCAGCTGGCGGATCGACGGCATGCGCATGCCCGCGCGGAACACGCGCTCGTCGATGCGCATGCGGGCCCATTCGGTGAGCTGCTCGACCAGCGTCATCTGCGCCGACGGCACCGGGTCGGGCAGGCGCTCCGTACTGCCGGCCGCGCCCGGCGGCACGACCAGCCGCAACGCGCGCCCCGACGTGTCCTGCGCGCCGCTTCCGCTATCCTTGCGATCGGGCGCGGCGGAGGAATCCTGCTGGTGGCTGCCGTCCATGTGGTGCTCCTGCAACTGTACTGAATACGATCCGCATAACTGTACCGGTACTGTACCGACTACCTTGTCTACCATCAAGCCAACATGAAGCTCGCCCTCGATCACCTCGTCATTGCCGCATCGACCCTCGACGCCGGCACGGCATACGTCGCCGACGCGCTTGGCATTGCACCGCAAGGTGGCGGCGCCCATGCGGCCATGGGCACGCACAACCGCGTGCTCGGCTTGTTTGGCGGGATGTATCTGGAGGTGATCGCGGTCGATCCGGACGCGCCTGCGCCGCAGCGCCCGCGCTGGTTCGGGCTTGACAGCGACAGCGTGCGCGCGCGCCTGCAAAGCGGCCCCTTCCTTCTGCACTGGGCCGCGCGCGTGGAGCGCCCCGCCGACCTGGCGCGCTGGCAGGCGCAGTATCCCGACCGGATCGCGCCGGTCATTCCGATGCAGCGCGGCGACCTGCGCTGGCGCATCACGGTGCCGGAAGACGGCAGCCTGCCCGCCTGGCACGGTGAAGCCGCCAGCGCCGGCGACGGCCTGCTGCCGAGCCTGATCCAGTGGGACGTATCCCCGCATCCGGGCGCCAGCCTGCCGCGGCAGGACCTGGCGCTGCGCCGGCTCACGGGCCAGCATCCGCATGCCGAACTGCTGCGCCAGGGCCTGGCGTGGCTGGGCGGCGAGACGCTGATATCGCTGGAACAAAGCGACGGGCCGCCGCAGCTCATCGCTGAAATCGAAACCTCGCAGGGCATCCGCACCCTGCGCTAGAACCGAACACCAACAAGAACAAGACCACGGAGACCCACCGATGACCGTCACCGGCAAACGCTTCGACGACGACCCTTGCCTCGGCACCAACCGGCGCGTGGTCGTCGACTTCCACTGAGCGCCATGACCGGAGATTTCCTGACCGGCCTGTCGGCCGCGCAATTCCTGGCGCTCATCACGCTGCTTGCAGTGGGTTCCTTCACGCCAGGACCCAACACCACCATCGCCGCCGTGACGGGCGCCAATTTCGGCCTGCGCGCCACGCTGCCCCATTGCATAGGCGTGGCCTTCGGCTTTGCCAGCATCCTGGCGCTGTGCGCGGTCGGCGTCGGCGCGCTGATCCTGAGCAGCCCGGCACTGGCCACCATCGTGCATATGGCCGGCGTGGGCTACTTGCTGTGGCTGGCCGCCAGGATCGCGCACAGCACCGTGCTAGCGGAGAAGCAGGTCCTGCGCCCGCTCAATGTGTGGCAGTCCGCCGTGCTGCAGTACGCCAACATCAAGGCGTGGATGATGGCGCTGGCCACCGCCGCGTCGTACATGGCCGGCGCGCCATCGCCCGCGCAGCGCGTGCTGCTGGTATGCACCACGTTCGGCATGTTCGGTTTCGTCAGCAACAGCCTGTACGGCGTGCTGGGCGCCTCGCTGCGTCAATGGCTGATGCAGGGCAACCGCGTGCGCTGGTTCAACCGCGCCATGGGCCTGGCGCTGGCACTCACCGCCGTCTGGATCGCCGTCAGCGTGCGTCCCGCGACAGCCTGATCCACCCACATCACCATGACTTCTCCGCAGGCAACCGCAACCGCAACCACTTCCGCTTCGCACCCGCCGCATTCCGGCGGCATGCTGCTGGGCTTTATCGGCGTAGCGATCTTCAGCCAGACGCTGCCGTTCACGCGCATGGCCGTGACGGAACTGGACGCGAACTTCGTCGCACTCGCCCGCGCCGTGATCGCTGCCGTGCTGGCGCTGGCGCTGCTGGCCATGCGCGGCGCGCTCGATGCGCAGCGCCGCCCGCGTGGCAGCCAATGGGCCAGGCTGGCCGTGACCGCGCTTGGCGTGGTGGTGGGCTTTCCGCTGTTCTCGTCGCAGGCCATGCGTGAAGTGCCGGCGAGCCATGGCGCCATCGTGATCGGCCTGCTGCCGCTCGCCACCGCGGTGTTTGCGGCGTGGTTCGGACGTGAACGGCCTTCGCCCGCATTCTGGCTGTCGGCCGTGGCCGGCAGCGCGCTCGTGATCGGCTTTGCCGTATGGCAGGGTGCCGGGGCGCTGCAGCATGCGGACTGGTACCTGTTCGCCGCCGTGGTGCTCGGCGCGCTTGGCTATGCCGAAGGCGGCAAGCTGTCGCGCGAGCTGGGCGGGCTGGAGACCATCAGCTGGGCGCTGGTGGTGTCGCTGCCGGTGCTGCTGCCGGTGGTGGGCTGGCTCGTCTGGCGCGACAGCGCCGTGATCGCCGCCGCATCGCCGCGTGCCTGGATCGGCATGGCCTATGTGTCGGTGTTCTCGATGTTCATTGGCTTCCTGTTCTGGTACGCCGGGCTGGCAAAAGGCGGCGTGGCGCGTGTCGGGCAGATACAATTGCTGCAGCCGTTCCTGACGCTGGCAGGTGGCGCGCTGCTGCTGGCCGAGCCGCTGGATCCGGCCACCATCGCCTTCGCCGTGGCGGTGATCGCCGTGGTGGCGCTGGGCCGGCGCGCCGCCGTGCAACAGGCCGCGCCCGCGATCGCCAGCACCGCCGCCAACACCGTCACCGAAGCGCCCCCTATCCTTCCGAAACGCACTCACTGACAGGAGATCACATGTCCGTCTACGACACCCTTGCACGCCTTGGCATCGAACTGCCCACCGCCGGCGCCCCGGCCGCCGCCTATGTCATGGCCGCGCAGACCGGCAATACCGTGTTCCTGTCGGGCCATATCGCCCGCAAGGACGGCAAGGTATGGGCCGGCAAGCTCGGCAAGGACATCGACACCGAAGCCGGCAAGGCCGCCGCGCGCTCGATCGCGATCGACCTGCTGGCCACGCTGCACGGCCACGTGGGCGACCTGAACCGCGTCACGCGCATCGTCAAGGTGATGAGCCTGGTGAATTCCACGGAGGACTTCACCGAGCAGCACCTGGTGACCAACGGTGCCTCGGAACTGCTGGCCGAAATCTTCGGCGACAAGGGCAAGCACGCGCGCAGCGCGTTCGGCGTGGCGCAAATTCCGCTGGGCGCCTGCGTCGAGATCGAAATGATCGTCGAAGTGAACTGAACCATCGGCCGCTGCCGCGATGCGCATCGACAACCTGCCCTTCGGCACCACCGACTGGTCCGCGGTCGAACCCACGCGCCACCCCGGCGAACGGGGCGAGGCGCTGTGGCGCACGCGCCAGTTCGGCGAGATCCGGGTGCGCATGGTCGAGTACTCGGCCGGCTACCTGGCGGACCACTGGTGCACCAAGGGCCATATCCTGTTCGTGCTGGACGGCGAACTGCATACCGAACTGGAAGACGGCCGCCAGTTCGTGCTCAGCGCGGGCACGAGCTACCAGGTCGCCGACCAGGCGGAACCGCACCGATCATCGACGCCGACCGGGGCCAGACTATTCATCGTTGACTGAGCCGCCCGCCAGGCGGCTTCCCAAAGACAAAAGAGAAACATCATGCAATGGGCCATCTCCCGCCGGGCGCAGCAACTGACCAGCTCGGCCATCCGCGAAATCCTGAAGGTGACCGAGCGTCCGGAAGTCATTTCCTTCGCCGGCGGACTGCCCTCGCCGGCCTCCTTCCCGGTAGCGGCCATGGAGGCGGCGACGGCCCGTGTATTCGCCGACAACCCGGCCGCCGCGCTGCAGTACGCGGCCACCGAAGGCTACCTGCCCCTGCGTGAATTTATCGCCAAGCGGCACAACGTTGGCGTGGAGCGGGTGCTGATCACCACGGGCTCGCAGCAGGCGCTGGACCTGATCGCCAAGGTGCTGATCGATCCGGGCAGCAAGGTGCTGGTGGAAACGCCGAGCTACCTCGGCGCGCTGCAGGCCTTCTCGCTGTTCGAGCCTGAATTCACGTCGATTCCCACCGACGACAAGGGCCTGCAGCCTGAAGCGCTGACTGCCGAACTGACCGCTGGCGCGCGCTTCCTGTACGCCCTGCCCAACTTCCAGAACCCGACCGGCCGCCGCCTGCCGCTGGAGCGCCGCCAGGCCTTGGTGGCCCGCGCGAAGGAATTCGGCGTGCTGCTGGTCGAAGACGACCCATATGGCGAACTCAGCTACACCGGCGACCAGCTGCCGACGCTGCTGTCGATGAACCCCGACGGCGTGATCTACATGGGCTCGTTCTCGAAGGTGCTCGCGCCGGGCCTGCGCCTGGGCTTCGTGATCGCGCCGCCCGAGCTGCACTTCAAGCTGTGCCAGGCCAAGCAGGCATCGGACCTGCATACGCCGACTTTCACCCAGCGCGTGGCCTACGAGACCGTGCGCGACGGGTTGCTCGACCGCCACATCCCGACCATCCGCGAACTGTACGGAAAGCAGTGCCAGGTCATGCTCGACGCACTGGCGCGCCACATGCCCGAGGGCGTAAGCTGGAATGAACCGGAAGGCGGGATGTTCATCTGGGTGCAGTTGCCTGAAGGGCTGGGCCTGGACAGCATGGCGATCCTGGAAGAAGCCGTGAAGCGCAATGTCGCCTATGTGCCGGGCGCACCTTTCTATGCCAGCAACCCGCAGCGCAACACGCTGCGCCTGGCGTTCGTGACGGTGCCGCCAGAGCGCATCGAACAGGGCGTGGCGATCCTGGGCGAGGTGTTCCGCGAAGCCATCGCGTCGGCATCGCAGGCCCGCGCGGCCTGAATAACACCGCAAAAGATCAGGGGAGAATCTTCATGCTGCGGATCTGGGGTCGACTGTCGTCGATCAATGTACAGAAGGTGGTCTGGTGCGCGCGCGAGCTGCACCTGGACCATGAGCGCGTGGACATCGGCGTCAGCCAGGGCGACCTCGACACCGAGGCCTATGTCCGCCTGAACCCCAACCGCCAGATCCCCGTGATCGAGGACTTCCGCGGCACGGACGTGGGCGGCGAGCCCTTCGTGCTGTGGGAATCCAATGCCATCGTGCGCTACCTGTGCGCGCAGTATGGCGAGGGCACGCTGTGGCCGGAAGACGTCAAGGCGCGCGCCTCGGCCGACCGCTGGATGGACTGGCAGACCACCACCTTCAGCCCGGCCATGGTCACCGCCTTCCTCAACATGGTGCGCATTGCGCCCGAGAAGCGCGACGATGCCGCCGTGGCCGCGTCATGCGCGCGCACGAAACCGCTGGCTGCGATGCTCGACAAGGCCCTGACCGGGCGCGAGTTCATCGGCGGCGACCGCTTCACCATGGCCGACATCTCGCTGGCTTGCGCCGCCCATCGATGGATGGGCACGCCGGTCGAGCACGAGCCACGGCCGGAACTCGAGCGCTGGCTCGCCGCCATGCGCGCACGCCCGGCCGCCGAGGGCATCCTGGAACTGCCGCTGCGCTAAGCGCGCTGCGGCGGCCCCGCCCTTACTTGCCGGCGCGCGAACCCGACGCCGCCGTGAACACCCCGAGTCCGATAAAGGCCGCTGCCGTCAGGTAGCGGCCGGCCGCCCGTGCCCGCCCGGCACGGCGCAGCGCCGGCATCACGGCCGCCGCCGCCGTCACGTAGCAGACGTCGGTGGTGGCCGCGATCAGCACGAAACCCACGCCCAGCGCCAGGCTCTGCGTCAGCGCAGAAGCCGCCGGATTCATGAACTGCGGAAGGAAAGCGGCAAAGAAGATGGCGGTCTTGGGATTCAGCAACGCCACCACGAAGCCATCGCGCAATACCTGGCGCAGCGGCCGCGCCGGAGGCGGCGTATCCGCATCCACCGCCGGCGCGGCGCGCAAGGTGCGGATGCCGAGCCAGATCAGATAGGCCGCCCCGGCGTACTTCACGACCGTGAAGGCCAGCGCCGAGATCGAGAACAACACCGCCAGCCCGAGCGCGGCGCCCGCCGCATTGCCGAGGTTGCCCAGGGCCACGGCGCCGACCGACGCCAGCCCGGCACGCCGGCCCTGCGCCAGCGTGCGCGTCACGATATAGACCACGGCCGGCCCGGGGGTCACGGCCAACGCGAGGCTCGCCAGCACGAACGCGCCAAGCAGCGGCCACGGGGGGAGGAACTCAGGCATGGTGTCTCCTTGATCGGATCCCGGATCCCGACGGCATCCGGCAGACAGGCTAAGCACGCCTCGCGCCGTTGCCAAGCCGCCATTATGGCGGTTTCCTGGCTGGCATACATTTCTAAGAGGCGCCGTTTAGAGTACTCTGGGCTTTAGGCAGCACGTGCGCCATGCTGCCCCCTGGCAAACCCTGATCCCTGAATCCGGTTCATGTATGCCATGACCGGATTTAAAGCGGCGAACCAGGAACCCATCCTTACAATCCTTGTTCGACTCGCGTGTGCGGCCGACGCCGCACGTCGGTACGCGTGTACAGCGGCAGCCAAGGGCACGGAGATTGCCCGGGCCGCCCGAGCCAAACCAGAGGAGGATTTCAATCGTGTGGAGTCAAGTCTATGACCCGCTAGGCAATATGGCGCTGTCCACCATTGCCGCGGGCGTCCCCGTAGCCGTGCTGCTTGCAGCGCTGGCCTTCTTTCATATGCAGGCGCACCTGGCCGCAGGCCTGGCGCTGGTGGTGGGCGTCGTCGTGGCGGCCGCGGTCTTCGGCATGCCGGCGGCCATGGCGGGCAAGGCCGCCGGGCTGGGCATTGTCTCCGGGCTGTTCCCGATCGGGTGGATCGTCCTCAACATCATCTTCCTGCACCGGCTGACCACACTGAACGGGTCGTTCAAGGTCTTGCAGAACTCCATCTCCGGCGTGACCGAAGACCGCCGCCTGCAGTTGCTGCTGGTGGCCTTCAGCTTCGGCGCCTTCTTTGAAGGCGCGGCCGGCTTCGGCACGCCGGTGGCCGTGACCGGTGCCATCCTGATCGGCCTGGGCTTCTCGCCGCTAGCCGCCTCGGGCCTGGCGCTGATCGCCAACACGGCGCCGGTGGCCTTCGGCGCGCTCGGTGCGCCGATCATCGGCCTGTCGTCGGTGACGGGCATCGACCAGGTCACGCTGTCGGCCATGATCGGCCGGCAACTGCCCTTCTTTTCGGTGCTGGTGCCGTTCTGGCTGATCTGGGCCTTCGCCGGGTTCCGCGGCATGATCGCGATCTGGCCGGCCATTCTCGTTGCGGGTGTGACCTTCGCGGTGCCGCAGTTCCTGGTCTCGAACTTCCACGGCCCATGGCTGGTGGACGTGATCTCCTCGCTGATCTCGATGGGCTGCCTGACGCTCTTCCTGAAGATCTGGCACCCCAAGGAGGTCTGGACCTCGACCAAGATCCTCGGCCGCCACGACGACTCCAAGGTCGACCACCCCGAAGCCGTGGCCGCCGACGCTGCCGCCAGCGCCGCTTCGGCCGGCATCTCGGTCGCCAAGGCCTGGCTGCCGTGGATCATCCTGACCGTCTTCGTGTTCGTCTGGGGCATCCCCGAGTTCAAGAAGTTCATGGACGCGCTGTGGCAATGGAAATTCCCGATCCCGGGCCTCGACAAGGCGATCATCAAGCATCCGCCCGTCACGCCCAAGGAAATCGCCGAGCCGGCCGTCTTTGCCTTCAACGTGCTGTCGATGGCCGGCACCGGCATCCTGGTGTCGGCCGTCATCGGCGGCCTGCTGATGGGCTACTCGATCCCGCGCCTGGCCAGGGAATACTGGGAAACCATCAAGCTGACCAAGTTCTCGCTGCTGACCATCAGCGCGATGTTCGGCATCGGCTACCTGACCCGCTACTCGGGCCTCGATGCGACGCTGGGCCTGGCGTTCGCGCAGACCGGCGTGCTCTACCCTTTGTTCGGCACCATGCTGGGCTGGCTCGGCGTGGCGCTGACGGGATCGGACACCGCGTCCAACGTGCTGTTCGGCGGCCTGCAGAAGACCACGGCGGAGCAGCTTGGGCTGTCGCCGGTGCTGATGTCCGCGGCCAACAGCTCGGGTGGCGTGATGGGCAAGATGATCGACGCGCAGTCCATCGTGGTGGCCTCCACCGCGACCAAGTGGTATGGGCATGAGGGCGACATCCTGCGCTATGTGTTCTTCCACTCGATTGCGCTGGCGATCCTGGTGGGCATCTTCGTCACGCTGCAGGCCTACGTGCATCCGTTCACGCGGATGGTCATCCACTGACGTATCCGACCGTTTCCCCATGAAGCCCCGCCCCGGCGGGGCTTTTTACTGGATGAGTCAGAGCACGCCGAGCAGCCCGGCCACGCCGCCGATGGCTACCAGCAACAGCGGGTGCGCGCGTGTCTTCAGCATCAGCAAAACCGTCACCACGGTGATAGCCGCTGCGCCCCAGCCGTGGTCGACGCTGCGCGCCAGCACCCAGCCCGATGAGAACAGCAGGCCAATCGTCAGCGCCGCCAGCCCGCGCCGGATCAGGCCAGGCCAGGCCGCATGCGGCGAACGGCCGGAGAAATACTCGAACGCAAGCGCGATCAGGCTGGACGGGCCGCACATGCCGAACATGGCCGCCAGCGATCCGGCAAAGCCCGCCACCTGCCACCCGAACAGCGACACGAACAGCACATTGGGACCCGGCGCCGCCTGCGAGATCGCGTACATCGCCGAAAACTGCGCATCGGTCAGCCAGCCATTGGCCTCGACCAGGTAGCGGTGCATGTCCGGCAAGGTGGAACTCGCCCCGCCGATAGCCAGCAGCGACAGCGCGCTGAAATGCGCGAACAGGCTGGCCAGCACCTCGGCTGCGCTCATGGCTGCCCGCCGCGGGTTGCGCGCCACTCGAGCCACAGCGCGAGCGGCACGAGCACAACCATGACAGGTACCAGCGGCCAGCTCAGCAGACCGATCAGCAGGAAGGCTGCACCGCCGACAAGCACGGCTCGCAGCGTCATCGACAGGCTGTGCGCCAGCTTGATGGCCGTGGCCAGCATCAGGCCGGCCGATACCGCCGTCATGCCGGCCAGCATGCGCTGCACGGCGGGAATTTCCTGATAGTGCTGGTACAGCAGCAGCAAACCGAGCACGAGGCCCATCGGCACCATGACCAGGCCGCTGAACGCGGCCAGCGCGCCGCGCCAGCCGGCAAAGCGCAGGCCCAGCATCAAGGCCAGGTTGATGACATTGGGCCCGGGCAAGACCTGGCCCAGGCTCAGCAGTTCGACAAAATCGCGGTCATCCATCCAGCGGTTGCGCTCCACCACCGCGCGGCGCACGAAGGGCAGGACGCCGCCAAAACCGGAGAGGCCCATGCGGGCGAATTCGATGAACAGGGTGCGGGGGGTGGGCGGTGGAGCGAGGGAGGCCATGGAAGGGAAATAACAACAACGACACGCAACTGCGGCAGCGTTAAATCTGCGGCGGCGGTACTCCCCTCTCCCGCGAGCGGGAGAGGGGAGAAACCCCCGGGCAGAATCAGCTACCCGCAGGCTGTGCGATCTTCACCGGATCAATCCGCACGCCCTTCAGCTTGCTCTCCAGCGCCTTGCCCTTGCGCGCCCGCTTGCCCACATACGGCATCAGGTTCGCCCCTGCCAGCTTCTGCGAATCAGGCTTGCCGCCGCGCGGTGTGGTGCCGGACACCAGCAGTCCCGGCGCACCAACACCAACCGCCTGCAGCAGCGTCTCCTTCGGCTCCAGCTCCATCAGGATCACGCCGCGGCCGCCGGCCGACAGCACCTTGACCTCTTCCAGCGCCACCAGCAGCAGGCGTCCGTTGCCAGACAGGCAGGCCACGTGCGTGGCTTCGTCGCCGATCGGCGCAGGCGCGAGCGGTGCATCGCCGTCGTCCAGCGTCAGGAATGACTTGCCGCCCTTCTGGCGGCCGGTCATGTCGCCGACCTTGGTCAGGAAGCCATTGCCGCCCTGCGTGGCGATCAGCATGCGCTGCTCGGGGTTGCCGGCGAAGGTATGGGCAATCTGGCTGCCCGGCTGCAGCTCGATCAGCGTGGTCAGCGGCACGCCGTCGCCGCGCCCACCCGGCAGCCCGGCCACCGGCACCGAGTACACGCGGCCATTGGTGCCGAACGCCAGCAACACGTCCACCGTGCGGCACTCGAAGGTGTCGTACAGTGCATCGCCCGCCTTGAAGGCGAATTGCTGCGCGTCATGGCCGTGGCCCTGGCGCGCGCGCACCCAGCCCTTCTGCGACACCACCACCGTGACCGGTTCGTCCACCACGCGCACCTCGGCGCTGGCGCGGCGTTCTTCCTGGATCAGCGTGCGGCGCGGGTCCTTGTCTTCCGGGCTGTATTGCTTCGCGTCGGTCTCGATCTCCTTGATGATGCGACGGCGCATCATGGTGTCGGACTTCAGCAGCACGTCCAGGTCGGCCTGCTCTTCGCGCAAGTCCTTCAGTTCCTTCTCGATCCGGATGGCTTCCAGCCTGGCCAGCTGGCGCAGGCGGATTTCCAGGATGTCCTCGGCCTGGCGGTCGCTCAGGCCGAACCGTTCGATCAGCGCGGCCTTGGGCTCGTCGCTCTCGCGGATGATGCGGATCACCTCGTCGATGTTCAGCAGCACCAGCATCCGGCCTTCGAGGATGTGGATGCGGTCTTCCACCTTGGCCAGGCGATGGCGCGTGCGCCGCGTGACGGTGGCGAAGCGGAAGTCGATCCACTCGCGCAGGATGTCGCGCAGGCCCTTCTGGCGCGGACGGCCGTCCGTGCCGATCATCACGAGGTTGATCGGCGCGCCTGATTCCAGGCTGGTATGGGCCAGCAGCGTCTGGATGAATTCCTGCTGCCCGATATTCTTGCTCTTGGGCTCGAACACCAGCCGCACCGGCGCGTCCTTGCCGGACTCGTCGCGCACGGCATCGAGCACGGCCAGCACGGTGCCCTTGAGCTGCTGCTGTTCCGGGGTCAGGGCCTTCTTGCCGGCCTTGACCTTCGGGTTGGTCAGCTCTTCGATTTCTTCCAGCACCTTCTGCGCCGACGTGGCCGGCGGCAGTTCATTTACCACCAGCTGCCACTGGCCGCGCGCCATTTCCTCGATGGTCCAGCGCGCGCGCACCTTCAGGCTGCCGCGGCCGGATTCATAGATCTGGGCGATATCGGCCGCGGGCGAGATGATCTGGCCGCCGCCCGGATAGTCGGGACCGGGCATCAGCGCCAGCAGTTCGGCCAGCGTGATGTTCGGGTTGCGGATCATCGCCACGGTGGCGCCGGCCACTTCGCGCAGGTTGTGCGGCGGCACTTCGGTGGCCATGCCCACGGCAATGCCCGAGGCGCCGTTGAGCAGCACGAATGGCATGCGCGCGGGCAGCAGACGGGGCTCTTCCATCGAGCCGTCGTAGTTGGCGATGAAATCGACCGTGCCCTCGTCGATCTCGTCGAGCAGCAGGCGCGCGATCGGCGTCAGGCGCGCTTCGGTGTAGCGCATCGCCGCGGCGCCGTCGCCATCGCGCGAGCCGAAGTTGCCCTGGCCGTCGATCAGCGGATAGCGCAGCGAGAAGTCCTGCGCCAGGCGCACCAGCGCGTCATAAGCCGACTGGTCGCCGTGCGGATGGAACTTGCCCAGCACGTCGCCCACCACGCGCGCGGACTTGACCGGCTTGGAGTCGGCGCGCAGGCCCATCTCGTGCATGGCGAACAGGATGCGCCGCTGCACGGGCTTCTGGCCATCCGCGACCTCGGGCAGCGCGCGGCCCTTGACCACGCTGACGGCATAGTCGAGGTAGGCCCGCTCGGCGTAGCGCGCCAGCGTCAGCGAATCCGCCGGTTCTTCAGGTTGAAACGTGATGTCTTGTTGTTCCATGGATTGGCAAGAAGACGGCGCGCCATGATGTGATGCCGGCGCGCCGGGTGGCTTGTTGTTCGGGAATCCGGTCAGGGCATGTTGCGCCGTCCGCCGATCACCATCTTGACGCGCGACGGCCCGCCGGCTGCCGCGCTGGTCCGCATCACGGCCGGACCGCCGCCGGGCTGGTAGAGCCGGTAGAACTGCAGCACGGTGCTCACGTACTGCTGCGTCTCCGGGTACGGCGGAACGCGGTTGTTATAGCGCTGCACCGCGCCCTCGCCTGCGTTGTACGCGGCCAGCACCAGTTCCAGGTTGTCGGGAAACAGCTCCATCAGCCAGCGCAGGTAACGCACGCCGGCCGCGATATTGATGCGCGGATCGGCCAGCTTCTGCTCGACACTGCGGCGCGCGTCGGCGCTCACGCCAAAGCGCGCGCCGGTGTCGGGAATGACCTGCATCAGACCGATAGCGCCCTTGGGCGAAACGGCCGACGGGTTGAAGCCGGACTCCACCGCCATCACCGCCTTGACCAGCGCCGGGTCGACGTCCTGCTTGTCCGCGATCTGGCGGATCATCGGCTCGACCTTGGCGATGTTCGGGTGATTGATGATGTAGCGGTACAGCTTGTGCTGCTCGAGATCGATCGCGCCAGCGCCTGCATCGCCCGAGCTACGCGCACTGCGCGAGCTATCGAAGCTGCCGCCGTTGCGCATGAACAACTTGTAGCGCTCGTCGAGCTTGCGGTCGGCAAAGTGGGCGATGCCATCCGCGTCGATGAAGCCGTAGAGCTCGGCATGTGCCGCCGGTGCGCAGGCGAGACCGGCCACCATCAGCACGGCCGCGGCTGCGCGATGCCATGGTTTGCGTGTCGGTGTCGGTCTCGTTCTCATCATGCGGTCCGGCTTGCGTGCGGGGAAGCCAAAGGGGGCATTATGCCCCTTTGTCTGTCCGCGCACAGACAGCCCGTCAGATATCGGCCTCGACTTCGTTGCCCTTCTCTTCGAGCCAGCTGCGGCGTTGTGCGGCCTCGCCCTTGCCCATGAGCATGTTCATCATCTCGACGGTCTGCGGCAGGTCGAACTCGCCCAGCGCCACGGGCAGCAGGCGCCGCGTATCCGGGTTCATGGTGGTCTCCCAGAGCTGTTCGGCGCTCATTTCACCCAAACCCTTGAAGCGCGAGATCTGCCAGCTGCCGTCCTTGACGCCGTCCTTGAGCAGCTTGTCCTGGATGGCTTCCAGTTCACCTTCGTCGAGCGCATACAGCTTCTGCGCAGGCTTCTTGCCACGCGCGGGCGCGTCGACGCGGAACAGCGGCGGGCGTGCCACGCAGACGTTGCCGGCATCGATCAGCTTCGGGAAGTGGCGGAAGAACAGCGTCAGCAGCAGCACCTGGATGTGCGCGCCGTCGACGTCCGCGTCGGACAGGATGCAGATCTTGCCGTAGCGCAGGTTGGACAGGTCGGGCTCGTCGTTCGGGCCGTGCGGGTCCACGCCGATCGCCACCGCGATGTCATGCACCTCGTTGTTGGCGAACAGGCGGTCGCGCTCGGTCTCCCAGGTATTGAGCACCTTGCCGCGCAGCGGCAGGATGGCCTGGTACTCCTTGTCGCGGCCCATCTTGGCCGAGCCGCCGGCGGAGTCGCCCTCGACCAGGAAAATCTCGTTGCGCGTGACGTCGGTCGATTCGCAGTCGGTCAGCTTGCCGGGCAGCACGGCCACGCCGGAGCCCTTTTTCTTTTCCACCTTCTGCGCGGCGCGCGTGCGTGCCTGGGCTTGGCGGATCACCAGTTCGGCGAGCTTCTTGCCGTACTCGACGTGGTGGTTCAGCCAGAGCTCCAGCGCCGGACGGCTGAAGGTCGACACCAGGCGCACCGCGTCGCGGCTGTTCAGGCGCTCCTTGATCTGGCCCTGGAACTGCGGGTCCAGCACCTTGGCCGAGAGCACGAACGAAGCGCGCGCGAACACGTCCTCGCTCATCAGCTTGACGCCCTTGGGCTGCAGCGCATGCATCTCGATAAAGCTCTTGACCGCCTGGAACAGGCCTTCGCGCAGCCCGGACTCGTGCGTGCCGCCGGCCGGCGTGGGAATCAGGTTGACATAGGACTCGCGCACCGGCGAGCCCTCTTCGGTCCAGGCCACCACCCACGAGGCGCCTTCGCCGTGGGCAAAGCCTTCTTCGCCGGGGTTGGCGTCCGGGTCGGCGAAATGCTCGCCCTCGAACATCGGGATCACGAGTTCGGCACCGCTGCCCTGCGCCAGGGCCTCGACGAGGTAACCCTTCAGGCCCTGGTCGTACTGCCAGGTCTGGGACTCACCGGTCTTTTCAGTGACCAGCGTGACTTTCACACCGGGCAACAGCACGGCCTTGCTGCGCAGCAGGCGCTGCAGCTCGGCCTGTGGGATCGTGGCCGAGTCGAAATACTTCGCATCCGGCCACACCTGCACGCGCGTACCGTTCTTCTTCTCGCCGCGCTCGAGCTTGCGCGAGGCCAGCGGCACGGTCACATCGCCGCCGGAGAACGTGAGCGTCGAGGCCATGCCGTCGCGCCAGACCGAGACGTCCAGCTGCGTCGACAGCGCATTGGTCACCGACACGCCCACGCCATGCAGGCCGCCGGAGAACGCGTAGGCGCCGCCCTTGCCCTTGTCGAACTTGCCGCCCGCGTGCAGCCGCGTGAAGACGATCTCGACCACCGGCACGCCTTCTTCCGGGTGGATGCCGACCGGGATGCCGCGGCCGTCGTCCTCCACGCTGACGCTGCCGTCGCGGTGCAGCGTGACCAGGATCTCGGAACCGAAGCCGCCCAGCGCCTCGTCGGACGCGTTGTCGATCACCTCCTGCACGATATGCAAGGGGTTGTCGGTGCGGGTGTACATGCCGGGGCGCTGCTTGACCGGCTCCAGGCCCTTCAGGACCCGGATGGAGGATTCGCTGTACTGACTGGTTTTGCTCGCCATGGAGTCGCTACGAAAGTGGAGATCCCGGCCATTTCGGCCATTTTTGGCGCGCATATGTGGCGCCGCCGGGTGCCGGGCACTGCATTGTAATGGAAGCCCGGACCGGCAATCGTGGCAAAGGAACGACCGCGCCAGCCGGCTTTCTTGCCGGCCGTCCGGATTACCATGCCGCCCGTCCGGACTTGCGCGCCATGCCCGACGCGCTCCGGCGAGCCGGGGTAAACTCGCGCAACTGGATCGGGCACCCCCAACGCCGCGCCGGCCAGCACAACAAGAACCACAACAACCGAGGCACCCCGCCGCCCGCAGCGAGCCCGATATGCAGACCCAAAACCGACAACTCTCCCTGACCACCGTCCTGCTATGCGGCGGGCTGCTCGTCACCCTTTCGATGGGCATCCGGCACGGCTTCGGCCTGTTCAACCTGCCGATCACGCAGACTCATGGCTGGAACCGCGAGACCTTCGCCTTCGCGCTGGCGCTGCAGAACCTGATGTGGGGCGCGAGCCAGCCGTTTGCCGGCGCGCTCGCCGACAAGTTCGGCGCACTGCGCATCATGCTGATCGGCGTGGCGCTATACGTCGGCGGGCTGGTGGTGATGGCGCTGTCGACCAGCGGCACGGCCTTCGCGACCGGTGCCGGCGTCATGATCGGCATCGCGCAGTCCGGCACGACCTACAGCATCGTGTACGGCGTGATCGGCCGCGTGGCCAGCCCCGAGAAGCGCGTCTGGGCCATGGGCATTGCCGCCGCGGCGGGCTCGTTCGGGCAGTTCCTGATGATTCCGGTCGAGCAATCGCTGATTTCGGGGGTGGGCTGGCAGAACGCGCTGTTCGTGATGGCGCTGATGGCTTGCGTGATGCTGCCGCTGGCGTTCACGCTGCGCGAGCCCAACATGGCTTCGCATCATGGCGGGCATCACCAGACCATCGGACAGGCCATCCGCGAGGCATTCGGCAACCGCAATTTCCAGCTGCTGACGCTGGGCTACTTCGTGTGCGGCTTCCAGGTGGTGTTCATCGGCGTGCACCTGGCGCCGTACCTGAAGGACAAGGGCCTGACCGATCCGAAGATCGCCACCGTGGCGCTCGCGCTGATCGGCCTGTTCAATGTGTTCGGCACCTACTCCGCCGGCGCCCTGGGCCAGCGCATGCCCAAGCGCTATCTGCTGTCGGCCATCTACCTGACGCGCTCGGTGGTGATCGCCGGCTACCTGCTGCTGCCCCTGACGGCCGCCAGCACGTGGGTGTTCGCCGCGATGATGGGTTTCCTGTGGCTATCGACGGTTCCCCTGACCAACGGCATCATCGCCCAGGTGTTCGGCGTGAAATACCTGTCGATGCTGTCCGGCGTGGTGTTCTTCTCGCACCAGATCGGCAGCTTCCTGGGCGCATGGCTGGGCGGCTACCTGTATGACCGGACCGGCGGCTACAACACGGTGTGGATGATCGCGATCGCGCTGGGCGTAGTGGCGGCGCTGGTCAACCTGCCGATCCGCGAGCACGCGCTGGCGCGCCCGCAAGCCGCCGCGGCATGACCACCGTCATCCGCCAGCGCGCGCTGCGCGCCGCCGGCCTGCTGGCGCTGGCAGCGGCGCTGGTGCTGGGGTTTATCGGGTACCTGCGGCCGTCGTTTATGGTGGACCTGACGAATATGGTGCTGGCTTGGTGTGGTTAGCCCGCTTCGCCCTTCGACTTCGCCTCCAGCACTTCCCACCGCTCCAGCGCCTCCAGCAGTTCCATCTCGATCTCGTCGTGACGGGTGGCCAGCGTGGCAGCCTTCGCCGCGTCGCTGACATAGAGCGAGCCATCTTCGAGCTGCGCGGCGATGGTCTTCTGCTCGCCTTCCAGCGAAGCAATCCGCTCCGGCAACCCCTCAAGCTCGCGCTGCTCCTTGTAAGACAGCTTGACCGTGCGATTGGCGCCGCGCGCATCGCGCGAATCCTTCGCCTTGGCCGGTTCGGCGGCTTTCTGCTCGGTCTTGCGCGCCGCCTGTAGCGCGGCGCTGCGCTCGGACTGCGCGACCCAGTCGGAATACCCGCCAACCGATTCACGCCACTGGCCGTCGCCCTCCGCGGCAATCGTGGAAGTCACCACGTTGTCCAGGAACGCGCGATCGTGCGAGACCAGGAACACCGTGCCGCTGTAGTCCTGCAGCAGTTCTTCCAGCAGCTCCAGCGTGTCGATGTCGAGATCGTTGGTCGGCTCGTCGAGCACCAGCACATTGGCCGGCCGCGCGAACAGGCGCGCCAGCAGCAGGCGGTTGCGCTCGCCGCCGGACAGCGACTTGACCGGTGAACGCGCACGTTCCGGCGCGAACAGGAAGTCGCCGAGATAGCTCATCACATGCTTGCGCTGGCCGTTGACCTCGACCCAGTCGCTGCCCGGGCTGATGGTGTCGGCCAGGGACTTTTCCAGATCCAGCTGCGTGCGCATCTGGTCGAAGTACGCCACCTGCAGGTTGCTGCCGTTGCGCGCGGTGCCGCTGTCGGGCGGCAGTTCGCCCAGGATCAGGCGCAGCAGCGTAGTCTTGCCGGCCCCATTGGGGCCGATCAGGCCGACCTTGTCGCCGCGCATGATGGTGGCGGTGAAATCGCGCACCACGATCTTGTCGCCATAGCCCTTGCTCACGTCGGTCAGCTCGGCCACGATCTTGCCGGAGCGATCGGCCTGCGAGACCTCCAGCTTGACGTTGCCCTGCGCCTCGCGCCGTACCGCGCGCTCGTTGCGCATGGCGACCAGCCGCTGGATGCGCGCGACGCTGCGCGTGCGGCGGGCCTCCACGCCCTTGCGGATCCACACCTCCTCCTGCGCCAGCAGCTTGTCGAACTTGGCCTGCTCGACCTGCTCGGCCGCCAGCAGTTCTTCCTTGCGCGCCTGGTAGGCGCCAAAGTTGCCGGGGAAGGACAGCAGGCGGCCGCGATCCAGTTCGACGATGCGCGTCGCCACGCGGTCCAGGAACGCGCGGTCGTGGGTGATCAGCAGCACGCTGCCGCGGAACACCAGCAGCAGGTCTTCGAGCCAGCGGATGGCCTCCACGTCGAGGTGGTTGGTCGGCTCGTCCAGCAGCAGGATGTCGGGTTCCGCGACCAGGCCCTGCGCCAGCGCCACGCGCTTCTGCAGGCCGCCCGAGAGCGCATCGACGCGCGTATGCGGATCGAGGCCCAGCCGGGCCAGCGTGCTTTCCACGCGCGTGCGCAGATGCCAGGCACCGGCGGCGTCGAGTTCCGATTGCAGCCGGTGCAGTTCCGCCAGTGCCGCCTCGTCATGGCTGTCAGCCAGCCGCTCGGCCGCAGCTTCGTAGCGCACCAGCAGGTCATGCGCCTGGCCCATGCCCTGCGACACCGCGTCGAACACCGTGATGCCGGGCTCGAATTGCGGCTCCTGCGGCACGTAGGCCGACGTCACGCCGGACTGGCGCGCGATCAGGCCGTCATCCGGCGCGGCCAGCCCCGCCACGATCTTCAGCAGCGAGGACTTGCCCGAGCCGTTGCGGCCGATCAGGCCGACGCGCTCGCCGGCTTCCAGCGAAAAATCGGTGTGGTCGAGCAAGGCCACGTGCCCGAAAGCAAGCTGGGCATCGGTAATGGAAAACAGGGCCATGGGAGGAAATCAGGCGGGAGATTCAGAAGTTACGCCGGCAACAAGCGGCATCGGCGCGGAGCAGGCCGCATTGTAGACCACCGGCGGGCGCCGGCTTGTGGCGGGTCTTGCGCCAGGGAGCCGGCGCAAAAGAAAGGGCCCGCAACGCGGGCCCAAGAGTCTCTCCTCGGTGCCCTGCTCGCAGGACACGGAACCAAGCATATCAATCGCCGGCACAACGCTCCAGTTCGGAGATATCCGTAAGGGAAAGCCCCGTCAACTGCGACGGCGGCTTGCCGTTGCTAGCGTCGCACGGCCGTGTTTGCGCATGTTGTCCGCCATGGGGCGCACATGGAACAATAGCCCGCGCAGCACTCGCGCTCCCGGGGCAGGTTACCGGCACGAGCGCCCGTCCGGGGTTACAGCACGACAACGACACTTCAGAGCCGCACGGGGCCAGACGGACCCGACCTAACGGCCGCCACTTGCTTGTTATCTTTTGACGAGGGTTTCCATGATCGATCCGGGTCAGTCGCGCCGGGCTTCGCGCCCCGATGTCGCCTTTGTCTTGTCTTCCCTTGCCTGCGCCGGCTTGCTGGCCGCCGGGCCCGCGCAAGCCGCCCCGCCGCCGGTGCTGCAGCACATCCAGCAGACCGGCGTGATCCGCATTGCCCACCGCGAAAGCTCGGTGCCGTTCTCGTTCGTGGCCAACGGCAAGCCGGTCGGCTATGCGGTGGACCTGTGCCTGAAGATCGCCGATGCCGTGCGCAGTTCGCTGCATATGCCCGGGCTGCGCGTCGAATGGGTGCCGGTCACGCCGGCCAACCGGATTGCCGCGATCGCCGGGGGCAAGGCGGACCTGGAATGCGGCTCCACCACCAACAACCGCGAGCGGCGCGAACAGGTCGCCTTCACCATCCCGCACTACATCGCCGGCAGCCGCATGATCGTGAAGAGCGATTCGGGCATCGCCAGGTGGGCCGACCTGCGCGGCAAGACCGTGGTTTCCACGTCGGGCACCACGCCGCTGGCCATGCTGCGCAAGATGGACGAAGGCGGCGTGATGCAGTGGCACCTGATCGAGGCCAAGGACCATGCCCAGGCCTTTGCCATGGTGGAAGCCGGCAAGGCCGACGCCTTCGTGATGGACGACGTGCTGCTGTACGGCCTGCGCGCCAACGCCAGCCGCCCCACCGATTTCAAGGTGACGGGCGAGATGCTGACCATCGAGCCCTACGCCATCATGCTTCCCAAGGGCGACGTCGAATTCAAGAAGCTGGTGGACAAGACGCTGGTCGCCGCCGTCTACGACCAGGAGACGCCAAAGCTGTACCACAAGTGGTTCCAGGCCCCGATTCCCCCGCACGGCATCACGCTCGACATCCCCATGAGCTACCTGCTGCGCGATTCGTTCAAGTTCCCGAGCGACAAGGTCGCGGACTGAGTCACGGCCAGTCCTGCAGGCATGGCAGGGCGGCCGGCAGTCATGCGAAGATGGCGGGCGTGCCGCTTACGTCGCCCTGTCGCCCTGCCGTCCCATGCCTGCCACCTCCCTCAAGCTCTCCGATCTTTCCGTTTCCGCATTCGTCGCCGGCCTGATCGCCACGCTGACCGGCTATACCAGCTCGCTGGTGCTGATGATCCAGGCCGGCCAGGCTGCTCACCTGAGCAGCGCGCAGATTTCGTCATGGCTGTGGGCGCTGTCCATCGGCATGGGCGTGACCACCATCAGCCTGTCCCTGGCCATGCGCGTGCCCGTCGTGGTGGCGTGGTCGACGCCGGGCGCGGCGCTGCTGATCGCCAGCCTGCCCGGCGTGCCCTACCCCGAGGCAATCGGCGCTTTCCTGATGGCCGCATTGATGATGACGGCCGCCGGGCTCACCGGCTGGTTCGACAAGCTGATGCGCGCGCTGCCGGCCAGCATCGCGTCGGCCCTGCTGGCGGGCATCCTGTTCCGGATCAGCGTGGATGTGTTCGTGCAGGCCCAGGACCAGACCGTGCTGATGCTGGCGATGTTCGCGGCCTACCTGGCCGGCCGCCGCTGGTGGCCGCGCTACGCGGTGCCGGGCGTGCTGCTGGTCGGGGTGGCGCTGGCCGGCGCGCTGGGCCAGTTGCACTTCGAGGGATTCCGGCTGGCGGTGGCGGTGCCGGTCTGGACCGCGCCGGCATTTTCGCTCCAGGCCTTTGTCAGCATCGCCATCCCGCTGTTTATCGTGGCGCTGGCTTCGCAGAATATCCCGGGGCTGGCGGTGCTGCGCGCCGACGGCTACCACGTGCCGGCATCGCCACTGATCACCGTGACGGGCTTCGCCTCGGCCGTGCTGGCGCCGTTCGGCTCGCACGGCATCAACCTGGCGGCGATCACGGCAGCCATCTGCACCGGTCCGCAGGCCGACGCCGACCCGGCCCGGCGCTACACCGCGGCCGTGGTCTGCGGCGTGGGCTACCTGGTGGCTGGCGTCCTCGCCGCCAGCATTGCGGCACTCTTCGCCGCCTTCCCGAAGGCCGTGGTGGTGGCGCTGGCCGCCTTTGCGCTGCTGGGATCGATCGCCAATGGCCTGACCGTGGCCATGCAGACGCCGGACGAACGCGAAGCCGCCCTGCTCACCTTCATGATCACGGCATCCGGCATGACGCTGGCCGGCGTGGGCTCGGCCTTCTGGGGCGTGGCGGGCGGCATGCTGGCGCTGCTGGTGCTGCGCCGCAAGGCAGCCTGAGGCCGCCCCGGAAAACCTAGAGCAGCAGGAAGGCGATATCGCGGAACCGGATGTCTTCGAGCGCGACGCCCTTGCGCCGCTGGAACAGCACGTGCTGGAGCACGCGGTCGCGATGCTCGCAGAAGGCGGCGGTGTCGAAGCGCAGCGCCGCCAGTCCGTAGTGCTCGGACAGCAGCTTGTAGACGCGGTGGCGCACCAGCAGCATCTCGTTCTCGGTCTGCAGGCGGCCGACTTCGGCGGCCTGCTCCTCCTCGAGCTGGCGCATGCTGACCACCACGCGCGCATGCATGCCGCGGTAGCGGTCGGCCTCCGCGTGGGCCTTGCGCAGTTCCTCGCGCAGCGCCCGGACTTCCTGCATCAGCTTGAGATTGCTCTGCACCCCGCGCTGGATGCGGGTTGCCTCCTCGAGCGCGTAGTCTGCCGCCGCGATGGTGTTCTGCCAGACGCCCGATTCATCCGCGTCGGCGGCGGCCATACGCGTGGCAGGCCAGACGGTTTCTCCGTCGATGCCTTGATGTGTCATACCGCTCCCCCCCAGGAAACCACAAACCCGCCGCCGTACGTTTTTTTTGAAGGTCGGCCGGGAACCGCTGCAATGCGTGACAGCCGGTCATGCCACGCAGGCTGCACACTATCATTCAAAACTGCAATACTGCTTCGCACAACCACCGCAAGGTGGGGATCCGTCCTTTTCTGCTGTGCCTGCACAACACTTGCTGCCCGGGCACACTTTGCGACCCTGCCCACCCGCATCCCCTCGTTTCCATGATGAACGGATATTTGCTCCTGGCGTTGGCCATTGTTGCCGAGGTCATCGCCACCAGCAGCCTCAAGGCTGCCGAGAACTTCACCCGGCTGGTGCCCAGCCTCCTGGTCGTGGCCGGCTACGCCTGCGCCTTCTACCTGCTGATGCTGGTCATGAAGACCGTTCCGGTCGGGGTCGCCTATGCCATCTGGAGCGGCGCCGGCATTGTGCTGGTCACCCTGATCGCCATGGTGCTGTACCGCCAGGTGCCAGATCTGGCGGCCTGCGTCGGGATCGGCCTGATCATCGCCGGCGTGGCGGTGATCCAGCTTTTCTCGAAAACCAGCGGGCACTAGCGCCGTGGCTGCCTAGAATGAAGTCGGTTCCTGCCACGGGAGACCGCCATGCTTACCGCCCTGCTCGTCGCCGCAGTCATCGTCGCCCTGTACATCTTTGCCGTGCGGGCCGAATTCTTCCATAAGTCGCCGTTCTATCCGGAGCATGAACATCCGGTGCAGTATTGGTGGGACCGGTTGGTGCATCACAAGAAGTAATTGCCAGATACCGCGCGGTGGCAGCCAAGAGAAGCCGCAGCGCAGCGGTTCCATGCGATCCGTGCTGGCAACTGCGAACTTGTGAACTTCGGCGGATTGCGTGTCGCCAGGGTCGGCAATGGCCGGCGCCCGGTGGCGGTGTTCTGCCTTACTAGCCTCTGGAACACGCTCCAGGCGAGAGGTTTTTGATATACTCCGCCCCGTCTTCAGGATCACCGCAAACCTGCGGAACCGCGGTCCTGACAGCTCTGTCCCTCGCCGTAGTTCAATGGATAGAACGAGCGCCTCCTAAGCGCTAGATACAGGTTCGATTCCTGTCGGCGGGACCAAGCCCTCGCTTTATCCTCAACAGATCCTCCCCAAGCACCCACAGTCACCGCCGCCGGCATTCGCCTGCGATCGGAGGCCGTCCCTGCGAAGCCAGCCGCGCGCGGCGCGGCATGTGGTGGCCAAACCTGCTGCCGGCGTGCCGGCCTCCCACGGCGGCAGGCTGGCCTGTGCGGTGGCTCTGGCGACCGCGATACACGGCGCAATCTGCTCTGACGATCAGTCCGGACATGGCTGGCTCCTTCGTGTTCTGTACAAGAAACGTTTCAGGCCGCCCGCAGGCTGACCTGGGCCATGCTTGTACTGGCTAGCCTGGCCTCGGGTGTCTGGACGCGGCGATCATTGTCGCGTCGTGCCAGACTTCAGCAGGAAGTGTGCCAGTGCACCCAGCTGGGGCCGCCTGGGCAATAGCGGGGAATGTGGCCCCCCAGCGCCTCGGCGCCTGTCGGAACGCCGCCAACACCATTGACGGCCCGGCTGTTGGCTCGTCGCCACCACTACACTGGAAGGCGACATGGGCAAAGATGGATGCGCGGGCTCACCAATCGGCCGGGACCACGTTGATCAACTTTTGCGAGACCAGCAACAACTTCTATGCTGGTCAGATAAACAACCGGTCCTTGACCCTTGGAGGGCATCTTGACTGGCGTGACGCAATTCCGCTGGGCATCGGCGGCCTGCACCGACGTGGGCCGCGTGCGCGAGCGCAATGAAGACGCGTGCCTGGATCTGCCGGATCAGGGCCTGTGGGTCGTGGCTGACGGCATGGGCGGCCATGCCGTCGGCGACTTCGCCAGCCAGGCCGTCACGCAGGCGCTGGCATCGCTGCCGGCACGGCCGTCGCTGGAAGAACGGCTGGCCGACGTAGGCGCCGCGCTGCAGGACGTCAATCGCACGCTGATTGCCGAAGCCTCGCGCCTGCAGGTGCGCTGCGTAGGCACCACTGTCGTGGTGCTGGCAACCGGTGACCGGCGTTGCGGATTTCTTTGGGCCGGCGACAGCCGGCTCTACCGGCTACGCGGCGGGCGGCTGCAGCGCCTTACGCGCGATCACAGCCAGGTGGAGCGTTTGCTCGCACGCGGGCTCATCACGGCAGAGGAAGCGCGGCACCATCCCGCGCACAACACCATCACGCGCGCCGTGGGCGCAGCCGACACACTGTTGCCTGAACAGCTGTTCGTCGATGTCGCCGATGGCGACGTGTTCCTGCTTTGCAGCGATGGCTTAAGCAATGAAGTCGAGGATGATGCCATTGCAAGCGCACTGGCCAGCGGTAGCGACCTTGATGCAACTGCCCAGACGCTCGTAAAGATGGCGCTGGATCATGGGGGCCACGACAATGTCACCGTGGTGGTAGTACGTGCTGAGGATCCTTATGCGGACAGGACCCTGGTAAATCCGGACGTAGAGGCATAGGCCCTGCGTTTCGCAGCGCACCGCGTATGCGATTGCTGCGGCGACTGCCGAGCCCCTTACCCCCCTCCGCCCTTGGCCCCTCGGAAATCCTTCGAATGAATCCCATGCTTCTTGAGCAGCATCTGCAAGTGCGACCGGTTCATATCGCAGCGCCGCGCCAGTTCCGCCACCGTCCCCCCGACCTCTTGCAGACCGCGCTCAAGAAACGCCCGCTCCGCCTCATCGCTGGCGGCCCGCTTGGCCTCGCCCAGGGACGTGGGCAGCGCTGAGAGCGCGCCGACAGGACCGATCGGCACCACGGCCAGCGCGGCCGGCTTCGGCCGTATATCGACCGGCAGGTGGACCAGGTCCGCCGTATCTCCTGCCAGGCAAGACACCCGGTACAACAGGTTCCGTAGCTCGCGGATATTCCCCGGATATTCGTAGTGCATCAGGAAATCGCGCAGCCGCGGCGTGAGCCTGACCGGCCGGCGCTTGAGCAGGCCGGCGGCCTCGTCACTGAAATAGGCCACCAGCAACGGGATTTCATCGCGCCGCTCGCGCAATGCCGGCAGCGACACGTGGATCACGCTGAGCCGGTAGAACAGGTCTTCGCGGAAGGTCCCCTCCTGGCTCATGCGCCGCAGGTCCTTGTTGGTCGCGGCGACGATGCGCGTATCGACGGCAATCACTTCGTCGGACCCCACGCGCTGGATCTCGTGCGCCTCCAGCACGCGCAGCAGCTTGACTTGCCCCGTCAGCGGCAGCTCGCCGATCTCGTCGAGGAAGATGGTCCCCGTATGCGCGCTTTCGAACTTGCCGCGCCTGTCATTGCTCGCGCCCGTAAACGCGCCCTTCTTGTGCCCGAACAACTCCGACTCCAGCAGGCTGTCCGGGATCGCCCCGCAGTTGACCGAGATAAACGGCCGCTCCTGGCGCGAGCCGTTGGCGTGGATCACCTTCGCCATCAGCTCCTTGCCGGTGCCGCTCTCGCCGTCGATCAGCACGGGCAAGTCGGTGGGCGCCGCCTTCTCCGCGATCTCAAGAGATTCGAGCAGCTTCGGATTGTCGCCAAAGGTGCCCTCAAAAATAAAACTGCGTTCAAGCAGCGCCTGGCGCCGCTCGCGCGGCATGCGTTCGACTTCCTCCGGCACCGGCGCCTCGCCCCCGGCGGCGGCCTGCACGAAGCGCTCCTTGTGCGACAGCCCCATGACTTCGTCGCGCAGCGTGGTGGCCTGCTTGAGCAGCTTCTCGATATCGACCCGCTCCAGCCGCGACGACCAGCGCAGCGTGGAGCGCAATATCTCGATCTTCTCCATCAGCCCCGCGAACGAGACGGCGGAGGTGCTGGCGGCATCGGCGGCGGGCGGCCGGGCGCCCTGGTTGTAGAGCTTCATGCTGAACTCAGTTGCTTGTGCACCAGCTGGTAGTACATGCCCTTGCGATCGAGCAGTTCCTCGTGACGGCCCTGTTCGACGATGGCGCCTTCGTACAGCACCAGGATCTTGTCGGCCTGCATGATCGTGCTGAGGCGGTGCGCGATGATCACCGCCGTGCGCCCGCGCAGGATCTCCTGCATATTGGCCAGGATGTTGCTCTCGGACTGGGTGTCGAGCGCGGACGTGGCTTCGTCGAACACCAGCAGGCGCGGGTCGTGGTACAGCGCCCGCGCAATGCACAACCGCTGGATCTGCCCGCCCGACAGCCCCATGCCGCGCTCGCCGACGATCTGTTCGTAGCCGAGCGGCAGCTTGGTGATGAACGGGTGGGCGTCGGCCATGCGGGCCACTTCCTCGATACGGCGGCGGTCCGGGCTTTCGTCGCCACAGGCGATGTTCTCGGCGATAGTGCCCGAGAACAGCAGGTTGGTCTGCATCACATAGCCCACCTGCGCGCGGTAGAACTCGGTATCGATCACGCCGATGTCATAGCCGTCCACCTTCATCGAGCCTTCCGTCGGCCGGTAGAACCCGACCAGCAGCTTGGCCAGCGTGGTCTTGCCCGAGCCGCTGCGTCCGACAATGGCGACCATCTCGCCGGGCCGGATATGCAAGCTGATGTTCTCGAGCACATAGGCCGTGTCCTCTCCGCCGTAGCGGAAGTAGAGCCCGTCCATCTCGATCTCGCCCTGCAGGTCCGGCAGCATCACGCGCGACATGACGTCCTGCGGCTTCTGCTCGGGCTCCAGGTCGAGCACGTCGCCAAGACGCTCCATCGCCACGCCCGCGTCGTTGAGCTGGCCCCACAGCGCAACCAGGCCCATCAGCGGCGCCAGCACGCTGCCCATGAAGGCGTTGAACGCGATCAGCTGGCCAATGGTCAGTTCGCGCTGCAGCACCAGCGTGGCGCCCACCCACAGCACGGCGATGGTCGTGGCCGCGTTGAGCAGCTGGCTGATCATGCCGACGAGGATATGGAAGGCCTGCGCCTGGTATTGCTTTTCGAGCGACTTGGCGTACTTGGCTTCCCAGCGCAGGCGCACGGGCCGTTCAATGCCCATGCCTTTGACGGTCTCGGCGCCGCCCAGTGTTTCCATGAGATAGGCCTTGGCGTCCGTCGACGTCGCGAACACTTCGCGCGCATAAGCCTTCACCTTCGGCGTGACCACCACCGTCAGCGCCGCGATCGGGATGACGAACGCGATCAGCAGCAGCGTCAGCTTGACGTTGTAGAGAAACATGATGGTGAAGTAGATGAACACCATCAGCAGGTTCAGCGCCGTCGTCACCGTGGATTCGGTCAGGAAGGCGCGAATGGTCTGGTTCTCCTGGAAGCGCGCGAAGATATCGCCGGTCTTGCGCTTGGCAAAGAACGACAGCGGCAACGACAGCGTGTGCTTGAAAAAGTGCGACATCATGGCGAAATCCATATTGCGCACCATGAAGTTGGCCAGGTAGGCGCGAATAGTCGCCATCAGCTGCGAGAACACGTTGGCGATGATCAGCCCGACGATCAGCAGGTGCAGCAGGCCGATGTTCTGGTGCACCACCACGCCGTCAAGGATGTTCTGGATGATCAGCGGCGGCACCACGCCTAGCATCTGGATCACGAACGTGGCCAGGAACAGGTGCGCCAGGATCTTCTTGTACGGTGCCAGGTAGCTGATGAAGCGCAGCCACGGCGAGCGCTGCACCGACAGCTGCGTCATGCTCTCGCCGGGGCTGAACAGCAGGCAGGTGCCGCTCCAGCCGCGCTCGAACTCTTCCGTGCTCATCTTGCGGAAGCCGATGCCCGGGTCCGCCACCCACACCCAGCGCCCCGACACGCCGTACACGATCACGTAGTGGTAGCCCTCCCAGTGCACGATGAACGGCAGCTCGAAGCCCATCAGCGAGTCCCGCGTGCACTGCACGCCGCGCGTGGTGAAGCCCAGCGACTCACCGGCGCGCGCCAGGCTTTCCAGCGTGGCGCCCTGCGTGGTCACGTTGGCCAGTTCGCGCAGCTTGCCCAGCGACATCGGGATGCCGTAGTGCCGGCAGATCATGGCCAGGCAGGCGGCGCCGCAATCCATCTCCTCGGCCTGCTCGACCAGCGCGAAGCGGCGGATCAGCCGTTCGCCCAGTTCGGGCTTGGAATGCAGGTCGAGCAGCACCGGGCGCTTGCGGCGTTCGGCCAGCTTCTTCTGCCGGTGCAGTTCGCGGTCCACCACGCGGATGCGTTCCTCCAGCACCTCGCGCAGGCGCGGGTTGCGCTCGAGAATGATCTGCACGGTCTTCTCGGGGATCACCAGCAGGCGCACCTCGGTCTCGGCGATGGCCGAGGCAATCTGCTCCTGGCGCATCACGCAGGCGCGTTCGCCGAAGATATCGCCCTGGCCCAGCGTCGCCAGCGAAAACTCGTCGCCGTCCTCCGTGCGCACCATGCGCACGGTGCCCTGGCGCACCACGTAGAGCCGCCGGTCTTCGCGCCCGTCCTGCTTGAGGATCTCCTTGCCCGCGGCCACGCGCTTCACGCCCACGCTGCGCACCGCGTCTTCCAGTTCGCGCCGGTCCAGCTTGCCGCGCAGGTCGAACAACCGCGCCACGAAGCCGCCCGCGGAGCTGATGGCGACATAGCTCGTGATGAACGCCAGCGCCGCGGGGTTGCCCGCCACTACCTTTTCGCCGACGCTGCGCGGGATCATCAGCAGCTCGGTCTTGCCCGACGCGCGCACCGACGACTCATGGTGGTACTCGCGCAGCAGCGCAATGTCGGCGAACACCTCGCCGGTCTTGCGCACGCCCATGCTGATTTCCTTGCCGTGCTCCTCGTTGAAGACGCGCACGGAACCGGTCTTGACGATATACAGTCCCGGCGCCGGCTCGCCGGCATTGCAGACGGTGTCGCCGAAGCCGAACGCCTGCGTCTGCGCCGCGTTGGCAAGCTGCTCCAGTTCCTCGCGCGTCAGGGCTGAGAGGATCTCCACGGTCGCCAGGAAATCCGCAAGCGACGCGGCAACTGGCGCAGGGGACGAGGCCGATGGCGGCGGCACCGCTGCCGCCGCCCCGTCTTCGCTAGCGGGCTTCGATGACATGTTCCTGCGCCCTCGCCATCAGCCACTCTTCACGCAGGAGCCGGCGCACCTCCACCGCCACGTCGCTGTCCAGCGTCGCGGGATGCTTGGCGCGCACCAGGAAGACCTCGAAGAACGATCGGTCCGGCGAGGCGAACGGCCCGAGCAGGTCGCCGGTCTCCGCATTGAAGACCTTGGCCTCGATATCGGTCTTGAGCGAACCGCGCAGCACCTTGCCGATGTCGCCGCCGCGCTCGCGCGTATCGGCAATCGAATGCTCGCGCGCCATCTCGGCGAAGCTGTCCGGATCCTCCTGCAGGTACGAGATCAGCTCCTTGGCCTTGCCCTCGCTGTCCACCACGATATGGCTGACTTCGATGCTGTCGAAGCGCGGCGAATTGAGCTGGAAATATTCGTGCACCGCGGCTTCGCTGCAGACCTGCTCCATCATCCGCTCCTGGTAGAGGCTGTCGGTGATGAAGACCTCGAACTCGTCCAGGCTCACGCCCAGTGCGTCGAGATAGTGGTTCATGTCCGCCGCGCGGTGCAATCCCTGCACGCGCCGGAACTGGTCGGCGCGCTCCTGGATATCTTCCTGCGGCAGCGCCAGGCCCGCCCGCTTCGCCGCGTGCACGGTCAGCTTGTCGCGCACCATCTGCTCGACCAGGCCTTCGAACTGCCCCGTGAACTTGAGCAGGCGGATGAATTCCTCGACGCCCAGTACCTCGTCGTCGATACGCACGATGCCTGTCATGGCCCTACCTCCTTTATCGGCCGCGCTGCGCGCGGTCGCGATCCTTGTTCGTATGAGTGCCCGCTACCCCGCCACCTGACGGAACGGGTCCAGGCCCAGGTCGATCAGCCGGCGTTCGCGCACCACGATCTCGGCCGTGGCGGTCATGCCATAGCGCAATGGATAACGGCTGGCTCCCACGGCGTAGTAGTCGCGTGACAGGCGGATGCGGCCCTCATAGACCGGCTGCTTGTCCGCCCCCGGCTTGGTCGCCGGCGAGATGTACTCGAGCGTGCCTTCGATCAGCCCGTAGCGCTGGTACGGGAACGCGTTGAACTTGAGCTTGACCGGCAGGCCTTCCTTCAGGAATGCGCGGTCGCGCTCGGCAATGGCGATCTTGAGCACGGGGCGCGCGTCATTGGGCGCAATGCCGCCGATCGGCGTATTGGCCTGGATCTTGTCGCCGCGCTGGGTGGACGTGACATCGGTGATGACACCCGACACCGGCGCCAGGATCAGCAGGAAGTTGTCCTTGTCGATATTCTCGAAGCGGATACGGGCGGCCGCCTCGGCCACCAGGCGCGCGGTCTGCACCTGCAGGCGCAGCTTGTCCTCGGTGCTGGCGATGTCGCGCATCGCCGCGTCGTACTGCACGCGCAGGCCCGCCAGCTCCTGCCCGCTGCTTTCGAGCTGCACGTTGGCCTGCGTCAGTTCCTGGCCTTGCCGCGCTTCCAGTTCGGCCAGCCGGGACTGCGCCACACGCAAGGTGTTGTCGGCCTCCTGCGTGGCCGCGCGCTTGGCCTCGACCTGCGACTGCGACACGCCGCCACCGCCCGGCAGCGCAAACAAACGCGCATAGCGGTCCTGTTCCTGGCGCGCGAAATCGCGTGCGCGCCGCGAGTTCTCGACATTGCTGCGGGCCTCCTGCACCTGCGCACGCTGCTGCTCGGTGAGCTTGGTGGTGCCTTCGGCAATGCGCGTCTCATGCTGGCGCGTGGACACGTCGATCTGTTGCTTGAGCGCGGCGGCGCGGCGTTCCATCAGCGCCTTCTTTTCCGGGAACTGCTTCCACTCGCGCTCCGAGTCCTCCAGCTTCAGTTGTGCTTCCAGCGCGTTGGCCGCCGCTTCGATCGCGCCGCGCGCGTTCAGGCGGGCCAGCACATCGTCCTTGGAGACTGGCTGCCCCTCGGCGACATACAGGTCGGCCAGTTCGCCATCGACGGGCGCGTAGAAGCGACGGACTTCCGATTCCGGCGCCAGCGTGCCTTCGGCCGTGACGATCACATCCGCGTGGCCGAAGAACGACCAGATCAGCGCTACCACCACCAGCGCAAAGGTGGTCACGACCGTGAGCAGGCTCAGCCGCCATGGTTCGGCGGTGAGGATGGCGAGACCCTCGCCGCCATGGTCTTCAAGCGCCTCGGACAGGGGCCTGAGACGGTTGCCGCGCTGTGCATCGTTCATGGCCGCCCCTCTTTCGGCTTGTCCGCCGCGGCGGCTTGCGCTGCGGCACCCTGGCCTTCACCACCGAGCAGTTCCAGCTTCGCCTTGAGCACGGCCGGATCGAGCACCATGCGCAATTCCTGCAGGGCGCGGCGCTGCTGGTCCACTTCCGCGCGGATCTCCTCTTCCGCCTTGTTCCATTGCGCCAGGTCGGCGCTCTCGCCGGCCTTGAGCTGGCCGACGATGCGCAGCGCCTGCCGCGCGTCTTCGTGCGCCTGCGCCAGCCGCCGCGCCTGGTCGCGGAACTTCGGTGAAATGCCCGCTTCCAGCCGCTGCTCGCCGCCGATCTGTCCGTTGGCGCGGTATTGCTTCCAGCCGGCGATGGCGCGGCTCATCTGCTCGCGCGCGCGCCGCAGCGCACTGTCGCGAATCGCCGTGACATCGTTCTCCACCGCCTTGGCGTAGAACTTGTCCTCGTCAGGGTCGAGCATCGCGTAGAAGCCAAGCAGCTTGTCCTCGTAGCCACCGGCGCCACGCGCGCCTTGCAGGGCCGCGTACTGTGCGGCGACTTGCTGCTTGTGCGCCGCGTCCTTCGCCACGTCGTCGCCCCACGGTCCCGCGCTGATGCGGCGCAGGCCCGCGATGGCCGTGGCACTGTCGCCGCTCTGCCAGGCCTGTTCCGCCGCCGCGTACTGGCGCGCCATTTCGTCGCCGGGCAGGCGCTGCGCCAGCCGTGCGTACTGCGCCTGGAACGGCGGCGTGGCGAACTTCGCGTCAGCCATGCGTGCCACCAGCGGCCCCGGGTTGCGCGAGCGCAGCGGCTGCATCAGCGCGGTGTAGCGGCGCAGGTCGTCCTGCAGCTTGTCCAGGCCGGACAGGCGCGGGTACTTCTCCTTGTAGTCGGCGAGCACCGGCTGCAAGGCTTCTGGCTGGTCGCGCCCAAGCTCGGTGGCAATGGTCGCATTGAGACGATCGATCGCGGCCAGGTACACTGACTCATCCGTCTGCAGCTTGCGCACATCGCTCAGCGCGTTGGCATAGACATCGCGGAATGCCGGCTCGTATCCCGCGATGCGGCCCAGCGCGCGCTGGTGCGCAGCGGTGTCCTGGTTCCAGTGCGTCAGCAGGCTGCGTATCACCGCTTCGTCCGTGTAGAGGCGGATTGGCGCATCGGCGCCGCCGCGCTGCGCAAAGTAGCGTTCGAGGTTGCCGATCCACTCCAGCTCGCCCACCAGCGGTCGGGCGTCCGCGTTGTGCTGGCTGCGCGAGACCATCTCGGCCAACAGCGTGGCGGCGCCGCTGAAATCCTGCGCCTTGAGCTTGCCGGCCCATTGCGGCACGTAGGCGCGCAGCAGCGCCTCGGTCCCCATGGCCTGGAACGATGCATCGTCGGGATGCCCCGCAAGATAGGCGTCAGCAGCCTTCGCCGCCTGCGCATACCGGCCCTCGGCAAGCAGCGACCTCACGTCGCGCTCGGGCATGCCGCGCAGGTAGAGCGCAACCACGCCGACCGCGGCGAGCGCCACGACAGCCGCACCCCAGCGCCCTGCGCGCTTCATGCGCAGCGGATCGTTCAAGCCGAAGCGCCCGGCAATCTCTGCCGCCAGCATCGCCATGCGGCTGCGCGGGCGGCTCGCTTTGCGTGCTGACGTATCGGTGGCTGCCGCGGCTTGCGCCTCGGCTTCGGCGTTGACCTCGTCTTCCTGCCGCGCCGCATAGTCGACGCAGAAGATATCGAGGAACGAATCGGCGGCACCGACAAAGGTAGTCTTGTCGGCGCCGTCATCGGGAGTCGGGGCCGCGGCATGCTCGGCGACGGGCTCCACATCGGGCGCCGCCTGTTCGCCCGCGAACACCGTGCGCGTAGCGGTGGCTTCGGCATCGCCTTCCCGCAGCACCGCGACCTTGTAGACGAAGTGGCTGCCCCCAAACGCGATCAGGTCGCCGTCATTGAGCGGCACGCCGTGGTCGGTGAGCCGGTGGCCGTTGACGAACGTCCCGTTGGTGCTGCCCAGGTCTTCCAGGAACGGAATGCCACACTTCAGGTAGATGTGCGCGTGGCGCCGCGACAGGTAGTTGACCTGCTGCGGATGGCTGTCGCGGTAGCGCGCAAAGGTGTCGTCGGCCTTGCTGATCAGGTACGGGAAGCTGTTCAGCTCGACCGGCTGCAGACCCAGTTCGTTGCGCTCCGGCAGCAGCGTGATCGCGACGCGGGGCGGCTCCGCCGCGGGCACGCGCGGCGAAAGCCTGACATGGAACGAGAGCGCCGAACCGAACGACAACTCGTCGCCATCGCTCAACCGCAGCGGATGTCCAGCGACATCGGCGCCATTGATGCGCGTGCCGTTCTTGCTGCCCAGGTCCGCCACATAGACCGCGCCATGCTCGGCAAAGATGCGCGCATGCCGGCGCGACAGTGCCGCGGTCAGCTCTTCGGGATAGGAAATGAACGGTGCCTCGGTCCGCCCGACGGCGAACAGGTCATCGCCGATGCGGATCTCGCCCAGCTCCGGACGAGAGACCGGCGTCAGCAGAATGTCGAACTCCTGACCCATCCTCACCGGCATTTCCATGATCAGTGCATCGTCAGGAGCCATGTTTCCAAGAAACCAACAGCGCAGCCTTGACCGCTGCCGCACCGCGAGGATGAATCGACAATCAACATAGTAGGCGACGCCTCTCGCTAGTCAATTGGCTGGGTGCCGCCGTTGCGCGCAAGGTGTCTCCCATGCGGCGCAAACCGTCGGGGTGTGCAGTATTGCCAGGGAACGATGTATCGTGAACGCTGCGTGGCGGGCAGCCGTCACGGCCTGCTGTTCGACGCGGCGTTGCGCACCTGCACGTCGGACCAGCCACCGCCGAGCGCCTTGTACAGCGTGACAGTATCGGCAAGGACCTGTTGGTGGACGGCCAACAAGGACAACTGCGCGGTCAGCAGCGAGCGCTCGGTCTCGAAGACTTCCAGCTGCGACACCACGCCTTCCTTGAGCTGCGCCTCGATCTGCGCCGACACCACGCGCAGCTGGTCAACCTGTTGCTGCAACTCGATGCGCTGTTTCTTGTGCGCGTCGACATTGACCAGCGCGGATTCCACCTCTTCAAACGCGTTCATCACGGTGCGGCCGTATTCGTTTTCCACAACCTTGACCTGCGCTTCCGTGGTCTTCACGCGGGCGCGAACGTTCGGGTCCAGCATCGGCAGGTTGATGGCCGGCGCGATGCCGAAGGTAAAGGTCTTCAGCAAGCTGCTGAGCGCGAAACTGGCCGCGCCGCCGTTTGCGGTCAGGCTGATGCTAGGCAGTTGCGCGAGCCGCGCCTGGCCGACGATGTCGTAGGCCGCGAGCACGCGGTACTCCGCGGCCACGATGTCGGGCCGGCGCGCCAGCAGCTGCGACGGCAGTCCCGCCGGCACCGGCGGCGGCTGCACGCGGTCCTGCAGCTTGCCCGGCGGCACCTTGAGATTGCCCGCGGGCACGCCAACCAGCGTGGCCAGCGCGTTCTCGGTCACGTCACGCGAGCGGCGCAGCTCGATCAGGTCCTTGGTGAGCCGGTTGATTTCGGCCTGCTGCTGCATCACGCGGATCTTCGGCACCAGCCCGTTCTGGAACATGGCCTGGTAGGTGTTGAGGATCTGGCCGTTTTTCTGCACCGTGCGCGCCTGCTGGTCGATCTGTTCGTCGAACTGCAGGATCTGGAAGTAAGTCGTCGAGACATCGGCGGCCAGCGTCAGGTAGCCGGCGCGCCAGTCCGCCTCCGTGGCATGGAACTCGGCGGTCTGCGCCTGCACGCCCTTTTCAACCTTGCCCCAGATATCGATGTCCCAGCTCAACTGCGCGCCCGCGTTGAAGCTGCGCACGGTCGTCTGCCCGGTCGTCTTGGTGACGCTGCCGCCAGCGTTGAGATCGACCACCGGCAATTGGCCGGCCTTGGCTTCGCCGATCTGCGCCTGCGCGACGCGGATGCGCGCGGCCAGCACCTTGATGTCGTAGTTGCCCGATAGCGCCTGCGTGATCAGCTTGTCGAGATACGGATCGCGGAAGCCTTGCCACCAGTTCGGCTGCACGGTCTCGGAAGGCGATACGGTGATCGACCCTTGTCGCGTCCACTCCGTCTTGGCGGGCGTTTGCGGACGTTCGTACACCGGCGGCCGGACGTCTGCGCAGCCGGCCAGCCATCCCGCGCAGACGGCAGCGACAGCCCAGGCGGCCGCACGGCGCGGCTGCGAAACCGGCTGCGAAATCGGCTGCGAAATCGGCTGCGAAATCGGCTTCGAAACCGGCTTCGAAACCGGCTTCGAAACAGTCAGTGGCGATTCGGTAGAAGCATTGATCACGATGTCTTCCTGCAACCACGCGCGGCCCCCGGCCATCGCGATGGCCCGGACTATCTTGCGTGTCTGTATTGTGGTTCGCGCCGGCGCGCGCACCAACCCTGAAATGGCGGCTGCGACAACGGCGCTTCGGTAGGACGGCAATGCCGGTGTTGCTTTCCGGAGTACTGACGCATAGGGTGTGCCAGCATCGCGATGCACGCATCGCCCTGACCGCAAGAGCCTGCAAGCAAGCGGGTTTCAGCGGTATCGCAGAGTTTGAAGCGCGGACCGGAATCGCAACCACGCCACCCCGGATGATGGGCGGCGACCGACAGTTGCACGATATCTGTTGGCCGTCAGGCGACAGCCGCGCTCGATACGCGGCGGCATATGCGCCGCCGCGCCGATGCAATCACTTCACGTAGATGGTGATCTTCTTCGAGTACACCGGCGGATTGGTCGGGATGTGCTTGTCATCGCCCATCAGCAACTGCAGGGTGTGCTTGCCAGGCGGCAGCTCGACCATGGTCTCGGTTTCGCCGGCACCGAAATGCAGGTGGTTGCGATCGTTCGGAATTTCCTTGTCCATGGGCGGCAGTTCCGTGTCGATCAGCAGGTGGTGGTGGCCGGTCTTCGGAAACTTGACGTCCTTCGGTGCCACGCCCATGTTGCGCAGGCCAAACCATACGCGGAACGGCTTGCCCGCGGGCAGCACCTGTCCGTTGTTCGGGAAGCCGATGTACAGGTAGGCGTCGGGCGGCGCCGGCGTCTCCCCAGCCATGGCCGCGGCCGGCAGCAAGAGACTTGCGCCGAGCAAGGCGGCGGCTAGCAGCTTGAGCATGGTGGATCCCCTCGCGCTATTTCACCGTGACAGTGATCTTCTTGGAGTACAGCGGCGGATCGAACGGCACGTGTTTGGCATCGCCGAGCAGCAGCTGCAGCGTGTGCTTGCCCGGCGGCAGTTCGATGCGCGCATCGGTTTCCCCCGCGCCGAAGTGCAGGTGGTTCTTGTCGGAGGGGATTTCCTTGTCCAGCGGCGGCAGGTCAGTGTCGATCAGCAGATGATGATGGCCGCACTTGGTCGACTCGATCCCCTTGGGGCACACGCCCATGTTGCGCAAGCCCATGCGGATCCAGAACTTGCCGCCGGAGATGACGGCGCCATCGGGTGGCCAGATGATATAGACCTCGGCATTCTGCGGCGCCGCAGTCGGCGTCGAGACGGACGGCACCACGGCAACTGCCATGGCCGCCAGCAGGCGGAACAGGAATCGTCTGGACATACGCGGCGCCTCCCCGGAGAGTGTCCGAAACCCGATCACGTGGTTCCGCAAGCCCATGTTCTTCTGGTTGCTTTTGGCCAGCGCTCGGCGATTCGGTATTAGGTTAGAACGGAACCCCGCAAAAAGCGAACTCGCCATGACATCGGTGCACGACTTGCCGCAACACCGATGCGCTGCGCGCCACCGCGCCGCATGCAAGCACCTCCGGATTCACAATCGCTGTGCTATCTTGAAGCAAGCCGACGTCACCGCAACACCACAATGCGCCCAGGCGCCGCCCAAGCGCGCGCATCGGGCTGGCCGCAGTTCCAACAGGGTCCGAAAATGTGGCGCACATCTCCTGTATTTCTCGTCGCATTCGCGCTGGCCGCCAGCGCGCTTCCTGATGCCATGGCCGGTCCCATGTCGGCGCCGGATGCGGCGCCGATGCTGCTGGCCGGCATCCTGCCCAAGAACAGCGATGAACAATACGAGCTGACGTTCTGGGAATCGATCAAGAACAGCAACTACGCCGGCGACTACGAGGCCTATCTCAAGCAGTATCCGAACGGCCGCTTTGCGTCGCTGGCCAAAGCGCGCATTGAACGCCTCGCCGCGGCCAGTGCCCCGGCCGCCAAAGGCACGCCGCCAGAGCATGCCAAGCCGGCCCAGCCGCCCGCCGCCGCAACGCAGCCCTCCAAGCCCGCGCCCGCGCCACCGGCGCAGCAACGTCCCTCGCCACCCGCCACCGCGGCAGCGCCCGCAGCGGCTGCAGCCGGCGCCGCAACATCGGCAGCGCCATCCGCACGGCAAGGCACGACAGCGTCCGGCTCGGTCAGCCTGGGCGGGGAGCGCAAGCCGGTCGAAGCCAGGGGCGGCGAGATACGCGACTGCCCGGTCTGCCCCGTGATGGTGAGCCTGCCGGCCGGCAGCTTCACGATGGGTAGCAATGCCAGCGATCCGGCCGAAAAGCCGCCGCACCATGTCACGATCAGCCAGCCATTTGCGATCGGCCGCTATGAGGTGACCGTCGAGCAATGGAACGCCTGCGTCGACACCGGCGGGTGCGATCGCATTGCCACCGTGGCGAACAGTGCGAAGACCGCGCCGATCCGCGATGTCAGTTGGGACGACGCGCAGCAGTACGTGGGCTGGCTCAGCAAGACCACCGGCAAGACCTACCGCCTCCCGACCGAAGCCGAATGGGAATACGCGGCGCGCGGCGGCACCGCCTCGGCATTCTGGTGGGGCGACCAGATGCGCAAGGGCACGGCCAACTGCAAGGACTGCGGCGAGCCGTGGAGCGCGGATGCGCCCGCCAACGTGGGCTCGTTCGCGGCCAATCCGTTCGGCCTCTACGACGTCAATGGCGGCGTGTGGGAATGGGTCAGGGATTGCTGGCACAGCAGCTACAAGAACGCGCCCGTCGATGGCCGCAGCTGGGAAGAAGCAAGCTGCGGCGCGCGCGTGATCCGCGGGGGCTCATGGCTGGAAGGCGCGAGCTACATGGTGTCGTCGACTCGCTTCAAGTACAGCGCAAGCGTGCGACAGTCGCAGAACGGCTTCCGCGTCGCGCGCGACATGAAGTAGCGGCGTTGACGATGCCTGTTTCTCCAATGACTATTTCGCGCGCGTGGAGATCTCCACCAGGTCCGCGCTGATGCGGTCCTGCCCATACTTGCGGGCCATCTGCCCGAGCGGCTTTTCAAGCGCCTTCAGGTAGTCCTGCCACGATTCCACGTCGGAACGCCGCCCGTCGAACAACGGTGCCGGCGTCGTCAGCAGCACCACCAGTTCCGTGCCGAACGGACGCGAGATCACCCAGTCGCCGCCATCGCCAATGGTGGCGCTATAGCTGGCCGGCGCCTGGTGGTTCGGCACGCGCGCACTCGGGACGAGATGAGCCACATTGCCATCCGCCGCGAAGTAGTCGACGTACACGTAGGAATCCTGCGCAGGCGTGCGCAGTTCCAGCACCAGCGGCGTGCCTTCGGTGAGCTGCAGCTTTTCACCGCGCGTGCGCAGCGACGATGCGACCGCCCCTTCGCGGCGGCCCGACCAGTACGGGGCGATCATGCGCGCGACGTCGCACTTGTCGGCGCTGAGCGGCTGCGTATCGACATCGAGCGACTTCACGCCCGGCAGCGCGTTGAGCTGCTCGCGCAGGCGCGACACGCCCACGCTTTCGGCCAGGTAGCCACGCACGCGCACCCTGCCGTTCTCTGGCGAAGTCGCAGCCAGCAGCGAGCATGGCACCGCGGCCGTCACGCGCAGCACGGCCGGCATCGAGAACGGCTCGGACGGTGGTCGTGCTGCCGGCGCAGGGGGGACTGCCGGCGCGGAGGGCGTGGTGCGCGAACCCTCGGCCTGCGCCACCGCCGGCGGCGTCTGCGCCGGCCGGCTGGTGCGCCATGCAAAGTAGCCCACCGCCGCGACGCCTGCCAGGGCCGCCACGGCGGCGCCAGCCAGCAGCGCGGAGCGCTGCGGCGCCGACACGCCGGGCGCCGGGCTCATGCCAGCCAGGAAGCGCTCGACCGTGGGCGTGCGCGTCTCGCGGTCCAGCGACAAGGCCTCGCGCAGCGTCTTCCATTGCGTGCGCGACAGCTCGCGCGGCTGCACCGGCTTCAGCCCCGCCGCGCGCGCCTGGTTTGCAGACATGCGTTCATACGGATGCCTGCCGGTCAGCAACTCGTAGGTCACGCAAGCCAGCGCATAGATGTCGTCGCGCGGATCGGGCTCGCGGTGCTCGAACATCTCGGGGCTCGCGTAGGCCGGCGTCATGCCGCCAAGCGAGCCGGGATCGAAAACGGTCTTGTCCGATTCATCGGCCGGCGGCAGGAAGCCGCGCGCAATGCCGAAGTCGATCACCTTCACTTCGCTGTTGTCGGTCAGGAAGACGTTGGCGGGCTTGAAGTCGCAATGCACGAAGCCGCGCTCGTGTGCATAGGCCAGCGCATGGCCCATGCCGGCGATGATGGGCATGGCCTTGGCCACGGGCATGCCGGTGAAACCGGGCGCCTTGAGGACCTGGCTCAGCGGCCTGCCCGGCAGGTATTCCATGGTCAGGAAGACCACCGGGCCATCGCGGTCGAAATCGTAAACGGTGACGATATTCCGGTGCGCGAGCGTCTGCGCCTTGCGCGCTTCGCGCTGCAGCGCGATCAGCGATTTCGGGTGGCCGCTGAACTGCAGGTTGAGGACCTTGATCGCGATATACGGCTTGCGGTCCGATGCTTCAAGCTTGCGCAGATCCAGGGCCTTGTACACCGTTCCCATGCCGCCCACGCCAAGGCACTCTTCCAGCACGAAGCGACCGTTGAGGGTATCGCCCACGCCCTTGGGCCGCGAGGCAGGCGGCACCGTGCCGACTGCCGGCGAGGTGGCATAGAGCGAGCCTGTCACGGGCCCTTCCATGTGGGTGGAATCGCCCGTCGGATCGAACTGCGTGGTGCCGCTGCGCTCGATGCGGCGCATGACCTCGGCATACACGCCGGGCGGAAACGGGAAGCGGGTGTTCTCTTCGATGATCACGCGCGCCAGCTGGCTCGGCGTGGTGCGCTCCTGTGCGAGCGCCATGTCGAAGGACGCAACGAATTCGTCGTCGGACAACCCGCCGTTCTGGAACTTCTGAATCAGGTCTCTGACACTGGCCACCGGCGTTGCCCCGATATCGATGCAAGCGGAACGCACTCATGCAAACGCCCCATCCACGATGGATACTAGTGCGCACTCTTGGCATCCGCAAACCGTCGCGTGCTTACGCCGCAGCGCCATCGCCACGTTGCGCGCGAGCAGGTCACATCGACTGCAAGCCGCTGTCGGCGGGGAACCAACAGGAGTATCGAACTGTTGGCCATGCCCCGACAGACCGCTGCACATCGCGCGCGGCGTGCGATGTTCTTTCTACCTGCAAACCCGCGCGGAGCTTGCCATGAGCGCATTCCACATGCGAATGGCTAGCAGGCTGGCACGACTTCTGCGTTTTTTTGGGAAGATGAATATCGATGGGTGCAGCGGCGTGCCTGCGCATCAAAACGCGCGCCTATACTGAACCGGCGCCGCCCCCGCGCGGACGCGGCGCCGCACGACCGGAGAATGCCATGGCAGTGATCGTCATCAAGGACCTGACCGAGAACGTCGACCTCGACCGGGAGGCCATGAGCGCCATTCTCGGTGGCAGCCGCAGCGGTGGCGCGAGCGGACGCGTGTGGCACGGACTGCGGCAACGGGGGCCATCGCGCCTAGTTTCGTACCCGCAGGGCTGGCCGGCGAATCCTCATGTCCGTCCGCTGGAGCGGATCGAGGGCAAGCTGCCCCGAAAGTGACGCCTGGCTGGATCGCAGCCCTGCAAAAGAAAGCCCGCCATGGCCTGGCGGGCTGGTTGCGGACGGCCCCGGACTTCCTGGGTCAACGCCATCAGCAGTTCGGTCATTTCTTGTCGAGCAGGCTTCCCATGACTCCGCCCATGACGCGGACGATCCACCGGACCACCCGGAGGTTCGCAGGAATTCTGGCAGCGACGACAATGACCGCAATGCTCACAGCGAGCAGTGATGCAGTATCGCTGTAGGAGGCCAATACGGGAACTTGATTGTCCGCCCCGGTCGAGCAATCTCGTTGCTCGCGCCTTGAGTATAGGCGGGCCCCTCCTGCTTTCAACCCGTAACTGGCAGCCCACGTGAGTGAGTGCCAGCGCCAGGCGCACGATGTATCGCGTGGCTGACATATCTCGTTACCTTTTCGCAGCGCAACAATTTTTCGTGGTTCTGCTATAATCCGCGCCGTGAGTTTCGCAACTGTGAGTTCCGCCACCCGCCAGGCACATCCCGCCAAGGCGCATCCGCTGCCCTCCCAAGCTCTGTTTTCCGCTGCCGAACAAGGTTTTTTGCCTCGAATCAGCAGCCGACAGAACGCACCGCTCACCGACGTAGCCTCGTCTCCGATCCTGTTGAACAGCCTGAACTGAGCTGTTTGCCTGCCAGGGAACAGCGGCTGGCCTAGCGCCTGCCTACACCCCTGCCTGCCGCCGTACTGTCAGCTGAGTCTGTCGTAACGGCCTCACCGATTGGCGCCGAAGCCTTTTTAAAGACTTTGCACTGCGCCCACCCCTATTTCGATTTGCGTTGCAGGGGTGCCATGCATTTTTGATCATTACGACATGACCCAGCACGACATTCGTGCGGAGCAAGCTATTGCCTCCGCTACCGACGCTTCGATCACTTCCGCCGACCAAAGCCCGCTCGACAAGCTCGACGCCATGCTCAATGGCCCGGAAGAAACGACCAGCGCCGCGGCAGTGGAGAACGGTTTCGCCGCGCTTGGCCTCGATGCGGCCATCCTGCGCGCACTCTCCGAACTGAACTACAACAACCCGACGCCGGTCCAGGCGCAGGCCATTCCCGCCTTCCTGGCTGGCCGCGACCTGCTGGTATCGAGCCAGACCGGCTCGGGCAAGACGGCGGCGTTCATGCTGCCCGCCATCCAGCGCATCAGCGAAAAGCCGGCGCCGAACCGCCCGACCGAACCCGCCAAGCGCATGAAGGGCAAGCGTCCCCGTCCGTCGCCGGCACAACCTTCGCTGCTGGTGCTGACGCCCACGCGCGAACTGGCCCTGCAGGTGACCGAAGCTGCTGCCAAGTATGGCCGCAACATGCGCCGCATCGTCTGCGCGAGCATCCTGGGCGGCATGCCCTACCCGAAGCAGCTGGCCATGCTGTCCAAGATGCCGGACATCCTGGTGGCCACGCCGGGCCGCCTGCTTGACCACATCACGGCCGGCCGCATCGACCTGTCGGCACTCGACATGCTGGTGTTCGACGAAGCCGACCGCATGCTGGACATGGGCTTTGCCGATGACATCGACGCCATCGTCGACGCCACGCCGGCCAGCCGCCAGACGCTGATGTTCTCGGCCACGCTGGACGCCCGCATTGCGCAACTCGCTTCGCGCCAGCTGAAGGATCCGCAGCGCATCGAGATCGCCGCGGTCCGCGCCGACCAGAGCAATATCGAACAGCGCCTGCACTTCACCGACGACATGTCGCACAAGGAACGCCTGCTCGACCACCTGCTGCGCGATTCGTCGCTGAAGCAGGCCATCGTGTTCACGGCCACCAAGCGTGACGCCGACTCGCTGGCCGAGCGCCTGTCCGACACCGGCTTTGCCGCCGGCGCCCTGCACGGCGACATGACCCAGGGCGCGCGCAACCGCACCCTGACCGCCCTGCGCCGCGGCAACCTGCGCGTGCTGGTGGCCACCGACGTGGCCGCGCGCGGCATCGACGTGCCGGACATCACCCACGTGGTGAACTTCGACCTGCCCAAGCAGGCCGAGGACTACGTGCACCGTATCGGCCGTACCGGCCGTGCCGGTCGCTCGGGCATCGCGATCAACCTGGTCAACCATGGCGACATGTTCCAGTGGCGCCGTATCGAGCGCTTCACCAACCATCGCATCGACGCCTCGGTGATCGAAGGCCTGGAACCGCGCCGTTCGCCGAAGCCGCGTGCTGGCTTTGGCGGTGGCAAGCCGGGCGGCGGCGGCCGTGGCAACAGTGGCGGCTATCGCGGCGGCGAGCGCAGCTTCGGTGACCGCAGCTTTGGCGAACGCAAGTTCGGCGGTGAAAACCGTGGCTTCGGCAATCGCGGCGGCCAGGAAGGCGGTGGCTACCGCGGCGGCGACGACAACCGCGGCAACCGTGAAGGCGGCTACCGTGGTGGCGAGCGCAGCTTCGGCGACCGCAATTTTGGCGACCGCAAGTTCGGCGGCGAAAACCGCGGCTTCGGCGGCGGCGAGAACCGCGGCTTCGGCAATCGCGGCGGCCAGGACGGCGCACGTCCGTTCGGCGATGACAACCGTGGCTTCGGCAATCGCGAAGGTGGCAACGGCTACCGTGGCGGCGAGCGTACCTTTGGCGACCGCAGCTTCGGCGATCGCAAGGCCGGCGGCGACAACCGCAGCTTTGGCGACCGCGGCGCCCGTGATGGCGGCCGCAGCTTCGGCAACCGCGAAGGTGGTTTCGGTGGCCAGCGCAACAGCCGTTCGCGTTACGAGCGGTAAAGCACTGGAGGCGCCACGGGCGCCGGCACAGTGATGAAGAGCATCCTGCGGGGTGCTCTTTTTTTTGTCTTCGGTGAATTGCGGGGACTCCCCGCAATTCGCCGAAGAACCCTTTTTCTAATATTCGCGGTCAGCCCTGAACACGACCGGCATCACATCAAACACGTCCGGAACCCGACGAACGCGAAATCATCCTCCGGCAGCAATGCCACCCGCGCGCGCACATGGCGTTGCCGCGGCGAACTCACGAACGTCGTCCCTCGCACCGCCTGGTGCGTGCCGAATCTCGCCACCATCTCACCGTCAGACGGCGACGCCGCAAAGCCCGCATACGGCTCGTACGGAGACGCCGTCCATTCACGCAACATTCCCCACTGCAGCCCGCGGTTCTGCAAGGCCGCCAGTTCCCACTCCGCCTCCATCGGCAGGCGCCGGCCGGCCCACCCGCACCAGGCCTGCGCCTCGAACAGCGAAACGTGCCGCACGGCCTCATCAGGATTGAGCGTGCGCAGCGTGCCAAAACGCTCCACCATCCAGTTGCGCGATTCCGGATGCCGCGACCAGTAGCGCGGCGCTGAGCGCTCCTGCGTCATCAGCCACTGCCGGCCAGCGGCCGACCACCACGCCGGGTTCTCATAGCCGCCGTCCTCGACGAACTCCAGGAACTGCGCGTTGCTCACCAGCGCGGCATCGATCTCGAATGCGGGCACATATGTGGGCTGCGGCGGCAGTTCGTCGGGCTGCGCATAGCCGTCCGCATCCGACCAGCCCTGCACGAAGCGGCCACCGGGGAAATGCAGCGTGCCGGCATGCGCGACCGACGCGCCCGGTCCGGGCGCAACCGGCGCGGCGGGTGCCAGGCCGAGCGCCTGCAGCAACGCGGCCAGGTTTTCGGCCTGCCCGTCTTCCAGGAACAGCGCGCGGCGAAAAGGATAGAGCGTGAGGTCGCCATCGTCGGGCAACAAGGCCAGGCGGCGCAGCAGGCCGTCCAGCACATCGGACGCGTATTGCTTGACCACGGCGACATCGGGCAGCACGATTTCCCAGCGCTCGTCCGGACCGATACGGTCGGGGTCGAACCATTCATCGGCCCCGCCGAGCCGCGACGGCTCCCGGGCCACGGGCACCGGCACACCGCCCCGATCGAGCTGCCGCACGCCGCGCAGGCACCACCATTCGGCGTGCCAGGCGATAAATCCCAGGGTCCACAGCGGCGGATCGGCATCGTGCTGCCGTGGCACGTCCCAGCCCTTGCGCGTCTGGCCGAAGGCGGCCAGCCAGGCCAGGGTGCGGCTGCGCGCGTCGACCAGCGCCTGCGCCAGTCCTTCGCGTGGCAGGCGCCGGGCATCGGACCAGCCAGCCTGGCCGCCACTGAAGTAGAGATCGGGAAGCATGGTGAAGCCGCTCATCGGGTAGACATCCGTTCGGGGAAGGACGAAGACGGGCGGCCGCCCGCCATGGCAGCGGCCATTATGACACCAGGCAGGAGACGCTTCAGGCGCGGGCGTGGAACACCGCGAACCAGCCCAGCGGGTCGGTCCAGTAAATCGGATCGTCGAAGCCAGCGGCCTCCAGCAGCAAGGCAAAATCGCCAGGCCGGTATTTGTAGGAATCCTCGGTATGGATGCGCTCGCCTTCGCCGAACCTGCGCTCGCCGCCGTTCCAGCGCACCCTGACCGGCGCGCGCGCCTGCAGGTGCATCTGGATGCGTGACGCCTGGCGATCGAAACTCGCCACATGGCGCCAGTCATCGACGTTGAAATCCGTCTCGACAATGCGGTTCACGTTGCGCAGCACATTGCGGTTGAAGGCCGCGGTGACGCCCAGCGGATCGTCATAAGCGGCGACCAGCGTGGCCTCGTCCTTGACCAGGTCCACGCCGATCAGTACGCCGTCACCCCGCCCGGCCGCGCCGCGCAGGCGCTGCAGCAACGCCAGCGCGTCAATCGGCGAAAAATTGCCGATGCTGGAGCCCGGGTAGAAAAACAGCCGTCGGCCGCGCCGGACATGGCGCGGAAGGTCGAAGCTGCCGCACAGGTCCGCACCGAGCCCGAGCATGGGAATGTCCGGATTCTGCTGCTGCAGGCACGACAACGTGCCGCGCAGGAACTCCACCGAGATGTCCAGCGCCACATACTGCGCCGGCCTCAGGCTGCCAAACAGCCGCGCGGCCTTCTCGCAATTGCCGGCACCCAGGTCGATCAGCACGCAGCCGCTGCCCGCGCGCGCGGCGATGGCGGGCGCGGCGCTGGCGAAGATCGACGCCTCGGTGCGCGTGGGATAGTACTCGGGCAGATCGGTGATCGCCTCGAACAGGCGCGAGCCCAGCACGTCGTAGAAGAACTTCGGGCTGATACTGGCCTCGGACTGGCGCAAACCGGCCAGCACCTGCGCGCGCAAGGCGCTGCTGTCTTCGTGGTACTGCTGGATGAACTCGGGCTGCGGCGCTGCGGTCATGAGCCCATGACCGTTGGCCGTGGTCAGGAGCGACGGATGGGCATCGTGCGCGCCAGCTGCGTCAGTGGCATCTGGCGCGTCGTTGGCGTTGCGGTGGCCGAAGCCGGATGGGTTGACGGAGCGGGAACCATTAAGCTGGGTCGGGACAGCCGGCATGACGTTTCCTTGTGTGGTCGTGGGTCCACTTCTTGTTCCCCCGAGTGGTGGCGCGAGCCTCCTGCGATGCGCCGGCCCGGGACGCGCCGCTGTGCTGTCCGGGACGCATCGGCCGAAAACCGATCTTCAAGCATAGGTGCCACACGGCGATTGCGCTTGTTGCGTCGCACAATATTCGCTCAGTCTGTGTGCAGCGGGCGGTACCTGCGGCGCGCTCCGTATCTTCCCCAATGCCGCTATGACACAACAATTCGTTTATAATCTCGCCCAGCGCGGATGCACGCTGTCCGCGCCCCTTCAAAGGGGAGTAGCTCCGGGGCCATGCCCTTAGCACAATCGTCATTCCGAGACTGACGTCTCCGGTTGTGCTGACACTGGTGCGCAGACCGCGCCGGGCGTCGAGCAAGACCTTTGCAACCTGGAATCATGGTTTGCAAAGGTGACCCCGGTCCCCCTCTCTTACTCCATGACTCCAGGCGAACCAAACGCGCGTTTGCGGCTATTCGTACTTGAGGAGAGTTCATGGAGTGGTTTACCGATCTGTTCACGATGCAGTTCCTGACGGCCTTGCTGTCCATCGTCGTCATTGACCTGGTGCTGGCCGGCGACAACGCCATCGTGATTGCCCTGGCGGCGCGCAACCTGCCGCCGCACCTCCAAAAGAAGGCCATTATCTGGGGTACCGTCGGTGCCGTGGTGGTGCGTTCGGCCATGACGATCGGCGTGGTGTGGCTGCTCAAGATCCCGGGCCTGCTGCTGATCGGCGGTCTCGCGCTGGTGTGGATCGCCTACAAGCTGCTGTCCGACGAGGGCGATGGCGAAGGCCATGGCACCGGCGCGTCGACGTTGTGGGGCGCGATGAAGACCATCATCATCGCCGACGCGGTGATGGGCGTGGACAACGTGCTGGCCGTGGCCGGCGCCGCGCACGGCAGCTTCCTGCTGGTGGTGCTGGGCCTGCTGATCAGCATTCCCATCGTGGTGTGGGGCTCGAGCCTGGTGCTCAAGCTGATGTCGCGCTTCCCGGCGATCATCTATATCGGCGCTGGCGTGCTGGCCTTCACGGCGGTAAAGATGATCGTGCACGAGCCCATGGTCAAGGCGTTCTTCGAAGCCAACCCGGTCATCAACTGGGGCCTGTACGTGCTGATCATCGGCGGCGTGCTGGGTGCCGGCTACCTGGTGCAGAAACGCCGGGGCCAGGCCCAGGCGCAGCAACCGGCCGGCAGCCACTAAGGCTTGCCGCCACGCCGGGGCAGGCGCCCTGGCCAGCGCCGCAAGGGCTGCCCGAAGGGGTGGCCCTTCTTGCTTTAAAATGCATGGTTTGCGGGCCCGGGCCCGCGTCACTTCTCCCTGCCCCGCGCCGATGAAACAGTATCTCGACTTCATGCGCCATGTGTACGAGCATGGCACCGAAAAGGCCGACCGCACCGGCACCGGCACGCGCTCGGTGTTCGGCCACCAGATGCGCTTCGACCTGCGTGAAGGCTTCCCGGTGGTCACCACCAAGAAGCTGCACCTGAAGTCGATCATCCTGGAACTGCTGTGGTTCCTGCAGGGCTCGACCAACGTGCGCTGGCTGCAGGAAAACGGCGTTTCCATCTGGGACGAATGGGCCGACGAGAATGGCGAACTGGGTCCGGTCTACGGCTCGCAGTGGCGCTCGTGGCCCACGCCCGATGGCCGCCATATCGACCAGATCACGGACCTGCTGAACCAGATCCGCGCCAATCCGGATTCGCGCCGGCTGATCGTCTCGGCCTGGAACGTCGCCGACATCCCGCGCATGAAGCTGCCCCCCTGCCACGCGTTCTTCCAGTTCTATGTGGCGGACGGGCGACTGTCGTGCCAGCTCTACCAGCGCAGCGCCGACATCTTCCTGGGCGTGCCGTTCAATATCGCCAGCTACGCGCTGCTGACGCACATGATGGCGCAGCAGACCGGGCTGGAAGTGGGCGACTTCATCTGGACCGGCGGCGACTGCCATATCTACAGCAACCACTTCGAGCAGGTGCAGACGCAGCTTGCGCGCGAGCCGCTGCCGCTGCCGACGCTGAAGATCGCGCGCAAGCCGGACAGCATCTTCGACTACCGCTACGAAGACTTCGAGCTGGTCGGCTACCAGTCGCATCCCGCCATCAAGGCACCGGTGGCCGTATGACGCTGCTGACCCTCGTCGTCGCCCGCGCCCGCAACGGCACCATCGGCCGCAACAACGCGCTGCCGTGGCGCTTGCCGGAAGACCTGGCGCATTTCAAGCGCACCACGCTGGGCGCACCGATCATCATGGGCCGCAAGACCTGGGATTCGATCGGTCGGCCGCTGCCGGGGCGCCGCAATATCGTGGTGAGCCGCAATCCCGCGCTGAAACTGGAAGGCGCAGAAGTGGTTGACTCGCTCGAAGCCGCGCAGTTGCTGTGCATCGGCGCGGAGCAAGTGTTCCTGATCGGCGGCGCGCAGCTGTATGCCGAGGCTATGCCCAGCGCGGACCGGCTCGTGGTGACCGAAATCGATGCCGATGTCGAGGGCGACGCGTTCTTTCCCGCGATCGACCGGACGCAGTGGATAGAGACATCGCGCGAGATCCATCATTCGGAGGCGAATGGCTTCGACTACGCCTTTGTGGCGTACGACCGGCCGCCTTCGGGCGAAGAGTAGCCAGTCCCAAGCCAGGCAGGATGAAAGCAGGTGCGATCGGCACCTGCTTTTTTTTCGTGGATACCGATGTGTTGCCCATGCGCGAACACCGGCTGGGGAGATGTTGGCGAGCCACCAACGCAACCTCATGGCTGGCCGAGGCGGCAGGCAAGCCAAGAAATCCAATTTCCTCTTTCCTTTCATGGACTTGAAATAGCTGGCAACGACATTGGCGGGCTCTGGCACACCCTGTGCGTATATATCCCCGAGCGCAGCAAACGTGCTCTACCAGCCAACCACCCAGCCATACCCAAGGAGTCCATCATGTCCCTGACCATCCAGAACCTCCCGCTCGAACAAGACCTCGACCGCGCCACGATGGGCGCCGTCCGCGGCGGCAGCCTGTTCCTGAACAGCGGCGTCAATGCCATTACCGGCGGCGGCGTGATGTTCGCCAGCCCGAACACCATCGTGGCGCCGGTCACGCAAGTCGATGCCTCGACCCGGACCGACGTCGACATGAAGAGCGTCATGAACACGATCAACAACGTGGGGGGGGTGGTCGCGGCGCTGCAGCACTGAGCCACGCGACTGGAGCGGAGGAGAGGATCGGAGAAGCCGGCGCCAGTTCGCGCTATCCGTCCCATGCCGGGCCCGGCTGCCGTACGCCGGGCGCAAAAAAAAGACCGCCCGTTCTTCGGGCGGTCTTTTTTGTTCTGGTGCTGCGGGCCGTCAGTTGCCGGCGATCGTCATCTGTTCGATCAGGATCGAACCGGTCTCCTTGGTGCCGCGCACCAGGGAATCCGAGCCAATGGCCACGATCTGGCGGAACATCTCGGCCATGTTGCCGGCGATGGTGATCTCTTCGACCGGATACTGGATCTCGCCATGCTCGACCCAATAGCCCGAGGCGCCGCGCGAGTAGTCGCCGGTCACGTAATTGACGCCCTGCCCCATCAGTTCCGTCACCAGCAGGCCGGTGCCGAGCTTTTTCAGCATGCCGCGGAAATCGTCGCTGGCCGTGGCAAGGCTGCTAGTGAGCGTCAGGTTGTGCGAGCCGCCGGCGTTGCCGGTGGTCTGCATGCCGAGCTTGCGCGCCGAGTAGGTCGAGAGGAAATAACCCTCGACCACGCCGTCGCGCACGACATCGCGCTCGCGCGTGCGCACGCCCTCTTCGTCGAACGGCGCGCTGCCCATGGCGCCAGGCACGTGCGGCCGCTCGTGGATCTGGATATGCGGGGCGAATACCGCCTTGCCCAGCGTGTCATGCAGGAAGGTCGACTTGCGATACAGCGCGCCCCCCGAGACCGCCTGCACGAAGGCGCCGAGCAGGCCGGCGGCAAGCGGAGCCTCGAACAGCACGGGGCAGCGGCGCGTCGACAGCTTGCGCGCGTTGAGGCGCGCAAGCGCGCGTTCGGCGGCGTAGCGGCCAATGTCCCCCGGAGCGGCCAGCGCCAGCGGCGAACGCTTGGACGAGTACCAGTCGTCGCGTTGCATGCCGCTGCCCGAGCCGGCGATCGGCGCGCAGGAAATGAAGTGGCGCGAATACGGATAGCCGCCCGTGAAGCCGCGCGTGGTGGCCAGCACAAACTGCGAATGCTGCGCCGATACGCTCGCGCCATCGCTGTTTTTGATGCGCGGCGACACCGCCAGCGCCGCGGCCTCGGCGCGGCGCGCAATGTCGATGGCGCCTTCGGCATCGATGGTCCAGGGGTGGAACAGGTCCAGGTCGCGCGGCTCGCGTTCGAGCAGTTCTTCCTCGGCCAGGCCGGCGCAGTCGTCCTCGGCAGTGAAGCGGGCGATGTTGTAGGCCGCCTCGGCCGTGGCGCGCAGCGCGGCCGGCGAGAAGTCCGAGGTGCTGGCGTTGCCGCGGCGCTTGCCGATCAGGACCGTCACGCCGACCACCTTGTCGCGGTTCTGCTCGATGGTCTCCACCTGCCCCTTGCGCACCGACACCGACAGGCCGCTGCCCTCCGAGATCTCGGTCGCGGCGTCGGTCGCGCCGAGCTCGCGTGCCACACGCAGCACATCTGCCGCCATCTCGCTGAGCTGGGCCTGGGTATAGGTGAAATGCGCGGTCTGTTCGGCGATGGTGTCCATGCTGGGCGGTGTCATCAAAAGTGCAAGCAGGAATCATAGCAAGATAAAATGCCGCCCATGACGCGAAATTCCCGTAACTCCCCCGGCTCCCGCTTTCCCGGCGCCTTTGCACCGGAACCCGAAATCGACGAGCCCAAAAGCAAGTCGCAGAAGAAGCGCGACATGACCGCCCTGCAGGCCATCGGCGCCGAACTCGAAGCCCTGGCCAAGGACCGCCTGGCGCGCGTGCCCATGCCCGAAGCGCTGGCCGACGCCATTCACGAAGCCCGACGCACAACCAGCCACGAAGGCAAGCGGCGCCAGATGCAATTCGTGGGCAAGGTCATGCGCGGCCTGGAAGACGACGAAGTGCAGGCCATCCGCGCCGCCCTCGAAGGCTTCAAGGGCACCAGCAAGGCCGAGACCGCGCGCATGCACCTGATCGAACGCTGGCGCGAGTTGCTGCTGGCCGACGACGACGCCCTCACCCGCTTCCTGGGCGAGCACCCCGGCATGGACGTGCAGACCGTGCGCAACATCATCCGCAGCGCCCGCAAGGAAAAGGAGCAGTCCAAGCCGCCGCGCTATTTCCGCGAACTGTTCCAGGTCATCAAGACCGCGCTGGAACAGAAAGACGGCGCGGCCGCGGCAAGCGAGCAACCCCCTACCCCGGAGCCCGACGCATGACGCAGACCACGCAACCGATCGCCCGCAACCATCCCGACGAACTGGTGGTGGGTTTTGTCTCGATCTCCGACCGCGCTTCGGCCGGCACCTATCAGGACGAAGGCATCCCCGCGCTGCGCGAATGGTTTGGCCGCACGCTGACCTCGCCCTGGCAGGGCATCGAGCGGCTGATTCCGGACGAGCAGGCACAGATCTCGCGCACGCTGATTGACCTGGTGGACGTAGCTGGTTGCGACCTGGTCCTGACCACGGGCGGCACCGGCCCCGCGCGCCGCGATGTCACGCCCGAAGCCACGCTGGCGGTTGCCACCAAGGAGATGCCCGGCTTCGGCGAGCAGATGCGCCAGGTCAGCCTGCATTTCGTGCCGACGGCGATCCTGTCGCGCCAGGTGGCGGTGATCCGCGAAACGGCCAGCCGCGCGGCGCTGATCGTCAACCTGCCAGGCCAGCCGCGCGCCATCCGCGAAACGCTCGAAGGCCTGCGCGACGATGCCGGCAAGCCGGTCGTCCAGGGCATTTTTGCCGCAGTGCCCTATTGCATCGACCTGATCGGCGGCCCCTATATCGAGACCGACGAGAGCGTGGTCAAGGCCTGGCGGCCCAAGAACGCGATCCGCACCAAGCCCGCCGCCTGAGCGGCATCGCGGCAGCCGTTCCGGGGCTCAGCGCAGCCCCAGGTAGAGCCCCACCGGCACGAAGAGCACGGCGGCAATATTGCCGAGCATCACGATCGACGCGACCTGATCCGGCTCCTGGCGGAAGTGGTCGGCGACAAGGAAGTTCAGCACCGCTGGCGGCAGCGCGGCAAAGACGAAGAGCAGTCCGCGCTGCAGTTCGGTCAGCGGCACCCAGTGTGCCAGCAGCAGCGCCACGGCGATGCCCGTGAGCGGACAGGCCGCGGCCCCCACGATCCCCATGCCCCAGTTGCGCAGGCTCACGTCCTTCATGCGCACGCCGAGCGCGAACAGCATCAGCGGGACCGTGGCATCGCCGAGCAGCTTGATCGACTGGTAGACCGGTTCCGGCAACACGAACCACGGCTTTGCCAGCGACAGCCCCACGCCGGCCACGGTAGCCAGCACCATCGGATTGCGCGCGATCTGCGCAATCGAAGCATGACGGTTGACGATCTTCATGCCGATCGTGAAATGCATCAGGTTCGATGCCGCGAACAGCGCCACCGCGGGCGCCAGGCCCGCCGACCCGAAGGCAAAGACCGACAGCGGCAGCCCCATGTTGCCGCAGTTGTTGAACATCATCGGCGGCACGAAGGTGCGCGGGTCAACCCGCAGCGCGCGCGCCACGATCCACGCGAGCACGCCCGAGCCAATCACCACCGCGATCGCGCACGCGAGCAGCACGAGCTGGTCGGCCAGCACGAATTCCTTGCTGACGAAGGCCGACACCACCAGCAGCGGCGCGATCACGTCCAGCGTCGCGCGGTTGATGCCCGCCATGTCAGGGTGCGCCTTGCGTCCGTACAGCCACCCCACCAGGATGATCAGGATGACCGGTGTGATGATGGAGACGATGCGGGCGAACATGGAGAACAGGCAGAACGGATCCAAGGCTGCCTGCAGGAGCAGGCGGGCGGCGTGACCGGCGCTGGCCGGTCCGCCGATTCTTGTTTATTGCGCGGCGGTGCCGGCATCCGGCGTGGCGGGCGCCGCAGCCCCGGCAGGCGTATGGCGGATGAAGTGGGTGCGGTAATAGCGCAGCTCCTCGACGGATTCGAGGATATCAGCCAGCGCCGTATGCAGCTGGCGCTTGATGAAGCCCTTGTGGATCGCCGGCTCCCAGCGCTTGCACAGTTCCTTGAGCGTCGACACGTCCAGGTTGCGGTAGTGGAAGAACGCCTCCAGCTTGGGCATGTAGCGCGCCATGAAGCGGCGGTCCTGGCAGATCGAGTTGCCGCACATCGGCGACTTGCTGGCCGGCACCCAGCGCTTGAGGAAGGCCAGCAGTTCGGCTTCCGCCTGCTCCTCGGTCAGGGTCGAGGCCTTGACCTTGTCGATCAGGCCCGAGCGGCCATGGGTGCCCTTGTTCCAGTTGTCCATGCCGTCGAGCACGGCGTCGGACTGGTGGATCACCAGCACCGGGCCCTCGGCCAGGATGTTGAGTTCGGAATCGGTGATCACCACCGCGACTTCGATGATGCGGTCGTTTTCCGGCGACAGGCCGGTCATTTCCATGTCCAACCAGACCAGGTTGTTTTCACTCTTGACGGATTTGGTGGCGGCTTGGCTTGTCATCTGGACTGCGGTGTCTGGCGATAGGGAAAAACGGAAAAGCGCCGCGGAAGGCCCGCGCGCGCGAACAACTTATAATTCTCGCATATCCGTCCGCCGTGTCCGTCGCAGCGCACCTGCGGCACCCCACGCGGATAACCTGCGCAGCTTCGGCCACACATCCCGGTCGCCGCTGCCCCGACAAGGCTATTGCCGATGTTCACCCTCATCTTCCTCGCCGCGCTGGTGGTCATGGTGCTGACCAAGCTATGGCTGGCGGCCCGCCAGGTGCGCCATGTTGGCCTGCACCGCAACGCCGTGCCGGCCCGCTTTGCCGACACCATCGCACTGTCGTCTCACCAGAAGGCCGCCGACTACACCATTGCGCGCACGCGCCTGTCGATGCTTGAAGTACTGGCCGGAGCCGCCGTGCTCATCGGCTTCACCATGCTGGGCGGCCTGCAGTGGCTGAACCAGTTTTGGCTCGACATGTTTGGCCCCGGCTACGCCTACGGCATTGCGCTGATCGCCAGCGTGGCGCTGATCGGCGGGCTGGTGGACCTGCCCTTCACGCTGTATGGCCAGTTCGGCATCGAGGAGCGCTTCGGCTTCAACAAGATGACGCTCGGCCTGTGGCTGGCGGACATGGTCAAGATGCTGCTGGTCGCCTGCACGCTGGGCCTGCCGCTGCTGCTGGCCGTGCTCTGGCTGATGGACCGCGCCGGCAGTTTGTGGTGGGTCTGGACCTGGCTGGTGTGGATGGCCTTCAACCTGCTGCTGCTGCTGGTGTTCCCGACCTTCATCGCGCCGCTGTTCAACAAGTTCGAGCCGCTCGACGACGAATCGCTGCGCCGGCGCATCGAGGCGCTCATGCAGAAATGCGGCTTTGCCAGCAAGGGCCTGTTCGTGATGGATGGCAGCAAGCGCAGCGCGCATGGCAATGCCTACTTCACCGGCTTTGGCGCGGCCAAGCGCATCGTCTTCTTCGACACGCTGCTGGCACGCCTGTCGGGCGACGAAATCGAGGCGGTGCTGGCGCATGAACTCGGCCACTTCAAGCGCCGCCACGTGGCCAAGCGCATCGTCGTGACCTTCGCGCTGAGCCTGGTCTTCCTGGCGCTGCTGGGCTGGCTGTCGACGCGCACATGGTTCTATACCGGGCTGGGCGTGGCGCCGAACCTGGGCGTCTCCAACAGTGCGCTGGCACTGGTGCTGTTCTTCCTGACGCTGCCGGTGTTCACATTCCTGCTGGGCCCGCTGTCGAGCCAATCGTCGCGCCGCCACGAATTCGAGGCCGACGCGTTTGCCGCCGACCAGACCAACGCCAGCCACCTGGTCTCGGCACTGGTCAAGCTGTACAAGGACAACGCTTCCACGCTGACCCCCGACCCGCTTTACAGCGCGTTCTACTACTCGCACCCGCCGGCCGCGCAGCGGATCGACCGGCTGCTGGCGCACGCATGAGCCGCACCAGCCGACACCGTACCGCCGGCGGTAATTCCGGCAAGGGCAACGCCGCCGAAGGCGCGCTGGTCATCGCCGCGCACGGCCGCCACTACGTCGTGGAGATGGCCGACGGCACGCACATGCATGCGTTTCCGCGCGGCAAGAAGAGCGACACCGCGGTGGGCGACCATGTCAGCGTCGAACGCACCGCGGTCGACCAGTGCGTGATCACCGCCGTCAGCCCGCGTAAAAACCTGCTGTACCGCTCAGACCAGTTCAAGTCCAAGCTGTTGGCCGCGAATATCGACCAGGTGGTCGTCGTGCTGGCGACCGAGCCCGGGTTTTCGGAGGATCTGCTCGGGCGCGCGCTGGTTTCGGCCGAAGCCATGGAAATCCGCCCGCTGATCCTGCTCAACAAGACCGACCTGCCCGACCGCCTCGAAGAGTCCCGCCGCAGGCTCGCGCTGTACCGGGACCTGGGCTACGACACGGTCGAGCTGTCGGTACACGGCGATCCCGAGAATGCGCTGGCCGCGCTGAAGCCCCGCCTGGCGGGGCTCGCCAGCATCCTGATCGGCCAGTCGGGCATGGGCAAGTCGTCGCTGCTCAACCTGCTGATCCCGGGCGTGGAGGCGCAGACGCGCGAGATCTCGGCCAAGCTCGATTCCGGCAAGCACACCACCACCTTCACGCGGCTGTACCACCTGCCCCCGGAGTGGGGCAATGTCGATGGCCGCGACGGTTGCCTGTTCGATTCGCCGGGCTTCCAGGAATTCGGCCTGCACCACCTGAGCGAGGGCATGCTCGAGCGCGCGTTCCCGGAATTCCGGCCGCTGCTGACCGAGTGCCGCTTCTACAACTGCCACCACATCAACGAGCCGGGCTGCGGCGTGCTGGCCGCGATCGGGAACGGCGGCATTTCGGAGCGCCGTCACCAGCTCTACACGCAGCTGCTGCACGAGTCCAGCCAGCAGAAGCCCTGGTAGCCGTGGTAAGGTGGCTGCACCTGCCTTGCCGGTGCGCTGCCAATGAAACTGCTGCTGTCCGCCACCTCGATCGTGCACGCGGCGCATTGCCGCAACGTGTTGCGCGCCGCCGGCATCCGCGCCGAACTGCGCAACACGTGGCTGTCAGGCGCGATCGGCGAAATCCCGTTCCGGGAAAGCGCGCCGCAGGTCTGGATTCTCGATGATCACATGGAAGCGCAGGCCTGGGCCGCGCTGAAGACGGCGGCAGAACCGCCGCCGGGGCCGCCATGGCAGTGCCGCCACTGCCATGAATGGCATGAGCCGCAGTTCGGTGCCTGCTGGCGCTGCGGCGCGCCGCGCGATTAGAGATCCGCTCAGGTCAGCCGACCCACAGCGCCAGCGACAGCATAGCCAGCAGCAGCATCCACAGCACCACCGCGCGCCAGACCAGCCCCACAGCGGACTGCAGCGTACGGACGCCGGGCTCCGCGCCGAATTCCGGCGCCGAGGGCTCGGGGCCGTTGTCTTCTTCCATGCCCGGCGCGTAGTCGATCGCGGGACCTGCCGCCATGCTGGTACGCAGCACCACGCTGGAGTCGTCTTCGGGCAGCGGCGTGCCCAGGCGCACGCCGAGCGCCCCGCCACCGCTCGCGAGCAGGATGCCGTTGACCGCATCGTTCCACTTGCGGGCGTGGTTGCGCCAAGCGTAGACCGCGTCCTCGAAGTTGCCCACGATGGCAAACCCGATTGCCGTCAGCCGCGAGGGCACCCAGTCCAGCAGGTAGAACGCGCTCGCGGCAAAGCGGCCGAGCGCCGGGCTGCGCTCGGTCGACGGCAGGTTCCACTGGCGGCCCAGGAATTCGGCGGCGCGGTACAGCACCACGCCGCCCGGCCCGATCGGCACCAGGAACCAGAAGAACACGCCGAACACATGGCGGTGCACGGCGACGATCGCCGCCTCAAGCGTGTGGCGCACGATCTCGGTCACCGGCATCTCGATGGTGTCGATGCCGGTCCACTCATGCAGCAACGCACGCGCGGCGAGCAGGTCGTCGCGGTTCAGCGCCTCGTGGATATCGGTGAAGTAGTGGCTGAACTGGCGAAAGCCCAGCGTCAGGTACAACAACAGCACGTTCCAGGCGAGCGTGAGCGCGACGCTGATCGACGCGAGCAGGTAGTGCACCACCATCACGCCCAGCGTGAGCGGCAGCACCACGGTGAGCCAGGCCAGCGCTGCATCGCGCGGGCGGCCGGTGTCGAACGCGTGTTCGGCGCGGTCACCGAGCGCGCGCACGATCTCGTGGATCGGGTTATTGCGGCCCAGGGCGCGGAACTGCTCTGCGATCAGCGCCAGGAGAACGGATACGAAGGTCATCTCGGTACCGGGTGACGGGCCCGGCGTCGGCCAGGCCGGAAACTAGGGGGCGGCAACCTGCCGGCGATGTGCGGGGCCGGTCGCAAATACATAGCAAGAAGATAGCACAGCGGTACATGCCCGACGACGATACCGCCGTAAAAGGCAAACAGCCCGCGGGCGCGGGCCGGCGGGCTGTGAGGGATGGCGGTGCGGCGCGGCATGCGCCGCGCCGGCCTGGCTCCCGGGATCAGGGCAGGTCGAAGACCAGGACTTCGGCGCCTTCCCCCTGCGTCAGCGCCAGGGCGTCCACGGACTCAAGCTTGGCCGCGTCGCCGGTTTCCAGCGCCTGGCCATTGAGTGCGATCCGGCCGCGCGCCACATACACGTAAGCGCGGCGTCCGGGCTGGAGCGCCAGCGTGGCGGACTCGCCGCCATCGAACAGCCCGGCGTACAGGCGCACGTCCTGATGCACGAGCACCGAACCTTCGGCGCCATCGGAACTGGCAACCAGACGCAGCCGGCCGCGCTTGTCCGCCGCGTCGAAGCGCTTTTCCTCGTAGCCCGGCTCGATGCCGGTCTGGTTCGGCATGATCCAGATCTGCAGGAAATGCGTGGTGTCATGGGCGGCATGGTTGTACTCCGAATGCTGCACGCCCGTACCGGCGCTCATGCGCTGCACGTCGCCCGGACGGATCACGCTGCCGTTGCCCATGCTGTCCTTGTGCGCCAGCTCGCCTTCCAGCACGTAGCTGATGATTTCCATGTCGCGGTGGCCATGGGTGCCAAAACCCATGCCCGGCGCGACGCGGTCTTCATTGATCACGCGCAGCGGCCCGAACTGGACATGCTTGGGATCGTAGTAGTCGGCAAAGGAGAACGAGTGATACGACTTCAGCCAGCCATGATCCGCGTAACCACGCTCTTCAGACCTTCTGATTTCAATCATTTTGATGGCCCTCCTTATGGCCCTGGCTTGCCTTTCCCTTGCGCATTGTGCCGTGGGATATGGCGTTTGCTTTCGATGCTAGGAAGTTTAGGCGCTGTGGCGTATATTGAACGGCATCACCTTAGAAGTAATCATTCAGAATTTCTGAATATGCCACTTTCCCTCGAATCCCTCGAAGTCCTGGACGCCATCGAGCGCAAGGGCAGCTTCGCCGCCGCCGCCCACGAGATGGGCAAGGTGCCCTCCGCGCTGACCTATGTGGTGCGCAAGCTCGAAGAAGACCTCGACGTGCTGCTGTTCGATCGCCGCCGGCACCGGGCCGAACTGACGCCGGCCGGCCGCGCCTTGCTCGATGAGGGGCGCCACCTGCTCCACGCGGCCGACGACCTGGCGCGGCGGGTCAAGCGGCTCGCTACCGGCTGGGAAGCCACACTGACCATCGTGGTGGACGACCTGATCAACTTTCGCGCGCTGCTGCCCGTCATCCAGGATTTCTACAACGAGAACACCGCCACGCGGCTGCGCTTTGCCAAGGAAGTGCTCGGCGGCGCCTGGGATGCGCTGGTCAGCAACCGCGCCGACCTGGTAATCGGCGGCGCTTATGACGCCCCCAGCACGCAGGGCTTCCAGATCCGGCCGCTGGGCAGCATGCCGTTCGTTTTCGCCGTGGCCGCGCACCACCCGCTCGCGACCGAGGAAGGACCGCTGACGACCATCCAGATCGCCCGGCACCGGATCGTGGCCGTAGGCGACACCTCGCGCAACCTGCCGGCGCGCACGCACGGCGTGCTGGCCGGACAGGACGTGCTGGTGGTGCCAACCATGCGCGACAAGCTCGAAGCGCAGATCCGCGGCCTGGGCTGCGGCTGGCTGCCGGCGCCGATGGCGCAGCCGCATATCGAAAGCGGCGTGCTGCAGGCCCGCGAGACTGTCGAGGTGCGCGCGCCCGGCAACTTCAAGGTGGCCTGGCGCACGAACAACCGCGGCAAGGCGCTGCAATGGTGGGCGGACAAGCTCGAAGATCCGCGGCTGGCGCAGGCGCTGCTGTTGCAGCAACCCGATCTGGCAGGCTGAGGCAGGGGCACGCGCATGGCAGTACCCGCCAGCGGCTACCGCGGCCGCTTCGCCCCCTCGCCCACCGGCCCGCTGCACATGGGCTCGCTGGTGACCGCGCTGGCTACGTGGCTGGATGCGCGCGCGCATGGCGGCCAGTGGCTGGTGCGGATCGAAGACCTCGACTATCCGCGCTGCGTGCGCGGCGCCGACACGGACATCCTGCAAACGCTCGAACGGCTCGGCCTGGTGCCCGACGAACCGCCGGTCTGGCAAAGCCGGCGCGAGGCGCTGTACGCTGACGCACTGCATCGCCTCGACGCGGCGGGCCAGCTCTACCCCTGTGGCTGCTCGCGCAAGGAAATCGCCGATTCGCTGCTGCATGTACGCGAACGGCACCAGACGCTTGGATATCCCGGTACCTGCCGCAACGGGCTCAATGGCAAGTTGCCGCGCGCGTGGCGCGTGCGCGTGCCGGACGGCCCGGCGGCCACCCTTTGCTTCGACGACCGATGGCAGGGGCGCCAATGCCAGGACCTTGAAACCGAGGTGGGCGACTTCGTGCTGCGCCGCGCGGATGGCCTATGGGCCTATCAGCTTGCCGTGGTGGTCGACGACGGCCTGCAGGGCATCACCCATATCGTGCGCGGCGCCGACCTGCTCGATTCCACGCCGCGCCAGATCCACCTGCAGCACCTGCTCGGGCTGCCGACGCCCGCTTATCTGCACGTGCCCGTGGTGGTCAACGCGGTCGGGGAAAAGCTGAGCAAGCAGAGCGGCGCGCAGGCGATCGACACGAGCGCACCGCTCGACGCACTGCGAACGGCAGGCGAGCACCTCGGGCTACGAAACGAAGGGAAGAATGTGCAGGATTGGCTCGAACGAGCCACCGCGGACTGGCTGCAGCGCCTGGTGGCGCTGCCGGCCATGGCCGCGCGCTGACAGGCAGCGCCGGCTTCGCGGCTTGTACGCGATACGCGATCAGGACTTGCGCGGTGCGCCGCCCAGCAAGGCCGCAACGGGGCGCTTGGGCCCCTGACGGCCGCGCGACAGCGCCGCCGCGATCATCTCCTCGGCAGGCTTGGCCGGCGTGCTGTTCGGGCTCGGCTCGTAGGGACGCGAGAAGAACGGGTCGTCCGAAGGCCGGAACGCGTTGCGGCCACCGCCGTGGTCCGGGCGGCGGCGACGCTCATCGCCCTCGCCGTCACCGTTGCTGCGCGCGCGGCGCACATCGGTGCGCTGGCGGCGGCGATCGGTCTCTTCCTGGCGGGCCTTCTCGCCGGTGGGATCAAAACCTTCCAGCGTGCCACGCGGGACGCTGCGCTTGATCAGCTTCTCGATATCGACCAGCAGGCGCTCATCGCCCGGCACGTAGATGGACAGCGCGTCGCCGCTGGCGCCGGCGCGGCCGGTCCGGCCAATGCGGTGCACGTAGTCTTCGGCGCTGAACGGCAGGTCGAAGTTGATCACGCACGGCATGTCGGCAATATCGAGGCCGCGTGCCGCCACGTCAGTGGCGACCAGCGCGTCGATGGTGCCCCCCTTGAAGCCTTCGAGCGTCTGCATGCGCTCGGTCTGCGTCTTGTCGCCATGGATGGCGGCGGCGTTGATGCCCTCGCGTTCCAGGTGGCGCGCCAGGCGCGAGCAGCCGATCTTGCTGTTGACGAACACGATGCACTGGCGCGACAGGCCTTGCGCCGCGCGCTGGCGCAGCAGGTGCACCACGGCGGCCTGCTTGTGGCCGTCTTCCACCTGGTACACCATCTGGCGCACGTTTTCGTTGGTGGAGTTGCTGCGCGCCACTTCGATCGTGACCGGCTGCTTGAGGTAGCTCGCAGCCAGGCGCTTGATCTCGGACGAGAACGTGGCCGAGAACAGCAGCGTCTGGCGCTGCGCCGGCAGCAGGTTGATGATGCGCTGCAGGTCCGGCAGGAAACCCATGTCGAGCATGCGGTCGGCTTCGTCCAGCACCAGCATCTGCACCTGCGACAGGTTCACCGACTTCTGCTGCACGTGATCCAGCAGGCGGCCCGGCGTGGCCACCAGGATTTCCACGCCACGGCGCAGCGCGTCAGTCTGCGGGTTCATGTCCACGCCGCCGAACACCACCGTGCTGCGCAGGTCGGTGTGCTTGGCATAGCGCGCGACGTTGTCATAGACCTGGTCGGCCAACTCGCGCGTGGGCGTGAGCATCAGCGCGCGCACCGGGTGGCGCGCCGGCGAGGCGCTCGCATTGGCCATCGGCAGCAGGCGCTGGATGATCGGCAGGGCAAAGCCGGCGGTCTTGCCGGTGCCGGTCTGGGCAGCGCCCATCACGTCCTTGCCGAGGAGCACCACGGGGATGGCCTGCGCCTGGATCGGCGTCGGCTTGGTATAGCCTTGCTCGGACAAGGCGCGCAGGATGCGCGCGTCCAGGCCAAAGCTTTCGAACGTCTGCTCGGCGGCGTTCTGTTCAGGTAGGGTCGTAGTCGTCATGGTATCGGGGTGCGGCGGGAGGCGAACCCGGCACAAACGGATACGCGTCTGGAACTCATCTCGCCTTGCTACAGGCCGGATCCGGGGCGGATCCTGGCGCGGCAATGCCTCCAACGGCATTTGCCCAAGCGAATCAAAGACTTAGATTTTAGCACCTCTGCCACCAGACTGAACAGGTGGGCAAGGCGGCACTGCGCGCACGGCCAATCCCGCACGTTGATCGCTCAAGCCAGTATGGGCTTTGAGGATTTCAACAACGTGTCACAAAGCGCAGCGATGATGCCGCCAGTCCGCTGCCAACGACAGCTCTAGCGGCGCCGGATTGACTCCCAAACGACAGGACACCGAACCTTTGACTTTGACCTTGAGCCTGAACATGGATCTGGACTTTCTTCGCCAGGCGCGTGACCGCTTCCTGATGACTTCCACGGTATTCCTTGGCCTGCCAGGCGCGACGGGCCCGGCAGCGCCGTCCGCGGCGGCCGCCGGCCTGCCGCATTGCAACGGTACGCAATTGCCGACCTGGCCGTTCGCACAGCACCGTTTGCCAGCAGCCGGTTGAGCACCGGCTGCCGTTGCCTTCATTTCAGGCGACGCCCTAGCGTTTCCGGCACCAGCGCCAGCCCGATCAGCGACACCAGACCGCAGCCGATCACATAGAGCGCCGGCGCATTGGCGTCACCCGTGATCTGGATCAGGCGCGTCGAGAAGTACTGCGCAAAGCCACCGAAGATCGCAATCGCCACGCAATACGCAATCGACAGGCCCGTGGCGCGCAGCCGCTGCGGCAGCACCTCGCTGACCAGCACCATCGAGGCCGGCGAGGTCATCGACATCGGCACCGACAGGCAGGCCACCACTACCAGCAGCCGTGCCAGCGAAGGCTCGGCGTTGATCAGCACGAACGCCGGATAGACCATTACCAGCAGCGCCACGCGCGACCACAGCACCACAGTCTTGCGGCCGATGCGGTCGGCCAGCCAGCCGGCGAACGGCGACAGCACGACCTGCACCAGCGCCGCGATGCAGCCGGCCCAGATGCTCAGCGACAGCGGCATCTTCAACACGCTCACGGCGTAGTTGCTGAGGTAGTAGATGACGATATACGTCGACGAGGCCAGGCCGATCATCAGCAGGATGCTGGCGAGCACCTCGCGTGCATGCCGGCGCAGCAGCGGCCATTGCGCGGCGTGTTCGCCGTGATGCAGGGGCTCGGCGGTTTCCTCCAGGCGGCGGCGGATCACAAGGCCGACCGGAATCACAAGAATGCCGATCAGGAACGCAAGGCGCCAGCCCCACGCTTCGAGCTCGGCCGGCGCCAGCACGTTGCTGAGCACCAGGCCGGTGACCGCGCCCAGCAGCGCCGCCAGGCCCTGGCTGAACGGTTGCCACGCGGTATAGAAGCCTCGCGTGCGGTCATCGGCGTACTCGAGCAGCAGCGCGGTCGAAGCGCCCATTTCGCCGCCGATGGCAAAGCCCTGCACCAGCCGCGCCACCACCACCATGATCGGCGCCAGGATGCCGATCTGCGCGTACGACGGCGTCACCACGAAGATCAGCGAACTCAGGCCCATGAGCCACAGCGTCAGCGCGACGGCCGGCTTGCGCCCGGCGCGGTCGGCATACATGCCGATCAGCAGGCCGCCGAGCGGGCGCATCAGGAAGCCGACGCCGAACGTGGCGAACGACATCAGCAATTGCCCCGTCGGATTTTCGACGGGAAAATACAGCCGGCCGATCAGCGTGGCGAAGAAGCTGTAGACGACGAAATCGTAAAACTCCAGGCCGTTGCCGACGGTGATCGCGGCAATGGCCCGCGCGCGCGACAGCTGCGGCTGAGGCGCCGCAACCGCCGCGTCGGCAGTGGTTTGGATGGACATGGGTGTCTCCGTGATCGGTATTGCAGCGGCCGGGTGCGCAGGCAGCCCGGCCGTCTATGCAGCTCTTGTTGGCCGTCTCAGTCGCGCGATCCGTCGCGCAGCATCGGCAGGTCCAGGCCCTGCTCGCGTGCGCAGTCGACGGCGATCTGGTAGCCGGCGTCGGCATGGCGCATGACGCCGGTGGCGGGGTCGTTGTTCAGCACGCGGGCGATGCGCGCGGCGGCTTCATCGGTGCCGTCGCAGACGATCACCACGCCCGAATGCTGCGAGAAGCCCATGCCGACACCACCGCCGTGGTGCAGGCTCACCCAGGTCGCACCGCTCGCGGTGTTGAGCAGTGCGTTGAGCAGCGGCCAGTCGGAAACAGCGTCCGACCCATCCTGCATGGATTCGGTCTCGCGGTTCGGGCTGGCAACCGAACCGGAATCGAGGTGGTCGCGGCCGATCACGACCGGCGCCGACAGCTCGCCGCTGCGCACCATCTCGTTGAACGCCAGGCCCAGCTTGGCACGCAGGCCCAGGCCTACCCAGCAGATGCGCGCCGGCAGGCCCTGGAAGCTGATGCGCTCGCGCGCCATGTCGAGCCAGCGGTGCAGGTGAGCATCGTCGGGGATCAGTTCCTTGACCTTGGCATCGGTCTTGTAGATGTCCTGCGGATCGCCAGACAGCGCGGCCCAGCGGAACGGGCCGATGCCGCGGCAGAACAGCGGACGGATATAGGCCGGCACGAAGCCCGGGAAATCGAACGCGTTCTCGACGCCCTCTTCCTGGGCCATCTGGCGGATGTTGTTGCCGTAGTCGAAGGTCGGCACGCCCATCTTCTGGAAGGCCAGCATGGCGCGCACATGCGCGGCCATCGAAACCTTGGCGGCCTTCACCACCACGGCCGGCTCGCGCTGGGCGCGCTCGCGGTATTCATCCCAGCTCCAGCCCGCCGGCAGGTAGCCATTGAGCGGGTCGTGCGCGCTGGTCTGGTCGGTGACCATGTCCGGGCGCACGCCGCGGCGCACCAGCTCGGGCAGCACTTCGGCGGCGTTGGCGCACAGTGCGATCGAAATCGACTTGCCTTGCGAGGTGTAGCGGTCGATGCGGGCCAGCGCGTCGTCGAGATCGGCGGCCTGCTCGTCGACATAGCGCGTCTTCAGGCGGAAATCGATGCGGCTCTGCTGGCATTCGATATTCAGCGAGCACGCGCCGGCCAGCGTGGCGGCCAGCGGCTGCGCGCCACCCATGCCGCCCAGGCCGGCGGTCAGCACCCAGCGGCCCTTGAGGCTGCCGCCGTAATGCTGGCGCCCCGCCTCGACAAAGGTTTCATACGTGCCCTGCACAATGCCCTGGCTGCCGATATAGATCCACGAACCGGCGGTCATCTGGCCGTACATGGCCAGGCCCCTGGCGTCGAGTTCGTTGAAGTGTTCCCAGTTGGCCCAGTGCGGCACCAGGTTCGAGTTCGCGATCAGCACGCGCGGCGCGTCGCGGTGGGTGCGGAACACGCCGACCGGCTTGCCGGACTGGACCAGCAGGGTTTCGTCGTCCTCCAGGCGGGTCAGCACCTCGACGATACGGTCATAGCATTCCCAGTTGCGCGCGGCACGGCCAATACCGCCGTAGACCACCAGCTCCTTCGGGTTCTCCGCGACCTCCGGGTCGAGGTTGTTCATCAGCATGCGCAACGGCGCTTCGGTCAGCCAGCTCTTGGCGGTCAGCTTGTTGCCACGCGGGGCACGGATCTCAACATCGCGGAAACGGGGGTTCACACTCACGGCAGCTCCTTGGAATCACTGGCCCGGCCACGCCGGGAATCAACATCTCATGGGTATGTATAGTCTTGTATATACAAGTATAGAGGTATTGGGGTATTCCCGAGGCTCGGCATGATGAGGGACGAAATGTGACGACGCCCCGGCATGCCGGGGCGTCGAGTGTTGTAGCCGCTACGTCCAGATCAGGCTCCTCTGTCCTGTAGCAGGCGCCTCAGGACGTGAAGCGTCCTTCGAGCCGGTGCATGGAGCCCGGATGAAGCAGCCGCACCGCCGTCACCACGCGACTGGACGACCATGTGCGGCGACGGATCAGCAGGCATGGCTCGCCGCGATCGATCTGCAGCAGCGCGCACTCCTCGGGCGTGGCCAGCACCGCCTCGACCACATGCTCGCCCTCGGTGAGCGGTGCCACGCGCGACAGGTATTCGTATGGCGTGTGGCGGGTGAAATCCTGCGCCAGGTAGTCGGGCGCCACCGTCGCGTTGACGTAGCGGTCCTCAAGCTGGATCGGCACATCGTCCTCGTAGTGCACGATCACCGTGTGGAAGACGCGCTGGCCCTCGCCCACATCGAGTGCGGCGGCTCGGGCCGCGCCGGCCGGTTCCTCGCTGCTCTTCACCACCCGCGCATGGTGGCGGCGGCCGCGCGCGGCGATTTCCTCGGCGATATTGTTGACCGCGTAGAGCGCGGAATTGCGCTTCGGTTCGGCCACGAACGTTCCGACACCCTGCATGCGCACCAGCAATCCGTCAGCCGTCAGCTCGCGCAACGCGCGGTTCACCGTCATGCGGCTTACGCCGAGGTCTTCGACCAGTTCGGTTTCGGACGGCACGCGATGATGCGGCGGCCAGCTGCCGTCGGCGATCTTGCCGCTGATGAATTGCTTGACGCGCGCATAGAGCGGCGCCGGTAGCGTGTCGGACAGCCCGGCGGCCGGCCGGCCCGGCTGTGCGGAGGCTTGAGACAACGGTTTTCCCCATGAGGCGGACACGCTCGGCACTGTGCGCGATATCCGCTGGACTTGTATAGCGTGGTATCTACATCAACGGCGAATGTACCACGCGGCGCACACGGATCACGCCGTGGCGAGCCGCCGCAGCGCCGCTGGCTGCAGCAACTCCACTTGCCGGTAATGGCGGCGTATCCAGCCGGCGTCCTCCCATGCCTGCAAGTACTTGGCGACCGTCTGGCGCGAGCGGTTGACCATGTCGCCGAGGTCCTCGGCCGAGACTCGCACCACATGGTCGGTACGGTCGGCCAGTTCAAGCAGGCGCGCCGCCATGCGCGCATCGACGGGTGCCTGCTGCGCGCGCTCGGCGTGATCGAAGGCGACGCGCAGGCGCGCGCAGATCTGCTGGACGATCAGCTGCATGCCTTCCGGATGGGCGACGAGGATTCGGTCGAAATCGCGCCGGCCCAGCACCAGCAACTCGGTGCTGCCCACGGCGAAAGCGTCGTGCGTGCGCGGCTTGCCGTCGAGCAGAGAGATCTCGCCGAACCAGCGGCCGCGGCCGATCACCGAATAGACCGACTCGCGTCCGCTCGCGCTGACGCGGCTCATGCGCACGCGGCCCGCCAGCACCATACAGAAATACGTCGGCGGATCGCCGCGCGCGAAGATCATGTCGCCGTCGCCGAAGCGCTGGCGGCGTGCGGCCTTCTGCACAGCGTCGAGCACGCGCGCCGGCGCATTGCGCAGCCATCCGCTTGCCAATACGCTGCGCGGCAGCGCCCTGCCGGAATCCACGGCTTTCACATCACCCTCCCGCTGGCCAAAGCGAGATTGTCCAATACTTAACAGACTTGCGCGCAGGCCCGGGCGCAGAATGCCACCGCACTCACCACACAGAACACCCCCCCGGAGGCATTCACATGGCGCAAGTACAACTCGTCGATGCGGCCGATTCCATCAGGAATCGCGTTTCCGACGCGGAATGGCAGATGCGCGTCGACCTGGCGGCGGCCTACCGCCTGGTCGCGCATTTCGGCTGGGACGACCTGATCTTCACCCACATCTCGGCACGCGTGCCCGACGCGCCCGACCAGTTCCTGATCAATCCCTACGGCATGCTGTTCGACGAGATCACGGCGTCCAGCCTGGTCAAGGTCGACCATCACGGCCAGCCCGTGCTGGACACGCCGTATGACGTCAACCCCGCCGGCTTCATCATCCACAGCGCCGTGCACGAGGCGCGGCCCGAAATCGGCTGCGTCATGCACACCCACACGCCGCACGGCGTGGCGGTGTCGGCGCAGCAGGCCGGCCTGCTGCCGCTCTCGCAACAGGCGATGTTCGCGCGCATGGGCCTGGCCTACCACGACTACGAAGGCGTGGCGCTGCGCGAGGACGAGAAGGTGCGGCTGGTGGCCGACCTTGGCCGCAGCAAGCAGATGATCCTGCGCAACCACGGCCTGCTGACCTGCGGGCGCACGGTGTCCGACGCGTTCCTGACGATGTACACGCTGGAGTCGGCATGCCGCGTCCAGATTCTCGCGCAGAGCGGCGGCACGCCGCTGACGCTGGTGCCGGAAGCAGTTAGCGCCGACGTCGGCGAGCAAGCGCGCCAGGCCACCAAGGGAAAGGGCTCGGGCCTGGCATGGCCGGGCCTGCTGCGCCGCCTGGACCGAATCCAACCGGACTTCCGCAACTGACATGGGCATCCTCGTACATCTTCCGTCGTTCATGGCGGGCCCCATCACCGCCGCATTGCGTGAAGCGGCGCCCGACATCCCCGTCTGGAACGGCCGCGAAAACGCGCCCGCGGACGAAGTCGAAGCCATCATGGCCTGGGGCCTGAAGCCCGGCGTGCTGCCCGCCTTCCCCAACCTGCGCCTGGTCTGCGCCGCCGCGGCCGGCGTCGACAAGCTGCTGTCCGCGCAGGACCTGCCGGCAAACATGCCGGTCACGCGCGTGGTCGATCCGGGCCAGCAGACCGGCATCGCGCATTACGTGTTGGCCATGGCCCTGCGTCATGCACGTCGCCTGGGCGACTATGCTGCGCAACAGCGCCGTGGCGAATGGAAGCGCCATCCGGCACCGGACCTCTCGCGCTGCCGCGTCGGCGTGCTGGGCATGGGCGAGATCGGCAGCGCCGTGGCGCGCACGTTCGCGGCCATCGGCTTTCCGGTGGCGGGATGGAGCCGCAGCGGCAAGGGCATTCCCGGTGTGATCGACTACACCGGCGACGACGGCTTGTCCGCGATGCTCGCGCAGACCGACATCCTGGTTTGCACGCTGCCGCTCACGCCGCAAACGCACGGCCTGCTGAACCGGCAGACACTCTCGCAATTGCCGCCCGGCGCGTTCTTCATCAACGTCGGCCGCGGCGAGCACCTGGTCGAACCCGACCTGGTCGCGCTAATCGACGAAGGCCATCTGGCCGGCGCCGCGCTCGATGTATTTTCGAAGGAACCGCCGGAACCTGGCGATCCGGTGTGGAACCATCCGCGCATCGAAGCGACGCCGCATATTGCGTGCGATCCGTCGTATGAACTTGTGGCACGGCAGTGCGTGGAGAACGTGCGCCGGATGCGTGATGGCCGGGAACTGATGAACCTGGTCGATCGGGCGGCCGGATACTGATGTCAGGCGCAGCCCGCGCGGGGCTGCCACGTATCACGCCGCCGTCGCTTGCCGCACCATCCAGTTGCGGAAGGCACGCGCGGCGGCGGGTTCCATGCGGTCACGCGGCCAGATCGCGTAGTAGCCGCCACCAAGGCTGGCACTCGCTTCGCAAGCACGCACCAGCAGGCCGTCGCGCAGGCAGCCGTCGATCATGTGCCGCCAGCCGAGCGCGATGCCCTGCCCCTCTATCGCCAGCTGCAGCAGGATCGGATACTGGTTCGAGGTCAGGAAGGTACGCGGATTCGCGTCATGCACGCCTTGGTGCGCAAACCATGCCTGCCACGACATCCATTGCCGCTGGCCATCGTCGAGCATCAGCAGGGTCTCGTTGACCAGCGCTGACGGGGCTAGCATGCGCCCGTCGAGATAGGCCGGCGCGCACACCGGGAAGACCTCCTCGCCGTACAGTCGCCGCGCCGCCAGCCCGGGCGGCGGACCCTCGCGCAGGTAGTACAGGCCAATGTCGAATTCCGCGGCAGACAGCGACGCAAGGCTGTCATTCACAATGAGCCGCAACTGGATCTCTGGATGTGCCGCACGGAACGAAGCCAGCCGCGGCGTCAGCCACAGCACGGCCACGCCGGTGGAGCACGCCACGGTCAGCGCCGTGTGGCTGCGCACCTTCATCACGTCTTCGGTGGCCTCGGCACAGCCCACCAGCAATCGTTGCACAACCTCGGCATAGCGCTGGCCGCTGACTGTCAGGCGCAGCGCGCGCGGCTCGCGAATGAACAGCTTGCGTCCGAGAAAGCTTTCGAGCTGAGCGACTTGCCGGCTGATCGCGCTTTGCGTCAGATGCAGCTCCGTGGCGGCGCGTGTGAAGCTGCCAAGCCGCATCGCGGCTTCGAAGGCGACCAGGTTGGCCAGGGGCGGTAGCGGGGAGATGCGCATGGGAGCTTCCGGTCGCGGGAGCTGCCATGATAGACCGCGAATACGAGGGGCGGAGTGGGAATGCACCCTGCCCCGCGTGGCCGCCGGGCAGGGGCATCGTGGATCAGGACGCGCGACGGTGAATGCGCCCGGCTTGCATCACCACGCTGAGGTGTTCGCCCTGGCCGGCGATCAGGCCGATATCGTCGAGTGGATTGCCATCCACGAGCAGCAGGTCCGCCGTCGCCTCGGCCCGCACGGCACCGAGTTCGCCATCGCGCTGCAGGATCGCCGCGGCGATCGAGGTGGCCGAACGGATGGCCTCGAGGTTGCCGAGCAGTTCGGAGCGAATGCGGAATTCCTCGGCCTGGTGGTCGTGCATTTCGCCGAGCAGGTCCGAACCGTAGCCCATCTGTACGCCGGCATCGGCATAGATGCGCAGCGAGTCGCGGCCCGCCTGGCGCACGGTCTCGATCTTGGCAACGGAGTCGGCGGGCAGGCCCAGGCGCGCGCCATCGCGCGCCAGCGCGTCATAGGTCACCAGCGTCGGCACGACAAAGGCACCGTGCTTGCGCATTTCGTCCGCGGCGGCGCGGTCGACCAGATTGCCGTGCTCGATGGTGCGCACGCCGCAGCGCACCGCGCGCGTGATGGCACGGCCGGTGTACGCGTGGGCCATCACATAGGTCTGCGCGGCCTCGGCCTCGGCCACGATGGCCCGGATCTCGTCTTCGCTGTACTGGGTATTGCCGATCGGATCGGTCGGAGACGCCACGCCGCCCGACGCCATGATCTTGATCTGGGTGGCGCCCTTCTGGATCTCTTCGCGCACCGCGAGGCGCACCGCGTCCACGCCATCGGCCACGCGCGCAATGGCACCGGCGCGAAATGCGCACGAGCACGGCTCGAGCACATCGGAGCGCGGGCGGAAGTCGCCATGGCCGCCGGTCTGCGACAACGCCTTGCCCGACGGGAAAATGCGCGGCCCCGGCACGAGGCCGGTGGCCACCGCTTGCGACAGGCCCCAATCAGCGCCGCCAGCATCGCGCACCGTGGTGAAGCCGCGGTCAAGCATGCCCTTCATGATCGGCAACGCGCGGATGGCGACCAGTACGTTGGGCTGCACCGCGTTCAGGCCGAGGTTCGCGAGCGACGCCAGCACGTGCACATGGCAATCGATCAGGCCGGGCATCACGGTCTTGCCACGTGCATCGATGCGCGTGGCGTTAGGCGCATCGATGGCCGGGCCGACCGCTACGATGCGCTCGCCTTCGACGAGCACATCATGGCCGCGCAGCAGCTCGCCCATGCCGGGGTCGAGCACATCGCCGCCGTGAAAGAGGATCTGAGGAATCTGGGTCATATCAGCGTTGTTGCAAGTAAGCGGGTTCGCGGACAAAGCGCGTGCCGGCCAGGCTGATGGCGGCCGCGATCATGACGTAGATCGCCGGCGCCATGCTGCTGCCTGTGGTGGCAATCAGCCAGGTGATGATGAACGACGCAAAGCCGCCGAAGATCGTCACCGCGAAGTTGTAGGCGACAGACAGGCCGGTCGAAAGCACGCGCGCCGGGAACAGTTCGGAGAACGCGGCCAGGATCGGGCCGGTATAGGCAGCGATCAGGATGCCGAACACCAGCTGGAACACCAGCAGCGACAGCAGCCCGGGGACATGGTTGATGTACGCGAACATCGGCCACGCCAGCACCAGGATCAGCAGCGCCGATCCGCTCAGCAGCACGCGGCGGCCGACGCGGTCAGCCAGCCTGCCGACCAGCGGCGCAAACAGCATGATGGTGCAGCCGCCCACCATGCCGGCGATAAAGCCGTCCGACTGCGGCACGCTGAGCACCTTGACGGCATAGGTCGGCATGTAGAACAGCAGCACATAGGTGCACACCGTCCACAGAATCACCATAGAGAAGCTGGCGAACGTTTCGCGCGGGTAAGCCTGGAACACCTCCTTCAGCGGCGAGTCGGCGCGTTCGGTGGTTTCGCGGAAGGTAGGGGTCTCGTCGAGATGGTGGCGGATGTAGTAGCCCACGGGGCCGATCACGATGCCGAGCAGGAATGGCAGGCGCCAGCCCCAGCTGTTGAGCGCTTCGGGGCTCAGCGAACGCGTGACGAAGGTGCCGACCGCTGCGCCGAGCAGCACGGCCACGCCGATGCTCGCCTGTATCCAGCTCGAGTAGTAAGCGCGCTCGCGCTCGGGCGCGTATTCGGTCAGGAAGGCCGTGGCGCCGCCCATCTCGCCGCCGGCGGAGAAGCCCTGCAGCAGGCGCGCCACCACGATCAGCAGCGGCGCGAAGATCCCCACTTGCTGGTAGGTCGGCGCGATGCCGATCAGCGTGGTGCCCAGCGCCATCAGCAGGATGGTCATCGACAGCGCGGCCTTGCGGCCGACACGGTCGGCATAGATGCCGAGCACAATGCCGCCGACCGGCCGCATGAAGAAGCCCACGCCGAAGGTGGCCACGGCCAGCAGCAGCGAGCTGAGGTCATTGCCGGTGGGAAAGAACAGCTTCGCGATGATGATCGCGAAGAAGCTGTAGACGGTAAAGTCAAACCACTCCAGGCCATTGCCGATCACCGTTGCGATGATGGCGCGCCGCCGCTGGGCGGGCTCGATGACCGGCTCGATCACGGGTTCGGACATGGCCCGCCCTGTCGGCGAATAGGTGGCTGTGGCGCTCGTGGGCGCGGCGCTGTTGTGCATGGGTCTCCTCATCGGTAGCCACTGGCCGCGGCTCGTGGCGGATGCAACGCACGACCGGCTGGCAGATGGTGAGGCGATGTTAGGAGAACGGGCGCAGCAAGCGTTAGCGATATCTCTGCATGTGGGCATGCGCGTAGCGCATGGGTCGGTTAGAGCCGGTATGAATCATCGCACGCGAAAAAGGAGACTTCTGCCTGCACGCGCCGTTACCGCGGGACATCGTCATCGAACCCGCCTGAGTCCGCTGGCGTAGCACGGCGCGATGTCGGCTCGCCGTCCATTGCATCGCGCTTGTGCTTGACGTGGTAGGGCGTCAGCACGGCATGCGCCACCAGGTCGAGCGCGGGACGTACCTGGCCGTTCTTGTCCGTCCAGACTTTAGGCGTCACCGCACCGGACAGCGACACGCTGTCGCCGTCCTGCAGAGCCAGCAGCGCATCTCCTACGCTATGCGTAAACGTGATCACGTTCACGATCACGGCTTCGCCGTCACCCGCCGCAGCGCGTACCCTGGCGGTGACGAAGCGGTGACCGCCATTGCCGGTGCGCTCGGCCGGCTGGCCGTGCAGCTTTCCTGAGATCAGGGCATCAATCATTTGGGGACTCTTTGGTGGTACGTGGAGGGCGTTTCGGCTCGCCGGTGGTGACGCTGATTCTGGCGAAGTGTCCCGCCGAGCCAAAAACAAAGGGGTTGCGGACAATTTCCGCAACCCCTTGTGGCAATTGGTGGGCCTCCCGTGAGTCGAACACGGCACCAACGGATTATGAGTCCGCTGCTCTAACCAGGCATGAGCTAGAGGCCCTTGGAAGCGTTTAACTGCCTTCCAGGAAACTCTTGAGCTTATCAGAGCGGCTCGGGTGGCGCAGCTTTCTTAGTGCCTTGGCTTCTATCTGGCGGATCCGTTCACGCGTGACATCGAACTGTTTGCCGACTTCTTCCAGCGTGTGATCGGTGCTCATTTCAATGCCGAAGCGCATGCGCAGCACCTTGGCTTCGCGCGGCGTGAGCGAATCCAGCACGTCCTTGACGACGCCGCGCATGGAGCCGTGCAGCGCCGCTTCGGCCGGAGCCAGCGTGTTGGTGTCTTCAATGAAGTCGCCCAGATGGGAGTCGTCGTCGTCACCGATCGGCGTTTCCATGGAGATCGGCTCCTTGGCGATCTTCATGATCTTGCGGATCTTGTCTTCCGGCATCTCCATCTTCTCGGCCAGCGTTGCCGGATCCGGCTCATTGCCGGTTTCCTGCAGGATCTGGCGCGAGATGCGGTTCATCTTGTTGATCGTCTCGATCATATGCACCGGGATACGGATGGTGCGCGCCTGGTCGGCGATCGAGCGCGTGATGGCCTGGCGGATCCACCACGTCGCGTACGTGGAGAACTTGTAGCCGCGGCGGTATTCGAACTTGTCCACCGCCTTCATCAGGCCAATGTTGCCTTCCTGGATCAGGTCGAGGAACTGCAGGCCGCGGTTGGTGTACTTCTTGGCGATCGAGATCACCAGGCGCAGGTTGGCCTCGGTCATCTCGCGCTTGGCTTCGCGCGCGCGCTTCTCGCCCTCGGCCATCTTGCGGTTGACGCCCTTGAGTTCCTTGAGCGGCAGTACCACGCGCGCCTGCAGGTCGATCAGCTTCTGCTGCAGTTCATGCACGGCCGGCACATTGCGCTCGACGATGGTGCTATACGGCTTGCCGTCGGCGATCACCGTGTGGATCCACTCGAGGTTGGTCTCGTTGCCCGGGAAGCGGGCGACGAAATCCGCGCGCGGCATGCCGCACTTGTCCACCACGTTGTTCAGGATGGCGCGTTCGAGCTTGCGCACTTCGTCCACCTGGCCGCGCAGCGTGTCGCACAGCCGTTCGACGCTGCGCGCGGTGAAGCGGATGCCCATCAGCTCGGACTGGATGGCTTCCTGCGCCTTGACGTAAGGCTTGGACTTGTAGCCTTCCTTTTCGAAGGCGCGGCGCATCTTGTCGAACTGCTCGGCGATCACGCGGAATTTCTCGAGCGCGGAGAGCTTCAGCTCTTCGAGCTGGCGCGCCGAAGCACCGGCGCCGGCAGCGTCGTCGTCCTCGTCTTCCTCGTCGGATTCCTCTTCGTCTTCCGACTCCAGCTCTTCCTCGTCCGCCGCCGACGCGCCGGCAGCGTCTTGCGCCACGTCGTCGGCGTTCGGGTCGATCAGGCCATCGACGAACTCGTCGATCTTGATCTCGTCGCTGGCGACGCGCTCGGCATTGGCCAGGATCTCCGAGATGGTGACCGGGCAGGCGGAAATGGCCATCACCATGTCCTTCAGGCCCGCCTCGATACGCTTGGCGATCACGATTTCGCCTTCACGCGTCAGCAGCTCCACCGTACCCATTTCACGCATGTACATGCGCACGGGGTCCGTGGTGCGGCCGAATTCGGAGTCCACCGTCGATAGCGCCGCTTCGGCTTCTTCTTCAGCCTCCTCCTCGCTGGTGGCCGACGGGGCGTTGTCGTTCAACAGCAGCGTTTCGGCGTCCGGCGCCTGCTCGTACACGGCGATGCCGATGTCGTTCAGGGTGGCGACGAGCGTGTCGATCGTCTCCGAATCGACCATGTCGTCCGGCAGGTGATCGTTGATCTCGGCGTACGTGAGATAGCCGCGCGACTTGCCGAGCTTGATCAGCGCCTTGAGCTTCTGGCGGCGCAGCTCGAGCTCTTCCTCGGTGCCCTGCCGGGTCGAGGCGAACTCCTTGAGCAGCGCCTTTTCCTTGGCCTTGCGGTCCTTGGCTTTCTGCTTTTCGGACTTCGGTGCCGCGGCAGGCGTCGCAGTGCGGGTCTCGTTCTCGTCGAACTCATCGGTCACGTCACCCGTCGCGCTGTCATCGTGCTGCATCTCGGCCTTGGGCTTGCGGCCGCGCTTTTTCGGCTCGGGCTTGCTGGCCGGCGCTGCGGGACGCTCGGATGCAACGGCTGCAGGAGATGCCGCGCGTGCCTTCGGCGCCGGCGTAGCAGCGCCTGCCTTGGCGCTCGCGCTCCTGGCACCGGCGGCGACCGGCTGTTTGCTCTCGACTTCGGTATTCTGCTGTTTCGCCACGGTGATACTCTTGCCTTTCACTGGTGCAGATGCGGCGACCTTGCCGCTGGTACTGGCGCTCTTGGCGCTCTTGCCGCTCTCGCGTGCCGAAGTCGAGGCCTTTGTCGTTTCAGGTGTGCGATTTCTGGTGGCAGTGGTCTCGGCGGGCGATTCAGCGCCTCGCGCGGACTTTGATGGCGCAGACCGGGCTGGCGTCTTGACAGGGGCGGTCGATGTTTTCGCCGCCGCGGATTTCACAGACGCCTTGCCGCTCCCGGATTGGGGAGCCTTTACGGAAACCTTTTCGGTTGCTTTGGCCTTTGCCATTGGCACGCTCACTTTCACCAGATATGGAGAGAAAGATTTCGCAATCCAAACCGGCTATTGTAGCACGCCACAGATAGCCAGCTTCCTGTCAGGTATGGGTTTCACCTGAAAAATCAAGGGTTAAGCTCAACACCGCGATGGCTTTCCCCTTTACCTCGTCGTTGGCGCCACCTCCCAATGCACCAGCGATTGTGCGTATCTGTGCACTAGCCAAGCCGCCTGCGGCGATGGACTTCGCCAACCAGCCAGCGCATGCGTTCCTTGGCTGCCTCGTCGGCCGTGCCCGCGATCACGGCGGCCTGAAGCCGTTCCAACTCACGATTCAACGGTTCAGCGAGCAGTTTGGTAACGGCGGCGTCGAATTCCTGTGTCGCCGGCTCTTCTTCGATCTCCTCGCGCAACACCGCGGTACGCGCTGCCGCGTACGCCTCTGCATACGGCGATTGCGCCAGATGCTCGCTGAACGCCGCGAAATTCACCTGACCCTCCACCTCGTCGCAGGCGGCGACCAGGTGCGCGAGAACGTCGGCTTCGCCACCCTCCGAATCTAACAGAAGTGCACGACTGTCCTCGTCCAGTCGTGTCGATAATGACGGATAGCACATCAACAATTGCAATACGCGCTGCTCCAGACCCGTCGGCGCCTGGCGCCGGGTACGCGGACGCGGCTGGGCAAAGCGCCCAGCCCGGGCCGGGTCGCTGCGCAGGCCGCAGAGCGCCTCGATTTCGGCGGGCGTCGTACCGGTAGCATCGGCAAGTTCGCGGATAATCTGTAGCCGCAGCCCGCCAGCCGGCATGGCCTGCAGCAGCGGCTTGGCCTCATACTGCGCGCGGGCGCGGCCTTCCGGCTGGCGCAGGTCGAGTTCTTCCGTCACCGACTGCAGCAGGAAGCGCGACAGCGGCATGGCATCGCGCACCTGCGCCGCGAACGCCTCGGTGCCCTCTTCGCGCACATAGCTGTCCGGGTCGTGCTCGGCCGGCAGGAACAGGAAGCGAATGGACTTGTTATCCGCCACATGCGGCAAGCAGGCTTCCAGTCCACGACGGGCAGCACGGCGGCCCGCCGCGTCCCCGTCGAACGAAAACACCACGGAATCGGTCTGCCGCAACAGCTTCTGCACGTGCACGGGCGTACACGCCGTGCCGAGCGTCGCCACGGCATTGGCAAACCCGAGCTGCGCCAGCGCCACCACGTCCATATACCCTTCGACCACCAGGACGTAGCCGGTTTCCCGAATCGCGTGCCGCGCTTCGAACAAGCCGTACAACTCGGTGCCCTTGCTGAACAGCGGCGTCTCGGGTGAATTGAGGTATTTGGGTTCGCCCTGGCCCATGACGCGCCCGCCGAAGCCAATGACGGCGCCTTTGGTGTTGCGGATGGGGAACATGATGCGGTCGCGGAAACGGTCATAGCGGCGCGGCTTGCCGTCCGCATCGCGCTTTTCGCTACTCTCGATCAGCAGGCCGGCTTCCACGAGCGGCGCGGCGATCACGTCATCACGGTAGCTGCCAAACACCGCTTCCAGGCCCTGCCAGTCATCCGGCGCATAGCCCAGGCCGAAACTGGCCGCGATCTCGCCCGTCAGGCCGCGCCCTTTCAGGTATTGGATGGCTTGCGGCGCACCGCGCAACTGGCGGCGATAAAAATCGGTGGCGCGCGTCATGGCATCCGACAGCGCGACCGAGCGCGCCTGCTGTTCCGCACGCTGTCCTGGCGGCAGGCGATCGCGCTCCTCGGGCACCGTCATGCCGACCGACTGGGAAAGCTCACGCACCGCTTCCGGATAAGACTGCCCGGAATACTCCATCAGGAAACCGATAGCCGAGCCATGCGCACCGCATCCAAAGCAGTGATAGAACTGTTTGGTCGGCGATACCGTGAACGACGGCGACTTCTCGTTATGAAACGGGCACAGCCCCATGAAATTGGCGCCGCCCTTCTTCAGCTGCACATACTTGCCCACCACATCGACAATGTCGACACGGTTGAGCAGGTCCTGAATGAAGGATTGCGGAATCACCCGACTGACCGTCCTGATGGCATGGCCGTCCCGTGGCCGGGCAGCCGCTTTTTTGAAAATGTGTGACCGGAAATGCGCCCGGCTGCTATCGAATCATTGTAGTGTAAGCGCGACATCGCACCCGCACTATCTGCATCACCGGCCATATCCAACTATCTGCCGGCAATCTTCGAACTACCGGGTCAAATGCTTACTTGGTTAGCGCCGCCTTGACCAGCGCCGAGACGGCGGTCATGTCGGCACGGCCCGCAAGCTTGGGCTTGAGCACGCCCATGACCTTGCCCATGTCCTGCGGACCGGCGGCGCCGGTATCGGCCACGGCTTGCTGGACTTCGGCGGCTATCTCGGCATCGGAAAGCGCGGCCGGCATATAGACCTTGAGCACATCGACCTCGGCCTGTTCCTTCTGCACCAGGTCGTCACGGCCAGCCTGCTGGAACTGGGTGATGGAGTCCTTGCGCTGCTTGAGCATCTTGTCCACAACGGCGAGCACGGCGGTGTCGTCCAGCTCGATGCGCTCGTCGACTTCGCGCTGCTTGATCGCGGCCAGCAGCAGGCGGATGGTGCCGAGGCGCTCGGTTTCGCGGGCGCGCATGGCGGCCTTCATGTCGTCGCTGATTCGGGCTTTGAGGGACATCGTGATCTTCCGGAAACGGGTTGGCGGGCCGGCTGCGGCAAGCCAGAAACGCAAAAACCCGCCGCGGCCTGGCCACAGCGGGCCTGCGCGCAAAGGCGGGCGCCGTCAGTACAGCAATGTTGGGCAGCACCTGGCTACCAATGTGCTTGTCGCAGGGCCAGTTATGCAGAGTTGCCGATTGTAGCACCACGCCTCAGCGGCGGAAAATGTGATCTAAACACCTCACTTAAGCGATGGCGCGCCGGTTATTCGCCGTCTCGGCCAGTGCCTGTCCGGCTGCGACGGCCGAAGCCCAGGCCCACTGGAAGTTGTAGCCGCCCAGCCAGCCGGTCACATCGACGACTTCGCCGATGAAATACAGGCCCGGAACGTCCCGCGCCATCATGGTGGCGGAAGACAGGCCGCGCGTATCCACCCCGCCCAGCGTCACTTCGGCCTTGCGATACCCTTCGGTGCCGGACGGCACCACGCGCCAGTCGTTCAGCGCTGCGCCAAGCCGCCGCAGCGCCTTGTCGGCAATGTCGTGCAGCGGCAGGCCGCCGTCCACGCCAGCCGCCGTGCACCACGCATCCGCAAGGCGGGCCGGCAGGCGCTGACCCAGCAGGTTCGCCAGGTGCTTGCGGCTGCCCGCCTTGTGCTCCAGCAGCCAGTCGGCGGCATCGTCGCCGTCGAACAGGTCGATCTTGATGGGCGTTCCCGGCTGCCAGAAGCTTGAAATCTGCAGCACAGCCGGACCGGACAGTCCGCGGTGCGTCCACAGCAGGTCTTCGCGGAAAGCGCCGGCGGTCTTGCCCGAGCCGGTGGAGACATCCACTTCGAGCGACACCCCGGCCAGCGGCACAAACGGCTGCCAGGCCTGGCCATCGAAGGTCAGCGGCACCAGCGCCGGCCGGGTCTCCACGACCTTCAGCCCGAACTGGCGCGCAATGCGATAGCCAATGTCGGTGGCGCCGATCTTGGGGATCGACAGGCCGCCGGTGGCCACCACGATAGCGGCCGCCCGCACGGTCCCCTGCGAGGTCAGCAGCAAGTAGTCGTCCCCCTCACGCCGGACCTCGGCGATGCTGCAGCCGGTCTGCCAGCGCACATGGCCGGCATCGCACTCGGCGCGCAGCATGGCGATGACGTCTTCGGCGCTGTCATTGCAGAACAGCTGGCCGCGGTGCTTCTCGTGCCAGTCGATACGGTAGCGCCGCATCAGGTCAAGGAAGTGCTGCGGCGTGTAGCGCGCCAGCGCCGAGCGGCAGAAGTGCGGATTGGCCGAGAGATAGTTGGCCGGCCCCGCCTGCAGGTTGGTGAAATTGCAGCGGCCGCCGCCCGAAATGCGGATCTTCTCGGCCAGCCGCGTGGCGTGGTCGATCAGCACCACGCGCGCGCCGCCCTGGCCCGCCACGGCGGCACACATCATGCCGGCCGCGCCAGCGCCCAGCACGGCCACGTCATACCGGCCCGCCTGCAAGCCCGCCGAACCGCTCATCCCATTCCTCGCCAAATCCAGACCCTGCCACGCAGGAAAGCGCAGATTGTAGCGAAAAGCGGGCCGGGCGCCGGTGTGCTACCCTGCAAGGCTTCACGCAACCCGTTGTTTTGACGGCGGTTTCGTTCGGTTCCCGACCGGATCGGATCGCCGCACCGCTCCCCATGCTTGTCCTCGGCATCGAATCCTCCTGCGACGAAACCGGCCTCGCCCTCTACGACACCGAAGCCGGCCTGCTCGCCCACGCCCTGCATTCGCAGATTGCCATGCACCGCGAGTACGGCGGCGTGGTCCCCGAACTCGCTTCGCGCGACCATATCCGCCGCGTACTGCCGCTGCTGCAGCAGGTGCTGGACGATGCCGGCCGCAGCCGCGCCGACATCGATGCCATTGCCTTCACGCAGGGCCCGGGGCTGGCCGGCGCGCTGCTGGTCGGCGCCTCGGTCGCCAATGCACTGGGCTTCGCGTTGAACGTGCCGATGATCGGCGTGCATCATCTCGAAGGCCACCTGCTGTCGCCGCTGCTCACGCCAGAGCCGCCGCCGTTCCCGTTCGTGGCGCTGCTGGTTTCCGGCGGCCATACCCAACTGATGGAAGTGAAAGGCGTCGGCGACTATGCCCTGCTCGGCGAAACCCTCGACGACGCTGCCGGCGAAGCATTCGACAAGACCGCCAAGCTGCTGGGCCTGGGCTATCCCGGCGGCCCCGAGGTCTCGCGCCTGGCCGAATTCGGCACGCCCGGCGCGTTCGAGCTGCCGCGGCCGATGCTGCATTCGGGCAACCTCGATTTCTCGTTTGCCGGCCTCAAGACCGCCGTGCTGACGCAGACGCGCAAGCTGGCCAATACCTGCGAGCAGGACCGCGCCAACCTGGCTCGGTCCTTCGTCGACGCCATCGTCGATGTACTGGCCGCCAAGTCCTTCACGGCGCTCAAGCAGACCGGCCACAAGCGGCTGGTGGTAGCCGGCGGCGTCGGCGCCAATCGCCAGTTGCGCGAACGCCTGAACCAGCTTGGCAAGCAGCGCAAGATCGACGTCTACTACCCGGACCTGGCCTTCTGCACCGACAACGGCGCAATGATCGCCTTCGCCGGCGCCATGCGGCTGCAGGCCGCGCCGCAGCTCGCGCAGCGCAGCTACGGCTATGGCGTGACGCCGCGCTGGGACCTGTCGGATATCCGCCTGCCTTCTGCGGCCTGAACGGGCTGCCTGCTCAGGAAACAAAAAGGCCACCGCGAAAGGTGGCCTTTTTGTTTGGATCGAGACGGGCTTACGCCGTCGGTTCCAGCCGCTTGTCGCGCTCGATCACCGCATAGGCGCTGTGGTTGTGGATCGACTCGAAGTTTTCGGCCTCGAGCACGTAGGCCACGATGCGATCATCCGCATTGAGACGCATGGCAATGTCGCGCACCAGGTCTTCCACGAACTTGGGATTCTCGTAGGCGCGCTCGGTCACGAACTTCTCGTCGGGACGCTTGAGCAGGCCCCACAGCTCGCACGAGGCCTCTTCCTCGGCCATGCGCACCAGCGCCTCCACCGGCAGTTCGCTCGCCAGTTCCACGTTCATCGTGATGTGCGAACGCTGGTTGTGCGCGCCGTACTGCGAGATCTTCTTCGAGCACGGGCACAGGCTGGTCACCGGCACCAGCGCCTTCAGGAACACGCGCGTCACGCCGTTGCGGATCTCGCCGGTCAGCGTGACCTCGTAGTCCATCAGCGACTCCACGCCCGACACGGGCGCGATCTTGCTGATGAAGTAGGGGAACGTGACCTCGATGCGGCCGGCTTCGGCTTCGAGTTTCTCGAGCATCTTGTCGAGCAGCAGGCGGAAGCTTGCCAGTTCCAGCGGCGCGCGCTCTTCTTCCAGCAGCGCGACGAAGCGCGACATATGCGTGCCCTTGACCTCGGCCGGCAAATGCACGTCGAGGTTGAAGGTGCCCACGCTCGGGACCACGCCGGCCGGCGTCTTCAGCGAGACCGGATAGCGCACGCCCTTGACCCCGACACGCTGGATGGGGATCTGGCGGGTGTCACGGCTCGACTGGACGTCGGGCATCACGAAGGCGGGATTGATGTCATTCATCTACGGTTTCCTCCAGGACCACACCAGGGGGGTGGCGCAAGTCCTTACGGTCGCGGCATTTTCGCAGTCCATCCATGCCGCGCAACGAGTGTGAAACCACGGCGCCGGCAAAATTCAAGCCGACCCGCAGCTGCGAACACAAAAAACGGGAGTTTAAGGGAATTCACACGGAGCCGCCGGAAGCGGCTCCGTACCCTTACAGATCGTACGGGTGATCAGCGCGCCCGGCCGTGTCAGGCCACGCGCGAAGCGATCGCGACGGGCGCCTGGCCAATGCCGAAGCGTTCGCGCACCGAGCGTTCGATGCCGGCGGCATCGAGCCCGCACTGCGACAGCAGCAGGGCCGGGTCGCCATGGTCGATGAAGCGGTCGGGCAGGCCCAGCACCAGCACCGGGATATCGATGCCGGCCTCGGCCAGCGCCTCGAGCACGGCGCTGCCGGCGCCGCCCATGATGCTGCCCTCTTCCACCGTTACCAGGTAGTCGTGCTCCTGGGCCAGGCGCTTGACCAGTTCGACATCGAGCGGCTTGACGAAACGCATGTCGGCCACCGATGCGTCCAGCGCCTGCGCGGCGCCGAGCGCCGGGTGCACCATCGAGCCGAAGCCCAGCAGCGCCACGCGCTGGCCCGCGCGTGCGCCGCCGATGCGGCGCATCACGCCCTTGCCCACCGGCAGGTCCTTCAGCGCAGCCTCGGTGGCCACGCCCTGGCCAGCGCCGCGCGGATAGCGCACGGCGGTCGGGCAATTCTGGTGGAACGCGGTCGTCAACAACTGGCGGCACTCGTTCTCGTCGGACGGCGTCATCACCATCATGTTGGGGATGCAGCGCAGGTAGGGAATATCGTAGGCACCGGCGTGCGTGGCGCCGTCGGCACCGACGAGGCCCGCGCGGTCCAGCGCGAACACCACCGGCAGGTTCTGCAGCGCCACGTCGTGGATCAGCTGGTCATAGCCACGCTGCAGGAACGTCGAGTAGATCGCCACGACTGGCTTCAGGCCTTCGCAGGCCATGCCACCCGCGAACGTCACCGCGTGCTGTTCGGCGATGCCGACGTCGTAGTAGCGCTCCGGGAAGCGCTTCTCGAACTCGACCATGCCCGAGCCCTCGCGCATCGCCGGCGTAATGCCGACCAGGCGCTTGTCGGCGGCGGCCATGTCGCACAGCCATTCGCCGAAAACCTGCGTATAGGTCTTGCGCGCCGGCTTGGCGGCCGGGCGGATGCCCTCGGCCGGGTTGAACTTGCCCGGGCCGTGATAGAGGATCGGATCGGCCTCTGCCAACTTGTAGCCCTGGCCCTTCTTCGTCACCACGTGAAGGAACATTGGGCCCGCGCCTTCGAGCGCGCGCTTGCGGATGTTCTGCAGCGTCGGCACGAGCGAATCGAGATCATGCCCGTCGATCGGCCCGATGTAGTTGAAGCCGAATTCCTCGAACAGCGTCGCCGGCACCATCATGCCCTTGGCGTGTTCCTCGAAACGCTTGGCGAATTCCAGCACCGGCGGCGCCACCGACAGCACCTTCTCGATGCCCTTCTTGGTGGCCGCATAGAACTGGCCGCTCAGCAGCCGCGCCAGGTGCTTGTTGAGCGCGCCGACGGGCGGCGAGATCGACATGTCGTTGTCGTTCAGCACCACCAGCAGCGGCAGGTCCTTGTACACGCCGGCATTGTTCAGGGCCTCGAAAGCCATGCCCGCGGTCATCGCCCCGTCGCCGATCACTGCGATCGACACGCGCTTCTCGCCGAGCGTGCGCGCGCCCAGGGCCATGCCCAGCGCGGCCGAGATCGAGGTCGACGAATGCGCCGTGCCGAAGGTGTCGTACTCGCTTTCGCTGCGGCGCGGGAAGCCCGAGATGCCGCCGAACTGGCGCAGCGTATTCATGCGATCGCGCCGGCCGGTCAGGATCTTGTGCGGGTAGCTCTGGTGACCCACGTCCCAGACGACGCGGTCGTCGGGGGTGTGGAAAACATAATGCAGCGCGATGGTCAGTTCCACCGTGCCGAGATTCGACGAAAGGTGGCCGCCAGTCTGCGAGACCGACTCCAGCACATAGGCGCGAAGTTCATCGGCCAGTGTCCGCAATTCGCGCCGGTCCAGCTTGCGCAGGTCTGCGGGGGCGTCAATCTTTTTGAGCAGTGCGTAGGTCATGATGTCCGTTCGGCCGCCGGTTTCTGCTGTCCGGCTTGTCAGTTCAATGTGTGCGCAGCACGATCAGGTCAGCCAGATCGGCCAGGCGGGTCGCCCGTGCGCCGAATCCGGCCAGGGCGTCATGCGCCGACTGGCGCAGTTCCGCCGCCAGTGCGCGCGCCGCTTCCAGTCCCATCAGCGAGACATAGGTCGGCTTGTCATGCGCGGCGTCCTTGCCCGCGGTCTTGCCCAGCGTGGCGGTATCGGCGGTGACGTCCAGAATATCGTCCACCACCTGAAACGCCAATCCCACGGCCGCGGCGTACCGGTCCAGCGCCGCCAGGCCCTGGGCGTCGATTTCACCACATAGCGCGCCCATGCGCACGCTCGCGCGCAGCAGCGCGCCGGTCTTCATGCGGTGCATGGCCTCCAGCGCCTCGCGCGACATGGCCTTGCCGACGTTCTGCAGGTCGATGGCCTGTCCGCCGGCCATGCCGACCGAACCCGACGCCATGGCCAGTTCGGCGACGAGCTTCAGCCGCGCCTCGGGCTGTACCGCCTGCGCCTGGGCCAGCACGATGAAGGCCTGGGTCTGCAGCGCGTCGCCCACCAGCAGCGCGGTGGCCTCGTCATAGGCCTTGTGCACGGTCGGTCGCCCGCGGCGCAGGTCGTCGTCGTCCATGCAGGGCATGTCGTCGTGCACCAGCGAATAGGCGTGGATCATTTCGACCGCGCAGGCCGCGGCATCGCAGGCCTCGGCACGCGCACCCGTCACATCGCCGGCGGCATGCACCAGCAGCGGCCGCACGCGCTTGCCGCCGCCGAGCACAGCATAGCGCATGGCCTCGTGCAGTGTCTGGGGCACGGTGTCGGCATTTGGCAACGCCTGGTCCAGCGCGGCCTCGGTCCGGGCGCCCTGCGCCCGCATCCAGCTTGCGAAATCCGTCATTCCTGCTCCAGGCCGTTGGCGTTGGCGTTGGCGTCTGCAGCCAGGGGTTTCAGCACGTCGCCTTCCAGCACCCGGACCTGCTGTTCCACGCGTTCGAGTTTCTGCTGGCAATAGCGGACCAGCTCGGCGCCGCGGCGATACGCCGAGAGCGACGCTTCCAGCGGCAGCTCGCCGCTTTCCATGCTGGCGACCAGCGTTTCCAGTTCGGCCATCGCCGCTTCATACGACGCGGGCGGCGCGGAGCCCGCGGCAGTGTCTTCGGTCGGGACCGGATCGGTCGTGGTTCTTGGCATGTCAGGCCCTGGATCAGTGGGAAGCCGGATTTTACGCCAAAGCTGGCTCCCGCCCCACTCCGGCGCCGGGCGAATCCGTCACCTCGCATTCACCATTTCGCGGAATGTGACTTGTGCGCTTGAGTCGTCTTTCCGAATGCGCCCAGTACGGCACCCAAAAGACGACCCGGGTCGACTTTTTCGCTAAAAAGGCAAAAAAATCAGGCCCTTAACTTTTTGGCCGGGGTACAATCCCCGGCTCGTCGCCGCAGTCCGCGCTGGCCCTGCCAGGCCCGCAAGGCGGTCGACAAAGTTTCCCAAATCGATTCATTTTTCGATGGTTGGGTTGTTCACTGCTTTCACCTAGTTATCTGGGAGTGGGGATAATGTCCAATCTCAGCACCGCGCTCCAACTGGCGCCGGCTGATACGCAACTGCCCGTTGATGTTTACTTCGATGAGGCGCTGCATCAACAAGAACTAGAACTGCTGTTCAGGAATGGTCCGGGCTATGTCGGCCACGAACTGATGGTTCCGGAGGTCGGCGACTACCACACGCTGAAGGCCGAGGACGAAGGCCGCATGCTGGTCCGCAACGCGGCCGGCGTGGAGCTGATGTCCAACGTCTGCCGCCATCGCCAGGCCATCATGCTCAACGGCAAGGGCAATTCGAAGAACATCGTCTGCCCGCTGCACCGCTGGACCTACGACCTGAAGGGCGAGCTGCTCGGCGCGCCACATTTCGACCAGCAGCCATGCCTGCACCTGAAGCGTTCGCCCCTGCAGAACTGGAACGGCCTGCTGTTCGACGGCAAGCGCGATGTGCGCGCCGATCTTGCCCGGCTGGGTGTCGCCGACGACCTGAACTTCGAAGGCTACCTGCTCGACCACGTCGAGGTCCACGAGTGCAACTACAACTGGAAGACCTTTATCGAGGTCTATCTGGAGGACTACCACGTCGTGCCGTTCCACCCGGGACTGGGCAGCTTTGTCTCGTGCGACGACCTGAAGTGGGAGTTCGGCGAGTGGCACAGCGTGCAGACCGTGGGCCTGCACGCCGGCCTGAAGCGGCCCGGCAGCATGACCTACCAGAAGTGGCACGACGAAGTCCTGCGCTTCAATAACGGCGTGCTGCCCAAGCACGGCGCGATCTGGCTGACGTACTACCCCAACATCATGGTGGAGTGGTACCCAAACGTGCTGGTGGTCTCCACGCTGCACCCGATGGGCCCGCGCAAGACCCGCAACGTGGTCGAGTTCTACTACCCCGAGGAAATCACGCTGTTCGAGCGCGAGTTCGTCGAGGCCGAGCGCGCCGCCTACATGGAAACGTGCATCGAGGACGACGAGATCGCCGAGCGCATGGATGCCGGCCGCCTGGCGCTGATGAAGCGCGGCACCAGCGAGGTTGGCCCCTACCAGTCGCCGATGGAAGACGGCATGCAGCACTTCCATGAGTGGTACCGGCGCGCCATGGCCTACCAGGGCTGACCCGACGGGCGATTACCGCACAAGCCAGACAGGAACGGACCGCGCAGGCGGTCCGTTCTGCGTTGGCGGCATCACAACGCACGCTACAATGGCGGCTCGGTCGAGGCCCTCGCCTCACCGCCCCGATTCGCGACGCGGCCCCGCACCATGAAGCCCCGGTCGCGCACCCATTCGATCCGCCCCCTCCTCCCACGCCATGCAATCGCTCTGGATGTTGTTTGCCGCCTTCTCGTTTTCGTTGATGGGGGTGGGCGTCAAGCTGGCATCCGAGTTCTACACCACCGGTGAAATCGTCTTCTATCGCAGCGTGATCGGGGTGGCCATCATGTGGGCGCTGATGGCGTCGCAGGGCGTGTCGGTGCGCACGCCGCACATGGTGACGCACATCAAGCGCAGCCTGTTCGGCGTGACCGCGCTGTTGCTGTGGTTCACGTCCATCACGCTGCTGCCGCTGGCCACGGCGATGACGCTGAACTACATGTCGCCCGTGTGGATCGCGCTGATCCTCGGCGCCAGTGCCGCGCTCGCGGGCACCGCGGGCACCGCCGATAAAAAGCTGATCGTGGCCATCCTGATGTCCTTCGCCGGCGTGCTGTTCCTGCTGCAGCCGTCGGTGGGCAAGGACCAGCTCACCGGCGGCCTGATCGGGCTGATCTCGGGCATGTTCACCGCGCTGGCCTATGTCGAGGTCCGGCAACTCGGACAGCTTGGCGAGCCCGAGCACCGTATCGTCTTCTACTTCTCGGCCGTCGGCCTGGTGGTCGGGCTGGTCTGGATGCTGTATTCCGGCCCCACCGCTCACACCTGGCACGGCATTGGCCTGCTGCTCGCCATCGGCGTCCTGGCCACGCTCGGCCAGACCGCCATGACGCGCGCCTACAAGCGCGGCAATACGCTGCTCACGGCCAACCTGCAGTACGCCGGCATCGTGTTTTCGAGCATCTGGGGCATGCTGATCTGGTCGGACAAGCTCAACTGGCTCTCGTGGCTCGGCATGGGGCTGATCATTGCCAGCGGCATCGCCACCACGCTCGCCCGCGCGCGCCAGGACGCGGGACATACGCCCACGCCAGACACGCCGGTCAAATCGCCGGAGGCGGAAGTGCATCCGGAGGTGTAGCATTTTCGGGGTCACCCATTGCTCCAGGAGCCCCATGCCAAATCCGCTGATTTCCGTCGCCGCGCTGCAGGCCTTGCAGGCGGGGCCCGCGCGCCACGTCGTCGTCATCGATTGCGGCTTTGACCTGGCCAACCCGGCCGCCGGCCGCGAAGCCTACCAGGTCGGCCATCTGCCCGGCGCGTTCTACCTGCATCTCGACAACGAACTATCGGGGCCGAAAACAGGCCGCAACGGCCGCCACCCGCTGCCAGACCCTGACGCCTTCACGGCCCGACTGCGCGCCCTGGGCGTGAACAGCGACACCGAAGTGGTTGCCTATGACGCGCAAGGCGGCATGTACGCCGCCCGGCTGTGGTGGATGCTGCGCTGGATCGGCCACGCCGCCGTGAGCGTGCTCGATGGCGGCAAGCCCGCCTGGGTCAAGGCCGGACTAGCGCTCGAACATGGCGCAACGCCGGACCCCGAGATGCCGGGCAATCTGGAGCGAGGCCAGCCGCTGGTCACCACCGTGGACGCCGCCGCGCTGCTCGAAAACCTCGATCGCCCGACACGGCTGGTCGTGGACGCCCGCTCGCCGGACCGCTTCCGCGGCGAGAACGAGACGCTGGATCCTGTCGGCGGACACATCCCCGGCGCGGCCAACCGCTTCTTCAAGGACAACCTGACTTCGGAAGGCCAGTTCAAGCCAGCGGCCGAACTGCGCGCGGAGTTTGCGGCCGTGCTGGGCCAGCATGCGGCGACGAACGCCGTGATGCAGTGCGGCTCGGGCGTTACCGCCTGCCACAACCTGCTGGCGCTGGAAGTTGCCGGGCTGGAAGGCGCCGCGCTGTATCCGGGTTCGTGGAGCGAATGGTGCGCCGATCCGGCTCGCCCGGTCGCGACCGGCGCCGCGGGCTGATCCTGCGCGGAAGACTCAGTCGGCAGCCACGGCTGCCGCATGGCCATGGCCGACGTGGGCGTGGCGCTCGTGAACCCCATTGGTGATGAAGACGATCGCCGTGATGCCGGCGGCCACCAGCACCACCTGGATGAACGACTCGCGCCAGCGCGGCTTGCGCTGCATCTGCGGCATCAGGTCGCTCACGGCGATGTAGAGGAAGCTGCTGGACGCGATCACCAGCACATAGGGAATCCAGCCGCTCATCTGGTCGAGCAGGAAATACCCGACCAGGCCGCCGGCCACGGCCGCGACACTAGACAGCAGGTTGAAGGCGAACGCGCGTGCCTTCGAGAAGCCAGCGTTGAGCAGCACGATGAAATCCCCGACTTCCTGCGGAATTTCGTGCGCGGCAATGGCCAGCGCCGTGACGAGGCCGATATGCGGGTCGGCCAGGAAAGCCGCCGCGATCACGATGCCGTCGGCAAAGTTGTGGAAGGTGTCGCCTACCAGGATGGTCAGACCGCTGCGGCCGGCCTCTTCGCGGTCGTGTCCGTGGTGATGATGGTGCCCGTCGCCCTCATGATGGTGCGAATGGCGCAGCAGCGAGATCTTTTCCAGCAGGAAGAAGCCGAGCAGGCCGGCCAGCAGCGTGCCGAACAGCGCGCGCGGATCGGCGCCCGATTCGAACGCCTCCGGCAGCGAGTGGAGCAAGGCCGTGGCCAGCAGCACGCCGACGGAAAAGCTGACCATGCGCTCGACCACGCGCCCGGCCATCGTCAGCGACAGCAGCGCCGCGCCAAAAATGCTGCCCACGCCGGAAATGGTGGCGGCGAGCAGGATATACAGAAGGGTCGAGTGGATGATGGGCTCCCGGGGCGGCCATGCCGCATCCGCCCGGCGCTAGTCGGACGGCAAACGCAACAATGTTGCAACTACTGGAAGGCCGCATTGTACGTATTCCGGCGCCGACTTTGCAATCCTCGCGCGCCGGCGCCCGCATAGTCCGTCAGGCGACGCCGTGTTGCCGGAGCCAGTCCAGGCACTTGTTCCAGCCGTCCTTGGCATCTGCTTCCCGATAACTGGGCCGGTAATCAGCGTGGAAAGCGTGGCCCGAGTCCGGATAGACGATCAACTTGGACGCCTTCGACTCCGGGTCGGAGGACGCGGACAGCGCCGCCTTCATCTTTTCCACCTGCTCCTGCGTGATGCCCGTGTCCTTGCCGCCATAAAGGCCCAGCACCGGCGCGTCCAGCTTGCCGACCAGGTCCAGCGGGCTTTTCGGCTTCAGCGGCGTGGGCTCGCCGGCCAGCTGACCGTACCAGGCCACTGCCGCCTTCAGGCGCTCGTTGTGCGCGGCATACAGCCACGTGATGCGGCCACCCCAGCAGAAACCCGTGATCGCCAGCCGCGACACATCGCCGCCATTGGCGCCGGCCCAGGCCACCGCCGCGTCGAGGTCGCCCATGACCTGCGCGTCGGGCACCTTGGCGATCAAGTTGGCCTGCAGTTCCTGGATGGTGCCGAAGCTCTGCGGGTCGCCCTGGCGCGCAAACAGCTCCGGCGCGATCGCCAGGTAACCGAGCTTGGCAAAACGGCGGCAGACATCGGCGATGTACTCGTGCACGCCGAAGATCTCGCTGACCACCAGCACCACCGGCAACTTCGTCTTGCTTTCAGGCTGCGCCCGGTAGGCCGGCATGCCGAATCCGCCCGAAGGGATCGTCACCTCGCCGGCGGTCAGGCCCGCGAAGTCGGTCTTGATCGCCTGCGCCATCACGGGCAAGGCGGCCGCGGCGAACGCCGAGCCCAGCGCTGTTTTGACGAAGCCGCGGCGATTGAACGTCTGCCCGGGTACCAGGCTCTCCACTTCGGGTTTCAGCATGCGTGTCTCCAGGATCGTTGGCGGTTGGGCGGCCGCCCCGGGAATGCCCGAGGGGACGCCAAACGCCGATTCTAAGCAAACATGCCGTCACGTGCACCCGCCCTCACGCGGGAGCCGCTCAGTGCAGCTTCACCCGCGGGCTCGTCTTGCTGCGCAGCCAGTGCGTCACCGTGTCCAGCCCCATGCCGACCGCGCCGTGCAGCGCCAGCACGTGCATGCGGTAGAGCGAGGTGTACATGAAGCGCGCCATCAGCCCTTCGATAAACATCGAGCCACCGATCAGCCCGCCCATCAGGCTGCCCACCGCACTGAAATGGCCGAGCGAAACCAGCGAGCCGAAATCCTTGAACCCGAATTCCGGCAGCGGCTTGCCGGCCAGCCGCGCGCGCAGCGCGTCGAACAGGAAGGTGGCCTGCTGATGCGCGGCCTGGGCGCGCGGCGGCACCGCCGTCTGCTTTTCGGGCCACGGGCAGCTTGCGCAATCGCCGAACGCGAAGATGTCCGGATCGCCCTCGCTCTGCAGCGTCGGGCGCACCAGGATCTGCCCCTGGCGGCTGACCGGCAAGCCGAGCGCGGCCAGCACGGGCGGCGCCGTGATGCCCGCGGCCCACACCGTCAGGTCCGCGTCGATGCGCTTGCCGCTGGCGGTCAGCACCGCTTCGGTGGTCACCTCGGTCACGCGCTCGCTGGTAAAGACGTCGACGTCGAGCTTGCGCAACAGCTTCGCCGTCTCGGCCGAGACGCGTTCGGACAGCGCCGGCAGGATGCGCGGGCCCGCCTCGATCACATGGATGCGCACGTCGCGGCGCGGGTCGAGCTGGTGCAGCCCGTAGGCATTGAGCACGTGCGCGGTGTTGCGCAGTTCCGCCGACAACTCCACGCCGGTCGCGCCCGCACCGATGATGGCCACATCCACGCGTGGCCGGCCGTCTTCGCCGACACGCCCGCGACCATTCTGCGCGCGTACGCAGGCCGCAATCAGCCTGCGGCGGAAGCGCTCCGCCTGCGCGACGGTATCGAGTGCAATCGCGTTCTGCGCCGCGCCGGGCACGCCGAAGAAATGCGTGACGCAGCCGATGGCCAGCACCAGCGTGTCGTACCGCAGCTCGCGCGCCGGCAGCAGCTCCGCGCCGTCCGGGTCCATGCACGCGGCAACCGAAATCGTCTTGCGCGAGCGGTCGATGCCGGTCAGCTCGCCCTGCTGGAACTCGAAGTGATGCCAGCGCGCCTGCGCCGCGTATTCGAGCTGGTGCGTGTTGGGATCCATGCTGCCCGCGGCAACTTCATGCAGCAGCGGTTTCCAGATATGCGTGGGCAAGCGGTCCACGAGCACCACTTCGGCGACACCTTTCTTGCCGAGCTTGTCGCCCAGCCGTGTCACCAGCTCAAGTCCGCCTGCCCCGCCCCCTACAACGATGATGCGATGCGCCCTGCCGTCTGCTCCTGTGGTCATGGTCTACCCGGTGCTTTTTTTGCTGAGAAACGCTGGCCGTTTGGCACTTGCCCTCAGTTTGCTGCATCGCAATAGCGCAGGCAAGACGGCAATTACCGATTCAGCGGTCGCTTCATTCCGTACATCAGGTGTCGTATTTTCTGGGCCTCAAGGGCATGCAAATGAATACGGCCGGGTACTCGCCGGCCGTCTCTTCATTGCGTGCGCAACGTGGTCTTAGTGCGCTTCTTCCCAGTTCGCGCCGGTGCCGACTTCCGCGACCAGTGGCACGCGCAGCTGCGCCACCGAACACATCAGTTCCGGCAACCTGACCTTGACCAGCTCCAGCTCGCCCTGCGGCACTTCGAGCACCAGTTCATCGTGCACCTGCATGATCTGGCGCGTCTGCAACTGGTCGCGTTCCAGCCAGCCCTGCACCGCGATCATCGACAGCTTGATCAGGTCCGCGGCCGTGCCCTGCATGGGCGCGTTGATGGCCGCGCGCTCCGCGGCCTGCCGGCGCGGCCCGCTGCCGCCCTTGATATCCGGCAACCACAGGCGCCGGCCGAACACGGTCTCGACATAGCCCTGCTCGCGCGCGGTCTGGCGCGTGTCTTCCATGTATTGCGCCACGCCGGGGTAGCGCATGAAGTAGCGGTCAATATAGTGCTTGGCGGCTTCGCGCTCGATGCCCAGGTTGCTGGCCAGCCCGAACGCGCTCATGCCGTAGATCAGGCCGAAGTTGATCACCTTGGCATAGCGGCGCTGCTCGCTGCTGACGGCCTCGCGCTCGACGCCGAAGATCTCGGCGGCGGTGGCGCGGTGGATGTCCTCGCCGTTGGCGAACGCGCGCAGCAGGTTCTCGTCGCCCGAGATATGGGCCATGATGCGCAGCTCGATCTGCGAGTAGTCGGCCGATACGATCACGCTGCCCGGCGGCGCGATAAACGCTTCGCGGATGCGACGGCCCTCTTCCGTGCGCACCGGGATGTTTTGCAGGTTCGGCTCCGTCGATGCCAGCCGGCCCGTCACCGCCGTAGCCTGACCGTAGCTGGTATGCACGCGACCGGTGTTCGGGTTGACCATCTTCGGCAGCTTGTCCGTGTAGGTGGACTTGAGCTTGGCCAGGCCGCGGTAGTCCAGCAGCACCTTGGGCAGCGGATAATCCTCGGCCAGCTTCTGCAGCACCTCTTCGTCGGTCGACGGCGCGCCGCTCGCGGTCTTCTTGACCACCGGCAGCTTCATCTGGTTGAACAGGATCTCGCCGATCTGCTTGGGCGAGCCCAGGTTGAACGGCTGCCCCGCCGCGTCGTAAGCGGCCTGCTCCAGCGCGAACATGCGCTGTCCCAGTTCGGCGCTCTGCGTGGCGAGCCGTTCGGCATCGATCAGGACGCCGTTGCGTTCGATCTTCTGCAGCACCACGGACACCGGGATCTCGATCTCTTCGTACACGCGGCGCAGGCCCGGCGCAGCGTGTACCTGCGGGAACATCTTGCGATGCAGGCGCAGCGTGACGTCGGCGTCTTCGGCCGCGTATTCCGTCGCGCGTTCAAGGTCGATCTGGTCGAAACCGATCTGGCTCGCGCCCTTGCCGCAGACTTCTTCGTAGGTGATGGTCTTCAGGTTCAGCAGGCGCTCAGCCAGGCTGTCCATGCCGTGATTGCGGTGCGAGGCCAGCACGTAGCTTTCCAGCATGGTGTCCTGCGCGACGCCGCGCAGCGTCACGCCGTGGTTGGCGAACACGTGGATGTCGTACTTGATGTTCTGGCCGAGCTTTGGCTTGCTGTCGTCCTCGAGCCACGCGCGCATGCGGGCGAGCACGGCATCGCGCGAAAGCTGGCCATTGTTGTCCATGCCGGCGACATCGGGACCGCTGTGGCCGACAGGGATATAGCATGCCTCGCCAGGCTCCACCGACAGCGAGATGCCGACCAGCTGCGCGAGCATCGGATCGAGCGATGTGGTCTCGGTATCGATCGCCGTCAGCGGCGCGCTTTCAATACGCTGCATCCACGCTTCGAACGCGGCTTCGCTCGTCACCATCTCGTAGCGGATCTCGCTCGGCGCCACGTCCTCGGCGGGCATGGCATCGGGCGCGGCCGATGGGGTGGCCGATGCGGTGGCCGATACGGCGGCCGGGGCATCGAACAGGCCGCCTTGGGCCGGTGCCGCCGCGGCGCGTGCGCGTGCCTGCGCGCGCGGATCAGGAAGGCTTTCGCCGGTCGCCTCGCGCAGCCACGTCTTGAAGCCATAGCGCGTGAAAAACGCGATCAGCTTTTCCTTGTCCTCGCCCATTTCGCGCAGCGCGTGGAAATCCGCCACCGATGCGTTGAGGTCGCAGTCGGTCTTCACCGTGACCAGCTCGCGCGCCTTCGGCAACCAGTCCAGCGTATTGCGCAGGTTCTCGCCGACCACGCCCTTGATGCCCGCGGCGTTCGCCATGATCGCGTCGAGCGTGCCGTGTTCGGTCAGCCATTTCACGGCGGTCTTGGGGCCGACCTTGGGCACGCCGGGCACATTGTCGACCGCATCGCCGATCAGCGACAGGTAGTCGACGATGCGTTCAGGCGGCACGCCGAACTTGTTGCTGACGCCGGCCGGGTCGAGCACTTCGCCACTCATGGTGTTGACCAGCGTGACCTGGTCGTTGACGAGCTGCGCAAGATCCTTGTCGCCGGTGGACACCACCGTACGCACGCCCTGCTCGCACGCCTGCCGCGCGAGCGTGCCGATCACGTCGTCGGCCTCCACCCCGTCGACCACGACGATCGGCCAGCCGAGCGCGCGCACGGCTTCGTGGATCGGCTCGATCTGGCGCGCCAGGTCTTCGGGCATCGACGGGCGATGCTCCTTGTACGCCGGATACATGTCATCGCGGAAGGTCTTGCCCTTGGCGTCGAAGACGCAGGCGCTATACTCTGCCGGGTAATCGTTGCGCAGCTTGCGCAGCATATTGATCATGCCGTAGATTGCCCCTGTGGGCAGACCCTCACCATTCCTCAGGTCCGGCAGCGCGTGATAAGCGCGATACAAATAGCTCGATCCATCGACGAGCAAGAGTGTTTTTGGACTATCCGACATTCCCATGGACTCAAAATTGACTGGTGCTGCAGCAGGCGGTGCCTCGACCGCCCCCCTTGCCGACCCGGATGTTTCCGATATCTCCGGCGATACCGTACAACCCCCGCCGGAAGCTGCTGCTGAACACGCCGCGGCCGTGGCCGCTGCGGCCGACGCCGCCGCCGCGGGCCACCCCGCGCAGGCGCCGGCCGATGGCGCGGCGGGCTCGCGCGCGAATCCGCGCAAGATGATTCCGAGCCTGCGTGCGCTGGCCGACGAAGATCGCGCCACCGCAAAGAAGGCGCGCGCCTCGTGGCAAATGTTCACGATTATGGCAGAGTTCATCGAGGCCACCGAGTACCTCTCGGAGATCCGGCCAGCGGTCTCGATCTACGGCAGCGCGCGCCTGCGCGAAGACTCGCCTTACTACCAGCGCACCATTGAAATCGCGCGGCTGTTCTCCGATGCCGGCTTCGCGGTGATCTCCGGCGGCGGCCCCGGCATCATGGAAGCGGCCAACAAGGGCGCGCACGCCGGCAAGTCAGCCAGCGTCGGCCTGAACATCGAACTGCCGCACGAACAGCAGGGCAATCCGTACCAGGACATTGCCATGCGGTTCCGCCATTTCTTTACGCGCAAGGTCACCTTCGTCAAGAACTCCGACGCCTTCATCGTCATGCCGGGCGGTTTCGGCACGCTCGATGAACTCGCCGAGGTGCTGACGCTGGTGCAGACCGGCAAGTCCCGTTCGGTGCCCGTGGTGATGTTCGGCAGCCGCTTCTGGAAGGGCCTGCTGGACTGGTTCCGCTTCACGCTGCTGCCCATGGGACTCATTGCGGAACACGACCTCGATCTGATGAAAATCGTCGACGAGCCGCATGAAGTGCTGGAAGCGGTCTACGAATACTACGAGCGCCGCGGCGGAGACAAGCCGATCCCGCCCAAGGAAGAAATGTTCTACCTGTAAGACAAGAGTGGTAGGAGAAGGGCGCCCTGCGTCACAGGCGCAGCGGCCACCCTATGCGGCGTTGCCCGGGTGCCCCGGAGGCCACGGCAGCGGCCCTTTCGCGGCAGGAATTGCTAGAATGGGAGGTATCCGCTTGCCAAAGCCCGGCGTCCCGGGTTGCAGCCAACGCCCCATTCCGCCGCGCAGCGTGCCGTCTCGACCGCTGCGCCGCACAGGAGCCCCTGATGAACTCCCCCTCACTCCGGTCCGCAGAGAAGGCCACTGCACGGACGCCGCGCCTTGCCCTGGCCGCCGCGGTGTTGGCGCTGGCGCTGCCCGGCGTCACGCTGGCGCAGCCCGCCGAGGAAAGCAACGCCCTGACGCAGCAGGAACTGAACCGGATCAACAACCAGCCGATCGCCCCGGCCGCCAAGTCGCAGATCAACCAGCCGCGCGAGCCGAGCTTTCAGCTCAATGAGCGCGATGGCACGCAAGTGCGCGAGTACCGCGACAAGGGCCGTGCCACCGATATCCAGGTAAGGTCCGGGTTCGGCACCAAGTACCAGATGAGCAAGCCGGAAGACAGCTCGCCCAAGATCCGCGAGCATGACGTCAATCGCGTGCCTTCGGTCAACCTGCAGTTCTGATTCCGACTACCCACGGCCCGGGCATGCCCGGGCCGCGCCGGTCCTCCGGCAGTCTTGCCGCGGCGGCGGCCCCCTTTGTGCCGCCGCTTTCCGTTTCGCATCACACGACGAGTATGGCCGTATTCACCACGGTCTCGCAGGACGAGATCGCCCGCTGGCTGCTTGACTACGACCTTGGCGAAGTCCGCGCATTGCGCGGCATCGCCTCCGGCATCGAGAACAGCAACTTCTTTCTGACCATGGAGCAGGATGGCTGCACGCGCGAGTACGTGCTGACCATCTTCGAGCGGCTGACGTTCGCGCAGCTGCCCTACTACCTGCACCTGATGGCGCACCTTGCCGCACGCGACATCACCGTGCCCGCGCCCATCCCGGCGCGCGACGGCGAGATCCTGCGCACGCTCAAGGGCAAGCCCGCCACCATCGTCACGCGCCTGCCGGGCGCATCCCAGCTCAAGCCCGACGCCGAGCACTGCGCGCAGGTCGGCGACATGCTCGCGCGCATGCACGTGGCCGGCGAGGACTACCCGCGCCAGCAGCCCAACCTGCGCAGCCTGTCCTGGTGGCAGCAGACCGAAGCGGAGATCGTGCCGTTCCTGGATGCGCAGCAGCGCACGCTGCTGCAGCAGGAAATCGCGCACCAGGCAGCCTTCTTCGGCAGCGCCGACTACGCGGTGCTGCAGGGCGGGCCGTGCCACTGCGACCTGTTCCGCGACAATGCGCTGTTCGAGGAAGACGGCAAGGGCCACCACCGCCTGGGCGGTTTCTTCGATTTCTATTTCGCCGGAAACGACAAGTGGCTGTTCGACCTGGCCGTGACCGTCAATGACTGGTGCATCGACCTGGCCAGCGGCGAGCTGGACAACGCCCGGGCGCAGGCACTGGTGCGGGCCTATCATGCGGTCAGGCCGCTGACCGACACCGAAACCACGCACTGGCGCGACATGCTGCGCGCGGGCGCGCTGCGCTTCTGGGTGTCGCGCCTGTGGGATTTCTACCTCCCGCGCGAAGCCGACATGCTTCAGCCGCATGACCCGACCCATTTCGAACGCATTCTGCGCCGGCGCCTCGCCATGACCGCGGACGCCGCCGCGCTCGCCTGGATCTGATTGGTATGCAACTACTGGAAGTCCCCGCCAAGGAAGGCTACGTCTGGTTCCGCCAGGGCATCTGGCTGTTCCGCAAGAATCCGCTTGCGTTCCTGATGCTGCTGTTCATCTACCTGATCGCGGCGCAACTGGCCATCGTGGTACCGCTGATCGGCATCATCGCGCTGCTGGTCGTGACGCCCGGCCTGTCGGTGGGCGTGATGACGGCCTGCCGTGAAGTCATCCAGAACAAGCGCGTGCTGCCGACGGTGCTACTGGCCGGCTTCCGCACCAACGGCAAGGAAGCCACGCGCAACCTGCTGGTGCTCGGCGGGGTCTATGCGGGGCTGGTGTTCCTGCTGAGCCTCATCGCCGGCGCGCTGGTGGACATGAGCGCGCTGTTGCCGATCCTGCTGAAGGAAGAGACGCTGACGGCCGAGGCCGTGCGCCAGCTCTACTATGCGCTGCTGATCGGCGCGCTGCTCTACACGCCGATCGCGATGATGTTCTGGTTCGCGCCGCTGCTGGCAGCGTGGCATGGCGTGCCGCCCGTCAAGGCGATGTTCTTCAGCTGGACCGCGTGCTGGCGCAACCGCGGGGCCTTCTTCACCTACGTGCTGCTGTTCGCCGTGCTGCTGGTGGCGATTCCGTTCTTCCTGGAAATCCTCTTCAGCGCGTTCGGCGCCGAGACCGTGCTGTCGTTCCTGGTCACGCCGTATTCGCTGCTGATGCTGGCCATCCTGTACTGCTCGTTCTATGCGACGTACCGGGGCTGTTTCAATGTCGTCCCCGCGGAAGAAGCCACGCCGACCTGAGCGGCCAAGGCAACGGTCGGCGCGGCGGGAAAGGCCGCCGAAATCCGGCCACCCCTCCCCTGAATCCGCCATGAAGCCGGCCCCGCTCAGTTGATCGGGTCCAGCTTCGCCACCGCCAGCGCCAGCCACTTGGTGCCGTGGCGCTTGAAATCGATCTGGGCGCGGGCATCCGCGCCATCCCCTTCCAGCGCCTTGATCTTGCCCTCGCCAAACTTGGTATGGAAGACCTGCTGGCCGACGCGGAACCCCGTGCCGGCCTCGCGCTTGGCATCGGCGTAGCCGTTGCCGGTGTCCATGCCGCCGGTGGGCTTGTTGCCGGAGTACGGGACATCCTCGGGCTTGCGGAACCAGTCGCGGCCCCACGCGCTGTCGCGTTCCTGGCGGCTGACGCCGCCATAGCCCTGCTGCTGCGGCGTCAGCCACTTCAGCGCGCCATCGGGCAGTTCCTCGAAGAAACGAGAGCGCACGTGGTAGCGCATCTGGCCGTGCAACACGCGGCTTTGCGCAAAGGACAGGTACAGGCGCTCGCGCGCACGCGTGATCGCCACGTACATCAGGCGACGCTCTTCCTCCAGCCCGTCCGGCTCCATCGCGCTGTTTTCATGCGGGAACAGGCCTTCTTCCAGTCCCGTGATAAACACCACGTTGAACTCCAGGCCCTTGGCGGCATGCACGGTCATCATCTGCACCGCGTCCTGGCCGGCCTGGGCCTGGTTGTCGCCGGCCTCCAGCGAAGCGTGGGTCAGGAAGGCCACCAGCGGCGTCATCACCACCGGCAGCGCTTCGGGGTCGAGCACCTGCTGCGCCTGATCGCCGTCGGCGAGTTGCGGCACGGCCTGCGCCACGCGCGATTCGAAGCCGACCGGGATCACCGCGGCCAGCGCCTCCAGTCCGTAGCCTTCCTCCACGACAAACGCCTGCGCCGCGGTCACCAGTTCCTGCAAGTTCTCGATGCGGTCCTGGCCTTCCTTCTCGCCCTGGTAATGCGTGATCAGGCCACTGGTGTTGGTGACGTATTCGACCACCTCGGCCAGCGTCATGCGGCGCGTCTCGGCGCGCATCTGCTCGATCAGGCGGACGAAGGCCGCCAGCTTGCTACCCGCCGCGCCGGCCACATAGGCCACGGCCTCGGACAGAGAACAGTTGTACTGGCGGGCGGCGTCCTGAAGCTGTTCGAGCGAGCGCGCGCCGATGCCGCGCGCGGGGAAATTGACCACGCGGCCGAAGGCAGCGTCGTTGCGCGGGTTCTCCAGCAGTTGCAGGTAGGCCAGCGCGTGCTTGATTTCGGCACGTTCGAAGAAGCGCAGGCCGCCATACACGCGATAGGCGATCCCCGCCGAGAACAACGCGTGCTCGATCACGCGCGACTGGGCGTTGCTGCGGTAGAGGATCGCGATCTCCGAGCGGCTCATGCCCTGCGCGATCTGGTCGCGGATCTCCTCGATCATCCACGACGCCTCCTGCTGGTCCGAGCCGGCCTGGAACACGCGCACCGGCTCGCCGTGGCCGGCATCGGTGCGCAGGTTCTTGCCCAGGCGGCGGGCATTGTGCGAGATCAGGTGGTTGGCCGAATCGAGGATATGGCCGTGCGAGCGGTAGTTCTGTTCCAGCTTGATCATCTTGCGCACGCGGAACTCGTGCTCGAAGTCGCGCATATTGCCGACGTTCGCGCCACGGAATGCGTAGATGCTCTGGTCATCGTCGCCCACGGCGAACACCGCGGCGGGATTCTGCGTGCCGTGGCCGGCCAGCAGCTTGAGCCACTGGTACTGCAGCACGTTGGTGTCCTGGAACTCGTCCACCAGCACATGGCGGAAACGGTGCTGGTAATGCTGGCGGATGGCGTCGTTGTAGCGCAGCAGTTCGTAGCAGCGCAGCAGCAGCTCGGCAAAGTCCACCACGCCTTCGCGCTGGCACTGCTGGTCGTAGGCGGCGTACAGGTCGACGAAGCGGCGGTTGAAATCGTCGTTGGCCTCGACGTCGGCCGGCCGCAGGCCTTGTTCCTTGGCGTTGTTGATGAAGTACTGGAGGTTCTTGGCCGGGTACTTCTCGTCATCGACATTGAGGGCTTTCAGCAGCCGCTTGAGGGCTGAAAGCTGATCCTGGCTATCGAGGATGGCAAAAGTCTGCGGCAGGCCGGCATCGCGGAAATGCGCGCGCAGCATGCGGTTGCAGAGGCCGTGGAACGTGCCGATCCACATGCCGCGCGTGTTGATCGGCAGCATGGACGACAGGCGAGTTTGCATTTCCTTGGAGGCCTTGTTGGTGAAGGTCACTGCAAGGATGCCCGCGGGGGATACGCGTCCGTTCTGGATCAGCCAGGCGATACGCGTGGTCAGCACGCGCGTCTTGCCGCTGCCCGCGCCGGCCAGGATCAGGGCCGGCTCGTCGGGTAGCGTGACGGCGGCTAGTTGTTCGGCGTTCAGGTTGGCGAGCAGGTCGGGCATTTTTTGGGGATGGCGGCGGGGCTGGTGGTTGGAGCTGGCTTGTTGTGCTTGGCAAGCGCCGCTGTTTCGCCGGCGTAGCCGGCGAGTCACTTTTTGTCCGAGCGACAAAAAGTAACCAAAAAACGCGTTTGCTTGTCCTAGCGGACGAATATTGATCGTAGCGTGCGACGAATTTCGTACGGGTATTCGCTTCAGAGCGTGCCCGGCTGCCTGCCGCGTGGAGCGCGCCCGCACGCAGGCTCTCCAACAATGATTGAACGAGCCCCGAACCTGTCCGTGGCCCGGGCTCTCCAGCTATATCGCATCATCGCCTTCGGCTGCGCTACGCGCGGCTCAGTAGTCTGACCGCGCAGGACGGAGTGAACTACCAAGACAATGGCCCGTGTCCTTGTGCGCCAGTGATTGTGATGCGCCAGCCAACAGACTAGTGAGCCGCGTAGCAGCCGTAGGCGATGATGCGATGTCGCTGGCAGTATCGGGCCACGGACAGGTTCGGGGCTCGTTCAATCATTGTGTGAGAGCCTGCTTTCGGTTGCGCTCCACGCGGCAGGCAGCGGGGCAGACTCTGAAGCGAATACCCGTACGAAATTCTTTGCACGCTACGATCAATATTCGTCCGCTAGGACAAGTAAACGCGTTTTTTGGTTACTTTTTGTCGCTCGGACAAAAAGTGACTCGCCGGCTACGCCGGCGAAACAGCGGCGCGTGTCAAGCACAACAAGCCAGCTCCAACCCCAAAACCCGCCACAAAATCAAATTCAAACCCCAAATTATACCGACCCCCCACCCCGCGAAGCGAACGAATTCCTCCCCGTCCGACGACGTTCCGTATAATTTGGGGTTTTACTGGCGCAACGCACCATGCCCCCGCCAGCCGCAGGCCTAGCGCACCCCGCCTGCGACAAGCCCCGACGCAAAACCTCGACATCCCAGCATGACCGCCCAAGACCAATCCCTTGCCAAAAGCTTCGAACCCGCCGCCATCGAGGCGAAGTGGGGCCCCGAGTGGGAGAAGCGCGGCATCGCCCAGCCGACGTTCGACCCGGCCAAGCCTGATTTCGCCATCCAGCTGCCGCCGCCCAACGTGACCGGCACGCTGCACATGGGCCATGCCTTCAACCAGACCATCATGGACGGCCTGACCCGCCATGCGCGCATGCTGGGCGCGAATACGCTCTGGGTGCCGGGCACGGACCACGCGGGCATCGCCACGCAGATCGTGGTCGAGCGCCAGCTCGAAGCGCAAGGCGTATCCCGCCACGACCTCGGCCGCGAAAAATTCACCGAGAAAGTCTGGGCCTGGAAGGAAGAGTCGGGTTCGACCATCACCCGCCAGGTGCGCCGCATGGGCGCGTCGATCGACTGGACCCGCGAGTACTTCACGATGTCGCCGGACATGTCGAAGGCGGTCACCGAGGTCTTCGTGCGCCTGCATGAGCAGGGCCTGATCTACCGCGGCAAGCGGCTGGTGAACTGGGACCCGGTGCTGGGCACCGCCGTGTCGGACCTGGAAGTCGACAGCGTCGAGGAAGAAGGCTTCCTCTGGCATATCCGCTACCCGCTGGTCGAGGCCGACGCCAAGGGCGGCTTGACCCACCTCACCGTCGCCACCACCCGCCCCGAGACCATGCTCGGCGACGTGGCCGTCATGGTCCATCCCGAGGACGAGCGCTACGCCCACCTGATCGGCAAGGAAGTGGAACTGCCGCTGACGGGCCGCCGCATCCCCGTGATTGCCGACGAATACGTCGACCGCGAGTTCGGCACCGGCGTGGTCAAGGTGACGCCGGCGCACGATTTCAACGACTACGCCGTCGGCCAGCGCCACAACCTCCCGCAGATCTCGATCCTCACGCTGGACGCGAAGATCACTGCCGATGCGCCCGGCCACTACGCCGGCCAGGATCGCTATGACGCCCGCAAGGCCATCGTCGCCGATCTCGATGCGCAAGGCCTGCTGGTCGAGACCAAGAAGCACAAGCTGATGACGCCGCGCAGCGAACGCACCGGCAGCGCCATCGAACCGATGCTGACCGACCAGTGGTTCGTCGCCATGAGCAAGCCGGCGCCGGAAGGCACGTTCCACCCGGGCCGCTCGATCGCCGAAGTCGCGCTCGACGCCGTGCAGAGCGGCGAGATCAAGCTGGTGCCCGAGAACTGGAACAGCACCTACAACCAGTGGCTGGCCAATATCCAGGACTGGTGCATCTCGCGCCAGCTGTGGTGGGGCCATCAGATCCCGGCCTGGTACGACGACGCCGGCAACTGCTTCGTCGCCCGCACGGAAGAAGAAGCGCTTGCCAAGGCCAAGGCCGCCGGCAGCACCGGCGCACTGCGCCGTGAGGAAGACGTGCTCGACACGTGGTTCTCGTCGGCCCTGGTGCCGTTCTCCTCGCTGGGCTGGCCCGAGCAAACGCCTGAACTCAAGCACTTCCTGCCGTCGTCGGTGCTGGTGACCGGCTACGACATCATCTTCTTCTGGGTGGCGCGCATGGTCATGATGACCAAGCACTTCACCGGCCAGGTCCCCTTCCATACCGTCTACGTGCACGGCCTGGTGCGCGACTCGGAAGGCAAGAAGATGAGCAAGTCCGAGGGCAACACGCTGGACCCGGTGGACCTGATCGACGGCATCGACCTCGACACGCTGCTGAAGAAGCGCACCACCGGCCTGCGCCGCCCCAAGGACGCACCGAAAATCGAGAAGAAGACGAAGAAGGAATTCCCGGAAGGCATTCCCGCCTTCGGCGCCGATGCGCTGCGCTTCACGTTCGCCTCGCTGGCAACGCTGGGCCGCAATATCAACTTCGACACCGGCCGCTGCGAGGGCTACCGCAACTTCTGCAACAAGCTGTGGAACGCCACGCGCTTCGTGCTGATGAACACCGAAGGCCATGACTGCGGCATGGGCCCGTGCAACAACGACTGCGGCCCGGACGGCTACCTGCACTTCTCGCAGGCCGACCGCTGGATCGTGTCGCTGCTGCAGCGCGTGGAAGCCGAGGTCGAAAAGGGCTTTGCCGAGTACCGCTTCGACAACGTCGCCAACGCCATCTACAAGTTCGTCTGGGACGAGTACTGCGACTGGTACCTGGAGCTGGCCAAGGTGCAGATCCAGACCGGCACCGAGGCCCAGCAGCGCGCCACGCGCCGCACGCTGCTGCGCGTGCTGGAAACCGTGCTGCGCCTGGCGCACCCGATCATCCCGTTCATCACGGAAGAACTGTGGCAGAAGGTCGCGCCGCTGGCCGGCCGCGCCAAGGGCGATGGCAGCGAAAGCCTCGCGCAGCAGGCCTACCCGCTGCCGGCCATGGCCAAGATCGACGAAGCCGCCGAGCAATGGGTGGCGCAGCTCAAGGCCATGGTGGACGCCTGCCGCAACCTGCGCGGCGAAATGAATATTTCGCCGGCCCAGCGCATTCCGCTCTATGCGCATGGCGATAACGCCTTCCTGCGAGAGGCCAGCGCGCACATCCAGGCGCTGGCGAAGCTGTCGGAGGTGCGTGTCTTCGAAGACGACGCCACCCTTCAGACCGAAGGCGCCGGCGCGCCGGTGGCCATCGTCGGTGGCAACCACCTGCTGCTGAAGATCGAGATCGACGTTGCCGCCGAGCGCGTGCGCCTGTCGAAGGAGATCGAGCGCATCGCCGGCGAGATCGGCAAGTGCCGTGGCAAGCTGTCGAACGAGAGCTTTGTCGCCAAGGCGCCGCCCGCCGTGGTGGCACAGGAAACCCAGCGCCTGACCGATTTCGAACAGACGCTGGTCAAGCTCCAGGACCAGTTGCAGCGCCTGCCGGCCTAAACTATTTGCGGTTGCATCGGCCTCTGTTCCGGCTTGCGTCGGACAGAGACCGACAGACGGGCCCCGCAAGATCCGGCACGGTTATAAATCGAAACCGAAGGAATACCAGACATGGAAAATCGCGTTACCAAGGCCGTCTTCCCGGTCGCGGGCCTGGGCACCCGTTTTCTGCCGGCCACCAAGGCCAGCCCCAAGGAAATGCTGCCCGTGGTGGACAAACCGCTGATCCAGTACGCGGTGGAAGAAGCCATGGCCGCCGGCATCACCGAAATGATCTTCGTCACCGGCCGCTCCAAGCGCGCCATCGAAGATCACTTCGACAAGGCCTTCGAACTCGAAGTGGAGCTTGAGGCCAAGAACAAGCAGGCGCTGCTCGACGTGGTCCGTTCGATCAAGCCGGCCAACGTGGAGTGCTACTACGTGCGCCAGCCCGAAGCGCTGGGCCTGGGTCACGCCGTGCTGTGCGCCGCGAAGCTCGTGGGTGAAGCTCCGTTCGCGGTGATGCTGGCCGACGACCTGATCGACGGCACCCCGCCGGTGATGAAGCAGATGGTGGATCTGTACAACCACTACAACTGCTCGGTGCTTGGCGTCGAAGAGATCGCCCCGGAACAGAGCCGCTCCTATGGCGTGGTCGATGGCCGCGAATGGGACGAAGGCGTCATCAAGATGTCGGGCATCGTCGAAAAGCCCGCGCCGGAAGAAGCCCCGTCCAACCTGGGCGTGGTCGGCCGCTACATCCTTACGCCGCGCATCTTCGACCACCTGCGCGAACTGAAGCCGGGCGCGGGCGGCGAGTTCCAGCTGACCGACGCGATCCAGTCGCTGCTCAGCCAGGAACAGGTGCTGGCCTACCGCTACCAGGGCACGCGCTATGACTGCGGCAGCAAGCTCGGCTACCTGAAGGCGACCGTCGAGTACGCGCTGAAGCACCCCGAAGTCAGCACGGGGTTCAAAGACTACCTGGAACACCGCGGCACCTACCTCGCCGACGGCACGGCAGCCTGAGCGGCGGCCGACCGCCCAATAAGAAAGCCGCCCTTGGGCGGCTTTTCTGTTCTTTGGACGCCCAGTCGCGGCGTTCAGCGGCGGCGCATGTAGAACACGAACACCTTGTCGACTTCCTGGTGCGACAGCAGTTCATTGCCGGTCTGCTTGGCAAACGCCTGGAAATCGCGCGTGGCGCCCGGGTCGGTGGCCAGCACCTTGAGCACGTCGCCGCTGGCCATGTCGGCCAGCGCCTTCTTGGTACGCAGGATCGGCAGCGGGCAGTTCAGGCCGCGCGCATCCACTTCTTTCTGGAACTCCATTCCTCTCTTCCTTGCTTTTATCAGTCTTCAGACACGGTATTGTAGCGAACCGTTCAGGGCGCTGAAGTCACTCGGCTGGCGCGGGTCGGGGATGTCCTCGCCCGTGCGGCGATCGAAGAAGCGTACCGGGTACCCGCGCGCGTGCAGCCAGTCGGCCACTGCGAACCCCGTACCGGCGGACCAGATGCGCATTTTTTCGGGCGCGACCAGTTTGTACTCGACCAGCTCCTCGGACAGTGCGATGTTGCCGCTCGCCTTCACGTGATAAGCGATGATCAGTTCGTTCTTGCGCATGAACTCGTAGACGCCGATCAGCGACACGGCTTCGGTGTCGAGATTCGTTTCTTCCTTCAGCTCGCGCGCCACGCCCAGCTCGGGGGTCTCGTCACGCTCCAGGAATCCGGTGACCAGCGCGAACATCTGTTCCGGCCACGCCGCGTTGCGCGCGAGCAGCAGCTTGCCTTCGTACTCGACCACCGCGGCCAGCACCGGCAGCGGGTTGTTCCAGTGCACGAAGCCGCAGTCCGACTGGACACAGGCGTGGCGTTCGCGCCCCGACAGCGGCAGCACCTCGAGCGGCGCGCCGCATTGCGGGCAGAATCGGTATTGCATGAGGGGCTCCTGGGTGTGTCTCGTTATGTTCTGCTACCGCCCGGTATCTTACCCCTGCCGGCTCATTTCAGCAGGCGGCGCACGCCGCGCGCATATCGGCCGCGAGGGCTTCGACGGTCTGCGGCTGCAAGTCCCATGCACACATGAAGCGGCAGCCACCAGCGCCGATAAACGTGTAGAAGCGCCAGCCCTTTGCACGCAGCGCCTCGATCGCCGGCAACGGCAGCTCGGCGAACACGGCGTTGGACTCGGTCGGGAACATGATGCGCACACCGGGAATGCCGGCGATGCGCGACTGCAGCAGCTGCGCCATGGCATTGGCATGACGCGCGTTGGACAGCCAGACATCGTTTTCCAGCAGACCCAGCCACGGCGCCGAGATGAAACGCATCTTCGATGCGAGCTGGCCGGCCTGCTTGACGCGATAGGCGAAATCCTCGGCCAGGCGGCGATCGAAGAAGACCACCGCCTCGCCCACCGGCAAGCCGTTCTTGGTGCCGCCGAAGCACAGCACATCCACACCGGCGCGCCACGTGATCTCGGACGGATGCACGCCGAGCGAGGCCACCGCGTTGGCGAAACGCGCGCCGTCCATATGCACGCGAAGCTGCCGGCGCTTGGCGATGGCGGCAATCGCGCGCACCTCTTCCACCGTATAGACCGTGCCGACCTCGGTGGATTGCGTCAGCGACACCACCTTGGGCTTCGGGTAATGGATGTCCGAGCGCCGCGTGACCAGCGCCTCGACCGCATCGGCCGTGAGCTTGCCGTTCTCGCCCGGTGCGGTCAGCAGCTTAGAACCGTTGGAGAAGAACTCCGGCCCGCCGCATTCGTCGGTTTCGATATGCGCCAGCTCGTGACAGATGACCGAATGGTACGACTGGCACAGCGCCGACAACGCCAGCGAATTGGCCGCGGTGCCGTTGAAGACAAAGAACACCTCGCAATCGGTCTGGAACAGGTCGCGGATCCGGTCGCAGACTTTTTGCGTCCAGGAGTCGTCGCCGTAGGCCTGCTCATGGCCGGTGCCGTTGGCCTCCAGGAAATACTTCAGGGATTCCGGGCAAAAGCCGGCGTAGTTGTCCGAGGCGAAATGCTGCATGGTCATCTGGCTATGGCGTATCGAGGATCAGGGCTTGTCGGACCACAGCTCGCCGCCGGTGGCCCAGTTCTCGCGCTTGACGTCGGTGATGATGATGTCGACCGCCGAAGCGGTGCAGCCCAGCGTCTCGCAGGTGACGCGCGTCACGGCCTCGACGAACTTGCGTTTCTGCTCGACGGTGCGGCCTTCAAACATCTCTACGTGGAAAGTCGGCATGGATGGCTCCTTATGTTGTCTTTGCGTGTAGTTGGATCGGGTGAACAGGGACGTTCAGTCCCGATATGAGGGATCGATTCTATCGAGTTTGCGCAGCAGCGCCGGCCACTCCAGCACGCCTTCGATGGCGCCGTTGTCGTAGAGCTGTTCGGACGCCTTGTCGGCCACGCCCGGCGCGGGCCGCACCAGCCGGCCACCTGCCTGCGCGCCGATCTGGATCTCGCACGCCTTGATCAGCGTCGCCATCAGCACATAGGCCTCTGCAACGGTGCGGCCGACGGTCAGGGTACCGTGGTTGCGCAGCAGCATGGCCTGCTGCTGGCCCAGCGATGCCGTGAGCCGCGAGCCCTCCGCCGGCGAGAACGCGAGCCCCTCGTAGTCGTGGTACGCCATGCGGCCGTGGAAGCGCATGGCATGCTGGGACAACGGCAGCAGCCCCTCCGCCTGCGCGGAGACGGCAATGCCGGCGGTGTTGTGCAGGTGCATGACGCACACGGCGTCCGCGCGCGCCGCATGCACGGCACCGTGCAGCGCGAAGCCGGTCACGTTGACCGGATGCACCGTTTCGCCGACCACTTCCCCGCGGCTATTGATCTTGACGAGATCCGATGCGCGGATTTCCTCGAAGGCGAAGCCAAACGGATTGATCAGGAAATGGTCCGGCTCGCCGGGAACCGTGGCCGAGATGTGGGTGTAGATCAGGTCATCCCAGCCCTGCAGGGCCGACAGTCGATAGGCGGCGGCCAGGTCGACGCGGACGCGCTGTTCTTGCGGTGTGGTGGGACTGGCTGCGCCGGCGGCACGCGCCGGCTGCAATGAGAAAGACATGGGGGGTCGCTCCAGCGCCGCCCGGTGTTCGTGGTGCCGGTGTGGTCCCGGCTTGGTGAATCTGGGATCCGCAAAAGGGCGGCGAAGGCGTTACTGTAGCGCAGTCTGCCGCGGCACCGGCATCGGCCATGCGCGGCGCATCCAGACGAACATCATGGCACCGGCCAGCAATGCGGCCGAAGCGCAGGCGAGTGAACTGGCAAAGCCGCCCGATCGCGCGACCAGCGCCGTCGCCAGCGGCGGCCCGGCGATCTGCCCGAGTCCGTAGGACGCGGTCATCAGGCCCATCAGGCGCGGCGCCTGCGGTCCCCACAAACGGCGCGCCTCGCGCATCGCAAACGACACCAGCGCGGTGAATGGCAGGCCCGCGAGCAGGCTGCTCACGGCAAACCCGGCAACCGTCGGGAACACCACGGCGATCGCGACGCCCAGCGCCTGCATGGCGTACGACCACGCGAGCAACCGGCGGTTATCGTGCGCCATGCCAACGCGCGTGGCCAGGAACGCGCCGATCGAAACGCCAGCCCCGAAGACCGGCCAGAACAGGTCGGCCCACACCGAGCCGGGCATCGCCTGCCGCGCGATCACGGGCAGGAAGGTCGCGGTGATGATGTAGCCGAATCCCGCCAGGCCATAGGCCAGCGTCAGCGCCCAGGCCTCGCCGCCGAGCCGCGCGCCATGGGCAGGATGGGTTTCCGGGCGCGTGGCGTCAGCTTGCGGCGCACCGTCGCCCGGGGTGAAGATGCGCCATACCGCCAGCACCAGCACGGCGGCCATCACCGTGAAGGCGATCCACCCCGCCACCGCATGCCAGCCGGCGCCGACCATGGCAAACACCGAGACGCCCGTGACCACGATGCCGAGGCCCGGCCCGCAGAAGATCAGCCCGCCCAGCGCCGGCTGCCCGAGTTCCGCGAGCCGCTGCATGCACCAGCCCGCGGTGTAGACCATCACCAGCGCACTCGCGACGCCCGCGGCAGCGCGCCACAGCGACCAGGCCGGCATGCCGCCCGGCAGTGCCATGCCGAGCGTCAGCAAGACCGTGGCCACCAGCCCGAGCCGGATCATGCGCGCCGGATCAGGCCGGATGAACAGGCAGACCGCGGCGCCGACGAAATAGCCGATGTAGTTCAGCGTGGCCAGCCAGCCGCCCTCATGCAGGGTGACCGTGCCGTCGCGCAGCATCATCGGCAGTAGCGGCGTGAAGGCGAAGCGGCCGATTCCCATGACCACGGCCAGCGCGGCCAGCCCCGCCAGCGCAATTGCCCAGGCTCCCGGTTCGAGCCGCGTCCGGTGCGCTGCGGCGCCGGTCGCCCGTGTCGGGCTCAGCTTGATATTCGCATGGGGCATGTGGTCGTTCCCTGTGTCGCGGCCGGTGGCAAACCCGCCTGGATTCACCTATGCTACGCCTTGACGATCATCTTCAAAAATGAATTATTTAGATGCCGTATATCTTCATTTGAGATGACAAAATAGAACCACCCCAACCGGAGCCGCCATGGACCTGGCCACGCTTGAAATCTTCCGCACGGTGGTGGAGGCAGGCGGCGTCACGCGCGCCGCCGAACGCCTGCACCGCGTGCAATCCAACGTCACCACGCGCATTCGCCAGCTCGAGGAATCGCTCGGGGTCGAGCTGTTCCTGCGCGACGGCAAGCGCATGGTGCTCACGCCGGCCGGGCAAACGCTGTTCGACTACGCATGCCGCATGCTGCGCCTTGCCGAAGAGGCGCGCCACGCGGTGCTGCCGTCGCGCCCGCACGGACGCCTGCGCATCGCGTCGATGGAAAGCACCGCCGCCAGCCGGCTGCCGGCCATCCTGGCCGCCTATCACCAGGCCTGGCCGGAGGTCCGGCTCGAGCTGGTCACGCTCACGACCCGCCAGGCGTTCGAGGCACTGGAGCGCTTCGACGCCGACTGCGCCTTCGTGGCCGAGCCGCTCGACAACCCGGCGCTGGCATCGCGGCCCGCTTTCGAGGAGGAGCTTGTCGTGATCGCGCGCGCCGGCCACCGCCCGATCCGCAGCGCCGCCGACCTGGAAACCTCCACGCTGCTGGGTTTCGAGCCAGGCTGCAATTACCGCGCGCGGCTCGAAGCCTGGCACGCAGCCGGGGGCGGCGCGCCGCCGCGCGTGCTGGAACTGGGCTCCTACCACACCATCGTCGCCTGCGCGGCGGCGGGCATCGGCGCCGCCATCGTGCCGCGCTCGGTACTGGGCCTGTATCGGGACCTGCCCGCCATCAGCGTGCACGGGCTCGGCGACGCTGGCCGCGTGCGCACGTTGCTGGCCTGGCATCCGGCCATGGCCAGCGCGGCGCTGAACGCGCTCGTCCAGGCCCTGCCGGTGCCTGGCGCACCGGCCAGCAACCCGCCCGTGCCCGCTGCGGCCTGATTCGGCAGGCCCGGCGCAGGCGTGCAGGATGTGCCCGGTCGCCTACACTGAATGTGGCGCCACCATGGCACCCCCTGTGCCACGCCCTTTGCGATGAGATTCGCCATTGCGCGCCTCGCGCACCCATGGCTTTATATTGGATTGCTGCTGGCCGGCTTCGCGCTCGCGGTGCTGGCAGCGGCGCCGCCCGGCTCTGTTCCGGCCACAGCCGGCGCAGGTGCAGGTCCCGTGTATGTCATTCCGCTCAAGGGCGCCATCGGCCCGGCCAGCGCGGGCTTCGTGCTGCGCGGCATGGAACGCGCGCGCCAGGGCAACGCACAGCTTGTCGTGCTGGAAATGGACACACCCGGCGGGCTCGACCTGTCGATGCGCGAGATCATCCAGGCGATCCTGGCCTCGCCCGTGCCGGTGGCCAGCTATGTCTTTCCCGGTGGTGCGCGTGCCGCGAGCGCCGGCACCTACATCCTGTACGCCAGCCATATCGCGGCGATGGCGCCCGGCACCAATCTGGGCGCGGCCAGCCCCGTGCAGATCGGCATCGGCGGCCCACAGAAGCCGGAGGCGCTCCCCCCCCCCTCGCCGGCCTCCTCGCCCGCCAGCGAGCCCGCGGCGCAGGACACCATGACACGCAAGCAGATGCACGATGCCTCGGCCTACATCCGCGGCCTCGCGCAATTGCGCGGCCGCAATGCCGAATGGGCCGAGCGCGCGGTGCGCGAAGCCGTCAGCCTGTCCGCGAACGAAGCCGTGGCGCAGCACGTGGCGGACATGGTGGCCACGGACCTGCCCGATTTGCTCCGCCAGGTAAACGGCAAGCGCGTGACAGCGGCAGGCGCCGAGCGCGCGCTGCAGACCAGCCACGCCACGATCGTCACGCTCGAACCCGACTGGCGCAGCCGCTTCCTGGCCGTGATCACCGACCCCAGCGTTGCGCTGATCCTGATGATGATCGGCATCTACGGCCTGATCTTCGAATTCTCGACACCCGGCATGGTCGTGCCCGGCGTGGCCGGCGCCATCTGCCTGCTGGTCGCGGCGTTCGCCCTGCATATGTTGCCGGTCAACTATGCGGGGCTGGGGCTGATCGCGCTGGGCATCGGCTGCATGGTGGCCGAGTTGTTCCTGCCCTCGTTCGGCACGCTGGGCGTGGGCGGCATCGTCGCGTTTGCCTTTGGCGCCGTCATGCTGATCGACACCGACGTTCCGGGATTCGGCGTGCCGGTCGCCCTGATCGCCACGCTGTCGGCCATATCGGCCCTGTTCCTGTTCGGCATGTCGGCCATGCTGCTGCGCGCGCGCCGGCGGCCCGTGGTCAGCGGCGCCGATACCCTGGTGGGCAGCCGAGGCGAAGTGCTTGCCGACCTGCATGAGGAAGGCTGGGCCCAGGTACACGGCGAGAACTGGCGGGTGCGCAGCGCGAGCCCGCTGGCGCGCGGCACGCCGGTGCTCGTGACCGCACGGCACGGCCTGCTGCTTGAGGTGGTCGCAGCGGGCAACGCCCCGCCGCCCACCGCGCCGCCAAACCAACCGATGCCAGACAAGGGAGCCTGACCATGGCCTACGGATTCAGCTTCGGCGGTGTGATCTTCCTGCTGGCATTGCTGGTGATCATGTCGTTCCGCGTGCTGCGCGAATATGAGCGCGGCGTGGTGTTCATGCTCGGGCGCTTCTGGCGGGTCAAGGGTCCGGGACTGGTGCTGCTGATTCCCGCCGTGCAGCAGATGGTCAGGGTGGACCTGCGCACCGTGGTGATGGACGTGCCCCCGCAGGATGTGATTTCGCGCGACAACGTTTCAGTGAAGGTCAACGCGGTGGTCTACTTCCGCGTGGTGGATCCCGAGCGCGCCATCATCCAGGTGGCAAACTTCCTCGAGGCCACCAGCCAGCTTGCGCAGACCACGCTGCGCTCGGTGCTGGGCAAGCATGAGCTCGATGAAATGCTGGCCGAGCGAGAGAAGCTCAACCTCGACATCCAGCAGGCGCTGGATGCGCAGACGGACGGCTGGGGCATCAAGGTGTCCAACGTCGAGATCAAGCACGTCGACCTGAACGAAACCATGATCCGCGCGATTGCACGTCAGGCCGAGGCAGAGCGCGAGCGGCGCGCCAAGGTGATTCATGCGGAAGGCGAGCTGCAGGCTTCCGAGAAACTGCTGGAAGCGGCCCAGATGCTGTCACGCCAGCCTCAGGCCATGCAGTTGCGGTATATGCAGACGCTGACGCAGATCGCGGGGGACAAGAGTTCGACCATTGTCTTTCCGCTGCCGATGGATTTGCTGTCGGCTTTGGTGGGCAAGGCGTCAGGGGATTCAGAGGGGCGGGGCTAGCGCGGCGCTCTATCAGTACCCCGGCAAATCTCGTCGCCTGGGCACATCAGGCGCTGCCGGGCAAATGCCGCCGAGAGCGGCAAGGCGCTTTGCGGCTCGCACGCGCACGAACGTTCTGATCGCCTCGTGAATGAGGGCAGACTCGTCCATCGGAGTGTCCGCCATCGCCAGCGCCTGCTCGTACAACGCGTCGTCAATCGTCAGTGTGACTCTCATGGTGCCTCCGGACACAGTCGATTCATGAGGTCGGATGATATGGAAAAAGGGCGCCGAAGCGCCCTTTTGGCAAAGTCGGAGAGCCTTAAACCTTCGCCGACACCCACTCCGCCACACCAGACAGCGCCTGCGGCAGATTCGCCGGCTCGGTGCCGCCAGCCTGCGCCATATCGGGACGGCCACCGCCCTTGCCGCCAACCTGCTGCGCGACAAAGTTGACCAGCTCGCCAGCCTTGACCTTGCCCGTGGCATCGGCCGTTACACCGGCGATCAGGCTGACCTTGCCGTCGGCCACTGCGGCCAGCACGATGGCCGCGCTCTGCAGCTTGTCCTTGAGCTTGTCCATGGTCTCGCGCAGCGTCTTCACGTCGGCGCCGTCGAGCTGGGCGGCCAGTACCTTGAGGCCCTTCACGTCGACCGCCTGCGCGGCCAGTTCGTCGCCCTGCGACGAGGCCAGCTTGCTCTTCAGGCGCTCCAGCTCCTTCTCCAGCGCACGGACCTGTTCCTGCACCTGGCCGATGCGCGGCACCAGTTCCGAAGGTTGGGCCTTCAGCGCGGCGGCGGCTTCGTTCAGCTTGGCGTCGAGCTTCTGCAGGTAATGCAGCGCGTTGTCGCCGGTGATCGCTTCGACGCGGCGGATGCCGGCGGCCACGCCGCCTTCCACCACGATCTTGAACAGGCCGATGTCGCCAGTGCGGTGCACGTGAGTGCCACCGCACAGTTCCTTCGAGGTACCGATCGACAGCACGCGCACGTCATCGGCGTACTTCTCGCCGAACAGCGCCATGGCGCCGCTCTTGACCGCGTCGTCGAACGGCATGACTTCGGCGTGCGTGTCCTGGTTGCTCAGGATCTCGGCGTTGACGATCTCTTCGACGCGGCGGATCTGCTCGTCCGTCATCGGCGCGTTGTGCGAGAAGTCGAAGCGGGTCTTGTCGGCGTCGACCAGCGAGCCCTTCTGCTGCACGTGGCTGCCCAGCACTTCGCGCAGCGCCTTGTGCATCAGGTGCGTGGCCGAGTGGTTGCGCACGGTGCGCGCGCGGCGCAGTGTGTCCACCTGCGGCTGCACGGCGTCGCCAACCTTCAGCGCGCCGCCTTCCAGCGTGCCCTGGTGGCCAAATACGTCGGCCTGGATCTTGGTGGTGTCAGCGACGGCGAACGCGGCATTGCCGGCCTTCAGCACGCCCTGGTCGCCGGCCTGACCGCCGGATTCCGCATAGAACGGCGTGTTGTCGAGCACCACCACGCCGGTCTGGCCCGGTTGCATGGCGTCGACCGCGGCACCGTCCACATACAGCGCGATGACCTTGGCCTGCGGCAGCTCCAGCGTCTCGTAGCCGTGGAACACGGTCTTGTCGCCCGAGTACTCGAGGCCCGCGGCCATCTTGAACTTGCCGGCGGCGCGAGCCTGCTCGCGCTGGCGGTTCATGGCGGCGTCGAACGCGGCCTCGTCCACGGCGATTTCCTGCTCGCGGCAGACGTCCTGCGTCAGGTCCAGCGGGAAGCCGAAGGTGTCGTGCAGCTTGAACGCCAGTTCGCCGTCGAGCGTCTTGCCGCCCTTGAGCTTCAGCTCGGCCAGCGCGGCGTCGAGGATAGCCATGCCGTTCTCGATGGTCTCGAAGAAGCGCTCTTCCTCGGCTTTCAGCACTTCGGTCACGCGGCCCTGGGCATCCGCCAGTTCCGGATAGGCCTGGCCCATCTGCGCGACCAGGTCGGCCACCAGCTTGTGGAAGAACGGGGTCTTCTGGCCCAGCTTGTAGCCATGGCGGATGGCGCGGCGCACGATCCGGCGCAGCACATAGCCGCGGCCTTCGTTGCCGGGGATCACGCCGTCGACGATCAGGAACGAGCAAGCGCGGATATGGTCGGCAATGACCTTCAGCGAGTTCTGGTTCAGGTTGTCGCAGTGGGTTTCACGCGCAGCGGCCTTGATCAGCGCCTGGAACAGGTCGATCTCGTAGTTGCTGTGCACATGCTGCAGCACCGCGGCAATGCGCTCCAGGCCCATGCCGGTGTCCACGCACGGCTTGGGCAGCGGCGTCATGGTGCCCTGCTCGTCGCGGTTGAACTGCATGAACACGAGGTTCCACACCTCGATGTAGCGATCGCCGTCTTCTTCGGGCGATCCCGGCGGGCCGCCCCACACGTCCGGGCCGTGGTCGAAGAAGATTTCCGAGCACGGGCCGCACGGGCCGGTGTCGGCCATCTGCCAGAAGTTGTCCGACGCGTAGCGCGCGCCCTTGTTGTCGCCGATGCGCACGATGCGCTCGGCCGGCACGCCGACTTCCTTGGCCCAGATGTCGTAGGCCTCGTCATCCTCGGCGTAGACCGTCACCCACAGCTTTTCCGCCGGCAGCTGGTAGACCTTGGTCAGCAGCTCCCACGCGTACTGGATGGCTTCGCGCTTGAAGTAGTCGCCGAACGAGAAGTTGCCCAGCATCTCGAAGAACGTATGGTGGCGGGCGGTGTAGCCCACGTTCTCCAGGTCATTGTGCTTGCCGCCGGCGCGCACCGAACGCTGCGCCGAAGTGGCGCGGGTGTACGGGCGCTTGTCGGTGCCCAGGAACACGTCCTTGAACTGCACCATGCCGGAATTGGTGAACAGCAGCGTCGGGTCGTTCGCCGGCACCAGGCTGGACGAGCGGACCACGGTATGGCCCTTCGATTCGAAGTACTGCAGGAACTTGCTGCGAATGTCGGAGACTTTCATGGGATGGCGGACGCTGCCCGCGGCATGCAGGGCGCGACTAATGAGTTTTGGATTTGCAAACCGTTGATTATACGGGCAAGCCAGCAGCAAAAGGACATCGCGGCCAAGCGCGGCAGGGCGACCCGGCGCCGGCCGGCTATCGCCCATTTCCGGCGAAACTAAGCGCCGCATAAAGCACCCGCGGACGCGCCCGCGTGGACCCCGGTGGTACATTGCAGGCTGTCCGCGCCGGCCATGCCGCCGGCCCGGCAATCCCCCCTTTACACCCTGCATCCGGAGCCCCCTCACTGCCATGGGAGCCTTAAGCCATCTTCGCGTCCTCGACCTGACCCGCGTCCTTGCCGGGCCATGGTGTGCCCAGAACCTTGCCGATTTCGGCGCCGACGTCATCAAGATCGAGCGGCCCGGCGCCGGCGACGACACCCGCACCTGGGGACCGCCGTGGCTCAAGGCCGAGGACGGCAGCGACACCGCGGAAGCCGCCTACTACCTGGCCGCCAACCGCAACAAGCGCTCGGTGACGTGCGACATCTCGTCGCCCGAAGGCCAGAAGCTGGTGCGCGAACTGGCCGCCCAGAGCGATGTGGTGCTCGAGAACTACAAGGTCGGCCAGCTGAAGAAATACGGCCTGGACTATGAATCGCTGAAGGCGGTCAAGCCGGACATCATCTACTGCTCGGTAACCGGCTTTGGCCAGAGCGGCCCGTATGCGGCGCGGCCCGGCTACGACTTCATCATCCAGGGCATGGGTGGTTTCATGAGCCTGACCGGCGAGCGCGACGACCTGCCGGGCGGCGGCCCGCAAAAGGCCGGCGTGGCCATTTCCGACCTGATGACCGGCCAGTACGCCACCATCGCCGTGCTGGCCGCGCTGGCGCACCGCGAGCGGACGGGCGAAGGCCAGTACATCGACATGGCCCTGCTCGACGTGCAGGTGGCGATGCTCGCCAACATGAACACCAACTACCTGGCCAGCGGCCAGGCGCCGCGCCGCTGGGGCAATGCGCACCCGAACATCGTGCCCTACCAGACTTTCCAGGCGGCCGACGGCTGGCTGATTGTCGCGGTCGGCAACGACGGGCAGTTCCGCAAGTTCGTCAACGACGGCGGCCAGCCGGAACTGGCCGACGATCCCCGCTTTGCCACCAACCCGCAGCGCGTGGCCAACCGCGACGTGCTGGTGCCGATCCTGGCCGAAATGGTCCGCACGCGCACCCGCGCCCAGTGGATCAGCGACCTGGAAGCGGCCGGCGTGCCATGCGGCCCGATCAACTCGCTCGACGAGGTGTTCGAGGACGAGCAGGTCAAGGCGCGCGGCCTGCGCGTGGACCTGCCCCACCCGAGCGCCGGCGAGGTCAAGCTGGTGGGCAGCCCGATCAAGATGAGCGTTACGCCGCCCGAGGCGCTGCGCCATCCGCCGCTGCTCGGCGAGCACACCGACACGGTCCTGACCGAGTCGCTCGGCTACAGCGCCGAACAGATCGCGGCCCTGCGCGCCAAGGGCGTGGTATAAGAGCCACTTGCGCCGAAACCGGCGCAAGCAGTTGTTGATCAGTCGTCCCCCGAAGCTGTTCCGCGCGGCCGGCACTGCCTGCGCCCGATGCCCCCAGCTGGCCCGGGCCCCGGATCTCGTCGGTGGACCCACCTGGAGATTCCATGCTGACCGATGCCCTGCTGGCCTTCTTCCACTTCCTGGCCATCTTCCTGCTGATCACGCTGATGGCCGCCGAGGCCGTGGTGCTGCGCCCCGATATCACGCCGGCCACGGTGCGCCGGCTGTCGATCTACGATGGCGTGTATTTCGCGTCGGCGCTTGCAGTGCTGGCGACTGGCCTGCTGCGCCTGTTCTACGGCGCCAAAGGCGCCGACTTCTACCTGCACAACCCGTGGTTCCACGCCAAGATGACGGTGTTCGTCATCATCGCGCTGTGCTCGCTGCCGCCGACGTTCGCGATCGCTCGCTGGCGCAAGCAGAGCCGCAAGCTGCCCGATTTCGTGCCGCCGCCGTCCGAGATCAAGAAGGCCCGCCGCTGGGTCATGATCGAAGCCCACCTGGTGATCCTGCTGCCGCTGTGCGCCGTGATGATGGCGCGCGGCATCGGGGCCAGGTAAGGCACCGCCGTTCCCTGTTTTCCTTACCCCTGAAGTCGTCATGCTGAAGAAACTGCTCGCCGCCACTGTCGTCGCGGCCATGCTGCCGGCCGCAGCCGCCATCGCAGCCACCCCCGCCGCCTATCCGACCAAGCCGGTCAAGTTCGTGGTGCCCTACCCGGCCGGCGGCCCGCTCGACACGGTGGCGCGCGCCATCGGCGAGAAGCTGCGCGACAGCCTTGGCCAGCCGGTCGTGGTCGAGAACAAGCCGGGCGCCGGCGGCAATCTTGGCGCGGACTACGTCGCCAAGCAGCCAGCCGACGGCTACACCATCGTCATGGGCGCGGTGGCCACGCACGCCATCAACCCGACGCTGTTCAGCAAGATGCCGTATGACCCGGTGAAGGATTTCGCGCCGGTCACGCTGGTGGCGGACGTGCCCAATGTGCTCGTGATGCATCCGGGCAAGGCCGCGGAACTGCATATCAACAATGTGCGAGAACTGGTCGAATACGCGCGCAAGCATCCGGGCAAGCTGGACTACGCGTCCGGCGGCAACGGCAGCGCCGGCCACCTGTCGGGCGAGCTGTTCAAGAGCATGGCGAAGGTCAGCATGGTCCATATCCCGTACAACGGCGCGTCGCCCGCGCAGTTGTCGGTGCTGTCGGGGCAGACCGACCTGATCTTCGACAACCTGGCCTCGGCCTCGGCCAATATCAAGGCCGGCAAGCTGAAGGCGTTCGCGGTCACCACCGCCAGCCGCGCGGCGGCCTTCCCGGAACTGCCGACCATCGCCGAAGCCGGCAAGGGCCTGGGGCTCGAAGGTTTTGATATCTCCACGTGGTTCGGCGTGTTCGCGCCGGCCAACACCCCGCGCGAGATCGTCGACCGCCTCAACCACGACATCGTCGCCATCCTGAAGACCGACGATATGAAGGCGCGGCTGGCCCGCATCGGCGCGCAGCCTGCGCCCACCACGCCGGAACAGTTCGGCGCGCTGGTGCAGCGCGAGCTGAAGAAGTACGCGCAGATCGTGCGCGTGTCGGGCGCGAAGGTCGATTGAGCGATTAAGCCTGGCGCTTGCGGCGGATGCCCCAGCGCCGGATGCCCGTCGCGCCTTCGGTGCGGGGCAGCAGCAGGCCGACCTGGATGATGCGCGGCCCTTCCATGCGCGCCGCTGTCAGGTGCAGCCCGGCGATCACGACGCTGTCGCCCTCGACTGGCGGCGAGATGAAGCTGGCCTGCATGGCATCGCCGAGCGTCAGCGGCGACTCGGCGGCCGACAGTTCCCGTTCGCCGTAAAGCCGCACCACATCGCGCAGGAACGCGTCGCCGGAGAGCAGGAAATCGTGCGTCACCTGCTCCCAAGCCGGCGCCGGGCCGGGCGCCTGGAACAGCGCCGCAAGCCGTGGCAGCACCGTGGCAGGCGCCATCACCGCCACCGTGTCGCCGGCGCGCAGCACAGTCTGGTCGAGCGGCGCGAGCGCGTCGTCGCGGGCGACCGTCAACAGCCGGCACCGGGGCGGCAACTCCAGCTGGTCGGCCCGGACGTTCTCGACCGGCGCGTTGATGCTGACCCGGAACTGCATGACCTCCAGTGTCGGCCCATGGACCCCACGCAGGCGCGAGCGCGCCAGCGGCTCCGGAAACCCCGGACGCAGCACCCGGGCCAGGCGTGCGGCCGGCCTCACGGTCGTGCCTTGCAGCAGCAGGCTGGCCAGCACCACGGCAAACGCCACGCGGAAGATCAGGCCGGACTCCGGCAAGCCACGCAGCAAGGGAAACAGCGACAGCACGATGGGCACCGCGCCGCGCAGGCCCATCCAGGCGATAAAGCCCTTCTCGCCCACGTTCAGCCGGAACGGCAGCAAGGCCAGGAACACGGACGCCGGCCGGGCCACCAGCATCAGGAAGGCCGCCACGGCTATCGCGGGCAGCGCGATCTCCCAGATCCGGTGCGGCGCCACCAGCAAGCCGAGCAGCAGAAACATGGCCGACTGGGCCAGCCAGGCCATGCCATCCATCGCGCGCATGGTGTCGGACGTCACGGCGCGGTCGCGGTTGCCGACCAGCATGCCGGCCAGGTACACCGCCAGGAAGCCGCTGCCGCCCAGGGTCTGCGTGATGGCAAAGATCATCGCGCCGCCGGAGCAGATCAGGATGGCGTGCAGGCCTTCCGCGACCTCGATGCGCTCGAGCACATGGGCGAGGCAGTAGCCGAGTCCGAGCCCCAACACAGCGCCAACGCCAAACTGCACGCCGAGCCGCGTCGCCAGCGCCACCGGCGTCAGTCCGTTGGGCGCCGCAATCCATTCCATCAGGGTCAGCGTCAGGAAAATCGCCATCGGGTCGTTGATGCCCGATTCGATTTCGAGCACGCTCGCGACGCGGTCCTTCAGGCGGATGCCGCTGCTGTGCAGCGTCGAAAACACGGCGGCGGCGTCGGTGGAGCCAACGATGGCACCCAGCAGCAGGCCGAGCTTCCAGTCGATGTCCAGGATCCACGCCGCGAACAGGCCGACCAGCCCGGCCGTCATAAGGACGCCCACGGTTGCCAGCGCGAGCGAGGGCCGCAGGGCGACGCGGAAGGTCGCGTAGCTGGTACGCAGCCCGCCGTCGAGCAGGATCACGGCCAGCGCGAGGTTGCCGACCAGGAAGCTGAGCCAGGTATTGGAGAAACGGATGCCGCCCGGGCCATCGACGCCAGCCAGCATGCCCACCGCCAGGAACACGAGCAGGAACGGCACGCCGGCGCGCGCGGAGAAGGCACCCACCACGATGCCCAGCGACATCACGACGGCGCCAATCAGGATGACGTGGTCAACACTTTCCAAGCGGTGCCTTTCTACCTTTCGGTACCTTACAGCGAGTGTCGTTACAGCTACCCGACTGAGCCGGGCGGAGCCTGTCTGATGATAGCGCAGCACCCCGGCAGCCCGCGCGCAGAAGCTGGCCCGATCACCCGCCAGCCCGCCTCCAGTCTCGCTTTGCCGCTTTTAAGCGCGATCTCATTAGGAGATACCCTCAGCATGACCAATATTGCAGACATCTGAAAGGTAGCTGAAAGGTCGCACCCTTACCTTGCACCCTGCCCGAGAGAAGGGCCGGCAGTGCGTCCGCTGTATTGCACCGCACCACCGGCTCCCGGCAGATTTCAAGCAGTCTTATCGAGGAGAATCATTTTGCGCATACGTAGCCAAAAGGACTTTGCCTCCGGCCTGATGTTCATCCTGGTCGGATTCGGCTTTTCCTGGGTCGCACGCGGCTATTCCATGGGAACTGCCGCCAAGATGGGCCCGGGATATTTCCCGTTCTGGCTCGGCGTCGTGCTCGCCCTGCTGGGCGCGCTGGTGCTGTGGGGGTCGTTGTCCGCCAAGGCGGAAGAGGACCACCTGGCCCGCTGGGATATCAAGTCGCTGTTGTGGATCCTGGGTGCTGTCGTGCTGTTCGGCCTGATGCTCAAGCCGCTGGGCATGGTGCTGTCGGTTCTGGCGCTGGTGCTGGTGTCGTCGATGGCCAGCCATGAATTCAGCTGGAAGGGCGCCGTGCTCAACTCGATCATCCTGGTGGTGATCAGCCTGGGCGCGTTCGTGTACGGCATCAACCTGCAGATGCCGGTGTGGCCGGCCTTCCTGGCTAGCTAAGGAGACCGCCAACATGGAATTGCTCTCTAACCTGGGACTGGGCTTTGCTACCGCCCTCTCCTTCCAGAACCTGGCCTACGCCTTCCTGGGCTGCGTGCTGGGTACCCTGATCGGCGTGCTGCCGGGCCTGGGGCCGCTGGCCACCATCGCCATGCTGCTGCCGGTGACCTACACGCTGCCGCCGGTGGCCGCGCTGATCATGCTGGCCGGTATTTACTACGGCGCCCAGTACGGCGGTTCGACCACCGCCATCCTGGTGAACCTGCCCGGCGAATCGTCGTCGGTGGTGACCACCATCGACGGCTACCAGATGGCCAGACGAGGGCGAGCGGGGGTCGCGCTGGCCACAGCGGGCCTGGGCTCGTTCTTCGCCGGCTGCGTGGCCACGCTGATCCTGGCCGCCTTTGCCGCGCCGCTGTCGGAACTCGCGTTCAAGTTCGGCCCCGCCGAGTACTTCTCGCTGATGGTGCTGGGCCTGATCGGCGCCGTGGTGCTGGCTTCGGGTTCGCTGGTCAAGGCGATCTCGATGATCGTGCTGGGCCTGCTGCTGGGCCTGGTCGGCACCGACGTGAACTCGGGCGCCGCGCGCTTCTCGTTCGACGTGCCTGAACTGACCGACGGGCTGAACTTCGTGTCGGTGGCCATGGGCGTGTTCGGCTTCGCGGAAATCATCGCGAACCTGGAGCAGAAGGAAAACCGCGAAACCTTCACGGACCACATCACCAACCTGTTCCCGAACAAGGACGACTTCAAGCGCATGATCCCGGCCGTGCTGCGCGGCACGATGCTCGGTTCGGCGCTGGGCATCCTGCCGGGCGGCGGCGCGGCGCTGGCTTCGTTTGCGGCGTATTCGCTGGAAAAGAAGACCTCGAAGTACTCGCACGAGTTCGGCAAGGGCGCGATCGAAGGCGTGGCAGGTCCGGAATCGGCCAACAACGCCGCGGCACAGACCTCGTTCATCCCGCTGCTGACGCTGGGCATTCCGCCCAATGCCGTGATGGCGCTGATGGTCGGTGCAATGACCATCCACAACATCCAGCCTGGTCCGCAGGTGATGTCGAGCAACCCGGCGCTGTTCTGGGGCCTGATCGCCTCGATGTGGATCGGCAACTTCATGCTGATCGTGCTGAACCTGCCGCTGATCGGCATCTGGGTGAAGCTGCTGAAGGTGCCTTACCGCTACCTGTACCCGGCCATCCTGACGTTCTGCTGCATCGGCGTGTATTCGGTCCAGAACACCACGTTCGACGTGTTCCAGACCGCGGCCTTCGGCGTGATCGGCTACCTGTTCATCAAGCTCAAGTGCGAACCGGCGCCGCTGCTGCTCGGCTTCGTGCTGGGACCGATGATGGAAGAGAACTTCCGCCGCTCGCTGCTGCTGTCGCGTGGTGACTTCAGCGTGTTCGTGACCCGTCCGCTGTCGATGGGCCTGCTGATCGCCGCCGCGGTGCTGGTGCTGATCGTGGCCTCGCCGTCGATCAAGGCCAAGCGCGAGGAAGCGTTCCAGGAAGAATAAAAAGCAAGACCGCCGGCCATTGGCCGGCAATGCAGTGCAATGCAAGGGGCGTCGCGAGACGCCCTTTTTTCATTGAGCGTCGACGTCCGTCGCCACCGCTCAGCCGCCAAACAACTCGGCGCAGGCCGTCCTGACCGCGCTGGTCACATGTCCCCTGCCATGATCGCGCCGCTCCAGCATGCCGATGGTCCGCATGACAGGCTCGTCACTGACCACCAGCGGCAGGATGCGCAGCGCCGCATCATCGCGCCAGCGCGCGCGCTGCAGCAGCGGCACCACGGTCACACCCACCTCCTGCCGTACGAGTTCGACGAGTGCCTCGATCGAGTTCAGCTCCAGGAATTCGTTGACCCGCAGGTGCGCGCGCCGCAGCGCGCGATCGACCAGCATGCCGGTGCGCTGGCTGCGGTCGAAACGCAGATAGGGATTGGCCGCCAGCGCTTCGCGCACGTCCTCCCCGGCACTGCCCTGTGCGGCGATGGCAACCAGCGGTTCATCGTAGAGCGGCGTCCAGCGCAGCGTGCCGGGTATCCGCGCGGCGCCTTCGACCAGGATGGCGGCATCGAGCTCGCCCGACTCGACCATCGCCGCGAGCTCGATGGACTTGGCCCCGACCAGCCTGACTTCCAGCGCCGGATAGGCGCGCTTCATGCGCGCCACGACATGCGACAGGCCGCCCATCACCGACACTACCGCTCCAACCGCCACCGCGCCGGCCATGGCCTCTGGCTGGGCCTGCGGCAGGCGCATCTCGTCATACAGGGCGAGCAGGTGCCGCGCGCGCGGCAACAGCTCGCGCCCGTCGGCGTTGAGGACGGCGACGCGACCGCTGCGGTCGAACAGCTCGCGGCGCAGCTCGGTTTCCAGCGATCTCATCTGCAGGCTTACAGCGGCCTGCGTGAGCGCGACATGGCCGGCGGCGGCGGCGAAGGAACCATGTTCGGCCACGGCAACAAAGGTACGCAGGAATCGGATCGTGCTCATCGGGATATCGGCAAAGCGCCATTGGACTGGCGCGAATCACAAGGAAAACTTGTGTCAACGAAAAGAAATATTAGCTTTCTTTGTGATACGGGGCGCGGAATAATAATGCGCAGGCACCCTGATGCTGCGCGCATCCGGTCTGCCGGCCCTGACGTTGTTCCGCTGTTCCGCCGACCTGATTCGCCCGATTCCGGAGAACCGAATGAAATCCTGGCTGCGCCTGCTCGGCTTCGGCCTTGCCTCTGGCCTTTGCCTGGCCGCCACGCCGGCCCTGGCCGACAACTACCCCAGCAAGCCGATCCGCCTGATCGTGCCGTTCCCCGCCAGCGGCGCTACCGACCTGCTCGCGCGCGCCATCGCGCAAAAGGTCGGCGCCAGCATCGGGCAGCAGATCGTGGTGGACAACCGGCCCGGCGCTGGCGGTGCCATCGGCTCGGACATGGCGGCGAAGGCGCCGCCTGACGGCTACACGCTGCTGATCGCCACGACCAGCACGCATTCGATCGGCCCGTACATCAACACCCGCCTGCCCTACAACACCGAATCCGACTTCACGCCGGTCGGCCAGGTCGCGATTGCCACCAATGTGCTGGTGGTGCCCAACAGCTTGCCTGTGAAGAACGTGCGCGAGCTGATCGACTATGCAAAGAAGCACCCGGGCGAACTGAACTACGCGTCCAGCGGCAACGGCACCGTCGTGCACCTGACCGCCGAAGCGTTCAAGGCCCAGGCCGGCGTCTTCATCACCCACATCCCCTACCGTGGCACGGCGCTAGCTGTACCGGACCTGATCTCGGGCAAGGTGCAAGTGCTGTTCGACAGCATCGTGTCCGGCCTGCCGCACGTGAAGGACGGCAAGCTGAAGGCGCTGGCCGTGACCAGCCTGAAGCGTTCGCCGCTGGCACCGGAGATCCCGACGGCCAGCGAATCGGGCCTGCCCGGCTTTGAATCCGATACCTGGTTCGGCATCTACGGCCCCAAGGGCATGCCGGCCGACATGGTCAACCGGCTCAATGCCGAATTCAACAAGGCCATCCAGTCGCAGGACGTGAAGGACCGCCTGGCCAAGCTGGGCGCCGAGCCCGTCGGCGGCACGCCGGCCCAGTTCGCGGCGATGGTGAAGAAGGACAGCGCCCGCTGGGGCAAGCTCATCAAGGATCGCAAGATCACGGCAGAATGACGTGATGCCGCGGCCGGCGGCCACGAGACAACGGACAAGACCATGCAGAACTTCAACTGGACCAACCCCTACCCCTCCGTGCGCATTCCGCTGTTCGCGCGCAACGTGGTGTCGACCTCGCATCCGCTCGCTGCGCAAGCGGGCCTGCGCATGCTGCTGAAGGGCGGCAATGCCGTGGATGCGGCCATCGCGGCCGCGGCGGCGATCACCATCGTCGAGCCCGTGTCCTGCGGCCTGGGCAGCGACGCCTTCGCCATCCTGTGGGACGGCAAGGAACTGCACGGCCTGAACTCGTCCGGCGTCGCGCCGGCCGCCTGGAACCCAGAGTATTTCAAGAGCAAGTACGGCACCGATGCCAACGGACTGGCGAACCGCCCGATCCGCGGGTGGGACTCGGTCACGGTTCCCGGCGTGGTCGCGGGCTGGGCCGCGTTGCATGAACGCTTCGGCAAGCTGCCGTTTGCCGACCTGATGGAACCGGCCATCGAGATCGCCGAGCGCGGCTACGCGATGCCGCCCGTGGTGGCGCACAAGTGGGCCGCCGCGGTGCCGGAGCTGAAGGACCAGCCGGGCTTTGCCGAGACCTTCATGCCCAACGGCCGCGCGCCGCAGGTCGGTGAGAAGTTCACCATGAAGGCCGCCGCCGAGACGCTGCGCAAGATCGGCGAGACGCGTGGCCGCTCGTACTACGAAGGCGAGATCGCCGAAAAGATCGCCGCCTTCAGCAAGCAGTGCGGCGGCGCGATGACGCTGGACGACCTGCGCAACTACCGGCCCGACTGGGTCAAGCCGATCAGCAAGTCCTATCGCGGCTACGAGCTGCACGAGATCCCGCCGAACGGCCAGGGCATCGCGGCGCTGATCGCGCTGGGCATTCTCGACCAGTTCGACCTGAGCGCCCTGCCGGTGGATTCGGTCGACTCCCAGCACCTGCAGATCGAAGCGATGAAACTGGCGTTCGCCGACCTCTACCGCTACGTGGCCGACCCGCGCAGCATGGAAGTCACGCCCGAGCAGATGCTCGATGACGCCTACCTGAAGTCGCGCGCGAAGCTGATCGACATGCAGCGCGCCACGCACTTCGATTTCGGCATGCCCAAGGTTGGCGGCACCATCTACCTGACCGCGGCCGACGAGAACGGCATGATGATCTCGTTCATCCAGTCGAACTACATGGGCTTCGGCTCGGGCGTGGTGGTGCCGGGCACCGGCATCAGCCTGCAGAACCGTGGCGTGGGCTTCTCGATGGATCCGAAGTCCGCCAACGTGGTGGCGGGCGGCAAGCGGCCGTTCCACACCATCATCCCGGCGTTCCTGACGCGCGACGGCCAGCCGGTGATGAGCTTCGGCGTGATGGGCGGCGACATGCAGCCGCAAGGCCACCTGCAGACGGTGGTCCGCATGCTCGACTACAAGCAGCAGCCGCAAGCGGCCTGCTGCGCGCCGCGCTGGAAGGTCAACCGCGACTTCACGCTGGACGTGGAAAGCACCATGGACCCCGCCACCGTCGAAGGCCTGAAGGCACGCGGCCACCAGCTCAAGTCGGTGGACGATCCGTACATGGATTTTGGCTCGGGCCAGTTCATCTGGCGCCTGTCGGAAGACGCGGAGCATGGGTACGTTGCCGCCAGCGACAGCCGGCGCGACGGGCAGGCCGTCGGCTACTGACCGCCGTCCCCGCCACAGCACGAAGGGCGCTTCCGGATACGGGCAGCGCCCTTTTTGTTGGACGCGTTTCGCGGTTCACGCATCCGCGGTAACTGGCCCGTCGGCCGGCAGCGCAACTGTCCATGGCACCCCGATGTCACGCGGCTACACTGTGGTGCAATCCCGCCTGCAAAGACCATCATGACCGCCTACGCCTTTCGCCTGCTCAACGTCTTCGCCGAATCCACGTTCGGCGGCAACCCGCTATGCGTCTTCGAGGATGCCCGCGGCATGGACGACGCCACCATGCAGGCGCTGGCGCTGCAGTTCAACCTGTCGGAAACCACCTTCATCCTGCCTTCGGAACAGGCGCATGCGCAGGTTCGGATCTTCACGCCCGGCTATGAAATGCGCTTTGCGGGGCATCCGACGCTCGGCACCGCGCATGTCGTGCGCGACCTGGTCGCCAGCGGCGACCGGCTGACGCTCGAGTTCAAGGCTGGCGTCGTGCCCGTCGAGGCCAACCGCGATGTCTGGACCTTCACGGCCCCGCACGCCGGAGCGCCCAGGACCGCCGCCGTGGACCTCCCCGATGCGGAAATGGCGGCACTGCTGGGACTGGAAGCGCGCGACCTGCTGACCTCGCCGATGTGGGTCGATACCGGTGCGGACCAGTTGCTGGTGGCGGTCCGCAGCACGGATGCCGTGCAGCGGGCCCGGCCGGACACCGCGCGGCTGGAGCAATGGCCGCAAAGCAGCCTGGGCCGCAAGACCGCCTATGTGTTCGCCTTTGATCCGACCCGACCGGGCCGCGTGCTCGCGCGGTATTTCTTCAGCAAGCAAGGTGGCGGGGTGGCGGAAGATCCAGGTACCGGGTCTGCATGCGCCAACCTTGGCGGCTGGCTGCTGGCCAATGCGCACGTGCTGCCGGCCGAGTACGAAGTCGACCAGGGTGCCGCCGTCGACCGTCCCTGTACGCTGCGGCTGGCCGTGACCGCCGCCGGCGCGATCCGTGTCGGCGGCCGCGTGATCGAAATCGGCCGCGGCACCGTCACGCTGTAACGCGAGCCTGCTCTCTCATGATCGCCCCCATGGATCCGCACACCATCGCCACGCTCGCCGAACTCGAAGCGCTGTATGCGCAGCCGGCTGCGCCATCGCTTGCCAAGGAAGTCGATTACCTGCATCCGCATTACCGTGCCTTTGTCGAAGCGGCGCCGCTGTGCCTGCTGTCGACGGTGGGCCGGGACGCTGCGGAGTGCTCGCCGCGCGGCGACGCGCCCGGCTTCGTGCAGGTGCTCGATGAACGCACACTGCTGATGCCTGACCGGCGCGGCAACAATCGCATCGACAGCCTGCGCAATATCGTCGCCGACCCGCGCGTGGGATTGCTGTTCGTGATCCCGGGCATCAACGAGACGCTGCGCGTCAACGGCACGGCGCGGATATCGGTCGACCCGGACCTGCTTGCCAGGTGCGCGGTCGAGGACAAGACCCCTGTGTCGGTACTGGTCATCCACGTGCAGGCAGTGTTCTTCCAATGCGCCCGCGCGCTGCTGCGTTCCAAGGTCTGGGACGCCGGTGCACAGCGTCCACGCAGCACGCTGCCCAGTAATGGCGAGATCCTGGCCGCGCTGAGCCGCAACGCGATCGACGGCGAAGCCTACGACCGCGAACTGCCCGAGCGGCTGCGCACCACGCTCTACTGAGAACGAATAGGCGCCGGATCAGGCATCACCCGCGCGGCAGCCATTCCGCCGAGTGCGTGCCGAGCGGTTCCGATGGCAGGACCCAACGGGCAGGCGTTTCCGACAACTGCGCGGCGTGACGAACCACGGTCAGCATGCCGAAGCCTGATGGCAGGACTTCCAGCAGATCTGCCACGTCATCGATCTTTTGCTCGGGCGCCTGCAACCCGGCCGGCACGCGTCCCAGGCTCCTCAGCCACTGCCCGACCTGCGCCAACGACACGCGTACGTGCCAGCTGCCGCCCTCGATGGCGCGCCGGTGCAGTGCCGCCATGGCGCCGAAAGCCAGCAGGTAGCCGGCGGCGTGGTCGAGTACCTGGGCCGGCAACGGATGTGGCACATCGTCACCGGCAGCCTGGGCCTCCGCATGATTGAAGCCTGTGGCCGTCTGCACCAGCGAATCGAATCCCCGCTTGCCCGACCACGGGCCGACATGGCCATAGGCACTCAACGACACATAGACCAGCCCCGGCCGCGCACGGGCCGCGGCCTCCGGGCCAACGCCGAGTTCCGCGAGGCCGCCGGGCCGGTAGCCCTGGATCATGACGTCGGCGCCGTGCAGCAGCTTGTGCAGCGTGCGCTTGTCGTCGGGATCGCGCAGGTCGAGCTCGCAGTTGCGCTTGCCGCGGCCGGTATCGATGACCAGCGGCGCAATCGACGGCAGGTGTGCCGCCGTGACCAGCAGCACGTCGGCGCCATGTGCCGCGAGCGTGCGTCCGGCCACGGGACCCGCGATGATCCGCGTGAAATCGAGGACTCGCACGCCAGAAAGCGGCCGCCCTTCGGCCGCTGGCAGCGCGGGCATTGGTTGCGGTGGCGCTTCGCCGATCCGCTCCAGCGTGACCGGCGGCAGCCCGCGCAACGCCTCGGCCTGGGGGTGCCGGTCCCATTCATCGAAGCTCCGCATGGCCGCGACGACCAGGCCGGCGTCGGAGGCCGTGGCCTCGAATGCCTCGGCTTCCCACTTGCCCAGCGCCGCCTGCACGGCGGCCTTGTCATGGGCGCAGCCCAGCAGGCGCAGCACGCCATCGCGGTGGTGCGGGAAATTGGTGTGCAGGCGGACCCAGCGGCCGTCGCCGCAGCGGTAGACGCCGGCAATCTTGTCCCACAGCTCCGGCGCCGCGCCGCCATCCACGCGAAGGTAGCGTTCGCTGCGGAACTCGGTGATGGCGTGGCGCATGTCCACGGCCACCTTCTGCCAGCGTCCGGTGCGCTGCTGCCATAGCGCCGCGGCGGCGAGTGCCGAGGCTGCCAGGCTGGCCTGCGCCGCCGTGCCGACGGCAAAGCTGGACGGAAGCACCGGATCGGCGCCCGTCAGGTCAAGGTTGTCCAGTGCTTCGGCGGGTAGGCCGACGCCTTGCCACAAGCCGGCGGCGACGGTAGCGGGCGCGACGGGAACGGAAGCGGTATCGAAACTGGCAGTCATGGCGGCAAACCCCGGAAAGATGGCGGCTGGGGCGAGGCCAGCCGGCCGGTGAACGTCCGGCCTCCATGCTACCCCCGGACGTCACTTTCGGCTGCCCTGGCGGACCGCCCGGGACAGCGCGGCACACAAAAGCGGGCACAAACCCGCACGCTTGCGCCGGGTGGCGCCGCTGGCACGGTAAAATCACGAAATTGGCAATCCGCCACGCAACACTGAAGACCGAGCGGTCCATCCAGCCGCCACACGGCGCCACCATGAGCCACGACAACAAGCCTACCGACAGCACGCCCGCCTCGCCCGCAGCCTCCAACTTCCTGCGGAGCATCATCGACCACGACCTCGCCGCCGGCACCTATGCCGGCCGCCAGGACAGCCAGGGCGAGCCGCTGCCGACCGTCATCACCCGCTTCCCGCCGGAGCCGAACGGTTACCTGCATATCGGCCACGCCAAAAGCATCTGCCTGAACTTCGGCCTGGCGCGCGACTACGGCGGCCGCTGCCACCTGCGCTTCGATGACACCAACCCGGTCAAGGAAGACACCGAATACGTCGACTCGATCATCGACGCGGTGCACTGGCTGGGCTTCTCCTGGGACAACAAGACCCCGGGCGGCCAGCCGCACCTGCACTACGCAAGCGACTACTTCGACCAGCTTTACACGTTCGCCGAGAAGCTGATCGAGCGCGGGGCGGCCTACATCGACAGCCAGAGCGCCGAGCAGATCGCCGCCCACCGCGGCAACTTCTCCGAACTGGGCAAGCCTTCGCCGTTCCGCGACCGCAGCGTCGAGGAAAACCTTCAGCTGTTCCGCGACATGCGCGACGGCAAGTACAAGGACGGCGAGCACGTGCTGCGCGCGAAGATCGACATGAGCGCGCCCAACATCGTCATGCGCGATCCGGTTCTGTACCGCATCCGCCATGCGCACCACCACCGTACCGGCGACAAGTGGTGCATCTATCCGATGTACGACTTCACGCACTGCATTTCGGATGCGATCGAGAACATCTCGCATTCGCTGTGCACGCTCGAGTTCGAGAACAACCGCCCGCTGTACGACTGGGTGCTCGAACACCTGCGCGATTGCGGCGTGTTCCGCGATCCGCTGCCGCACCAGTATGAATTCGCGCGCCTGAACCTCACCTACGCGATCACCAGCAAGCGCAAGCTCAAGCAGCTGGTGGACGAGCAGCGCGTGGATGGCTGGGACGATCCGCGCATGCCGACCATCGTCGGCATCCGCCGCCGCGGCTATACGCCGGAGTCGATCCAGCTGTTCTGCGACCGCGTCGGCGTGGCCAAGGCGGACAGCTGGATCGACATGAGCACGCTCGAAGGCTCGGTGCGCGATGACCTGGACGGACGCGCCGCGCGCGGCGTGGCCGTGCTCGATCCGCTCAAGCTGATCCTGGACAACTACCCCGAAGGCCAGACCGAGGCATGCTCGGCGCCCGTGCATCCGAAGAAGCCGGAGCTGGGCAAGCGCGTGTTCCCGATCTCGCGCGAGCTGTGGATCGAGCGCGAGGACTTCAACGAGACGCCGCCGAAGGGTTATTTCCGCCTGTTCCCGGGCAACAAGGTGCGCCTGAAGTACGGCTACGTGATCGAGTGCACCGGCGTGGACAAGGACGCCGATGGCAACGTGGTGGCGGTGCATGCCAACTACCTGCCCGACACCAAGAGCGGCACGCCGGGCGCGGACAGCGTCAAGGTCAAGGGCGTGATCCACTGGGTCAGCGCCGCAGCGGCCTATGAATGCGAAGTGCGCCTGTACGACCGCCTGTTCAACGACCCCAACCCGGATGCCGGCGGCAAGAACTTCCTGGAAGCGCTGAACCCGGACTCGAAGCAGGTCATCACCGCCTACCTCGAGCCGAGCCTGCGCGACGCCGCGCCGGAAGACCGCTTCCAGTTCGAGCGCCACGGCTACTTCGTCGCCGACCGCGTCGATTCGCAGCCGGGCAAGCCGGTCTTCAACCGCATCGTCGGACTGAAGGACAGCTGGGGCAAGTGATGGCAAAGGCAGGCAAACCCCAGGTGCAGGTCATCACGTTCCCGCTCGATCGCGAGTTCATCGCGCTCAACGACCTGCTCAAGCTGGCGGGTGTGTGCGACAGCGGCGGCGCCGGCAAGGCGCTGGTCGCCGCCGGTGAAGTCTCGGTGGACGGCGAGCCCGAATCGCGCAAGACTGCCAAGATTCGCGCTGGCCAGGTCGTGAGCCTGTCCGGCATCGACATCCGGGTGGTCGCGGCCTGACGGCTGGGGTCGGCAGCGGCGCGGCCGCTGCCAGGAATACAGCTTCACGGAAGGACGGAACCATGCCGATCGCATTCTGGTGTGTCCTCGTGGCGGGCATCCTTCCCGTCGTGACCGTGGCCATTGCCAAGGCCGGCGGCAAGGCCTTTGACAACCACGACCCGCGCGGCTGGCTCGAGCGCCAGAGCGGCCGCGCGCGCCGCGCCGACCTGGCGCACCGCAACCATTTCGAAGCGTTCCCCTTCTTTGCCGCGGCAGTGCTGATCGCCACCCACCTGCAGGCGCCCCAGGCTCGCATCAACGAACTGGCGATGGTCTTCATCGTTGCGCGCGTGCTCTACACCGTGTGCTACCTGACCGATCGCGCCACGCTGCGCACGCTGTGCTGGACCATCGGCTTCCTGTCGGTGGTCGGCATCTTCCTGTTGCCCGTCTTCGTGCATAACTAAGGAACGCCCCGCCATGCGCACGCGTTGCCTTGCGTGGCTGTTGGCCGCCCTGAGCGGGGCCACTGTCGCTGCCCCGGTCGCCTACACCGTCGACCCGACGCATACGAGCGTCTACTTCGCCGCCAGCCACTTCGACCGCACCACGGTGCGCGGGCGCTTCGGCAAGATCGACGGGCGGATCGTCTATGACCCCGCCACGGGCGCCGGCGGCATCGACTTCACCGTGGAAACGGCTTCGATCGACAGCGGCAACCGCAGCCTCGACGGCGTGCTTCGTTCGCCACAGTTCCTGGATGCCGCCAATTCCCCGGTTGCCCGGCTGCGGGCCAACCGCTTCATCGTCGAGAACGGCAAGCTCGTGGCGGTGGAAGGCGAACTCAGCCTGCTCGGCACGACGCTGCCGCTGCGGCTGGAGGTCGATCGCTTCAGCTGCGGCGAAATCTCGCTGTTCGGCATCCGCCGCAAGGTTTGCGGCGGTGACTTCCACGCCACCGTGGTGCGCAGCACCTTCGGCATCACGCGCTTCCTGCCGGAAGTGGGCGATAACGTAACCCTGCAGATCTCCGTCGAGGCGTCGCCCGCGGATTCGGCTGCGCCGTGACGGCATCCGATCACCTTTACGCCGGGATTTTTTTGTAGAATCGGCGGTTGGCTTCCCTACAATTGCCTGCCGCGCGTCGCATCCTGCGTGCCGGCGACGCGAGACAGACAATGATCGATATCCACTCGGGCGACATCGTGGCCGCCGCGCTGGCGGCGTCCGGCGCCTGCCTGCTGTGCGCCATCCCTCTCGAATTCCTGCGGCGCTTCCCGCTCTGGGCGGTGCGCACCTACGGCCGCGGCGCGCTGCTGCTGCCGTTCCTGGCCATGACGGTCGGAACCTGGCTGTTCCGCCTCACGCTGGCCGGCCAGCTCGACAGCCCTGCCGGGAACGCCATGGTGGTCGCGGCGGCCTTCCTGACGACGGTGCTGATGTCGGCGCTGCTGCGCTTCTACCTCAGCGACTACCGCAAACGCTGACCCCCGCCGGCTGGCCAGGCGCCAGCCAGCCCGCGCCGGAGTCGGGCCCGGACATATGGCCGGCCGCCCGATTCACGTATGATGCGGCCTTTCGCGTCGCACGACGCGTGCCGTATCCCTTTCTCCATGGCGCTCAAATCCACCATTTTCAAAGCCGAACTGTCGGTGTCCGACATGGACCGGCCGTACTACGGCAGCCATACGCTGACCATCGCCCAGCACCCGTCCGAGAACGACGCACGCATGATGGTGCGCCTGCTGGCCTTTGCCTGCGAGGCGAGCGAGACCCTCGCCTTCACGCGCGGCCTGGACGAACCCGACGAACCCGATTTGTGGGACCGCAAGCTGACCGGTGACATCGAGCACTGGGTGGAACTCGGCCAGCCCGACGAATCGCGGCTGAAGCGCGCGGCCGCCCGTTCTGACCGCGTCACGGTCTACGCCTACAACGGCGCCAGCGCGCGCGAGTGGTGGAAGGGCATGGCCGGCAAGGCGGGCAAGCTGCGCAATGTGACGATCTACAATGTGCCGACTGACGCGGTCGACGCGCTGGCTGCGCTGGCCCAACGTGCCATGCGCCTGTCCGTGACGATCCAGGACGGCGAAATCTGGGTCAGCGACGATGACCGCAACGTGCAACTGACGCTGGACGTGCTCCAGCGCGCCGAAAGCTGAGCAGGCCGGTGCGCACTGCGCACCGGCCTGCTCAGCTCCCCGCTCCAACCGCATTTTTATGCACCAACCGGAAGGAATCACACCATGCAAACCACCCCGTCTGGCCTGCAGTACGAAGACACCACCGTCGGTTCCGGCGCCGAAGCCGTTGCCGGCAAGCACGTGACCGTGCACTACACCGGCTGGCTGTACGAAAACGGCCAGGCCGGCCGCAAGTTCGATTCGAGCAAGGATCGCAACGATCCGTTCGTGTTTCCGCTGGGCGCCGGCCATGTCATCCGCGGCTGGGACGAAGGCGTGCAGGGCATGAAGGTTGGCGGCGTGCGCCGCCTGGTGATCCCGGCCGACCTCGGCTATGGTGCACGCGGCGCCGGCGGCGTGATTCCGCCCAACGCCACGCTGCTGTTCGAAGTGGAACTGCTGGGCGTCTGACGCCGGCGGCGAGGCGGGCGCTGCCCGCTTCGCTTGTGGATGGCCTCAGAAACCGATGGCGGCGTTGCCGACATCGACCCGGACCTTGTCGCGTTCCAGCAGGCGCGCCGCGTGGCGGGCATAGTCCTGTGCCCACGCGGTATCGCTTGCAAAGCGCGACTCCCCTGAAAATTTGGCCACGTTCAGGATCTTGTCGATCACGAGCACCTTGCCGACCGGGCTCGACGCCTGGCAGTCCAGCTCGGTGTACTCCTTGTCGAACCAGCGCCACGCTGCCTCTTCCCCGACGGCCGCCAGTTCCGCCTGGCCGATCGAGAATTCGAACTCCTTGCCGTTGCCGAACACCACCGTAAGCGTACGCGCCATTGCCGGTTCTCCAAGGTCGTGATGATGCCGCCATTGTAGAGACTAGGTGGCAGGCTGAGCCAGTCCGAACCGGCCTCAACACAAGCCGGCCTGATCGAGGACAAGGCGGCCGTTGCGGATCGAGCGTTGCCTGGCGCCCACACCCTTGCCTGCCATCGACCCAATATGGCGCTCGTGCCGCTTCCTGGCCCCGCCCGTCGGCCGACTTTGCATTATGCTGGCAACATGGCCATCACCCGACAGGACCTCGAAACGGATCGGCTGCGCACCTCGCTGTGCAGCACGCCGGTCGCGTCCGCCCTGTTGCCTGTGGAAGCCTTCGAGCGTTCCCTGCACGAGGCACTGGCCAGCCGCCCCGATGACTGCGCCCTCCACGGCGATGTCTGGGTCTTCGGCTACGGCTCGCTGATCTGGAACCCGATGGTGGTGCATACCGAACGCCAGCGCGCCACCGTGCATGGCTACCATCGCGGCTTCTATCTTTACTCCCGTATCAACCGCGGCACGTGGGACAACCCGGGGCTGGTGCTTGGCCTCGACCGCGGCGGCTGCTGCCACGGCATGGTCTTCCGTATTCCGAGCCACGTGGTCGAGCAGGAATTCCGGCTGTTGTGGCGCCGCGAGATGCTGACAGGCGCCTACCATCCGCGCTGGCTGCGCATCCGCACCGGCCCCGCCGAGGGTCCGGACGGCCCCGAGCAGCGTGCGCTGGCCTTCGTCATGAACCGTGACCACGAGGGCTATGCAGGGCGCTTGCCCGACGCCAGCGTGGTGGAGCGGCTGCGTCACGCCGTCGGCCTCTATGGCCCGGCGCGCGAGTATCTGCAGCAAACGCTGCTGGGCCTGGCCACCAATGGCGTCGACGACCCCTACCTCGGCCGGCTGTGGCGCCAGCTCCAGGACCATGACGCCGCCGATGCGCAACGCGGTCATGGCGGGTCGGCCCATCCGTCGCAGTCTGCTGGCGAAGAGGCGCCGTTGCCCGCGCCGGCAAGCCCGCACGAGACCGTCTGACCCAGGAGCGAATGCCATGACGCGCCCCTTTGTCCGCACCCGCCGCCACGCGCTTGCCGAAATGCTGGGACTGATGGGCCTGCTGAGCTGTGGCGCCCTGCTGGCCGGCCAGGGTGGGCAGACGCTGGCGGCACGCCCCGCCCGCAGTTCGGAGGAAGCGGGCTCGTCACGCGGCCCACACGGCAACGGCGCCCACGTCCCGAATCACTCGGAAGGGATCACCGCACTGGACCGCAACCTGATCACCGCCGCGACCGGGGGCGATCTGGAACTCGTCAACCGCCTGCTGGCAGCCGGCGCCTCGGCGCAGGCTGTCGACGAACGGGGTCGCAGCGCGCTGCTGGCGGCGGTCTACAACCGGCGCGGCGACGTGGCAAGGACGCTGACTCTGGCCGGCGCCGACGTCAATCGCAAGGACGCCGAGTTCAACAGCCCGTTCCTGCTGGCGGCCGCCACGGGGCAGGTCGAGGTAGTGCGGCTCTCGCTGTCGCATGGCGCGGACCTGGCCAGCACGGACCGCTACGATGGCACCGCGCTGATCGCGGCCTGCCAGCACGGCAATGTCGAGGTGGTGAAGCTGCTGCTGCAGAAGGGCATTGCCGTGGACCACGTCAACCAGCTTGGCTGGACGGCCCTGCTCGAGGCCGTGATCCTCGGCGATGGCAGCGCGCGCTATGAAGAGATCGTGCAGTTGCTGATCGACGCCGGTGCCGACGCCAACCTGGCGGACCGCGAAGGCGTGTCGCCCACGCGCCATGCGCGCGAGCGTGGCTACAAGTCGATGGTCAAGATCCTCATGCGCGCACGCGGTCACTGACCTCGGCGCGCCCTGTTCCGCCGCCTCAGGCGGCCGGCTTCTGCGCGTCGGCCGTGCGCACGTTCTCGGTTTCCTGCAGCTGGCGCCACATCACCTTGCCCGTGCCGGACTTGGGCAAGGCATCGACGAACTCGACCACGCGCGGGTACTTGTAGGCCGCCATGTTTTCCTTGGCCCACTCGACGATGTCCTCGGCCGTGGTCTTGCCTTTGGCCTGCGCACGCAGCACCACCACGGCCTTCACGGTCTCGCCGCGATACGCGTCGCGCGTGCCGATGATGCATGCTTCCTGCACCGCCGGATGCTTGTACAGCAGGTTTTCCACCTCGGCCGGCCACACCTTGAAGCCGGAGGCATTGATCATGCGCTTGAGGCGGTCGGTGATGAAGTAGTAGCCCTCTTCATCCATGCGCCCGAGGTCGCCGGTGCGGAAGAAGGTCCTGCCGTCGAACTGGATGAAGGCGTCGCGCGTGGCGTCTTCCTTCCCCCAGTAGCCCTTGAACACCTGCGGGCCCGACACGATGATCTCGCCGACTTCGTTGGACGGCAGTTCCTCGAGCGTGACCGGATCGACGATGCGAGCATCGGTATTGAAGGTCGGCACGCCCAGGCATTGCAGCTTGGGGCGATCCGCCGGATTGCTGTGCGTCGGTGCCATGGTCTCCGACAGGCCATAGCCTTCCAGGTAGTTCAGCCCGAACTGGTCGCGCAGCCGCTCGGCAATGGCCTGCGGCATGGCCGCGCCACCGCCGCCGATGTAGCGCAGGCTGGACAGGTCGAACTCCGGCAGGTTGGGGCTGGCCAGGAAGTCGATCACCATGGTCGGGATGTTGGTCCAGTGCGTGACCTGGTAGCGCGAGATCAGGCGCCCGGCCACCTCGCGGTCCCAGCGCGGCAGCATCACGACCGTGGCGCCGCTGTAGATCGGGCCGTTCATGCCGTACTGCATGCCCGTCACGTGGAACAGCGGCAGCACCGACAGGATCACCGATTCCGCGCCACTCCCTGACCACGTCGAGCCGCCGATGATGTTGTGCATGACAGAACGGTGCGTGTGGATGCAGCCCTTCGGGAAGCCGGTGGTGCCGGAGGTATAGGGCATCACCGCCATGTCGTCGGGGCCGGCCGTATGTGGCCCCGGCCGCAAGCCTGCGCCAAGCGCTTCGGCCCACGGCGTGGCGCCGGCCGGCAACGGATGCTGCGTCGTCAGCCAGGCGGCCGGGGCGTCTTCGGGATGCTCGTGGGTGGCTGGCAAGGCGTCCGAATATTGCGACACCAGCAAATGCTGCAGCCGATCGGCCGGAGCCAGCTCTGACTGGGCCTGCTCGACACCGGCGCCCAGGTCGGCAGTGCAGATGGCCACGCGCGCACCGGCATCCGTGACGTAGTGCTTGAACTCTTCGGCCCGGTTCATCGGGTTGACCGGCACCACCACGGCGTCCGCGCGCAGGATTGCGTAGTAGCTGATGAGGAACTGCGGGCAGTTCTGCATGTACAGCAGCACGCGGTCGCCCTTCTTCACGCCGGCCTTCTGCTGCAGCCAGCCCGCCAGCGCGGTGGCCTGCGCCTCCAGTTCGCGGAACGTGACAGTCTTGCCGAAGTAGCGAATGGCCGCCTTGTCCGCATAGCGGCGTGCGGAAACCTCCAGGTTGTACCAGAGCGACGTCTCCGGCAGCACGATCGCGGTTGGCACGCGCTTGGGCCAGAACTGGAAATGCGGGCGAGCAAGGGTCTGCATCGAAGAGTCTCCTGAACGGTCTTTGGCGACCTGTTTGTAAGGGTGTCATCGACTATAACCGAACGATCGTTCTATTTTCAATCGATGGCTTTCCCCAATCACGCTCCGGATGTCGGGCTGGTGCGGTTGCATTTGGCGCCCTTGCCCTCACAATCGCTGTATTACAGAACTCCACGCCTGCCCGACAGGCCCCGCTGCCATGAGCGACGTCACCTTGCAGAATTTTGAACCGGAAGTGATCGAGGCCTCGCGTCAGGCCCCGGTTCTCGTGGATTTCTGGGCGCCGTGGTGCGGCCCCTGCCGCACGCTCGGCCCGATGCTGGAAAAGCTCGAGGCGGAAGCCGACGGCCAGTGGAAGCTGGTCAAGGTAAATGTGGACGAAAACCAGGAACTGGCCGGCCACTTCGGCGTACGCAGCATTCCGCACGTGGTGGCCTTCGCCGACGGGCAGGCGGTCGACCAGTTCACCGGCGTGCTGCCGGAATCGGGCCTGCGCGAGTTCCTGTCGCGCCTCACGCCGGACCCCGCGCTACTGGCACTGGACGAGGCCAGGAACCTGGCCGCGGCCGGAGACCGGCAGGCTGCCGGAGATGCCTTCCAGGCGGCGCTGGCGCTGGACCCCGGTTCCGATGCGGCGCGCTTCGCATATATCAGCTTCCTGCTCGACGGCAATGCGCTTGCCGAGGCGGAAGCCGAATTCGGCAAGTTGTCGGCACAAGCTCCGCAGGACGACGCCTACACCGCCCTGCGCACGCGCGTGGACGCCATGAAGGGCGTGGCCGACCTGCCCGACGAGCAGACCTTGACGAACCGCGTCGCGGCCGACCCGCATGACCTTTCCGGCCGCCTGGACCTAGCACGGCTGCTGATCGCGCGGCAGCAGTACGAACCGGCGCTGGAGCAGTTGCTGGCCATCGTGCGCGCGGACCGCGGCTTCGAGGACGACATCGGCCGCAAGACCATGCTCTCGGTGTTCGACATGCTCGCCGACCAGCCCGACGTGGTGTCGCGCTGGCGCCGGCAACTGAGCACCTCGCTCAACTGACGGCCACTGGACGACGTGGCGCGGTAAACTGGCGGCCCTGATTTTCGGCATTGCGCCCGCCATAACCGCCAAACCCGCCATGACTGCCTCCGTGCGCCTGATCGATTTCCAAGCCGCCGCGCCCGCGCCGAGCCACGACCGCCCTCGCCCTGACCGCCTGGTCGCGGGCAACCCCGACCGTACCACCTGGACGCACTACAGCGCGCGGCATGGCGATTTCGACTGCGGCATGTGGGCGTGCGAGCCGGGGTCCTGGCGCATTGCCTTCCCGGCCGGCAAGGAGGAATTCTTCCACGTGGTCAGCGGGCGCATTCGCATCAGCGACGACGCCGGCGCGGCCAGCGAGTTCGGCCCGGGCGATGCCTGCGTGATTCCCGCCGGTTTCACCGGCCTGTTCGAAGTGCTCGAACCGGTGCGCAAGTATTTCGTCGTGATCGACCGCGAGGCGGCGCGCCCCGCCTGAATTCAGGCCGGCTGGCCGGCCGGCGCCTCGATCAGCGTGAAGCCGTTTTCGCGCATGTGCTCGACCATCATGGTGTCCATCGACTTGACGTGGTGGTCGAACCAGCCGGACAGCTCGGCCACCAGGCGGCGGCCAAGATCCAGTTCCCCGTCGCTGACGACTTTGTCGCGCACGGCCTGGGCCACGGCCAGTACCTGCTTGTGTTCGCCGGCGTGGCAATGCCGCGGGCCGAAGTCCATGGCCTCCATCCAGGTTTCTTCCTGGGCGAAATGATGCCGCGTGTGCTCGATCCATTCGTCCATGGCGGGCAGGAAACCGGCGTCGTCCGCGCGCGCGACGGCATCCAGCAACTGCACGAATTCCGCATGGGTGGCATCGGTGACGGGTTCGCCCAGCATGAGGTGGGCAGGCAGGCCGTCTGTGGAAAGCTGGTCTTTGGAATCCATGGATGGGGCTGGCACGGCGGGCGGCACGAAAAGAAACGGAAAGGATACCGAATTCAGCCCCGCGGCATCTGATATTGCGCAAATCCTCCCGGAACGCGCGGGAGGTTATGCTTCCCGTTGCGCCGCCCCCGCGGCCCTCCGAGCCGAGACTTCCCACATGCCACGACTGATCTTTTTCTGCGGCCATGCCGGCACCGGCAAGACCACCCTGGCGCATCGCCTGATCGGCCCGCTGATGCAGGCCACCGGCGAGCCGTTCTGCCTGCTCGACAAGGACACGCTGTACGGCCGCTACAGCGCAGCGGCCATGGCCGCCATTACCGGCGACCCGAATGACCGGGACAGCCCGGCTTACCTGGAAAACCTGCGCGACCCGGAATATCAGGGGCTGCTCGACACCGCGCGTGAAAACCTGGCCCTTGGCATCAGCGTGCTGGTGATCGGCCCGTTGTCGCGCGAGGTGAAAGCCCACCAGCTTCATGATCCGGCCTGGCTCAAGGTCCCGCCCGGAACCGACGTCCACATCGTGTGGGTCCACCTGCCGGAAGACGATGCGCACGACCGCATCGTCCAGCGTGGCAATCCCAATGACGCCTACAAGCTGGCGCACTGGGACGCCTACCGCACGCGCCGCTTTATGCCCGTGCCGGCGGAATACCCCGAACTCGTCTACTTCAACAACCTCGCGCCCGGCGAGGCGGAAACGGACGCACTGCTGCGCGCATTGAGCGCTTAGACGTCGCCTCTGGCGATAGCGCCGATCACGGCCGACGCCGCCACGAAGCCGAACACCGCGGTCACGGCCACCGAGGAGCCAAAGCCCGCGCAGGCCAGCCCCTGCGGGCCCGATGCCGGCGCCACGGCCGCTGCCGGCGGCGCTTCGTCGAGCTCGCACGCCTGCTGCTCGGGTTCGGGATATTGCAGCGGCTCGTCCGAATAGACCGCGGCAATGCCGAACTTCTTCTTCGGGTCGCGCGGAAAGCCCCAGTCCCTGCGCAGGTTACCGCGCACCTTGGCCAGCAGCGGATCCTGGATCGTGCGGGCGAGGTCGTCGATGCGCACGCGCGTCGGGTCGAACTGGCCACCCGCGCCGCCGCAGGTGATGACGGGCACGCCCTCGCGGCGCGCCCAGCCCAGCATGGCGGTCTTGACGCGCACGGCGTCGATGGCGTCGATCACGTAGTCATGGCCGCTGCCCAGCAGCCCGGCCACGTTGTCGATCGTGACGAAGTCATCGACCTGCGTGACGCGGCAGCGCGGATTGATTGCCAGGATGCGTTCGGCCATGGCCTCGACCTTGGCACGCCCGTAGGCATCGCCCAGCGCGTGGATCTGCCGGTTGGTATTGGACAGCGCGATATGGTCCAGGTCGATCAGCGTGATGCGCCCGACCGCATTGCGCGCCAGCGCTTCGGCGGCCCAGCTGCCGACGCCGCCGATGCCCACCACGCAGACACTGGCGGCTTCCAGCCGCGCCAGACCGGCAGCGCCGTAGAGCCGGGCAACGCCACCGAAGCGCCGGTGGTAATCGTCATCGGCGGGGCTTTCGTGGATCAGCGGCTCGGGCAATTCGGGCTGGCGGGAGCGGGAGACAGCGTCGTTCATGCTGGCAGTCAGTGCGGGGAAAGTGGGTGGAAAAGCATGCTGGCGTGGCATGGCGCGCACGCCACCGTGTCAGCCATCCCCCGACAGGTAAGCGAAGCGCGCAACTATACAATAGACGTAGTGGCCCGTCCGCCGCACAGGTTGCCGTTGCCGGGCGCCCTCCCACAGGAGACTACCCATGCCGGTGCGCCGCAAGGTCATTCTCTGGGCAGCGCTGACGCCGATCCTGCTGATTGCCCTGCTGCTCGTCGTGATCCTGACCTTCGACTGGAATCGCTTCAAGCCCTGGCTGAACGAGCGGGTATCGGACGCCATCGGTCGCCCGTTCGCGATCAACGGCGACCTCACCGTCACCTGGCGCTCGGCCGAAGGCGAGACCGGCTGGCATACGTTTGTCCCGTGGCCCCGGCTGTCGGCGCGCGACATCACCGTCGGCAACCCGGACTGGACCCAGTCGCCGAACATCGCGACCGTGCGCGAGCTGATCTTCGTGCTGCGCCCATTGCCGCTGCTGTCCCACGAGATCGCGGTGCCGACCATCGTCATCGACAGCCCGGCGGTATGGCTCGAACGGCTGGCCGACAACCGCAACAACTGGACCTTTGATACCGGCCCCAAGAAAAAACCTTCTTCCTGGCACCTGGATATCGGCGAAGTCGTGCTCTCGCGCGGCAACCTGGCGCTGTCCGACCAGGCGCAGAAAATCGACCTGCAGGCGACGGTCGACACCATTGGCAATGAAGCGGTATACGACAAGGCGCGCGACGGCGATCTGGTGGTGCCGAGCGCCTCCGCGCCGGCCGGCAGACCTGCACCATCGGCTGCAAGCGTCCCTTCCGCGTCCGGTCCACCGGCCAATGCCGTAGCCGGCAACCAGCGCTATGGCCTGCGCTGGAAGGCTACGGGCCGCTACAACGAAGCCACCATCAATGCCAGCGGGAAAGCCGGCAACGTGCTGAGCCTGCGCAATATCAACGTACCGTTCCCGCTGCTGGCCGATGTGCGGGTCGGCGCGACCCGGGCTGTCATCGAAGGCACGCTGACCGATCCCGCGCATCTCGCTGCGCTGGATGTCCACCTGCAGTTGCAGGGCGACAGCATGGCCAAGCTGTACGCGCTGACCGGCATCGTGCTCCCCTCCACGCCGCCGTACGAAACGCGCGGCCGCCTGGTAGGGACGATCCACAAGGGTGCCTCGGTCTATGCGTACCGCGACTTTACCGGCCGCGTGGGCGGCAGCGACCTGAGCGGCACGCTGACCTACACGCAACGCGCGCCGCGGCCGCTGCTGGAGGGCAAGCTGGTCTCCAACGAACTGCGCTTCGTCGACCTGGCACCGCTGATCGGCGCCAATGCGAAACCGGGCAAACCGGCGCCGGACAGCAACGTGCGGCAGCCGGCCGACAAGGCCCTGCCGGTGGCACCTTTCCGCACCGAGCGCTGGGACGCCATCGATGCCGACGTGCATTTCACCGGCAAGCGGATCATCCGCGATGAACGACTGCCGATCACCGACCTGGTGACGCACCTGAAGCTCACGGATGCAGTGCTGCTGCTCGACCCGCTCAACTTCGGCGTGGCCGGCGGCAACCTCGTGTCCACCATCCAGCTCGACGGCAAGCGCGAGCCGATGGGCGCGAAGATCGACATGCGCGCGCGTCATCTCAAGCTCAAGCAGCTGTTCCCGACGGTGCAGTCGATGCGCGCCAGCATCGGCGAAATGAACGGCAGCGCCAAACTGTCGGCAGCCGGGAATTCGGTGGGTGCGCTGCTGGGATCCTCCAATGGCGAAGCCAAGCTGCTGGTGGAAAACGGCACGGTGAGCAAGTTCCTGCTGGAAGCGATGGGCCTTAACGTGGGGAGCGTCATCATCTCGAAGCTGTTCGGCGACAAACCCGTGCAGATCAACTGCGGCGTGGGCGATTTCGCCTTCACCAACGGCATCGCACGCGCGCGCACGTTCACGCTCGATACGCAGGACGCCGAGATCAATGCCGTCGGAGCCATCGACCTGAACAGTGAAAAGCTGGCGATGACGATCCACCCTGACTCGAAGGGTATGCGGATCTTCTCGCTGCGCTCGCCGCTCTATGTCGGCGGTACGCTGAAGAAGCCGCGCGTCAGCCCGGATATCGGCATCCTCGCGCTGCGGGCCGGCGGTGCGCTGGCCCTGGCGCTCGCGGCACCCGTGGCCACAGCCGTGGTGCCATTGGTGGACCTGTCGTCCTCGAAGGAAAACCAGTGCGGCCGCCTGCTGGCGGAACTGCACGATCGCCCGACCGCGCCGCCGCCGGGCAAGACCTACCGCGACCCGAAGGCACCCAACGCGGCCAGTGCCGTGGCCGCGGAACTGCGCAAGCCGGGGCAGCCAGACAGCGCGAAGGGGCAAGCCAAGCAGGCTGAGCAGGCACAGTCGGCTACCTCCCCGCCGGCCCAGCAAGCCGCCGATGGCGCTCGGCCACCGGCGCGGCAGCCTGCGGCGCCGCCGGTCAACCGCCCCGCCAACGACACCGAGCTCTACAAGGGCGGTTGACGCCCTCGACCTTCATCGCTGCAAATTCACAACACTCCTGGCGTGAATTTTCGGTACAGGTCGATTCTGCGTTGTGCCACGCCCATAGCGGGCGCATAATTAAACGGCCATTTACAAGATGTATCAAACAAATGGCACACTCCGGGTGCCGGCAACGGCGCCCTTCCGAAGGTGCGGCCCATGGCCGCCCTTGTTTTTTTGTTGCTCGCTGCAACCGGCAACAAAAAGCCGAATTCGCCGCCCGCCCCCATGACGCTGCCCCATGCCGCCGTCCCGCCGATCAGCTGGCTGATCGCACTGACGGTGTGCAACCACGTGGCGTTCAATGCCAGCCGCGTGGTGGTGTCCCTGTTTGCCATTTCCCTGAAGGCGTCGACCGTGACGCTGGGCTTGCTGATGTCGCTCTACGCGCTGCTGCCCATGCTGCTCGCGATCCGTGCCGGCAAGCGCATTGACGAGATCGGTCCGCGCAAGCCGATGATGGCTGGCTCGCTGATGGTCGTGGCGGGCACGCTGCTGCCGGCGGTATGGCAGGAGATTGCCGCGCTCTACGTTTCCTGCGCGCTGATCGGCGTGGGTTTCATGCTCGTCCAGGTCGCGATGCAATTGCTGATCGGCCAGGTTTCCACCAACGACACGCGCCTGCGCAACTACACGCTGCACGCGCTCGGCATGTCGGTGTCGGGCACGCTCGGCCCGGTGGTCATGGGCTACGTGATCGAGCATGCGGGATTCCGGCCGGCGTTCCTGGTGCTGGTCGCGGTCGCGCTGGCCGGACAGGCCGGACTGCAATGGGTGCGCCCACGCCTGCCCGAGCAGGGTGGCAACGCCGGTCGCATCGCCATCGAAGATGGCAGCCGCCGCTCCACGCTGGACCTGCTGCAGCATCCCGAACTTCGCGCCGTCTTTGTCGCCAGCGCGGTCCTGTCGGCCGCCTGGGACCTGCACGCGTTCCTGATTCCGATCCAGGGCTCGCGCATCGGCCTGTCGCCATCGTCGATCGGCTGGGTGCTGGGCGCGTTCGCGATCGCCACGTTCGCGATTCGCGTGGCCATGCCGATGGTGTCGCGCCGCCTGTCGGAGTGGAAGATCATCCGGATCGCGCTGATGGTGGGCGCATCGGCCTACCTGGTCTACCCGTTCGTCGCCCACTTCTGGATGATGTGCGGCCTGGCCTTCATCCTTGGCCTGGCGCTGGGCAGTGCCCAGCCCAACGTCATGAATATCCTTCACACCGCCTCGCCCAGCGGCCGTGCCGGCGAGGCGCTGGGACTGCGCTCGGCGGTCCTCAACACCAGCCAGGTGGTATGGCCGCTCACCTTCGGCGTGGTCGGCACGGCGCTGGGCATGCTGCCCATCTTCCTGTCCATGGCGGGCGCCATGGGCATGGCGGGCCTCTATTCCCGGCGGCAGTCACGCGCCGCGCCAGCGGAACTTGCGCCGCCGACGCATTGATTTGCCGGCACACAAATGCGGCTTGCAGCGCATTCGCTATACTGAAATCAACCGGATTTCCGGCTGATTCCAACCGAATGCGACATGACTCAACTCGCTGACCTCCGCCGTACCTATGTCCTGGGCTCCCTGAACGAATCGGAAGTGGCGGCCGACCCGATGGCCCAGTTCAAACGCTGGTTCGATGAGGCCGTGACCGCCAAGCTCCCCGAGCCCAATGCGATGACGCTGGCCACCGTCGGCGCCGACGGCCAGCCTTCGGCACGCATCGTGCTTCTCAAAGGCATGGACGACAAGGGCTTTACCTTCTTTACCAACTACGAGAGCCGCAAAGGGCTGGACCTCGCCGCCAACCCGCGCGCCGCGCTGCTGTTCCATTGGGTGCAGCTCGAGCGCCAGGTGCGCGTGGAAGGGCGCGTGGAAAAGGTCGAGGACGACGAGAGCGACGCGTACTACGCCTCGCGCCCGCTGGGCTCGCGGCTGGGCGCCTGGGCCTCCGAGCAAAGCCGGGAGGTGCCTGGACGCGATGTGCTCGAGCAGCGCGAATCGGAGTACCGCGCCAAGTTTGGCGAGAACCCGCCCCGACCGGCACACTGGGGCGGCTACCGACTGGTTCCAACCGCGCTCGAATTCTGGCAGGGCCGGCCGTCGCGCTTGCATGACCGCATCGCGTACCGGCTGGACGCCGCCGACGGCTGGAAGATCGTGCGGCTGTCGCCCTGATGGGTGCACAGCACATTTCGGCGAATTGTCCTAAAGTGGGATAAGCGTCGCTTTGGGAATGTGTCAGGCACCGCGTAGCGCCATGCTCACGCGGCAGCCTTGAACACGCCCGTTACCGCGACCAGGCAGCGCCGGGCAAAGACTACCTGCTTGTTATCGCCCTGCGCCTTTCGTTCCGCAAAGTGTGCCGCAACGACAGGAGGTAACGCGCATGTTCTTCAAGCAAGCCCTAGACAAGCAACTGGACAGCTGGATTGCCGATCTGCGCGAGCACGCCAACCTGCCTGTCAAGCTACGCCTGTGGAATGGCAGCGAATATCCGCTGGGCCGCTACGACAAGCCCGACGTGACGCTGACGGTGCGCGAGGCAGGTGCCCTGCCCCTGCTGCTCACACCCAGCCTGGACAACCTGGGCGAAGCCTATGTCCAGGGGAAGATCGACCTGGACGGCAAGCTCACCGACATCATCGACGTCGGCTACCGCTTCTCGGCGGCGGCCAAGCGGCGCGCCGGCGGCGCGCTGGCCAAGGTGGCGCATCATTTCACGCACACCAAGCAGGAAGACAAGAACGCGATCCAGTACCACTACGACGTGTCCAACGAGTTCTACAGCCAGTGGCTGGACCCGAACATGGTCTATTCCTGTGCGTACTTTGAACACGGCAATGAAGATCTTGCCACGGCGCAGCGCAAGAAGATCGATCACATCCTGACCAAGATCCGCTTGCAACCGGGGCAGACGCTGCTGGATATCGGCTGCGGCTGGGGTGCGCTCGTGCTGCGCGCCGCGCAGAAATTCGGCGCGCAATGCGTCGGCATCACGCTGTCGCAGAACCAGTTCGACCTGGCTACCGCGCGTGTCAAGGCGGCAGGCCTGTCCGACAGGATCGAGATCCGCCTGCAGGACTATCGGGATATCACGGGCAGGTTCGATCGCATCACCAGCGTCGGCATGTTCGAGCACGTGGGCAAGAAGAACCTGCCCGCTTATTTCGGTCGCATGCGCGAGTTGCTGGCCGACCACGGCGTCGCCATGAACCACGGCATCACGGTGCCCGACCCCAGCGATGCACCGATGGACGGCTCCGAGTTCATGGACCGCTACGTATTTCCGCAGGGAGAGCTGCCGCATATCGGGCTGGTGCTGAAGACCATGCAGGAAGGCGGCCTCGAAGCATTTGACGTGGAGCTGCTGCGCCGCCATTATGCGCAGACGCTGCGGCACTGGGCCGAGAACTTCGAAGCCCATTCCGGCGCCATCCGCGACATGGTGGGCGAGAAAAAGTACCGTATCTGGCGCGTCTACCTGGCTGGCTGCGCGCACGCCTTCGATGCGGACCAGATGTCGATCTACCAGGTCGTGTGCCACAAGGCGGGCGAGGCATCGTCCGCGATACCGTGGTCGCGCCGCTATATCTATGACCATCCGATTGGCCTGAACGATTGACTGAAGATCTGTTCGGCGAGCTGCTTCCGCCAGTTTCGCCGCCCCCGCGCGCCGCCGATGGCGGTGCCGCGAACACCGCAAACAACCCCTCCCGCGGCAAATCCGTCCTGCCGGCACGGCCCGATCCCGCACTCGATGCGCTCGGAAAACAGCTGCCGTCCAATCTCTATCTCGGCACCTCGTCGTGGTCCTACAACGGCTGGAACGGGCTGGTCTATGACGGCGAGTACAGCGACAGCCTGCTCTCGCGCAAGGGCCTGGCCGCGTACTCGAAACATCCGCTGCTGCGCGCAGCCGGCATCGACCGCGGCTTCTACGGCCCGATCCCGCTGGCGGACTACCTGTCCTACGCCGCGCAGGTTCCCGAGTCCTTTCGCTTCCTGGTGAAGGCGCCCGCCAGCGTGTGCGATGCGTGGCTGCGCGGGTCGGACGGTGTCGGCCGGCTGGCCAATGCCGCCTTCCTGGACGCCGAAATCGCCATCCGTGACTTCATCACGCCAGCCACCACCGGATTAGGTGCCAAGTGCGGCCCGCTGTTGTTCCAGCTTTCGCCGCTGGGCAGCCTGACCAATGACGGCGCGGCGTTCCTCGAACGGCTCGACAGCTTCCTTGGCGCGTTGCCGCGGCTGGATCCCTCCATCACGCCGCATGTCTGCTATGCGGTGGAGATGCGCGACCCCGTCCTGCTGACGCCACGCTACATCAAGCTGCTGCGCGGGCACGGCGTGCGTTTTTGCCTGTCGGCACGCGACCGGCTGCCGCCGGTGCATCGCCAGGCCTCGGCGCAAGCCTTGATGGATGCCGACTCGCCCGGCCCGCTTGTGCTGCGCTGGATGCTGCATGCCGGCCGCCCGTACGAAGTGGCTGAATCGATCTATTCGCCGTTCAATCGCCTGGTGGATGAAGACCCCGAAACGCGCGAGGCCATCGCCGACCTGGTCGTGCGGACGCTGCGCGCCGGCCAGAGCGCGACCGTCATCATCAGCAACAAGGCGGAGGGCTCGGCGCCGCTGACATGCGTGCGGCTGGCCGAAGCGATCGCCGAGCGCCTGTGAACGCTGCGGCCGCTAACGCTAGCGGCGCAGCTTGCCCGCGAAGCGCTCGCGGAACTTCGCCAGCTTCGGCGAGATGACAAAGGCGCAGTACCCCTGGCTCGGATGGTCCTGGAAATAGTTCTGGTGGCTGGCTTCGGCACGCCAGTAAGGCTGCTCCGGCTCGATCTGCGTCACGATGGGCGCGTCGAAGGTCTTGTTGGCGACCAGTTCCCGCATGACGTACTCGGCCACGGCACGCTGCGCCTCGGAGTGCGTAAAGATCACCGACCGGTACTGCGGCCCCACGTCGTTGCCCTGCCGGTTGATGGTGGTCGGATCGTGGATCGCGAAGAAGATCTCGATGATCTCGCGGAAGTTGATGACGGCCGGGTCGAAGGTCACCCGAACGACTTCCGCATGCCCGGTATCGCCCTCGCTGACCTGCTGATAGGTCGGATGGCTGACATGCCCGCCGGTATAGCCGGACTCCACGGCGCGCACGCCGTTCACTAGCTGGTACACCGCCTCAAGGCACCAGAAACACCCCCCACCCAGCGTCGCCGTCTCCAGTTCGTGTTCCATGTTCGCCCCCCCCGGGATCCATGCGTTTTGTCGACCTGACGGTCTTAAGCATAAGCGCAGATAAGGCAATCTGCCTGCGGCGAATCCGCAGCGGGCGCACGGTATTGCGGCCCGCGCGACGCAGTGCGTGGTCAAACCCGTTACAATTCTCAAGAATCTGCCGACGATAGGGCACATCGTTGCGCAGCGCGACATCGAGGCGTAGACCCGAAATTCCTTGCCGCCAACGTTGCCTGCCACACCGACGCCAGCGCACAGCCGGGCGGATCTTGTCCCTGTCGCCGCGACCCCCAACTATGAATCATCATGACCGCCAGTGGAGCCCTTGCGATGGGCATGCCTGAAGCCCCGCCGCGGGAGACCGGCCAGGCCGCATCGCCGGATTTCGATTCGATGCATTTCCGCCGCACGCTGTCGCAGTTCGCGACCGGCGTGACAGTCATCACGACGCGCGCAAGCGCCGCATCCGTGGCCGCCGGGGCGCCGCCGTTCATCGGCATCACGGCCAGTTCGTTCAATTCCGTGTCGATGGATCCACCGCTGGTGCTGTGGAGCATGGCCACGCGCGCCAACAGCCTGCCGATGTTCCGCGACGGCTCGCACTACATCGTCAACGTGCTGTCGGCCTCGCAGCTCGACCTGTGCAAGCGCTTTTCCACGCTCAAGGGCGACCGCTTCGCGGGCGTCGATTACCGGCTGTCGGAGAATGGCCTGCCGATCCTGGGCAATGCCCTCGCCTGGTTCGAATGCCACAATCGCAGCCGCTATGACGAAGGCGACCACATCATCTTCGTCGGCGAAGTCGAGCGCTGCGGCGTGCTCGACAGCCACGAACCGCCGCTGGTGTTCCAGAACGGCGCCTTTTCGACCACATCGCCACTCGAAGACTGACGGCAGCGGCGCCGCCCTGGCGCTGCCCGCTCAGGTTCCCGCAGGATCCGCGGACTTCAGCACGGCCAGCGGCGAACTGTCGGTCTTGATCCGCTGCAGCACGATGTTGGAGCGGATATCCATCACACCGGGCGTGCGGTACAGCCGGTTCACGATGAAATCCGAGTAGTGCTTCAGGTTGCGCGCCTGCACGCGCAGGATGTAGTTGCTGTCGCCAGTGATGATATAGGCCGACAGCACCTCGGGCCACGCCTGCACGGCCGCGATGAAGGTGTCATGCCAGCCTTCCACGTCGTGCCGCATCGAGACCTGCACGATCGCTTCCAGTTCCAGTCCCAGCCGCTCGGCATCGAACCAGGCTCGGTAGCCGCCGATCACCCCTGACTCTTCCAGCAGCCGCACGCGCCGCAGGCACGCCGACGGCGATAGCGCCACGCGGTCGGCCAGGTCCTGGTTGCTGATGCGGCCGTGCTCCTGAAGGCACTCGAGAATGCGCAGATCGATGGGATCGAGGTTCATTCGAATATTTCAGCGTTAATTCACAAACAAATCGAATTTTATGCGAAATCACGCGGATTCTGCGGTGGATTTCGCAAGCCTCTTGCCGGTTTTTTTGACTATCATGCCGTCATCGACGACGACACAGGCACCGCGCTGCGGCAGCCGTGCAGACATGACCAACCGCCCCTTCCCGCCCGCCGACAGCCGCAAGCTGTGGGACATCAGCCCACCGCTTTCACCCGCCACGCCTGTCTGGCCGGGCGACACGCCGTTCCAGCAGGAAGCCGCCTGGCAGATGGATGAACACTGCCCCGTGAACGTGGGCCGCATCACGTTGTCTCCGCACACCGGCGCGCATGCGGATGCGCCGCTGCACTACGCCGCTGAGGGCGCGCCGATCGGCGCCGTTGGGCTGGAGCCCTACCTCGGGCGCTGCCGCGTGATTCATTGCGTGGGCGCCACGCCGGTGGTCGCGCCGCACCACGTGGAGCACGCGCTGGACGCCCTGCCGCCACGCGTACTGCTGCGCACCTACGCGCGCGCGCCGCTTGAACAGTGGGACGCCGGCTTCTGTGCCGTCGCGCCGGAAACCATCGCAGTACTTGCCGCGCACGGCGTGCAGCTGATCGGCATCGACACGCCGTCGCTGGACCCGCAGGAATCCAAGACCATGGACGCGCACCATGCCGTGCGCCGCCACGGTCTGGCCATCCTGGAAGGGCTGGTGCTCGATGCCGTCGCCGAAGGCGACTACGAACTGATCGCGCTGCCGTTGCGCTTTGCCGGGCTCGATGCCAGCCCGGTGCGCGCCGTGCTGCGCAGCCTTGACTAAACACCTTCCCGCAATCCCTTGCCCCACTCCGACATGACCGCACTCCCCCGCGAGCAATGCCTGTTGCTCGACCAGCAAGACCCCCTGCGCGCCTTGCGCGACCAGTTCGCGCTGCCTGATGGCGTGATCTATCTCGATGGCAATTCGCTGGGCGCACGGCCGCGTGCCGCCGCCGCGCGCGCCGCCGAAGTCGTCAGCGAGGAATGGGGCACCGGCCTGATCCGCAGCTGGAACACCGCCGGATGGTTCGAGCTGCCGCAGCGGCTGGGCAATATGGTGGCGCCGCTGGTCGGCGCCGGCGAGAACGAAGTGGTCGTCACCGACACCACCTCGATCAACCTGTTCAAGGTGCTGGCCGCAGCGCTGCGCGTGCAGGCCGCGCGCGATCCGTCGCGCAAGGTGATCGTGTCCGAAGCCAGCAATTTCCCGACCGACCTGTACATCGCCCAGGGCCTGGCCGACCTGCTGCAGGACGGCTATTCGCTGCGCCTGGTGAATTCACCGGCCGAGATCGAAGCGGCCGTCGGCGCCGACACCGCCGTGCTGATGCTCACGCACGTCAACTACAAGACCGGCGAGATGCTCGACATGGCCGCCCTCACCGAGCTGGCCCATGCGCGCGGCGCGCTGACGGTGTGGGACCTGTGCCATTCGGCCGGCGCCGTGCCGGTGGCGCTGAACGCGTCGAAGGCCGACTACGCGATCGGCTGCACCTACAAGTACCTCAACGGCGGCCCGGGCTCGCCGGCCTTCGTCTGGGTCGCACCCGCGCTGCGCGATGCGTTCTGGCAGCCGCTGTCGGGCTGGTGGGGCCATGCCGCGCCGTTCGCGATGGATCCCCAATACCGCCCGGTCGACGGCGTGCGCCGCTTCCTGTGCGGCACGCAGCCGATCACGTCGATGGCCATGGTCGAATGCGGCCTGCACATCTTCGCGCAGACCGATATGTCCGCCCTGCGTACCAAGTCGCTGCAGCTGACCGACCTGTTTATCGCACTGGTGGAAGCGCGCTGCCGCCACCATCCGCTGACGCTGGTCACGCCGCGCGAGCATGCGCGCCGCGGCAGCCAGGTCAGCTTCGAACATCCGGAAGGCTATGCCGTGATGCAGGCGCTGATCGAGCGCGGCGTGATCGGCGACTACCGCGAGCCGCGCATCATCCGCTTCGGCTTCACGCCGCTGTACACGAGCTTTACCGAGGTGTGGGACGCGGTGGAAACGCTGCGCGACGTCCTCGATACCGAAACCTACCGCGATGCGCGCTTCCATGCGCGCGGCGCGGTGACCTGAAAGCGGAGCCAACCATGAGCGAATTCAAGGGATGCCCGATGTCGGGCACCGCAGGGCGGGGCGCCCAGGACAAGCAAGGCGACCGATGGCATGGCGCGCAGATGGACTTCGCCAAGGACATGAGCTACGGCGACTATCTCGGCCTGGACCAGATCCTGAGCGCGCAGCATCCGCTCTCGCCGGATCACAACGAGATGCTCTTCATCGTGCAGCACCAGACCACCGAGTTGTGGATGAAGCTGATGCTGCATGAGCTGCGCGCGGCGCGTGCCTCGGTGCGGGAAGACACCCTGCCGCCGGCCTTCAAGATGCTGACGCGCGTGTCCCGCATCATGGACCAGCTGGTGCAGGCGTGGAACGTGCTGGCCACCATGACGCCGCCAGAGTACTCGGCGATGCGGCCCTACCTGGGCATGTCGTCGGGGTTCCAGTCGTATCAGTATCGCGAGATCGAATTCATCCTGGGCAACAAGAACGCGGCCATGCTGCGTCCGCATGCGCACCGTGCCGAACACCTGGCGTTGGTGGAGACGGCGCTGAAGACGCCCTCGCTGTACGACGAAGCGATCCGCCTGATGGCACGTCGCGGCTTTGCCATCGACGCCGACTGCGTCGAGCGCGACTGGAGCCAGCCGACTGCCTACAACGCTTCGGTCGAGGCGGCGTGGCTCGAGGTCTACCGCAATCCGAACGCGCACTGGGAACTGTACGAACTCGGCGAGAAATTTGTCGACCTTGAGGACTCGTTCCGCCAATGGCGCTTCCGCCATGTGACCACGGTCGAGCGCGTGATCGGCTTCAAGCGCGGCACGGGCGGCACCGAGGGCGTGAGCTACCTGCGCAAGATGCTCGACGTGGTGCTGTTCCCGGAACTGTGGAAGCTGCGCACGGACCTCTGAAGCGATCCGCGGACCCCGCTTCAGCCGGCCGGATCCGACAGCCGCGCGGCCAGCGCCTTCAGTGCGGGCGCCAGGGTCTGGTGGAACACAGACTCCTCCACAGTCCCGTAGGACGCGCTGCAGCTCAGCATATGCAGCTCCTTCTCCCCCACCGGCCGGAAGGCCACCGCACAGGCATGGATGGCCGGATGCCAGTCGCGGAACGATGACGAGTAGCCGCGGCGCTCCGCTTCTTCCAGCGCCACGCGCGTCGGCGTTTCCTGCTGCTTCCACTGCTCGGGAAAGGCCTGGCTGAATTCCGCCAGCACGCGTTCGCGCCGGGCCGTCGGCAGCGCCGACAGATACGCGCGTCCCATCGAGCTGGAGACCAGCGAGAGCCGCGACCCCACGCCGAGCCCGAGCATCACGCCCGCATCATTGCGGATCGACTCGAGGTAGATCACCTCCATGCGCTCGCGCTTGCCGAGCGACACCGAGACCCCATACGACTGCGCGAACGCCAGCATGTGCGGACGCGCCAGCATCACCACGTCCGACGCCGACAGGTAGGCATAGCCCAGCGCCAGCACGCCCGCATCGAGCGCGTACTTGCCCAGGCTTTCGTCATAGCGCAGGTAGCCAAGCTGGACCAGCGTACCGGCCAGCCGGCTCACCGTAGCCTTGGGAAAGCCGGTGCGGCGCACGAAATCCTGGTTGCCCAGCATGGCTTCGCCGGTGCGAAAGCAGCGCAGCAGTTCCAGGCCGCGCGCCAGCGCGGTGACGAAATTGGGATCGCTGTCGCGCGCCGCCGGGGCGGACACAGCGGGCGGGATGTCGGGAGAAAGGCTGCTCAAGGCTGGCTCCTGTTGGAGGTCCGGCGCCACGCGCGACAATCGAACACGCTGGTGCTCCTACCGCTTGCATGGCGAACGCATTGCGATATACTAATTCAACGGAACACAGTTCCGCAATGCGGAACCTAAAAATTCCACCGATTCCCTGGATTACCGCTGGGACGGGCGCGCCACACAGCGCCTGGCAGCGGTGCCCCCGCTCTACCGAAGGAGACCTGCATGGCTGCCAACGCCGAATTCCACTGGGCCGATCCCCTGCTGCTGGACCAGCAACTGACTGCCGACGAGCGCATGATCCGCGACGCCGCGGCGTCGTATTGCCAGGACAAGCTGATGCCGCGCGTCCTGCAGTCTTTCCGCAATGAAAAAACCGACGTGGAAATCTTCCGCGAGATGGGCGAACTGGGCCTGCTCGGCCCGACCATCCCCGAGCAATACGGCGGCCCGGGCCTGAACTACGTCAGCTACGGCCTGGTCGCGCGCGAAGTCGAGCGCGTGGATTCGGGCTACCGCTCGATGATGAGCGTGCAGTCGTCGCTGGTGATGGTGCCGATCCATGAATTCGGCAGCGAAGCGCAAAAGCAGAAGTACCTGCCCAAGCTGGCCACCGGCGAATGGATCGGCTGCTTCGGCCTGACCGAGCCGAACCACGGCTCCGACCCGGGCTCCATGGTCACCCGCGCCAAGAAGGTCGACGGCGGCTATGAGCTGAGCGGCGCCAAGATGTGGATCACCAACTCGCCGATCGCCGATGTGTTCGTGGTATGGGCCAAGCTGGCGGGCGAAGACGGCAAGGAAGACATCCGCGGCTTCATCCTGGAAAAGGGCTGGAAGGGCCTGAGCGCCCCGGCCATCCACGGCAAGGTCGGCCTGCGCACCTCGATCACCGGCGAAATCGTGCTCGATCAGGTGTTCGTGCCGGAAGAGAACCTCATGCCGGGCGTGAAGGGCCTGAAGGGTCCGTTCACCTGCCTGAACTCGGCACGCTACGGCATCGCCTGGGGCGCGCTCGGTGCCGCCGAATTCTGCTGGCATACCGCTCGCCAGTACACGCTGGACCGCAAGCAGTTCGGCCGCCCGCTGGCCCAGACGCAGCTGGTCCAGAAGAAGCTGGCCGACATGCAGACCGAGATCACGCTGGGCCTGCAAGGCTGCCTGCGCCTGGGCCGCATGAAGGACGAAGGCACCGCGGCGGTGGAGATCACCTCGATCATGAAGCGCAATTCGTGCGGCAAGTCGCTCGATATCGCCCGCGTGGCGCGCGACATGCTCGGCGGCAACGGTATCTCGGACGAATTCGGCGTGATCCGCCATGTGGTGAACCTGGAAGTGGTCAACACCTACGAAGGCACGCACGACATCCACGCGCTGATCCTGGGTCGCGCCCAGACCGGCCTGCAGGCCTTCTTCTGATCGAAGCCGACGTTTGCGGATGTTTGCGGACAGGCGCTCCGAGATAAAAAAGCCCGGCTGCGAGGCCGGGCGAAACACACTACCAAGGAGACGACGAGGCTGCCCCCGTCGATAAAACACCTGTCCTGAACCCCGGCCCCGCCTCAAGCGGGGCCGCGTTCATTTGTTCGGTTGCGGCGTGAGCCGCAGATAGGGCCGCACGGCCTTGTAGCCTTTCGGGAATTTCTCGCGGATCACCGCCTCGTCCTTCAGCGATGGGACGATCACGACATCATCGCCGTCCTGCCAGTTGCCCGGCGTGGCCACGCTATGGTTGTCCGTGAGCTGCAGCGAATCGATGACGCGCAGGATCTCGTTGAAATTGCGCCCCGTGCTCGCCGGATACGTGATGATCAGGCGGACCTTCTTTTTCGGGTCGATGATGAACAGCGAGCGCACCGTCAGGGTCTCGTTCGCATTCGGGTGGATCATGTCGTAAAGCTGGGACACCTTGCGGTCGCCATCGGCCAGGATCGGGAAGTTGACCGTGGTGGATTGCGTCTCGTTGATGTCCTGAATCCATCCTTTATGCGACTCGACACCGTCCACCGACAGTGCAATGGCCTTCACGCCGCGGCGCGCGAATTCGTCCCGGAGCTTTGCGGTCAGGCCCAGTTCCGTGGTGCACACCGGCGTGTAGTCCGCCGGATGCGAGAACAGCACCCCCCAGCTTTCGCCGAGCCAGTCATGGAAACGGATGCGGCCTTCACTGGAATCCTGCTCGAAGTCGGGGGCGAGATCGCCCAGGCGCAATGCCATGCTTTGTCTCCTGAAAAAAAGCGTGGAACCAGAGTATCCGCATTGCGATCGAACCCAAACGAATATAAAGTCACTACAAAATCACTCCAAGTCATATAGCGCGGCGCCGAGGGCGGGCGCTGCAAATATGACGCGATTTTGCCCTTATAGCCGTCGTGGTCTTGAAACCACAGGTACCCGCCACATATGCTAAGTAACAGACAACGCGTGCCGTTACTCTCGCAAGAAGGCAAAATGTCAGAAAACGCACAAACCGAACCAACCGCCCGCAAACAGGAGAAACTGATGAGCGATGTCAAGACCGTTCTGTCCGACGCCGAAGAACTGCTGAAGCAAGCGGCGTCGACCACCGGCGAAAAGGCTGCCGAACTGCGCGAGCGTGGCATGGGCCTGCTGAAGCAAGCCAAGGAAAAAGCCCAGGACCTGCAAGACGCCGTGGTCACCAAGAGCAAGGCCGCCGCACGCGCTACCGATGACTACGTGCACGACCATCCGTGGCGCGCCGTTGGCGCAGCCGCCGGCGTCGGCCTGCTGATCGGTCTGCTGCTTAACCGCAAGTAAGACTGCCCCGGTCGCGGCGCCCTGCGCCGCGACAACGCTGGCATTGCCCGTCATCGCGCACGGACATGCCGTTGGCCCGGCGCGGGCACGATGGATCGTGCCTACCGGGCTTTGCACGCTGAAAGGCGCGGCCGGTCCAGTGCCGCCGCGCCGCTTCCTCGCCGGAGTTGCATGAGCGAATCTCCTCCCTCACCCAAGTTGCTGGAGTCCGTGCGCAACCTGTTCGGTTCGCTGGTTGCGATGGTCCAGACGCGCCTGGAACTGGCCAGTGTCGAATTTGCCGAGGAACGCTCGCGGCTGATGAAGGTCGGCCTCCTGGCCTGCTTCGGCCTTGTCTTCTTCGGGATTGCGCTGGTGACCTTCACCGCCCTGATCGCCATCCTGTTCTGGGACACCTACCGCTGGCAGGCCCTCGTCGCGCTGGTGGTCACCTACCTGGTACTGTCCGCCGGGTGCCTGGCCACCGCCCGCCACCTTGTGCGCAGTGCCCCGCCCATGTTCGAGGCCACGCTGGCGGAAATCGACAAAGACCGGGAGACCCTGCGCCGATGACTACTCCGGAATCCGACGCCGGCAAGGCTTCCCGCCGCGAACATCCACGCCCCGTGCGCTACGCGCGTGAAATACGCCTGCCGCTCGAGGTCCGCAAGGAACTGCTGCTGACCCGCGCCGAACTCGAGCGCCATGACTTGCTGAAGGCCCTGCACGAGGTCAAAGGCGGCGCCCGGCGCCTGGGCAGCTTCGCCAACTGGCTGCCGCGGGCGGTCCGTCCCCATTCGTGGGTGAAGGTGCTGGGCCTGGCTCAGGACTATCCGCTGCTCAGCACGGCCGCCACGCTTGCCCTGCCCCTGCTGCGACGCACGCCACTGCTGCGCTGGACATGGAAGGCGTCCAAGCTTGGCGTCATCGCCGGCGCTGCCTACTGGGGCTACAAGACATGGCGCCAGGCCAAGAGCCAGGCAGTGGCCCCGCCTGACACCGGCGGCGCCCAGGGGCCGCAGGACACCGGCTTCCGCGACCCGCTCGTGCGTTAGCCGGGCATCAGGGCCGCCTGGCCTTGGCCCTGGCCGATCATCATCGCACCGCCCTGCCGCGATCCTGAAGCGAATGGCTTGGGCATCGCAATGTGAAATCCTTGCGCGAAATCCACGCCAAGCTCGCGCAGCCGCGCAAGGATGGCTTCGTTCTCCACATATTCCGCGATCGTCTTCTTGCCCGTGGCCTGGCCGATGCGCTGGATGACTTCCACCATCACCTGCTTGACGGGATCTTCGAGCATATCGCGCACGAAGCTGCCATCGATCTTCAGATACGTTGCCGGCAAGTGCCTCAGGTAGGGGAATGACGCCATCCCCGCGCCAAAGTCGTCCAGCGCAAATGCGCACCCCAGTCGCTGCATCTGCTCGATAAACGCCGTGGCCTGCGTCAGGTTGGCAATCGCCGCGGTCTCGGTGATCTCGAAGCAGATCCCGCTCAGTGCAATACCGGCACGTTGCGCCTGTTCGCGGACAAAGTCCGGGAACCGGACATCGGCCAGTGACGACGCGGACAGGTTGATCGCGCACAGCGCAATGGACTCGCCATGTTCCGCCCGCCGGCGCGCCAGCGCGGCAAACGCGGTTTCCACCACCCAGCGGTCGATCATCGGCATGAGGTTGTAGCGCTCGCAAGCCGGCACGAATGCCATCGGCGGCACCAGCTGGTTGCGCTCGTCCACCATGCGCAGCAGCAGCTCGATATGGCGCCCGCCACGCAGCTCGCCACGCAGCGGCATGATTTCCTGCGCGTAGAGGCAGAACCGGCCCGTCGCCAGCGCCGCATGCACCCGGCTGACCCATTCCATCTCGCCATGCCGCGCCTGTACCACGCTGTCGTTCGGATGGTAGACCTGGACGCGGTTGCGGCCATTTTCCTTGGCCACATAGCACGCGGCATCGGCGGCGCTGAGCGCCTCCGTCACGCCCGCAGTGCCGGCGTCCAGCGCCACCAGCCCGATGCTGGCCCCGACGGCAAACGTGCGCTGGCGATACGTGAAGCGGAACCCCGCCACGGCGCGCCGCAAGGCCTCGGCCTGCTGCTCGCCATCGGATCCCACGCAATGCTCCAGCAGGATGCCGAACTCGTCGCCACCCAGGCGCGCGAGCGTATCGCCCTGGTGCAACTGGCCGCGCATGATCGCGGCGATCTGCCGGATCAGTTCGTCGCCCGCGGCATGTCCGCAGGTGTCGTTGACGACTTTGAACTGGTCCAGGTCGAGGTACATCAGCACGTGCGTGCCGCCGGCATCCCGCAATCGCGCGATGGCTGCGGTCAGCCGGCGCTCGAACTCGGTCCGGTTGACCAGCCCGGTCAGCGCGTCATGGCTGGCCTCATGGGCCAGCCGGGCGGCATGCTCGCGCTCCTGGCTGACGTCATGCAGAACCACCACGACACCGCTCGCCTGCGCCGCGCGGTCGCGGATCAGCGCCACCGACGGCTTGACGGCCACCGTGCGCCCGCCACGGCCCGTCAGCAACGCCGTCACGCCGGGCCAGCGCTGCTGCAGCGCCAGCGCGACCAGCTTGCGCAGCGGTGCCTGGCTTCCCTCCTCGCACAAGGCGCATACCTGTTCCAGCGGGCGTCCGCAGGCCTCGGCCTCGCTCCAGCCGGTCAGGGCTTCGGCCGCGGGATTCAGCGACTCGATGCGGCCCCAGACGTCGGTGGTGACCACGGCATCGCCGATCGCCTGCAGCGTGACCTGGGCACGCTCCTTTTCGGCGAACAGCTGGGCCTCGTAGCGCTTTTGCTCCGAGATGTCGGTGAGCGAACCGGCCATGCGCCTGACCCGCCCGTTATCGCCACGGACCAGCCGCCCGCGCGCGCGCACCCACAGGTAGCCATCGCCGCGCGTACGCAGGCGGAACTCGACATCGTAAGGTTCGCTACGGCGCAGATGTGCCGAGAGCTTGTCGTCGAGCACATTCACGTCAGCCGGATGGAGCAGGCCGAGCAGCGTCTCGCGCGCCTGCGGCAACGCGTCCGGCGCGAAGCCGAGCATCTGCGCGCAGCGCGGCGAGAAATACAGCCGGCCGCTGTGCACATCCCAGTCCCACAGGCCGTCGTTGCTGCCGCCCACGGCCAGCTGCAGGCGCTCCTCGCTCCCGGCCAGCGCCTCGCGCAGGCGGCGTTCGCGGCGCAGCCGCCGGTGCGACAGCAGGATGGCGGAAAGCAGCAACGCGACCGCCACCACGATGGCCCCGACGCTGAGTGCTTGCGTGACGCGTCGCGATGCCTTGCCCAACTGGTGCGAGAACGCGGACTCCAGCGGCGTCAGCCGCGCATCGATGGCGCGGATGCCCTGCAGCACCGGTTCGGTACACGCCACGCCGCAGCCCGGTTGGGTGGCCAGTTGCCGCAGCACCATCGCCTGCTCATGGAGCGCGGCGATCTCGCGATCCCCCTCCGCCCAGATCCGGATCGCGGCATCGACCTCTTCGACGTGGCGAAAGTTGCGGTAGAGACGGATGATCCCCGCGATGTCATCGGGATGGATAGCGCCGGCGAGGAAGCCCGCCCGCGCGCGCTCGTCATCCGGCGTCTCGCGGTCGAGCTCGATACGGGCCCGGTGGTCGCCCATGGGCACCGCAATATCCGACAGGTAGGCCAGGAAATCGGCATCGTTGCGGTCTTCGCCATAACGCAGCAGGTGCATGACTGCGTTTTTCTGACCCTTGGACCATTCGCTCTCGCCCGCGACAAACGCACGCACGGCCGACAGGACGTCGACGCTGGCGATGGTGAACAGCGCCAGTGCAACGACCACGGGAACGAACGGCCAGATAACGCGCAATGCATGCACATCGCCCGGCAAAGACCTGCCTGCTTGCCGCATAGGACTTCCGACGGTTGGAGCGCTGCCGGCGTGGCGGCGCCAGCAGTACCGGGAGCGGATCATTGTCCGTTGCAGCCCAGGTGATGTCTCTAACTCGAAGTGGTTAATGCTGACCGTTGCGCGGCGCAAGCCCGCGCGAAAAAAACAAAAAGGGCCCGTGACTTGCGCCACAGGCCCTTCGAAATGCTGGTGGGTCGTGCGTGACTCGAACACGCGACCAACGGATTAAAAGTCCGCTGCTCTACCGACTGAGCTAACGACCCGAAAAAACAGAACCGCGATTATAGTGAGACGCTTCCCGTTGTGTCAAGCGTAAGGCGCCATCTCAGGCAAATGCCATGCGCTCAAGGCGCCATATCTGGTAGCGGAACGCCAGCACCGCGCCCGCCACGATGCCGCCCAGCGCGATGAACGAGCCGATCGCCAGCGTCGAAACCCCCGACAGCCCCTGCCCCACCGTGCAGCCGAGCGCCGTCACGCCGCCGGCACCCATCAGGATGCCGCCGATCATGTGGTTGGCGACGTCTTCCGCGTTGCCAAACCCCTCCCAGCGGAAGGTGCGCGTGGCCAGCGCATACACCGCCGCACCGGCGATCACGCCGAAGACGCTGACGATGCCGACGGTCAGCACCTTGCTCTTGTCGCTGAACATCATCAGCCAGTCGAGCGTGTAAGCATACGGCGCCACGAAACTAAGGCTTTCCATGCGGCCGCTGTTGGTGACGACAAACAATTCCTCCAGCGTATTGGGATCTTCCGCCACGTAGCCGAGATGGCCCGAGACGTACCACATGCCGACGATGATCAGGCCCACCGCGATGCCGCCCAGCAGGTTGTCGAACGTACGGAAGCCGCGCGCGGCCAACGCCCACACCACGAGCGCCCCGCCGAGCAGCAGGCCCAGGCCGAGCTGCAGCGCGCCGCGGGCCGCACCGGTGCCCTGCGACAGCAGCGACGGCAGGTCCTGCGTGGCCGGCAGCGTGATGGAGACGGCATCGACTGTATTGACGCGCACTACGCCGAACAGGCCGCGCAGCGTCATGTAGGCCGACAGCCCCAGGAAGACGAACACCACCAGCGACTTGAGGTTGCCCGCGCCGATGCGCACCAGTGTCTTGCTGCCGCAGCCCGAGGCCAGCACCATGCCGAAGCCGAACATCAGCCCGCCGGCCAGCGCCGACAGCCAGCTGAGCTTGCTGGCCGTATAGATGGTCTTGGTCGGATCGATCAACCCGGCCGAGGCCAGCACGCCGGTGCCGATCATGGCCACGCCGACGGCCAGCCCCCACATGCGCATGCGGCTCCAGTCGCCCATGTTGACGATGTCCGAGACCGCACCCATCGTGCAGAAATGCGTGCGCTGCAGGATGGCGCCGAACAGGAAGGTCAGGGCAAACGTGCTCAGCAGCACGGTGCGCGAAAGCGCGGCGATATCGATCTCGGGCATGTCGGGGGCGGTAATGGGAGGCGGGGGCGCGCTCAGGCGTTCTGGTAGCGAGTCGGGTCGGCAACGCCGGCCGCCTCGAAGCCCGCGCGGCGGATGCGGCAGGAATCGCAGACGCCGCAGGCACGGCCTTCGTCGTCGGCCTGGTAGCACGACACCGTCAGGCTGTAGTCCACGCCCAGGCGGATGCCGGCCTGGATGATCTCGGCCTTGGTCATGTCGATGATCGGCGCATGCACGCGGAACCGGTCGCCTTCCACGCCCGCCTTGGTGGCGAGGTTGGCCAGCGTCTCGTAGGCCGCGACATACTCGGGGCGGCAATCGGGGTAGCCCGAATAATCCACCGCGTTGGCGCCGAAGAACAGGTCGCGTCCGCCGACCGCTTCGGCCCAGCCAAGCGCCAGCGACAGCATGATGGTGTTGCGCGCCGGCACGTAAGTGATCGGGATACCGGACGATTCCCCATCGGTCGGCACGTCGAACTTGTCGTCGGTCAGCGCGGAACCGCCGAAGCGGCGCAGGTCCAGGTCGACAATTTCATGGCGGACGGCGCCAAGCGTGCTCGCCACGCGCTTGGCGGCCTCAAGTTCGGACGAATGGCGCTGGCCATAGCGCATCGACAGCGCATAGGTCTCGAAGCCCTGGGCCTTGGCCATGGCGAGAACGGTGGCGGAATCAAGCCCGCCCGAAAGCAGGACAATGGCGCGTTGGGTCATGATTGGCAGTCGCGCCGCAAAGGCGACGCAAGGAATTGCAGGCGAATCGCGTATTTTAGCGCGACTAGCAAAAAGGGCCCGCATTCCGCGAGCCCTGCAATCTCCGTCCGGTTCCGGCCGGCTTACTTCAGCGTCTTCAGCCGGTTGGTGGCGGCCTGCGCCCCTTCGGTACCAGGATACTTCGACACCACCTGTTCCAGCGTCTTCCTGGCCGCAGCCTTTTGGCCGGATTCGAGCTGGTTGTTGGCGATGGCGATCATGGCATCGGGCGCCTTCGGGTGCGTCGGGTTCGCCTGCAGCATGTTCTGCAGCACCGCGGTCGAGCCCTTGTAGTCGCGCTGCGCATAGAGCGAGTTGCCGAGCCAGTATTGCGCCAGCGGCAGGTACGGGCTCTGCGGATACTTCTTCACGAACGAGGCAAAGGAATTGCCCGCGCTCTTGAAGTCACCGGCCTGGAACTGCTTGAGCGCGGCGTCGTACTCGGGCTTCTCGTTCGGCTGCACCGTGCCCTCGCGGCCTTCGACGGTGACCTGCTGCGGCTCGAACTTCTTCAGGCGCGCATCCAGGTCAGCGTAGTAGTCCTTCTGCTGCTTCTGCAGCGAATCCACCGTGTTCTGCAGCACCTCGTTCTGGCCGCGCAGCCGGGCCACCTCCTGGCGCAGGCCTTCCAGCTGGTTCTGGATGTCGATCGTCGTGCGGCTGTTCTGCTCGATGCGCTGCGTGGCGGTCGCCTGGAAACCGTTGAACTGGTCACGCAGGGTGAGGACCGCCTTGCGCGCCTCGTCATCGTCGAACACGCCGGCACGGGCCTGCGCAAGGGGCAGCATGGCCGCGCCCGAAACGGCGGCGAGCCACAACAGGGTGGAAACGCGTGCTTTCATGGATGGCCTGTACGCGGATCAGATCAGTAGTTGATGTCGGCGCGGCGGTTCTCAGCCCAGGCAGCCTCGTCGTGGCCGGTTGCCTTCGGCTTTTCCTTGCCCAGGCTCACGGCTTCCATCTGGTTGTCGGGCACGCCCATGGTCGCCAGCGAACGGCGCACGGCCTCGGCACGCTTCTGGCCCAGCGCCAGGTTGTACTCGCTGGTGCCGCGCTCGTCAGTGTTGCCCTGGATCAGGATCTTGCGGCCCTTGTTGGCGCCCAGGTACTTGGCGTGATCGCCCAGCATGCCCTGGTAGTCCTGCTTGACGCTGTAGCTGTCGAAATCGAAGTACACGCTGCGCTTGGCCAGCGGGCTGTTCGGATCGTTCAGCGGGTCGCGCGAAACGTCAACGGGCTGGACGGTGCGGGCATCGGCACCGGTGCCACCCTTGTTGGCGCCGGCATTGGCGGCATCGTCCAGCTTCACGCCGGAGCTGCAGGCACCCAGGGCCAGCAGGGCGGCAACGGCAAGGGTTTTGGTCATCAGTTGGGGCATGGCGAGAGACTCCTGTGATTGCGTTATTGCATGAAAGGACCCCAGGACGGCTCGCGGACATCGCCGGACTGGAGAGACAGAACCTGCCGGGTACGCCCGTCAGTGGATACCGCAGCCAGCACCGAGCGGCCGCCCACGCGCGTGGCGTAAAGGATGTACTTGCCATTGGCGGCAAAGCTCGGCGCTTCGTCATTCGACGTATCGGTCAGCGAGGTGACGTCGCCGTTGGTCAGGTCCTGCAGCTGCAGCTTGAAGCCGCCCGACCGCGTGATGTACGCCAGGTACTTGCCGTCCGGCGAAATCCGCGGACTGACGTTGTAGCTGCCCTTGAAGGTCACGCGTTGCGCGCCGCCCGCCTCTTCGCCACCCGCCGGCATGCGATAGATCTGCGGAGCACCGCCGCGGTCGCTGGTGAAATAGATGCTCTTGCCGTCCGGCGCGAACTGCGGCTCGGTATCGATCGCGCTGCTGCGGGTCAGGCGGCGCAGGCCGGAGCCATCGGCATTGATCATGTAGACCTGGGTATTGCCGTCCTTCGACAAGGCCACGGCCAGGCGCTGACCGTCCGGCGACCACGACGGCGCGCTATTGTTGCCCTTCTGGTCGGACACCATGGTGCGCTTGCCGGTGGACAGATCGTGCACGTACACCACCGGCTTCTTCCTCTCGAACGAGACGTAAGCCACGCGACGGCCATCCGGCGACCAAGACGGCGAGATGATCGGCTCGTTGCTGGTCAGCGCAACCTGCGAGTTCTGGCCGTCCGAGTCCGAGATCAGCAGCTGGTAGCGGCCGCCGACACGCGACACGTACGACAGGCGCGTGGCAAACACGCCGCGCTCGCCCAGCAGCTTCTCGTAGATGTAGTCGGAGATTTTGTGGGCCGTCACGCGCAGCTGGCTCTGGTTGACGTTGTAAGCCAGGCCGCCCAGGCTCTGGCCCTTGACGGTGTCGTACAGGCGGAAGCGCACTTCGTATTGGCCATTGCCGGACGGGGTCACGCTGCCGGCGACGAAGGCATCGGCGCCGCGGCTCTTCCAGCTGCCGAGATCGACGTTGGCCGACTCGGCCACCGTGGCGCCGCCCGGGTCGACGTTACGGAAACGGCCGCTGCGCGACAGGTCGCTGCGGATGATCGCGGTCAGGTTCTGCGGGGCCTGCGCCTCGCCCTGGAAATTAGCCGTGGCAACCGGGAACTGGCTCGAGCCGACCCCGGAGATCTCTACGTTCAGTTGTGCTTGTGCGGCACCGGCGGACAGGGCCAGCGCGGCGGCCAGCCAGACCATCAGCGCGTGGCGGCCGATGAGCCGGTTCGCCGCTAGGTTTGCGGCCTGGTTTGCTTGGTGCCGCTTCGCGGACAGCCAGTTGGGGGCCCAAAGCTTTCGCATGCTGCTCCTCAGTCGATTTCAGGTTTCGTCGGGCACGGCAGGCAGACAGCAGAACAGGCGTCGATGCGCATGGCGCATATCCGTTCCGCGCGCGCATCGCACGCTGCCGGCCGCCTCAGGCAACCTGTCATGGTAGCGGTGGGACTGGCACCGGTTAATGAAGGTTGCATTATGTTGCAAGTCATGGTGCCTGCGTCACTTAATCCTTGGGACGGAAAGTGATGGTGAAGCTCGCAGGCGCCTTGCCGTTCTCGTCGCGCGGCAGCGGGTCCGAGCGTTCGACGGCGCGCAGGACGGCGTTGTCCCAGCCCGAATTGCCGCTGGACTTGCTCAGCCGCGCCGACATCAGCGAGCCGTCGGGCGCCAGTTGCACGGACACCACGGCGGTCGGGTTGCCCGGCACGTCTTCGGTGAACACGATGTTGGGCTTGACCTTGCGGCGCACCCGATCGGCATAGCCCGGCGAGGCCTTGCCACCGCCGCCGGCGCCCGCACCGGCAGAACTACCCACGCCGCCACCGCCCTGGCCACCGGCGCCGCCACCGGCCATGGCCTGCAGACGCGCCAGTTCGCCCTTGCGTTGCGCGTTGGCCGCGGCTTCGCGCTTGGCCTTGGCATCGGCGTCCGCCTTGGCCTTCGCTTGCGATTCGGCTTTCGCCTTGGCATCCGCTTCCGCCTTCGCCTTGGCTTCGGCTTTAGCTTCGGCCTTGGCCCGGGCATCCGCCTCAGCCTTCGCCTTGGCTTGCGCGTCGGCCTTGGCCTTCGCCTCGGCATCAGCCTTCGCCCTGGCCTTGGCATCGGCTTCCTTGCGCTCGCGTTCGCGCTCGGCTTGCTCTCGGTGTTGCTGCTCCTGCTGGGCGGCCTTCTTCCTTGCGTCGTCCTTGCGTTGCGCCTCCTGGCGCTCGGCTTCCTTGCGCTCTGCCTCTTTGCGCTCGGCTTCCTTGCGGGCGGCGTCCTTGCGCGCAGCCTCTTCGCGCGCGGCCTGCTCGGCGGCGCGGCGCTTCTGGCGTTCGAGCGCGATATCGGCGTCTTCCTCGACCTTGCTCTTCACCTCGGGCGCGGGGGGCACCGGGCGCGGCTGGACCACCGGCTCGGGTGGTGCGGGCGGCGCGGGTGGCGGTGCCGTGGTGGCGGGAATCTCGTCCCAGAGCTCGGCTTCGGAGCCGACCGGGGTGCTGCTCTGCCAATGCACGCCGTAGTACAGCACGATGCCGAGCAGCAGGTGCATGAAGAGCGCGAGCAGGAAGGAACGCAGGGTTCCCCGCTCCTTCACCGGCTGGTAAGGAAAGGCGGCGGCGGTCGTCATGGGGCGCGGCATTCGGACAGGCATCTCACGCAGCAGGCGCGTTCTACTTGGACTTCACCATCAGGCCGACACGCTTGATGCCGTCGGCCTTGAGCACGGACATGACATCGAGCACGGACTCGTACTTGACGGCCCGGTCGGCGGCAATCACCACCGGCTGGTCGGGATTCTCGTTCTGGCGCTGGTGCACGAAATCGAGCAGGCCGTTCTTGTCGAGCTTGCGCTCGAACGAATTGCCGGCATTGTCCTTGCCGCGCGCCGTCAGCGCACCGTCTTCATGCACGGTCACGACAATCGGCGGGGCCTTCTGTTGCGGCGTGGCATTGGCCACGGTGGGCAGGTCGACGACGGCGGGGCTGACGATCGGTGCCGCCACCATGAAGATGACCAGCAGCACGAGCATCACGTCGATATACGGCACGACGTTGATTTCGGCACTGGCCCGGCGGCGGGATCCGCCGCGGCGCTGAATGGCTGCCATTGCTGGGCTCCTGTCGTTCAGTCGGTCAGCGGGTCTGCCGCTGCAGGATGTTCAGGAATTCTTCCATGAAGCTTTCGAACCGGATCGCCAGCCGATCGATCTCGGTGGCGTAGCGGTTATAGGCGATCACGGCCGGAATCGCCGCGAACAGGCCGATTGCGGTGGCCACGAGCGCTTCGGCAATGCCGGGCGCCACCGATGCCAGCGTCGCCTGCTGCACGTTGGACAGGCCACGGAACGCGTTCATGATCCCCCACACGGTACCGAACAGGCCGATATAGGGACTGACCGAGCCGACCGAGGCCAGGAACGGCAGGTGCGATTCCAGCACGTCCATCTCGCGCTGGTAGGCTGCGCGCATGGCGCGGCGGGCGGCGTCGAGCAGCGCGCTCGCTTCATTGCCGCGCTCGCGCGCCTTGAGGAACTCGCCCATGCCCGATTCGAAGATCCGCTCGAGCGCCCCGGTGTTGTGCCGGTTGTTCGCCGCACTGTTATAGAGCGCCTGCAGGTCGCCGCCGGCCCAGAAGTCGCGCTCGAACCCTTCCGTCTGCGTGCGCGCCGAGCGCAGCGCCAGGTGCTTGCGGAAGATATATGTCCAGGAGAACAGCGACATGACGAGCAGCAGCGCCATGACGGCCTGGGCGAGCAGGCTGGCGTGCAGCACCAGCGAAACGATCGACAGGTCTTGCGTGACGGTCACGGGATTCATCGGGCGGTCTTGATGGTTGCCAGGACAGGGGCGGGAATGGGAGACGGACGAAAAGTGCTTCGATCGACACAACCAACGCGAATCTGGCCGCTGGCGAGCAAAGTCTCGGCGCGCCAGGCCTCTTGCGCGAACTGCACCGAGGCCGGCCCTACACGTTCGATGCGCGTGCGGATCTCAAGCTGGTCGTCGAGCCGGGCGGGCGCATTGTAGTCCACTGCCGTGCTGCGGACGATAAAGACCACGCCGGCCTCATCGGCCAGCGCCTGCTGTTCGACACCCAGCGAGCGCAGCCACTCGGTCCGGGCGCGCTCGAAGAACTTCAGATAGTTGGCGTAGAACACTACGCCGCCGGCGTCGGTGTCTTCCCAGTACACCCGCAGGGTCCAGGCAAAGTTTGTCATGGCCGGGATTGTAACGGACAGCGAGACAGCTTCGGTGTTAACCCGCAGGACGAGTTTGCAACAGCAAGTTGCGGCCCGCGCCGGGCCTGGCGTTGCGGGCCATGGGGCGCGGCTTGCGGCAAATCCCCGCCTCACGCTACACTGCGCCCAACCATTCCATCTTGCGCGACTGGCGATGTCAGTGGGTACTACCACGAGGAAGCGCAAGTTCTCTGGCGTGAAGTTTCAAGCGCCTGCCGCTCGCCTGGGCAGCGAATGGGAAGCAGGGTGCGCCCTGCACCGACGGTTCGTATGGTTCCGCCGGTGCCGGCCGCCAATCGCTTTCCCCGCGCGCCCTACCCCGATGCAGTAATCGGATTCCCTTTTTTCAGACGAGTTTCGCCATGTTCGAACGCAGCCGCTATACGATCGACCAGATCGACCCCGAGGTCTTTGCCGCTATCCAGAAGGAAAACCAGCGCCAGGAAGACCACATCGAGCTGATCGCCTCAGAAAACTACACCTCGCCGGCCGTGATGGCCGCGCAGGGCTCGCAACTGACCAACAAGTACGCCGAGGGCTATCCCGGCAAGCGCTACTACGGTGGCTGCGAGTACGTCGACATCGTCGAGCAGCTCGCCATCGATCGCGTGAAGGAACTGTTCGGCGCCGAAGCCGCCAACGTGCAGCCGAACTCGGGTTCGCAGGCCAACCAGGGCGTGTACTTCGCCGTGCTGAAGCCGGGCGACACCATCATGGGCATGAGCCTGGCCGAAGGCGGTCACCTGACCCACGGCATGGCCCTGAACATGAGCGGCAAGTGGTTCAACGTGGTCAGCTACGGCCTGAACGCGCAGGAAGACATCGACTACGACGCGCTGGAAAAGCTCGCGCAAGAGAAGAAGCCGAAGCTGATCATCGCGGGCGCCTCGGCCTTCGCGCTGCGCATCGATTTCGAGCGCATCGGCAAGGTTGCCAAGTCGATCGGTGCCTATTTCATGGTCGACATGGCCCACTACGCCGGCCTGATCGCCGCGGGCGTCTACCCGAACCCGGTGCCGCACGCCGACTTCGTCACCACCACGACGCACAAGAGCCTGCGCGGCCCGCGCGGCGGCGTGATCCTGATGAAGGCCGAGCATGAGAAGGCCATCAACTCGTCGATCTTCCCGGGCATCCAGGGTGGTCCGCTGATGCACGTGATCGCCGGCAAGGCCGTGGCGTTCAAGGAAGCGCTGACGCCGGAGTTCAAGACCTACCAGGAACAGGTGGTCAAGAATGCCGCCGTGCTGGCCGAAACGCTGATCGCACGCGGCCTGCGCATTGTCTCGGGCCGCACCGAAAGCCACGTGATGCTGGTCGACCTGCGCGCCAAGAACATCACCGGCAAGGAAGCCGAGCGCATCCTGGGCGAAGCGCACCTGACCGTGAACAAGAACGCCATCCCGAACGATCCGGAAAAGCCGTTCGTGACCTCGGGCATCCGCGTTGGCTCGCCGGCCATGACCACGCGCGGCTTCAAGGAAGAAGAAGCGCGCATCGTCGGCAACCTGATCGCCGACGTGCTGGACAATCCGCACGACGCCGGCAACATCGCCAGCGTGCGCGAGCAGGTGTCGGCACTGACCAAGCGTTTCCCGGTCTACGGCTGATGCCGCGCAAGGCCGCCCGCGAGGGCGGCCGGCAGCCCCGCGGGCGCGCCATCGTGCCGCCTGCGGGCCTCGCCAACCCGCCCGGTTGCCGCAGAAGGACAAGATACCAAGGCGACGGGGCTTTACTCTGAAGGTGGTCAGGCATGAAATGCCCCTTTTGCGGACATTCCAATACCCAGGTGCTCGACACGCGCATGTCGGAAGACGGCGACGCCGTGCGCCGGCGCCGACGCTGCGAAGCCTGCGACCGCCGCTTCACCACCTACGAACGGATCGAACTGTTCTTCCCGGCCATCGTCAAGAAGAACGGCTCGCGCGTGGACTACACCCGCGCCAAGCTGAAGGATTCGATGCGCCTGGCGCTGCGCAAGCGCCCGGTTTCCGCCGAGGCCATCGACGAAGCCATCACCCGCATCGAAGAAAAGCTGCTGGCGCTTGGCGAGAAGGAAATTCCGAGCAGCCAGGTCGGTGAACTCGTCATGCGCGAACTGCGCAAGCTCGACAAGATCGCCTATATCCGCTTTGCTTCCGTGTACCGCAGCTTCGAGGACGTCGCCGAGTTTTCCGATGTGCTGGCCGAGGTAACGGCAGGAAACAGCAAGCGCTAGCCAGCGTTCAGCGTAGGAGCTGATCCCGACGACGCACTCGTCCGTGGACAGTGTGAGCGTCGTGATCACCAGGCGCTCCGCATCCCGCACATATCGAGTAGACATTTCTGAATATCGAGGTTGCGTAACGGCGTCGTCTCGCAACCAAATTTGCCAGTTTCACTACGTTTGCCCACGGATTGGCGCTGTGCAGCGCGGTACCTTGATGGCCTCACCGCCATCCTCACCGCGCCATGCAGCCTCGTCTTCGCCCGCTTCATTCCTGTTGCCGTCACAGCCGCGGCTATGCCCTGGCCGAGTCGCTCTGCGCCCTGTTGATCGTCAGCGCCGGCCTGATCCCGCTGGCCAGCGTGGGGACCACGGCACTGGCACGGCTGCGCGGCCATGAGCAACTCGCCCACGCCATGCGAACCACCGGAGAAATCGCGGAGATCGCGGCGCTGGGCATGGTCCCGATGAACCGGCCCGATCCGACGTCCGCCGAGGGCTGTGGCCAACCCCCATGCGCGCTGACCAGCAAGCTGGCGATTGCCAGGCTGGCCGTTGGCGCCGGGGACTCCGCGGCCACGTTGCGCGGCATCGCATTGTGGATACAGCCATGAGATCACGTCTTGCACGGGGCCATTTGCGCCTTCTGCCGGCGCATGGCTTCACGCTCACGGAAATGATGGTCGGCCTGGCGCTGGGGCTGGTGGTCATCGCAGTCGCGGGCACAGCGTTCCTGCTATGCCGCGCCGCCTATCTCGCCACCGCGGAGCGCGCCTTGCTGGAAGAACGTGGGCAGCGCGCGCTGAGTATTCTTTCCCTCCTGATCCGGCAAGGCGGCTGGCGGCCGGATCCGGCCGCCAGGGCGCCGGCCGCTCCGGCGATCAGCGGTGCGGATGACTGCGGCCAGCCGTCCATGGCAGCTATCCCGGCGTGCGGTAAATCCGGTATCGGGGGCAGCGACGCGTTGCTGGTCCGCTTCAGCGGCAGCGGCCACGCGCGCGAACGCACCATGCCAGACCAGACGATGATCGACTGCAGTGGCTATGCCGTTGCCGCACAGAGCCTGGACGCCATCGCGGAAACTGGCTACGTTGCGGCGAATCTCGTCTACGTGGCCACCGCCAGCGACGGCGAGCCCCAATTGCTATGCCGATATCCGGCGCGCCGCAACGGACGGATCGACGGCAGCGGCTGGACCTCCGGCGCGATGGTGCGTGGCGTGGAATCGATGCAGGTTCGTTACGCCATGGAGTCCCGCAGCGGCAGACCATCCGGCACCTTCCTGCGCGCGGACCAGGTCAGCGCCATGGGCGACGACGCATGGCATCGTGTGGTGGCGGTGCAGGTGGCACTGGCCCTGCGCCTGGAGCGTCGCGGGGCTGCCACGGCGGGCATACCGGCAACGACCGCCCATGCGTACGTCGACAACGCGATGGCTGACGTGATCGACAGGCTCCCCGGCCATGACCGGAACGCGTGGCGGATCTTCGCCACGACCATCCGCCTGCGCAATGCCCCGCGCTGCCAGGAGACATTGTGCTAACCCGGACCACGTTCCGCATCCACAGACATGGCGGCGCGACGCTGCTGTTCGCTGCAATGCTCCTGCTGCTCGCGGTATTCACCGCCGCGGCCGCACTGCAGTTCCTGCTCTCCACGCGCCAGCTCGCCACCTTGCAGCTCGATCGCGAAATCGCCTTCCGCGCGGCCGAAGTGGCGCTGCTCGATGGCGAAGCGGACGTGTTGACAGCCGCCGCAGGCAGCGGCCCGCGCGGCCGTCTCGAGCCGCTGCCGGCAAGCGGGACTTGCGGCTCGGGCATGCAGGCCGGGGTCTGCGTCCCGGCGCCCGATGACATGCCCGTATGGCAAGCGTGGCTGTCGGGCACAGGGTCCCCCGATGATGTCGGCGTTGCCGTTCGGCACGTTCACCGGCAAGACAATGCCGGGGTTGCCGGAAGGCATCGCCGGAACGGCCATCGCGCCGCGCTATGTCGCCGAGCTGATCGGCGACGCCGCGACCTTCGACGGTTACGGCCAGGAACGGCCCGCAACGCGCTTCCGTGTCACGGCAATCGGCTTCGGCCGCAGCCGGGATACGACCGCCGTAGTCCAGAGCGTGATTCAGCCATGAGCCCGCACCGCATGATCATCCTTGTCCTGGCCTGGCTCTTGCCGCTGTCTGGGACAGCTTGGTCCGGCACAAGTCCGGACCTGCCCGCCGGCAATCTTCCCCTGGCCTATCAGCTTCGAAATGGCGCTTACCCCTGGACCGGCCGCCTTGATGCACTTGGGTGGAGTCCGCAGCAGCAGGCCACGGGGCCGGTATCCCACGCGCGACTCTGGGAGGCCGGCGCATCGCTCGACGCGTACCCGGTAGCGTCCCGGCGTCTTTACACGTCGATCGCCCCGACCGGCCACGATCCGGAACGCCTGGTACCGCTGCAGGACTCGGCACGCGATGCGGCAACACAGCCCGGGGCGGCACCGGATGCGGAAAACGGCGTATCCGGGCAGGACAAGCTGGCGTGGCTGCGCGGCGAACGCACCAACGGCGCCTTGCGTCCGCGCGAAACGCGCATGGCCAATGCCCGGGGCGCACGCTTGCTCGTCGTTCGTCCACCGGCATGGCAACCGGGAAAATCCGGCCATGCCGCGTTCCGGGAGCGATATGGCAAACGGCCACATATGGTCTGGCTCGGCACCACGGACGCCTGGCTGCATGGGTTCGACGCGATCGATGGCAAGGAGCTTGCCGCCTACCTGCCGCGGACCTTGCTGGCGCAGGCGCTCGACATGGCCGACCCGAAGAGTCCGCTCGCCACCGTACCCTGCCCCCGTCCGGAGGCCGCCGACGTCGTGATCCATCGTGAATGGCGCACCGTGCTGCTATGTGCGATCCCGGCCAAGGCTGAAGGGGATGGCGCGCCCGTCATATTTGCGCTCGATATCACCGCCCCGACAGACCTGGTGCCGATCGCGCTTCAATGGGAAATCACCGCAACACCTGCCCTGCCGCTTTCCGCCCGCGGCCCGGTACGCGCCGCTGCCCTTGCCGGGGACGAAGGGGTCCGGTGGTTCGCCGTCACGACCGTCGAAGCACGCGCCGACAGCCCGGCATCCCGACCGGGCCTGGCCCTGATACCACTGGAAGGCGCCGCGTCCGATGCCGCGTTGACCTGGCCGCTGCCAGAACGCGATTGCACCGGCGCCCCCGTGACATCGGCACTATTGGGCGTCAGCGTCCTGAGCGGCATGACCGGCGGGACGCTGGCTATCTATGCCACCGACGACATCGGCCAACTCTGGCACTTTCCGTTAGCCGATGCCGCCGGACGTCTCAAGCCGGGAAACCCGACGTGCCGGCACAAGCTGCCCGTGACCGCCCGGACAGACGACGCAGAGCCGCCGTTGCTATTGGGCGGGTCAAGCGCCGCGGTCATCGTCTATGGCCAGGGCAGCGAAATCGCGGCCATCCCGGCCCGGAGGAGCGGGACCCCGACCCGCATCGTGGCCGAGCCCGCGGATGGAGGCGTCTTGCTGCGCGCCTTGCCAGGCCAGGGCGGCACAAGCGACCAGGGCGGCTGGCAGCTGACACTGCCGCATGCGGGCGAACAGCTTGAGATGCTGAGCGACGTGTTTCCCGGCTATCTCCACTTCACGACCCGCGCTGCCGACGGTCTTCAGCGGGCCTATCTTGTGCTTGCGTCGACCGGCGAATCCGCGGGCCGCAACCGGGAAGATGCGCCGATGCAGGCGTTCGTGACCGGACAGGCCGCCGCCCCTGACGGCGACGTCGTCGTGACGAGCGCACCAAGACCGGGCCCGCTTCAGGCCGCCGGCACAAGCAGCGCGCAAGCGCACACGGTCACCCTGTGGTCCGTAGACCGGAACACGGCCCAGCCGCTGACAACCACCGTCGCCACCCGCCGCACTGGCCGCATCAGCTGGCGTGAAATCATGGCGCCCATTCAGCGGGACACCCCATGAAGGACAAGATCTGGCCGGAACACGAGACCTTCGCGCAACGGGCGTTCAGCCTTATCGAGCTGTTGGTCACGCTCTCGATCGTGGCGATCCTCGCCGCCATCGCCGTACCGACATGGGACCAGTACCTGGCACGCGGCTGGCGCGCGCAGGCGCGCGCGGAACTGGTCTCGGCGATGCTGGAGCTGGAGCAGCACGCGATGGCGGCCACGACCTTCGCCCTGCAGCCGGGCAGTGACATCGCCGCCGGAACCTGGCCTCGGCCGGTGCCGCCCGGACCCAATCCGCGACACCTTCTTACGGCGGTCGCCTGTCCGCAAGCCGACCTGGACGCCTGCGTCGAGATCCGCGCGACACCAGTGATTCCGGACCACCGCTGCGGCGTGCTTATCCTGCGCAGCACAGGTCAGCAACTGAACCTGCCGGCGAACATGGCGCAAGCCGCTCAATCCCGACTGGACTGTTGATATGCCTGAATCAGCACTTCATCGTCAGGGCGGTATCACGCTGGCCGAACTGCTCGTTTGCCTGGCAGTCCTCGCGCTACTGGGAGCAGTCACCTATCGCGCCGCCGACGTCCTGATGGCCCGCCAGCAGGTGACGATTGCCGCCGACCGGATGGCGGCATCGCTCGCGCTGGCGCGCAGCGCGGCCATGGCCCGGCGGGTCGAAGTCACCTTGCAGCCGCTCGACGGCCACTTCACGCTGGACCGTGGCTGGCAACTGGCGGCCACGGACGCGCGCCGAGGACCGGGACGGGATGCCGTCCTGTCCGTCGTCCAGCTCGATGCGCCGTGCCTGTCCATCACCCTGCGCCAGACCGCGCGCGCCAGCAACGTCCTGCGATTCGCAGCTGTGGGATACTCTCGGTCTGAGCAGGGCGGATTTCAGGCCGCCACATTCACGCTCAGCTGCCGCGGCGAGCAGCGCCAGGTTCGCATGGGCGCACAAGGACGCATCCGCCTTTGCACGCCCGGCCACGACAAGGACTGCGAGGCATCCGGCGAACCCGCCCCGCCCTGACAGCGGCACGCACACCCAACGCCCAGCGAACAAGAGTCACCGGCCAAATGTTTTCCGATTCCGACCACGCCGCCATGCAGCAAGCGCTCGCGCTTGCCGCGCGAGGCATGTTCACCACCACCCCCAATCCCCGCGTCGGCTGCGTGCTGAGCAAGAACGGGCAGATCATCGGGCAGGGCTTTACTCAGCCGGCCGGCCAGGACCATGCCGAAGTCCAGGCGCTGAAGGACGCGCAAGCGCGCGGCATCGACCCGGCCGGCGCGACCGCCTATGTGACGCTGGAGCCGTGCAGCCATTTCGGCCGCACGCCGCCTTGCGCCGACGCGCTGGTGCGGGCCGGCATTGCCCGCGTGGTGGCGGCAATGGAAGACCCCAACCCTTCCGTATCGGGCCGCGGCCTGCAACGACTGCGCGATGCCGGCATCGATGTGCGGTGCGGGCTGCTGGAAAAGGAGGCACGCGACCTGAATATCGGCTTCGTGTCGCGCATGACGCGCGGGTTGCCGTGGGTGCGGGTCAAGGTGGCGGCATCGATGGACGGCGCCACGGCCCTGCACGACGGCACCAGCCAGTGGATCACGGGCCCGGCCGCACGCGACGACGGCCATGCCTGGCGCGCACGCGCCTGCGCCATCCTGACCGGCATCGGCACGGTACGCGACGACAATCCGCAGATGACCGTGCGCGCCATCCCGACACCGCGCCAGCCACAGCGCGTACTGGTGGACTCGCGCCTGGAAGTGCCGCTCGACGCGCGCATCCTGACGCCCGACAGCGGCGACTATGCCAAGCCTGTACTGGTGTTCTGCGCCGTGGACGACCGCGATCGGCGCCGCGCGCTGGAGGCTCGCGGTGCCGAGGTGGTGGTCTTGCCGAATCCGCACGGCAAGGTTGAATTGCGCAAGATGCTCGAGGAACTCGGCCGCCGCGGCATCAACGAGCTGCATGTCGAAGCCGGTTTCAAGCTCAATGGCTCGCTGATCCGCGAGCATTGCGCCGACGAGCTGCTGATCTATCTGGCCCCCAAGCTGCTGGGCGACGCACAGGGCATGTTCAACCTGCCGCCGCTGCCCCGGCTGCAGGATGCCGCGACGTTCCGCTGGCACGACGTGCGCCAGATCGGCGAAGACGTGCGCCTGATCGCGCGCCGCAACGACGCCTGACCCTGCCCGACGACCTGACCTTTACCGACGGCGCGGCAGCCGCGCCGGTTACCAAACCCCGAACTTTCGAGAACGCATCATGTTTACTGGCATTGTGGCGGCCGTTGGCCGCATCGAGACCGTCACCCCGCTCGGCGCCGGCGATGCCGGCGTGCGCCTGCATGTCGCCGCCGGCGGGCTGGATCTCACGGACGTGGTCATCGGCGACAGCATCGCTATCCAGGGCGCGTGCATGACTGTGATCGCCATGACGGCCGACAGCTTCGACGTGGACGTCTCGCGTGAATCGCTGGACAAGACCGTCGGGCTGGAGCGTGCCGGCCGCGTCAACCTGGAAAAGGCACTGACGCTGGCGGACCGGCTCGGTGGCCACCTGGTCTCGGGCCACGTCGACGGCCTTGGCGAAGTTTTGCATTTCGCCCCGATCGGCGAATCGCATGAGCTGCGCGTGCGGGCCCCGCGCGAACTGGGCCGCTACCTGGCGTACAAGGGCTCGGTCGTGGTCAACGGCGTGTCGCTGACCGTCAACCGCGTCAGCGACGAGGCCGACGGCTGCGTGTTCTCGATCAACCTGATTCCACACACGGTGGAAGTCACGACGCTGCAGGAACTGAAGCCCGGCAGCCGCGTGAACCTGGAGATCGATCTGATTGCCAGGTATGTCGAGCGGATGCTGTCGGCATCGGGGTCAAACCAATAGGACGTTCGGCAAGCTTGCTGACACTGTGGCGCCTCGGGCGCCGCAATCCTGCAAGGCCCCCCAGCCGGCACGGCCGCCACCCTCCCGCATTGCCTGCCTTGGCGTACAATACGCGGCTTGACGATGCGAGCCCTTGGCCGCCGCCTCCTGGCCGCCCTGGCGTATTCCCGCAGCAGTCCCCGCATGTTTGAGCCGCCGCCCGCCGGCTGGCCGCTTTTCCGCCCCTTTTTGCCGCCCAGCAGCCATGACAATCGCCCGTACCGAAGACATCATTGCCGACATCCGCGCCGGCCGCATGGTCATCCTCGTCGATGAAGAAGATCGCGAGAACGAGGGCGACCTGGTCCTGGCTGCCGATTTCGTCACACCCGAGGCGATCAACTTCATGGCCAAGCATGGCCGCGGCCTGATCTGCCTGACGCTGACCGCCGACCGCTGCCGCCAGCTGAACCTGCAGCCGATGGTCAGCCGCAACGGTACCCAGCACGGCACCAACTTCACGGTGTCGATCGAAGCCGCCGAAGGCGTGACCACGGGCATTTCCGCGGCGGACCGCTCCCGCACCGTGGAAGCCGCCGTCGCCCGCGACGCCAAGCCTTCCGACCTGGTGCAGCCGGGACACATCTTCCCGCTGACGGCCCAGCCCGGTGGCGTGCTGATCCGCGCTGGCCACACCGAAGCCGGTTGCGACCTCGGCGCCCTGGCCGGCCTGACGCCCGCCGCCGTGATCTGCGAGATCATGAAGGACGACGGCACCATGGCGCGCCTGCCGGACCTGATCGAATTCGCGCAGGAACACGACCTGAAGATCGGCACCATCGCCGACCTGATCCACTACCGCAGCCGCACCGAAAGCATCGTCGAACGCGTGGGCGAGCGGTCGATGGAAACGCCGTACGGCACCTTCCACAGCATCGTCTACCGCGACAAGCCGACCGGCAACGCCCACCTGGCGCTGGTCAAGGGCACGCCGACGCCGACCCAGGAGACGCTGGTGCGCGTGCACGAGCCGCTGTCCGTGCTGGACCTGCTGGAAGTGTCCCGCACCACCCACTCGTGGAGCATGCCGGCCGCCCTCGAAGCGATCGCCAAGGCCGAAACCGGCGTGATGGTGCTGCTCAACTGCGGTGACTCGGCCGAACAGCTGTTCACCCAGTTCACGGCGCTGGATGAACCGCAAAACCGACCGCGCCGCAAGCCGGACCTGCGCACCTACGGTATGGGCGCGCAGATCCTGAAAGATGTAGGCGTGGGCAAGATGCGCGTGCTGGCGGCCCGGCAGCGCATGCCCAGCATGACCGGCTACGACCTGGAAGTGACCGGCTACCAGCCCATGAACGGGCTGGCCGACTGAGACTGAATACCTGGCAGCCGCGCCTGGCCGCGGGTGCCACCCCGAACTCTGGAGAACTGAACAATGGATCACGGCTTCTACCCCAGCAACCTCGACGGTGAAGGCCTGCGTATCGGCATCGTGCAGGCCCGCTTCAATGAGCCCGTCTGCACCGAACTGCTCGAAGCCTGCGTGGCCGAGCTGGAAAAGCTCGGCGTCGAAGGCGAAGACACCCTGGTCGTGACCGTCCCGGGCGCACTGGAAGTGCCGCTGGCCCTGCAGAAGATGGCCGAAAGCGGCCAATTCGACGCACTGGTGGCGCTCGGCGCCGTGGTGCGGGGCGAAACCTATCATTTCGAGCTGGTCTCGAATGAATCCGGCGCCGGCATCACGCGCGTCGGCCTGGACTTCAACGTGCCCGTCGCCAACGGCATCCTGACCGTCGACACGGACGAGCAGGCCCATGCCCGCACGCGCGAGAAGGGCCGCGACTGTGCCCGCACCGCCGTCGAAATGGCCAACCTGGTGGTCGCCCTGGATTCGCTGCGCGAAAACGACGGCGACGATGCAGACGAGGACGACGATGAGTGACACGCCCGAAACCGGCAAGCCGGCAGCTGGCGCCAAGCCCGCCGCCCGCACCGAAGCCAAGGCCCCGCCCAAGAGCGCGCGCCGCCGCTCGCGCGAGCTGGCCCTGCAGGGCCTTTACCAGTGGCTGCTGAACCGCAACGACATCGGTGCGATCCAGGCCCACCTGCATGATGCGCAGGGCTTCAACAAGGCCGACCGCGAGCACTTCGACGCGCTGCTGAACGGCGCCGTGCGCGAAGAAGCCCGCCTGACCGCCGCGTTCGAGCCGTTCCTGGACCGCACGGTCGATGAACTGTCGCCGGTGGAGCGCGCCGCCCTGCTGGTCGGCAGCTATGAACTCGTGCATTGCATCGACATCCCCTACAAGGTCGTCATCAACGAAGCCGTTGAACTGACCAAGACCTTTGGCGGCGTCGAGGGCTACAAGTACGTGAACGGCGTACTGGACAAGCTCGCCGCCCAGGTGCGTTCGACCGAGGTCGCCGCGCGCCGCTGAAGCACCGGGCCCGCGGGCCCTGCCCTGCTTCGATACGACACCCGCTCACGCGGGTGTTTTTGCTTTCAACCACTGCCCGCCCGAACAGGGCTCCGCCGAAATCGCCATGGACCTGCAGCGCCTCGCCACCGCCTCCCGCCTTGCCAATATCGAGGCCTTCCACGTCATGGAGCTGGCCAAGCAGGCCAATGAGCTCGAACGCGCCGGCCGCGACATCATCCACATGGGGATCGGCGAGCCCGACTTCACCGCCGCCGAGCCGGTCGTGCGCGCCGCGGAAGCCGCCATGCGGCGCGGCGTCACGCAATACACCGGCGCGCTGGGCATCCACGCGCTGCGCGAGGCGATCGCCGGCTATTACAAGACGATGTACGGCCTGGATATCCCCGCACGGCGCGTGATCGTCACGGCCGGGGCGTCGGGCGCGCTGCTGCTGGCCTGCGCGGTGCTGGTGGAAATCGGCGCCGAGGTGCTGATGCCGGACCCGAGCTACCCCTGCAACCGGCATTTCGTCGCGGCGTTCGATGGCGCCGCGCGCATGATTCCGAGCGGCCCGGCCGAGCGCTTCCAGCTGACAGCCGCGCAAGTCGAGGCGCATTGGAACGAGCGCACGCGCGGCGTGCTGCTGGCGTCGCCGTCAAACCCGACCGGCACCTCGATCCTGCCCGACGAACTGTCGCGCATCCTGCAGGCGGTGCGCGCCCGCCAGGGCTTTGCCATCCTCGACGAGATCTACCAGGGCCTGTCCTATGACGCGCCGCCGGTATCGGCACTGAGCCTCGACGACAACGTGGTGACGGTCAACAGCTTCTCGAAGTACTTCAACATGACCGGCTGGCGCCTGGGCTGGCTGGTGGTGCCGGACGCGCTCGTGGCCGACTTCGAGAAGGTGGCGCAGAACCTGTTCATCTGTGCGTCGGCCGTGGCGCAGCATGCCGCGCTGGCCTGCTTCACGCCCGAGGCCATGGCGATCTATGACGAGCGCAAGGCCGAATTCCGCCGCCGTCGCGACCTGATCGTGCCGGCGCTGGAATCGCTCGGCCTGCACGTGCCGGTCATGCCCGACGGCGCGTTCTATGTCTATGCGGATTGCCGTGGCGTCAACCATGCGGCCGCCGGCGATGCCGACAAGCTGACGCAGGCGATGCTCCATGACGCCGGCGTGGTCCTGGTGCCGGGCCAGGATTTCGGGCCCCACACGGCGCGCGACTACATCCGGATCTCGTACGCGACTTCGCGCCGGAACATCGAGGAAGCCATGGCAAGGCTGCAGAAGCTGTTCCGCTGATCCTCGGATCCTCGGCGCCGCTCCCGCGACGCCGGCAAAAGAAAAAGCACCCCGCGGGGTGCTTTTTCATGTGAAGGGCAAACGACGCCTCAGGCGCTCTGCTGCGTATTGCTTGCCGCCTCCAGCTTCTCGCCGTTCTGGTGGTGCTCCGCCTGAGCCTTGCCGTCGCCAGCCTTCTCGGCCTGCGCGTCGGCCATGCGCACGCCCAGCAGCTGGCGCAGACGCGCGCGCTCGGCCAGCACCTTGGCGCCGTAGCCGCCGTCGGTATTGGTGGTGGCGCCCACATAGTACTTCAGGCCGCCCTCGATCGAACCGGCACGGGCGATGCAATCCTTCAGCACCAGCGCGCCGATCTTGATGTTGGCGTACGGATTCAGTGCGGCGGCCACGCCGCCGACGGCTTCGTACTTGTCCTGGTGCACCTTGGTCATGACCTGCATCAGGCCCTGCGCGCCGACGCCGCTTTCGGCATACGGGTTGAAGCTGGACTCGATCGCGATCACGCCCAGGATCAGCAGCGGATCGATGCCGACCTCGCGGCCAGTCATGTAGGCGGCCTTGACCAGTTGCGCGGTGGCCTGCGCCGCCACGCGGTACTTGCGCGCGATGTAGTCGGCCACGGCCGCCTGTTCGCGCGCGGTGCCGAGCGTGCTGGTGCTGCGGGCGTCGAGCGCCACGCGGGTCACCGGGATCTGGGCCGCCAGGTGGGCCACGGATGGCACCTTGGCGGCGGACGCCACGCTCCATTCGTCCACGCCCGAGACGCTCGGCAGGCCAGCGCGGCCACGACCGAGCTTGGCCGCCGCCACGTCCGCCGAACTCGAAGGCACGGCAGTGCTGGCGATGACCGGCACAGGCGCGGGTGCCGCGGCACCGACCAGCACGGCCGGCGCTTCGTCGCCGGCCAGCATGGCCGCCAGCGTGGTGCGCCATTCCTGGCTCAGCGAAAGCGAGACGGCCGAAACGACCGATACCACGCCCAGACTGTTCAGGGCGTACTTCAAAGTTGTGCGGCCCCCGCGCAAGGCGCGGCCCGCGACCGGATGCGCAAATCGGAACTGAAATGCCCGATTCACTCCGGGTACCGGCGTTCGGAGGCGGACCTGCAATGCCCGCCCGATGCCGGGAAGATGAAGGGTTTTCCAACCGCTCATGCTTACCTCCATCCGTTGCCCGCTGCGCGCGCCAGACAGCTGCACGCACCCGATCTCAACGTACTCAAGTAAGGATGCTGCGCTGCCTAGCAGTGGCAACCAGCACCTGTTGGTGGGCGCTCCCCATGCGCCCAACTAGAAACAGGGCACGCTCTTGGGGGAGCACGCCCTGCCACGGACAACTCAAACGCTCCGGCGAGCCGCCAGAGGGCGACCGGGTCGGACCTCAGGGGCCCGCGCGGTCTGGATGGAGGAATCTTTTGCTCACAAATTTTTATGTGCGCCCCTTGACACAAGGGCAGATTCCATGTTGCAACACAACATTCCATCGAGCAGACGCGATTGTAGGAACCGTTTTATAACCAGTCAAGCATAACGATGCTTTATAACACTACTTTTCGTTATTAGTAACAAGGCGTGCGAGGTCGGGCTGACGCCACTTGAACAGCGGGAATCGTAAGCCTGGCCTAGGTCCGCCCCGATCCTAACGACGCCTTTTCCGTCAAAAAACTTACAATTTGCGCTGACGCAAACAAACTATTTTTTTGCCGGGACGCCTGCGCGTGTGTATCGTGGCACACACCGCGGTGGCGTACCGGCGCTGCCGCAAAGCCGCATCACGACCAGAATTCACTATGCAATACAAAGACTTGCGCGATTTCATCCAGCAGCTCGAGCAACAAGGCGAACTGCGGCGCGTCGGCACGCCGGTGTCTCCCGACCTGGAAATGACCGAGATCTGCGACCGCCTGCTGCGTGCCGGCGGCCCGGCCGTCCTGTTCGAGCGCCCGGCGGGCGCTGGCGGCCGGGACGGCATCTATAGCGTTCCTGTGCTGGCCAATCTGTTCGGGACGACGCGAAGGGTGGCGCTGGGCATGGGCGCGGAATCGCTGGAGGACCTGCGCGACATCGGCCGGGTGCTGTCGGCCCTGAAGGAGCCAGAGCCACCGCGCGGACTGCGCGAGGCTGGCAAGCTGTTCACACTGGCCAAGTCGGTCTGGGACATGGCGCCCAAGCGCGTCAGCAGCCCCGCGTGCCAGGAGATCGTCTGGGAGGGCAATGACGTGGACCTGGCGCGCCTGCCGATCCAGACCTGCTGGCCCGGCGATGCCGCGCCGCTGATCACGTGGGGGCTGGTGGTCACCAAGGGACCGCACAAGAAGCGGCAGAACCTGGGCATCTACCGCCAGCAGGTGATCAGCCGCAACCAGGTCATCATGCGCTGGCTGGCCCACCGGGGCGGCGCGCTCGATTTCCGCGAGCACGCGCTGGCCAATCCCGGCAAGCCGTTCCCGATCGCCGTGGCGCTCGGCGCCGATCCGGCCACGATCCTCGGCGCGGTCACGCCGGTCCCGGACACGCTGTCCGAATACCAGTTTGCCGGCCTGCTGCGCGGCAGCCGCACGGCGCTGGCCGGATGCCTGACGCCGACGCTGTCCGAACTGAGCGTGCCGGCTTCGGCCGAGATCGTGCTGGAAGGCCATATCCAGCCCGACCCGGCGTATCCGTCGGGTTACCAGCACGCCCTCGAAGGCCCGTATGGCGACCACACCGGCTATTACAACGAGCAGGACTGGTTCCCGGTCTTCACCATCGATCGCATCACGATGCGGCGCGATCCTATCTATCACTCGACCTATACCGGCAAGCCGCCCGACGAGCCGGCGGTGCTCGGCGTGGCGCTCAACGAGGTGTTCGTGCCCCTGCTGCAAAAGCAGTTCCCGGAAATCACCGACTTCTACCTGCCGCCCGAAGGCTGCAGCTACCGCATGGCACTGGTGCGCATGAAGAAGCAGTACGCCGGCCACGCCAAGCGCGTGATGTTCGGCGTGTGGAGCTTCCTGCGGCAGTTCATGTACACCAAGTTCATCGTGGTCGTGGACGACGACATCGACGTGCGCGACTGGAAGGAGGTGATCTGGGCCATCACCACGCGCGTCGATCCGGCGCGCGACACGGTTCTAGTGGAGAACACGCCAATCGATTACCTGGACTTTGCGTCGCCGGTGTCCGGGCTGGGCTCCAAGATGGGCATCGACGCCACCGACAAGTGGCCCGGGGAAACCACGCGCGAATGGGGCCGCACGATCAGCATGGACCCGGCCGTCAAGGCCAGGGTGGACGGCATGATGGCCACCCTCTTCGACCGCCCTGCCGGCGCATAACGCCGGGCACGAGTATCCTGTCAGGCTGAACCTCGGGGCGGCGCGAGATGCACCCGCCCCGATCGACCTCACCATCCGATGTCCGCGACAGACGGTGCCAGGAGGAGACATGACCACCCTCGCAGAAGGGAAATTGATGTGGACGCCGTGCGCCGCATTCCGCGACGGCAGCCAGCTCGCGCAGTTCATGCGCTGGCTGCAGCGCGAGCGAGGGCTCGCGTTCGATGACTACGCCAGCCTCTGGCAGTGGTCGGTCACCGAGATCGAAACCTTCTGGGAGGCGGTGCGCGCGTACTTCGACGTGCACTTCGACACGCCCGCACAGCGCGTGCTGGACCGGCGCGTCATGCCCGGCGCCCGCTGGTTCGAAGGGGCCAGCCTGAACTACGTGCAGCAGGTGTTCCGCCACGCAGGCAGCGGGCCTGCCCGCCAGCGTGCAGCCATCCGTCACGCAGGCGAGAATCGTCCGCTTGAAGACGTGAGCTGGGATACGCTTGAAGCACAAGTCGCGTCGCTCGCGCATGCGCTGCGCAAAATGGGCGTCGGCCGTGGCGACCGCGTGGCGGGCTACCTGCCGAATATTCCCGCGACGATCATTGCCTTCCTCGCCACGGCGAGTCTCGGCGCGATATGGTCAGGCTGCGCGCCGGACATGGGCCAGGTCGCCGTAATCGACCGTTTCCGCCAGATCGAACCGAGGGTGCTGATCGCAGTGGATGGCTACCGCTATGGCGGCAAGGACTATGACCGCGCGCCGGTCGTGGCGGACCTCGTTGCCGCCCTGCCGTCGCTCACCGACGTGGTCATCGTCCCGCACACGGGCAACCCGGTCAGGGCGCGCGACGGTGTAAGCGCCCATGCCTGGCACGACCTGCTGTCCCATGGCGTCCCGCTGGCCATCGAGTCCGTGCCGTTCGACCATCCGTTGTGGATCGTCTATTCGTCGGGCACCACCGGCATGCCCAAGCCGATCGTGCATGGTCACGGCGGCATCGTCATCGAGCAACTCAAGCTGATGGCGTTCCATAACAACCTCGGCCCCGACGATGTGTTCCACTGGTACAGCAGCAGCGGCTGGATCATGTGGAACGCCCAGGTCGCGGGGCTGCTGCTGGGCACCACCATCGCGCTCTATGACGGCAATCCGGCGTGGCCCGATGCGGGCGTGCTGTGGCGCTTCGTCGACGACGCGCGCGTCACCGTCTTCGGCGCCGGCGCGGCCTTTTTCACGAATTGCATGAAGGCCGGTGTCGAGCCGGCGCGCATCGCCGATGTGTCGCGGCTGCGCGGACTGGGCTCGACCGGCTCGCCGCTGCCGGTGGAAGCCTATGACTGGATCTACCGCCACGTGCGCAGCGATATCTGGCTGGCGCCCATGTCCGGCGGCACCGATTTCGCCGGCTCCTTCGTCGCTGGCTGCCCGTTGCTGCCGGTGGTTTCGGGCGAGATGCAGTGCCGCTGCCTAGGCGCCAAGGTAGAAGCCTTCGACGACAGCGGCAAGGCGCTGATCGACCAGGTCGGCGAGCTGGTCTGCACCGAGCCCATGCCATCGATGCCGCTGTTCCTGTGGGGCGATGCCGATGGCAAGCGCTACCGCGACAGCTACTTCGACACCTACCCCGGTGTCTGGCGGCACGGCGACTGGATCAAAATCACGGCGCGCGGCGGCGCCATCATCTATGGCCGCTCGGACGCCACCATCAACCGGCACGGCATCCGCATGGGCACCAGTGAGTTGTACCGCGTGGTGGAAGAACTGCCCGAGGTGCTGGACAGCATGGTGGTCGACCTGGAGTACCTGGGGCGGGAGTCGTACATGCCACTGTTTGTGGTTCTGCGCGACGGGGTTGTGCTGGACGATGCGCTGCGCGAAACGCTGCGCGGCCGCATCCGGGACGCGCTGTCGTCCCGCCACGTCCCCAATGAGATTCTCCAGGCGCCGGCCGTGCCGCGCACGCTGTCCGGCAAGAAGATGGAAGTGCCGATCAAGAAGCTGTTGCTTGGACATGCGCCGGACAGCATCGCGAACCGCGACGCCATGGCCAATCCGGACAGCCTGGACTGGTACTTCGGCTATGCCACGCGATACCTGGCAGCGGGTCAGGCGGAGGCCACCGCCTGACCCGCACGAGCCCCCCGAACTCAGAACTCGACATCGAGTTCGCTGATTTCGTCGGGCTCCTCGCGGGCTGCGGCAATCCATTCCTGGAGTTCCGGCATGGCCAGGATCTGCTTGCAGTACTCAACGGGCACCGGGTCCAGCATGACCCCATACGTGACGAAGCGCGTCACCACCGGCGCGTACATGGCGTCGGCCATCGTGCGGGTGCCGAACAGGTAAGGGCCGCCATACCGCTCCAGGCATTCGGTCCAGATTGCGGTGATGCGGTCGATATCGGCCTGCGCGCGCGACCAGACTTTCAGGCCAGGGAACTGCCCCTTGAGGTTCATTGGCAATGCCGCGCGCATGGCGGCAAAACCTGAATGCATCTCGCCGCAGATCGCGCGGCAAAGTGCGCGTGCGGTGCGGTCGTCGGGCAGCAGCCCCGCCTTGGGAGAGATCTCGTTAAGGTACTCGGCAATCGCCAGCGTGTCCCAAACGGTCACATCCTGATGGCGCAGGCACGGCACCAGGATCGATGGCGAGAGGAGCAGGATCTCTGCGCGCACGGCCGGGTCGTCCGGCGTCACCAGCACCTCCTCGAACTCCAGGCCTGCAAAGCGCGCCAGCAGCCATCCGCGCAGCGACCATGAAGAGTAGGTCTTGCTGCTGATGGTGAGTGTGGTCTTGCCCATCTCGCCTCCTTGTCGCCCGTCGCGGCGATCAGCACGATACCGGCCATCCGGCTCTACGCACCCATGCAGTGCAGCGGACCAGCACCAGCGTGAAGCCTGTGCGCCTGCCACGCCACCAGCATTCCATTCGGGCCAACCTGGCCGAGCGGCTCGCAAAGCTTGTGCCACCATTGATGCTGATGGCATATATATTGCGCATAGCGGGGCCACGGATTCACGGGAGGCGAGCCATGCTGTACCAGGCGTACCAGACCTACGCGGACATGATGCACCCGGGCTGTACCCTGGCCGGTCTCACTGCATCCATCCTTGCCACCAACCCGAGTGCCGCCGGTACCGATTCCATGCGTTCGCTATGGGCAGCCTGCGAGATCCTGGCGCTGGCACGCCTGACCCACCACCGTCCCGACTTCGGTATTGACAGCGTAGTCGTCAATGGCGTGCCCGTGCAGGTTTCCGAGGAAGTCGTCGCGCGTACGCCATTTTGTTCGCTGCTGCATTTCCGCCGCCACGGCATCGGCGGGCAGCCCCGCGTGCTGCTGGTTGCGCCGATGTCCGGCCACTTCGCCACCCTGCTGCGCGGCACCGCGCAGACTATGCTGGCCGACCATGACGTCTACATGACCGACTGGCACAACCCGCGCGATATCCCGCTGCTTGCCGGCCGCTTTGGCTTCGACGAGTTCGTCGGGCACCTGATTGCCTTCATGCACACACTTGGCGGACACACGCACCTGGTCGCCGTCTGCCAGCCAACCGTCGCCGCGCTGGCCGCTGCCGCGCTGATGGCCGAGGACGACGACCCGGACCAGCCACCCAGCCTCACGCTCATGGCAGGCCCGATCGACGCGCGCGTCAATCCGACCAAGGTCAACGAACTTGCCATGGCCCGCCCGATCGAGTGGTTCGAGAGCAGGCTGATCGGCTTCGTCCCGCTGCGCTTTGCCGGCGGACTGCGCCGCGTCTACCCGGGCTTTGTCCAACTACTGGCCTTCATGAGCATGAACCTGGAACGGCACGATCAGGCGCTGCGCGAGATGCACGCGCTGCGCTCGCGCGGCGAGCATGAGAAGGCCGATGCTATCCAGGACTTCTACGTCGAATACTTCGCCACCATGGACCTCACGGCGGAGTTCTACCTTGAGACTGTCAGTACGGTATTCCAGCGTTTCCTGTTGGCGCAGGGACTGCTGGAAGTGGGCGGACGACTCGTCTCCACGCGCGCCATCCGCCGCACGGCACTGCTGACCGTGGAAGGCGAGCGCGACGATATCTGCGCCATCGGCCAGACCATGGCCGCCCAGGACCTATGTAGCAGCCTGCGCCCGACCCTGCGCTTGCACCATGTGCAAACCGGCGTGGGGCACTATGGCGTATTCAATGGCAGGCGGTGGGAGACCCAGGTCTATCCGCTGGTCCGCGACACGATCTATATGCGGGATTGAAGCGGATAGGGGCGCCGCAGCACGGCGGGCAGCCACGGCGCATACAATGCGCAGTCCAACATCGGACAAAAGCATGGCCTCGCTACCCATCGAACGCTTTCAGGACCAGGACCTGGTCCGCATCGGGCAAGATGAAAACTACCTGTTGCTCGCGCCGCGGCATGGCGGACGGCTGGTGCGCTGGGTGTTGCGCGGGGAGGACATCCTGTACTGGCCAGACCAGGCCGACTGGAGCCGCGCAGCGAAGATCCGTGGCGGGAATCCGCTGTTGTTTCCGTTTATCGGACGGCACTTTGTTGACGGGCAGGCCGGCCATTGGCGCGACCCGGATGGCGCCATCCACGCATTGCCGCAGCATGGCTTTGCGCGCGATCTGCCCTTTACCGTCGCCAGCAGCGACGACAGCAGCATCGCTTTGGTTCTGGAAGCATCGGACGGCACCTGGACCGGCTATCCGCACGCGTTCCGCTTCGAGGCGCACTACCGCCTGATCGACGGTGGACTGGAAGTGGCGCTGCGCACGGAAAACAGGGGCAACACGCGGCTGCCCTACTATGCGGGCCACCATTTCTATTTTCGACTGCCCGCGGCGCAGCGGCACCAGAGTCGCCTGCGACTGCCGCCAACCACGCGACGACGACAGGAGCCGGACGGTCGGCTGACGGCGGCGACGCCGGGTGACCCTGTCTATGCGTTGGATGATGACCGGCTGCAAGACACTTTCCATGTGCTGCAAGGCACCGGGCCTGTCACGCTGGCCATGCCGGACCGAACGCTGGAAATTGACCTCGACGTGCCAGGCAGCATCGCATGGCATGCGGTGACCACATGGTCGGAAAGGGTCGACTCGGATTTCTATTGCATCGAGCCGTGGCTCGGCCTGCCTGACGCCATCCACAACGGCCAGGGCCTGCGCTGGCTGGAGCCGGGGCAGGAGGAAACCGCCATTTGCCGACTATGCGTGGACTAGATCGCCACCTCAGTGCTCGAAGTCCAGGCCGCCGATCAGCACCGACGGGTCGGCCTGCGACAGCGAACTCCAATCGAGTTGGCGCGGCTCCTGCCAGGCCTTGAGCTTGGCCGGCAAGGCCGCCAGGTAGCCCGCAAACCGCTGCGGGCCGCCGTCGGCAAACAGCGCCTCGACCTCCAGGCCATCCCATGCCAGCGTGACATCGAGCGGATGGGTGAAACGCTGCAACTCCACCGCCCCGCGGCCGCGGATGCGCACGCGGGCCGGCCATCCGGCCAATGTGCCCGGCAGGATTTCGACCTGCAAGCGATGCGGGTACAGGCGAACGATCGCATCGACAATGCGCGGGATGCAGTCTGCTTCGAAACGCGCGAGGAAGTCGGTGGTCACGGTCAGCCCTTGTGTGTTGAGCAGCGGCGGGATCTGGACAGCAGTCACCGCTGCAGGCAAGCATAGTGTGCAGCCACCCCATGGGCAACGGCCCCGCTGAAACGTCTGGCATTTGCAACGGAGCGGTGGCAAATCATGCTAGAATGCGGCCCCAAGTCATGCCAGAGGCATGCCAAGGCGGGCGTCGTATAATGGCTATTACCTTAGCTTCCCAAGCTAAAGACGTGGGTTCGATTCCCATCGCCCGCTCCACAGCCAAGCTCTTGGCGTATGCCGCCGGCCCCAGACAGGTCGATCGGCAGCAGGAAGACAGTCCACCTTGCGGCCAACTCCATCACCGGGAGTGATCGTTGCCGCATTCGCAACCCTGGTGTTTCGCCGGGGTTATCCATGCCCCACACGGTTCGCCCGTTATCCGAGGACGATGAGTGCCATCTGAACAGCGAGATGCATCTGTGCTGCACACCAGCAAGAAACCGGTCCATGTGGCATTCGGCGTGGATGCAGGCTATTACCGCGGCATGGGGGTAGCCATCACATCCGTTGTCGAAAACAATCCGGGGCTGGATTTCGTTTTCCATGTTTTCGCCTTCTCCATCACGACAGACAATCGGGAGAAGCTTGAAAAGCTGGCGAAACAGTATGGTGTGGCGGTTCAGCTCCATCTGCTCGATACGGCCGCCCTCGACGAATTCCGCCAGTTCCCCTGTTTCAGCAAGCATTCGCTGGGCACCTTTATCCGCCTGCTGATTCCATCGACGCTGAGCGGTATCGCGGAACAGGTGCTGTACCTGGATGCCGACCTGCTTTGCTTCGGCGACCTGTCCGACCTGCTTGCCATCGATCTCGGGGACTGCATCGCCGCAGCGGTCGCCGATGAGAAGGACACGACTGTCACCACGCAGATTCCAGCATTGGGGCTGAAACACGGCCACTACTTCAATGCAGGTGTTATGTACATCGATGTGCGGAACTGGATGGCCGCCAACGTCCAGCAAGTCGCGTTGAAAGCGCTCGCAACATTGGACATGCGATTTGCAGACCAGGATGCCTTGAACATCGCTCTCGATGGCCGGGTTAGATATGTCGATGCGAAGTGGAACTATCGATATCACCTCGTGGACTACCTGACGCGCGGGGAAACCAGACTGGAGGTTCCACAGCCTTACGTTTTCATGCACTTTACCGGACCGGTAAAGCCATGGCACACCTGGTGCCTGCATGACATCCGGGAATTGTTCACAGAGATACAGTCGCGTTCGCCATGGGCGGAGTCACCGTTGGACGGACCGCGAACAGCACGAGAGCTGAAACTGTTTTCCAAATTCCTGATCACACAACACCGAATTGCCAAAGGCGTCTACTGGCACTGCCGCTACCTGAAATTGCGGCTGATGCAGAAACTGAAGTCCTCATAAGATCTCTATCTTCGACTGGGAACTACGGTTTTACGCAAGTCAGTGCAGACCAAGAAGAGAATGACTCAACGACTTGATCAAAGCCTCACTTCAATCGCTTCAATGTCCGGCGTTGCTTCGATGGACCGGGAAGACGCGGTAATCCGCGTCCTGGCCCGACTTGCCGCAGTTGTCCTTGCTGCTTTCTACATTCTCGCACTGATCGTGGATCGGGCGGCCGGCGTGCTGTATGGCCTGCTTATTGTGCTGGGCCTTGCAGTATTGCTTTACCGCTGGAAATCGCAAAGCCGACTATTTTTCGCGCAGTTAAGGCGTTACTGGCCACTTGCCATCGCCATGGCGGCACCAATGATGGCAGTCATGGCGAACGAAATATCGAGGCAACAATTCTCGATCCGTAGCATCGATGCGCCCTCGAGACTGGCCCTGTTCGCGCTGGTACTCTGGACCGTTTCCCACGTGCCGCTGCGATATTTGCGTCATTTGCAGTGGGCCTTCGTTGCAGGCGCAATCCTGTCCACCATCAAGATCCAGGTACTTAGCCATGGCGGGCAAGAAAGGTATCTGACGGACTTCATACCCATTACCATCTTCATTGAAATGGCGATGGTGCTGGGAGCGTACGGCTTGTTTTCGCTTGGCTGGAGCTGGCAGCAAAGCAAGACCGAAATCGTGATCAAGGTTTTGGCAGCGTCGGCAATCCTGTATGGCAGCTACATTTCCCAGTCGCGCGGGGCGTGGATAACCATACCGCTATTTGGTGGAATTGCGGTGTTCTCCAGTGGAGTCCTACCGAAGGGTCGCAAGCTGGCCATGACAATCGTGGTTGCGCTTGTGCTAGTGGCCGCCATGAGCCAGGCAAAACTGTTCAAGGATCGCATTGCTGATGCGCGCAATGATATCGACCAGTACGTAAGCGGCACGAATGTCGAGACTTCCATTGGCTTCCGCTTTCAGCTCTGGCAGGGATCCGTCGTAATCTTCCGCGAGCACCCTGTTTTCGGTGTAGGCGTCGACAGGTATCGCGACGCCCTCGCAGATCTGGCAAATCGAAAGATCATTACGCCGGCTGCCACCGTTTTTGCCCATTCGCACAACGAATTCCTGTTCAATGCCGCCAGACTTGGCCTGTTTGGGATTGCCGCCTTGCTGGCCTTGTACCTGGTGCCTGCCTACTATTTCGTGCGGGATCTCCGACACCGCGACAAGGAAGTCCGTGCTGCGGCTTGCATGGGCGCCTCCTTATGTGGCGGCATTTTTGTGCTCGGCCTGACCGATGTGGTATTCCTTTGGTGGGAAGTCTTCCCCTTCTATGCCGTGGGCATTGCCACATTCTTGAGTTTCATTGACAAGAAAAAGGCCACCCTGCCGGTGCCGCAAGGCGCTGCCGGGGAGATGCCACCGATCAGGTAAAATTCCGTGTCTCGTAGCCGCGCCGCGCGCGGATTGCTTCAGATTCGAACAAATTGCACGCCGCGAAGGCCTGACGCCTGATGGCCGACGCCGTGCATCCCTTGCCGTAAATTGCCTGTACCGCCGGCCGCAAGACCTCGAGCGGCCCTCCAGGCGGCTTTCTCGTTGCCATGCCTGCCCAAGACCCCAGCACCGAAGCTTTCCCGACTAAAGATGTTCCGAGTGGCGAGAACGTTGATACGCCCTCCCCCACCGACCCCGAAGGCGTAGCCCACCCCCGCCGCATCCGCTCATTCGTCCGGCGCGCCGGCCGCACCTCCACCGGCCAGCAGCGCGCCATTGATGAAGTCGGCCCGCGCCTGCTAGTGCCGTACGCCCCGGAACCGCTGGACTGGGAAGCCACATTCGGCCGCCAGGCCCCGGCCATTCTGGAAATCGGCTTCGGCATGGGCGAGACCACCGCGCATATTGCCCAACTGCGCCCGCAGGACAATTTCCTCGGATGCGAAGTGCACGAACCCGGCGTGGGTGCCCTGCTCAAGCTGGCGGGCGAACGCGCGATCGAGAACATCCGGATCATCCAGCACGATGCCGTGGAAGTCATCGCACACATGCTCACCGAGAATTGCCTCGATGGCGTGCATATCTACTTCCCCGACCCGTGGCACAAGAAGCGCCACAACAAGCGCCGGCTGGTGCAGCCGCCGCTGGTGAAGCTGCTGGCCGGGCGTCTGAAGCCGGGGGGATACATCCACTGCGCGACTGACTGGGAAGAGTACGCACACCAGATGGTGGAAGTGCTGGCTGGCGAGCCGGCCCTGGAGAACACCTCCTCGGCGGCCGATGGCTTTTCGGAACGGCCGGAATACCGGCCCATCACCAAGTTCGAGCGCCGCGGCGTGCGGCTCGGGCATGGCGTCTGGGATGTCGTGTTCCGCAAGCGCAGCTGATAGTTCAGCAACGAACCCCATCAGCACAAACAAAAAGGCGTGGCACATTGGCCACGCCTTTTTGTTTCCTGCCTTCGCGGTATCAAGCGTGCCAGGAAATGAGCCCGGTGTAAGCCGTCGCGAGCACGATGATGCCGAACGCAATCCGGTACCAGGCAAACGGCTTGAAGTCGTGCGTGGCAACGAAGCGCAGCAGCCAGCGCACGCAAAGGAACGCCGACAGGAACGCGAAGACGAAACCGATACCGAAGATGCCGAGGTCATCCGCGGACAACAGCGCGCGAGCCTTGTACAGCTCGTACACCGTCGCCCCGAAGATCACGGGGATGGCAAGGAAGAACGAGAACTCGGTCGCCACCTGGCGCGACAGGCCAAACAACATGCCGCCGATGATGGTCGCACCCGATCGCGACGTCCCTGGCACCAGCGCAAAACACTGGGCAAGACCGACCTTCAGGGCATCACGCCAGTTCAGGTCATCGACCGATTCGATGCGCGGCGCACCGGCCTTGGCGGCTTGCAGCAATGCATTGCCGCGCGGATTGCTGACCACGGCGCGGCGGCCCTCGCGCCATTCGGCCAGCAGGATCACCACCCCGCCGACGATGAAGGCCAGCGCCACCGTGATCGGGTTGAACAGATGGGCCTTGATCCATTTGCCGAACACCAGCGCCAGCACGATGGCCGGCACCGTCGCCACGATGACGTTGATGGCGAAACGCTGTGCCTTCGGGTCCGTCGTCAGCCCGGCCAATACGTTGCCGATGCGCCGGCGAAACTCCCAGCAGACCGCAAGGATGGCGCCGAACTGGATGACGATCTCGAAGATCTTGCCCTTTTCATCATTGAAGTCGAGCAGCTGGCCGGCCAGGATCAGGTGGCCGGTGCTCGAGATAGGCAGAAACTCGGTCAATCCTTCGACGATGCCGAGTATCACGGCTTTCAGGGCAAGTACGATATCCATGGATGAGGTCGTTTAGGCGGGGACATGCCCGAGCTTGGCCGGGCAATGCCTCTTTATGGCTCAGGGGCGATTGATTTTGACGTTGATGCCGTCCGACAAGACCGTGATTGTACCGGGCTCGACCTCTCTCCCCACAAGCCGCAACTGGTCCGGCCGGAAGGTGTACAGCGCGTAGCCCTGCAGGAACTGCTCAGCCACGATTCCGCCAAGCGCGTTGACCTGGCGCGAAAACTGGCCAGGCAGTCCCTGCACGTCGAACTGCTGGACTTCCGGATCCTGCAGCACAATCGAATGGCTCGGCGCGTCGTAACGCAGGCCGCTATCGAGCGCGAACCGGCCCGCCAGCGCTTGGCGGAAGAACAACTTGTTGTCAACGGTGGCATCGAACTGCAGGTTGACACGATTGCGTACCGGATCGAGCGTCAGGCGCGGGTTCGACAACTGAATATCGAACAGCTCCAGGTAGCGCTTGCTGAACGGAAACTTGTGGTCCAGCGCCGATTGCAACTGGCTCTGCGAGAAGGTGTATTCGTTGCCGAACGAACCGCAGGCGCCCAGCCAGATGGTCGCCATGACAGTGGCGATGGCGCCGGTCAAGCGCCGCCGGGAAATCCGGATCATATTGCCTCCGATGGAGTGGTTTGCGCCGACCATGGCGGGCGGCACGCGCAGGCTGCCCTCACGCGCCGCGGCCGGCAGGCGCGGTCAGGATTTCGAGTTCCGTCAGCCAGCGCAGCGCGGATTCGCGCGAATCGCCGCACATTTCGGCGGAGGGTTGCAGCCCGCCGCAAAAGGCCGGCCGCTCGGGCCGGCCGAAGACCGCGCACCTCGCATCCGGCAGCAACTGCGCGCAGCGAACTCCCGCCGGCTTGCCGTTGGGCATGCCGGGAAGCGGTGACGCGATCGACGGCGCGATGCAGCAGGCGCCGCAACCGTCACGGCAGGAAATGTGAGACTGGCAACTCATGGGAATGGTTCAGCAAGCCGCGTCCAGGCGCGGCAAAGGCGCGGCAAAGGCGCGGCAAAGGCGCCATTGTGCCCCATTACGCGTCGGCGCTCGCCGGTCCGGCACAGACCCCCCATTAAGAGCGCTAAGCATCACTTGTTGCAGGATTGCCGCGCCGTGCTCCATAGGCAGGGCGAACCCGGGTTGACCGCCCCCCATGCCCGCCCTACATTACTGACCGAAAAGTTATTAATATCCCGCCCCCCGCTTCTCACCAAACATGGCAACACCCGGCAAAACCTCCGTGGTCGACCACTCCGCCCATCGCAAAGACGCCGAAACACCACGCTGGAGCCGGCGCAAGGCCGCCCGCCCGCAGGAACTGGTCGCGGCCGCGCTGGGCTTGTTCGTGGAGCGCGGCTATGCCGCCACGCGCCTGGAAGACGTGGCCGCGGCCGCCGGCGTCTCGAAGGGGACGGTGTACCTCTACTTCGCCAACAAGGAAGAGTTGTTCAAAACCGTGGTCCGCGAAAACCTGGTGCCTGCGCTGGCACGCGGCACGGACCTGGTTGACCGCTTCGAGGGCTCGACGCCGGAGTTGCTGCGCGAGCTGCTGCGCGGCTGGTGGGGGCTGATCGGCGCCACGCCGGTAGCGGGGCTGACCAAGCTGATCATGGCGGAGTCCGGCAACTTCCCCGACATCGCGCGCTTCTACCAGGAAGAGGTGATGGCTCCGGGTGACGAACTCTTCGCACGCGTGCTGGCGCGCGGTGCGGAGCGCGGCGAGTTCCGTGCCCTGCCCCCCAATCCGGCCACCACGCTGGTCTGTGCGCCGCTGGTGTTCCTGATGCTCTGGCAGCGCTCGTTCGGCCTTTACGGGCACAAGGAAATCGACCCGGACGTGTACATCGACAACCTGCTCGAGATGCTGCTGTTCGGCCTGACAACCGGCGAGACGCGCGACCGCCCGTTGCCGCCGAAGTCCGGACCCTACGTCTGGGAAAAGATCCGCGACGAGATGGAAGCCCAACGCCTGGCGCAGCACGCCCACGAGCCGGACACGATGGCAGCCGCGGCCGCCGCACAACAAGGCAAGACATGAAGCGAAACAAGAAGATCCTGATCGCCGTGCTGGGCACGGTCGCCGTACTCAGCGCCACCGCCGCGGTGCGCAAGGCCGGCAGCGCGCGCCAGGCTCAGGCGTCGGCGCAGGCCGCTGCGCCTTCCGTGGTGGAGTTCCTTCAGTCCGACCTGGTGCAGGCGGGCACACGCGACCTGCAGGTTGCGCTGCCGCTGTCCGGCAGCCTGCGCGCGCTGAACCAGGCATCGGTCAAGGCCAAGGTGTCGGGCGAGGTATTGCAGGTACTCGTGCGCGAAGGCGAGGCCGTGCGCGCGGGCCAGGTCATCGTACGCATCGACCCGACCGAATACGAGGCCAAGGTCGCGCAGGCCCGGGGCCAGATGCTGGCAGCGCGGGGACAGTTCGAGAACTCGCGCCAGACGTGGGAGCGCAACCGCGAACTGGTCGGCAAGGGTTTTATCTCGAAGACCGCGTTCGACAACTATCAATCCAATCTCGACGTGGCGCGCGCCAACCTGGACGCGGCGCAGGGGGGCCTGGCCGTCGCACAGAAGGCGCTGAACGACACCGTGGTCAAGGCCCCGCTCGATGGCATGGTCGCCGCGCGCGCCGTGCAGCCCGGCGAAAAGGTATCGCCCGACACGCGGCTGATCGACGTGGTCGACCTGCGTGTGCTGGAACTGGAAGCGCCGGTACCGATGGCCGACGTGGCGCGCGCGTCGGTGGGCCAGTCGGTGCAGCTGAATGTGGAAGGCGCCGGGCAATTCACCGGCGCGCTGGTGCGCATCAACCCCGCCGTGAGCCAGGGCACGCGCAGCATCGTGGTCTATGTGCGCGTGCAGAATGGCGACGGCAAGCTGCGCGCCGGCATGTTTGCGCGCGGTGCGCTGGTGCTCGGCGAGCGCAGCGGCGTGGTGTCGGTGCCGGCGTCGGCCGTGCGCAGCGACGGCGACCGCGCCTTCGTCTATGTGGTCGAGAACGGCCTGCTGGCCGAGCGCGCCGTACAGACCGGCGTGCGCGACGAAGGCAGCGCCATGGTCGAGATCACCTCGGGACTGGCCGCCGGCGCCGAGATCGTGCGCAACAACCTGGGCACGCTGCGCAGCGGCAGCCAGGTGCGCCGCGTGAAAGCCTGAGGACGACGCGCCATGTGGTTTACCCGCCTGTCGATCCAGAACCCGGTGCTGGCCACCATGATGATGCTGGCCTTCATCGTGGTAGGCCTGTTCTCTTACCAGCGCCTGCCGGTGGACCAGTTCCCCGACATCACCTTCCCGGTGGTGGTGGTGCAGACCGAATACCCTGGTGCCGCACCGGAGTCAGTCGAGTCCGACGTCACGCGCAAGGTCGAGGAGATTGTCAACACGATCTCGGGCATTGACGAGATCTTCTCGCACTCGTACCAGGGCACGTCGGTCGTCGTCGTCAAGTTCGACCTCAGCGTCGACGTCGGGCAGGCCGCGCAGGATGTGCGCGACAAGCTCGCGCTGATCCGCAAGCAGCTTCGCGACGAAGTCGAAGACCCGCGCGTGCTGCGCTATGACCCCACCGACGCCCCCATCTTCTACCTCTCCGTCTCGAACGCGCCGGGTGCCGAGCGCAGCCAACGCGAGCTGACCACCATCGCCGACCAGATCGTGCGCAAGCGGCTGGAGACCGTGCGCGGCGTGGGAACCATCAATATCGTCGGCGGCACCAAGCGCGAGGTGGAAATTCGCATCCGGCCGACGCAGCTCGAAGCACTGGGCATCGGCGTCGACCAGGTGATGAACGCGATCCGCAGCGAGAACCAGGAGCTGCCCGCGGGCGAACTGCGCTCGTCCTCGACCGAGACCGTGGTGCAGATCAAGGGCCGCGTGCCCACGCCCGACGCTTTCCGCAGGATCATCGTCGCGCGCCGCGCGGGCCAGCCGGTCACACTGGGCGAGATTGCCGACGTGCGCGACGGCCAGGAAGAGCAGGAAAGCCTGGCGCTGCTCGACGGCAAGCGCGCCCTCTTCCTCTCCGTGGTCAAGGCGCAGGGCCAGAACACCGTCGATACCGTGGACGGCCTGGTACGCATGGTCGACGAAGTGCGCAAGCTGGTGCCTGCCGGCGTGCAACTCACCGTGGTCAACGACACGGCGCGCGGCATCCGCAGCAGCGTCAAAGAGGTACGCTCCACGCTGCTCGAAGGCGCGCTGCTGACCGTGGCGATCGTGTTCCTGTTCCTGGGCTCGTGGCGCAGCACCGTCATCACGGGCCTGACGCTGCCGATCGCGCTGATCGGCACCTTCGGCGTGATGTACCTGTGCGGCTTCACGCTCAACGTGATCACGCTGATGGCGCTGTCGCTGTGCGTGGGCCTGCTGATCGACGACGCCATCGTGGTGCGCGAGAACATCGTGCGCCACAACCTGATGGGCAAGGACCACCGCACCTCGGCACTGGATGGCACGGCCGAGATCGGGCTCGCGGTGCTGGCGACCACGTTCTCGATCGTCGCGGTGTTCCTGCCGGTGGGCTTCATGGGCGGCATTATCGGGCGCTTCTTCCACCAGTTCGGCATTACGGTGGTAGCGGCGGTGCTGATCTCGATGTTCGTCTCGTTTACGCTGGACCCGATGCTGTCCTCGGTCTGGCACGATCCGGACCTGCACGGCACCGGCAACAAGAAGAGCTGGTACGGACGCACAGTGGGCCGGCTGCTTGACTGGTTCTCGGCGCGCATGGATGCGCTGGGCCACGGCTATGCCTCGATGCTGGGCTGGGCGCTCAAGCACAGGCTGGCCACCACGCTGATTGCCATCGTCACCTTCTTCGGCAGCTTTGCGCTGGTGCCGCTGATCGGCACCGAATTCGTCCCCGCCGCCGACCTGGGCGAAACGCAGGTCGGCTTCACCACGCCGGTCGGCACGTCGATGGAGGTCACCGAGGCCAAGGTGCGCCAGGTGGAAGCCGCGCTCAAGTCCTTCCCCGAAGTCGTCTATACCTACGCGACGATCAATTCGGGCAACACGTCCGGGCGCAACAACGCGCTAGTGTCCGTGCGGCTGGTGGAACGCCGCGCGCGCAAGCTGTCTACCGTGCAGCTCAACCCGAAGATCCGCGAGCGCCTGACCGCCATCGCTGGCATCACGCTGACCATGGTGGGCATGCCCGATGGCGCGGGCGGCCAGAAGGCGATCCAGGTATCGATCCAGGGCGAAGACCTGAACGAGTTGCGACGGCTGTCGCAGGAGGCCAGCCGCCGCATGCTGGCCATCCGCGGCCTGGCGGACCTGGATTCGAGCATGAAGGATGACCGGCCCACCATCGAGGTGCGTATCCGCCGCGAACTGGCGTCGGACCTGGGCGTGGGCGTCGCGCAGATCGGCAATGCGTTGCGGCCGCTGCTGGCGGGCGATGCCATCAGTTCGTGGCGCGCGCCGGATGACCAGAACTACGACGTGCGCGTGCGGCTGCCGCGCGACGCGCGCACCGGGATGGCCGACCTCAATGCGCTGATGATCGCCAGCAACCAGACCAATCCCGACGGCACGCCGAAGATGGTGGCGCTGCGGCAGGTGGCCGACCTGGTGCCGACCACGGGCGCCAACCAGATCAGCCGCCGCGACCTGAACCGCGAAGTCGAACTGACGGCCAATACCGCCGGGCGCTCGGCGGGCGAAGTCGCGCGAGACGTCAAGGCAGCGCTTGACGGCATGACCTGGCCGGCTGGCTACAAGTACCGCTTTGGCGGCTCGACCAAGTCGATGAACGAATCGTTCGGCTACGCGGTGTCCGCGTTGGCACTGGCCGTGATTTTCATCTACATGATCCTGGCCTCGCAGTTCGCCAGCTTCTTCCAGCCGATCGCCATCATGACCTCGCTGCCGCTCACGCTGATCGGCGTATTCGCGGCGCTGCTGCTGTTCCGCTCGACGCTGAACATGTTCTCGATCATCGGCTTCATCATGCTGATGGGGCTGGTAACCAAGAACGCAATCTTGCTGGTGGACTTTGCCAACCAGGCGCGGCACGGCCATGTGGACGGCGCCGACGGCCGGGCACCGCTTTCGCGCGAGGCCGCGCTGATCGAAGCGGCACGCGTGCGGCTGCGCCCGATCCTGATGACCACGCTGGCCATGATCTTCGGCATGGTGCCGCTCGCCTTCAGCCTCGGCGAAGGCGCCGAGCAGCGCGCGCCGATGGGCCAGACGGTGATCGGCGGCATCATCACGTCGTCGATCCTGACGCTCGTGGTGGTGCCGGTGATCTATACGTATCTCGATGATTTCGCGGTGTGGCTACGGCTGCGCTGGCAGGGCCGGCCACCCGTGGCGGGCAGCTCACCGGACGCAGCCGACCCTGGAGCCGCGGCACAACATCCGAGCGCCGAATGAGCCGGACGGCGCACGGAGGGTTAAAATGCAGGGTTTGACAAGTCTGCCCGGCCGTGGCACCGCGCGGCCCGGACACAAGCACCCATATAGCGGTTGGCATTGGTAAGGAATGGCAAGATGGATCTCGAAAAAGCCCGCTTCAACATGATCGAACAGCAAATCCGCCCGTGGGATGTGCTGGACCAGGAAATCCTTGACCTGCTGGCGGTGGTCAAGCGCGAGGAATTCGTTCCCGCGGCCTACAAGGGCCTGGCCTTTGTCGACATGGAGATTCCACTGCCGGGCGGCCAGAACATGCTGCCCCCGCGCGTGGAAGCCCGCATCCTGCAGGAACTGGCCGTGCGCAAGCATGAGAACGTCCTGGAAATCGGCGCCGGCTCCGGCTACATGGCTGCGCTGCTGGCCAACCGTGCCCGCCACGTGCTGACCGTGGATATCGTGCCGGAACTCGTGGCCCTGGCCCGCCAGAACCTGGCCGATGCCGGCGTCGCCAATGCCGACGTGGCCGAAGGCAATGCCGCCGACGGCTGGACCGCCGCGGCGCCGTACGACGTGATCTGCATCTCCGGGTCGCTGCCGGCCATTCCGGCGTCGATCCTGTCGCAGGTCAAGGTCGGCGGCCGCATCGCCGCGTTCGTCGGCGCGCTGCCGGTCATGGAAGCCCGCCTGGTCACGCGCCTGTCGGAAACCGAATACCAGGTGGTGAACCTGTTCGAGACCGCGGTCAAGCCGCTGATCGGCGCGGCCCAGCCGTCGCAGTTCCGTTTCTGAGGACGCAGGCGCCATGCAGGTTATCCAAGCTACCGAACTGGCCCAGTGGCTGGCCGATGCCAGCCGCGCCAAGCCGGTCCTGCTCGATGTGCGCGAGCCGTGGGAGGTGCAGACCTGCGCCATGCCCGGCATCACCCACATCCCCATGCGCGACATTCCGGCGCGCGCCGCCGAACTCGACGAGGACGCGGACATCGTCTGCATCTGCCACCACGGCATGCGCAGCATGCAAGTCGCCGCGTATCTCGAACGGCAAGGCTATGCCAGGGTCTACAACCTCACCGGCGGCGTCGATGCCTGGGCGAGCGAAGTGGACCCGGCCATGCCGAAGTACTGAGAGGCCAGCCCTGGCTTGCCGGCCGGCCCGCGAAGTCAAACCCGAACAAGAAACGACCGTTGGCCGCGCCTGTGCCGGCAACCTGGAGATGTGATGACGTTTGCGCCTTTCGCCGCGACCGGCAGGATGCGGCTGGCTGTAGCGCTGTCCTTTTATGCGCTGATGCAAATGCCGGCGGCCTCGGCTGCCGACCTGCTGCAGGTCTACCGCGACGCCCAGTCCAATGACGCCCAGTTCGCCAGTGCGCGGGCGCAGTTGCTGGCCACGCGCGAGAAGCTGCCGCAGGGCCGCGCCGGGCTGCTGCCGCTGGTCACCGGCACGGCCGGCGCCAACCGTACCCGGCTGGACCAGACCGCGTCCCTGGCGCAGGGCCTGCCAAGCGCCTCGGGCGTACGCTTCTTCGACAACAACAGCTGGGCCTTGCAGCTGAGCCAGCCGCTGTTCCGCTGGGACCGCTGGGAAACCTACAAGCAGGGCGAGCTGGCCGCGATGGCGGGCGAAGTCACGTTCCAGCAGGCGCAGCTCGACCTCATCACCCGTTCCTCGCAGGCCTATTTCGACGTGCTGACGGCGCAGGACAATCTCTACCTGGCCGGCGCGCAGAAGAAGGCCATCGGCGAGCAGTTGGCGCAGGCCAAGCGCAATTTCGAGGTGGGCACCGCCACCATCACCGACGCCAACGATGCCCAGGCCCGCTACGACCTGGCCACGTCGACCGAGATCGCGGCGCAAAGCGCGCTGGAAGTCGCGCGCGCCAACCTGCAGCAGATCACCGGCAAGTCCGTGGACGAGTTGCTCGGGCTGCGCCCCGAGGCCGAGCTGCCCGCTCCGATGCCGGCGGACTCCAACGCCTGGGCGGCCCAGGCCGAGGCCAGCAACCTGCAGGTGGGACTGGCCAACTACAACCTGGAAACCGCGCAGCGCGAAACCAACAAGGCACGTGCCGCGCACTTACCGTCGGTGGATCTGGTGGCTTCCTACGGCTTCACCAACCAGACCGGCAGCGCCACGCAGACGGTTTCCACGCACTACAACGCGTCGCAGATCGGCGTACAGCTGAGCATGCCGATCTTCGCGGGCGGCCAGATCCAGTCGCGCGTGCGGGAAACGCTGGCCCTGGCCGACAAGGCCGCCAGCGACCTGGAATTCGCCCGCCGCACTGCCGCGCAGGGCGCGCGCCAGAGCTATTCGGGGGTGTCCAACGGCCTGGCGCAGGTCAAGGCACTGGAGGCGGCCGAGCGTTCGGCCCAGAGCGCCGTGGAATCGAACCAGCTCGGTTACGAGGTGGGCGTGCGCATCAATATCGATGTGCTCAATGCCGAGGCGCAGCTGTTCCAGACACGCGCCAACCTGGCCAAGGCACGCTATGACACGATCATGAACGGCCTGCGGCTGAAGGCATCCACAGGCGCGCTGAAGGAAGACGATGTCGTCCAGATCAACACGCTGCTGACGTCGACGCCGGGGGCCATGTACCAGTTGCCGCAAAAGGCCAAGGTTGGCGCGGTGGCAACGCCCGCACCGGCAGCCGCCGGTCGCCGCAGCGGCCGGCGCGAAGCGCTGGCAAGCGGCACGCCACGCTCCTGACAGACAGACAGACAGGATGGACAACGTAAAACGGGCCGCAATGCGGCCCGTTTTGCTTAGACGCTGGCCCTAGTTCGCACGTGTACGCGACTCCACGCTGAGCAACTGCCAGCGGATGGAAGGCGCATCCGCCGGCGGGTTCGCCACCTTGTACTCGCGCACGCGCAGCTTGTACGACACGCCCTGCTCGAAATCCAACCCTTCGATCGGCCCATACCAGAGCTGCCACGGCGCATCCGGCGACTCGCGCCAGCGGTAGCAGGTCATGCGGCCCACACCGCTGCATTCGACGCGCTGGGAATCGATATAGACCGTCTTCTCGACACTGCCTGCGGCATCGATGCGCGCGCCGCGCTGGCCGACGCCCTCGCGCTCGACAAACTGCAGCAGGTCCTCGCCGGAGGTTTTCCAGATGATCTGGCGGCCCGAGGCGCCTGCCGTCGGCTGCGTGCCAACCGTCAGGAACGGCGTCTGCATGGCCTTGAGCAAGGCTGACTCCAGCTCCATGCGCGGCGGCGGGCAGGCCATGCGCGTACCGGCGATGCGGTCGAAACGGATGCCGGTATCGGTCTTGCCGTAGCTGCCGGTGAAGCGGTTGCAGCCGCTCGAGCCACTGACGGTGCCCTGCGCTGCGTCGATGCCGGCGCTGAATTCGAAGATGATGGGCTGGCCGTTGTCGCCATGCGGGATATCGCGCAGCGTGCCGTCGGGCTGCTGCCAGCGCACCAGTTCCCAGCGGCTCGGGCCGGAGGACTGGGTCTGGTTGAGGGCAGTGGTGGCGCCGGTGGAGTCGGGCGCCGGCCCCGTCGCGCATGCGCCCAGGGCGCCTGCCAGCATGGCAGCGGCTGCCCCGCGCCGGGCAATCCGGCGGCAGGTATCACGGGTCAATGTCTGCATGGGTCTGGCTCCTGTGTTGAGGCGTGCCAGGCAGTCCGACTGGCTGGCACGCCAGTTGATGCCCCTTAGAGCCTGGGGCCTTGCCTCGAATTCCCCATCGGCTCAGGCACCGAGCGCCGGGGCCAGCGCTGCCAGCGTTCGCACGGTAGCCCCGCGGTGCACACCAGCGAACGTGCGGGCGTGCGAGCGCATGTCGGCCAGCGCAGGGGGATCAGCCAGCAGCCGGGCCGCGGTCTGCATCAACTCGTCGGCATTCGCCACGCGCCGGCATGCACCGGCCGAAATGGCGTCTTCCGTCGCCTGGGCAAAATTGAACGTATGTGGGCCGACCAGCACCGGCGTTCCCACTGCGCACGACTCGATCAGGTTTTGTCCACCGAGCGGCAGCAGGCTGCCCCCGACAAAGGCCAGGTCCGAAGCGGCAAAGTACATGGCCATCTCGCCCATCGAGTCGCCCAGCACGATGTCAGCGGTGATCGGGCCGGCCAGCTTGTCGATATCCATCGCACTGCGGCGCTGGACCGAGAAACCCGCGCGTTCCGCCAAGGCCGCGACTTCGTTAAAGCGCTGCGGATGGCGTGGCACCAGCAGCAAGGCGGGTCTTGGCGTGTCGCCACCCAGCTGCGCCCAGCGCGAGAGCGCATCCAGCAGTAGCGGTTCCTCACCTTCCCGCGTGCTTGCGGCCGCCAGCACGGCACGGCTGCCAAACGCCTGGCGCAGGCGATGGCCACGCTCGATGCCGGCGGGGGCCGGTTGCATGTCGAACTTGAGGTTGCCGGTGATCTGCACCGCTTCGAGGCCAAGGGCCTGGAAACGCTCGGCATCGCCCCTGGTCTGGGCCAGCACGCCGGCAAAGTCCGCGTACATGGCCGACGCGGCACGCCCGAAGCGCGCCGTACGGCGGAAGCTGCGCGGCGACAGTCGTGCATTGACGAGGAACAGCGGCACGCCGGCCCGGCGCGCGCCATGCACAACGTTAGGCCAGACCTCGGTTTCCATCAGCATGCCCGCCGCCGGCCGGAAATGCCGCAGGAACCGGCCCACGAGCCACGGCAAGTCATAGGGCAGGTAGCACTGAAGGATGCGTGGCTCCTTGCCGAACAACTCCGCGCCGGTCTGCCGGCCCGTCGGCGTCATGTGCGTGAGCAGCAGCCGGTGCGTCGGATAGGCGGCCAGCAAGGCCTCGACGAGCGGCTGCGCAGCGCGGGTCTCGCCTACGGACACCGCATGCACCCACAGCCATGGGCCTTGCGCGGGCAGTTGTCCGTAGAGGCCAAGACGTTCGCCGATGTTGCGGACATAGCCCGGCTCCTTGCGCCCGCGCCAGAACAGCCGCAACAAAGCGAGCGGGAGGATGACGAGCCATAGCAGGCTGTACAGGACGCGCAGCATCAGGCCCCTGCCCCGCGTACGCGGCAAGCCGCCTGCCAGACTTCATCGACCGTGGGCACGACGCCGTCATCGCCCACGTTGGCGATCCGTTCGGACCAATACCCCTCGGTCTTCCAGCGCCAGGTGGCGGTATAGATTTCCACAGTCGGACGGCACAGCGCCGCGGCGATATGGACGAGTCCAGTATCCACGCCGATCACCACCTCGGCGCGATTGATCAGCCCGAAGCCCTGCATCACGGAGAAGCGCGGCAGCACCTGCGCGCCGGGCACACCGGCGGCGATCTCCTGTGCAGCGCGGCGCTCGGCCTCGTTGCCCCAGGGCAGCAGCATGACCAGGCCATCGGCCTGCAGGCGCTGGCCGAGCGCGTGCCAGTTGGCCAACGGCCATTTCTTCTTCGCACCGGCGGTGGCATGGAAGCACACCGCATAGCGCGCTGGCAATTGCGCCCAGATCGGGTCATCGACGTGCAGTGAACGCGCCGACTCGCCAAAAAATCGCGGCGGGTCGGCCGGTGCCATGCCGGTCAGCGTCGCGCCAAGCAGGCGCGAACGGCGCACCGAATGCGCCTGGCGCGGAACGCGGACGGGATTGGTGTACAGCAGGCGCGCGGCCGGCTCGTAGCCAGAACCTTGCGTACGGTTGCCAAGACCGATGATCGGCGCGCTGGCGGCCCGCGCCGCCACGCGTGCAACTACGGCGGTTTTCAGCAGTCCCTGGCTTTCGACGACGGCGTCATAGCGCTGCGCGCGCAGCGCATCGCGCACCTCGCCGATCTCATGCCAGATCGCCGGCTGCCAGAAGCGCTTGCGCCAGCGCCGCAGCGCAAACGGAATTACGCGTGCGACATCGGGCAGCAGCCGCACGAGGTCGACATAGCCCTCCTCCACCACCCAGTCGATCTGTGCGCCGGGCCAGCGCGCGCGCAGGTCGTGGATCAGCGGCATGTTGTGGACTACATCCCCAAGCGACGAGACCTTGACCACCAGGATGCGCGGATTGGCCGGCAACGCGAACGGCACCGTTTGCGTCACGGCTTGCGGCGCCGCCGGAGCGGCCATCACCTCACGCATCTGCTCAGAACGGGAGCTTGGCATCAGGCTTTTCGGCCAGGATCACGCGCTTGAATTCGGCCTGGATGCGGGCCAGTGCGGCGTCGTTGTCGGCTTCGAAACGCATCACTACCACCGGCGTGGTGTTGGACGGGCGTGCCAGGCCGAAGCCGTCGGGATACTCGACGCGCACGCCGTCGATGGTGATCACCTCGCGTGCGCCGTCGAACTTCGCATTGGCCTTGATCTTATCAAGCAACGTGAACGGCTCGCCTTCCGCGCACTTGAGCTGCAGCTCCGGCGTGTTGTTGGCGTTGGGCAGCGCGTTGAGGACGGCGCTCGGGTCGGAATGGCGCGACAGGATCTCCAGCAGGCGCGCGCCGGTGTACAGACCGTCGTCGAAGCCGTACCAGCGGTCTTTGAAGAAGACGTGGCCACTCATTTCGCCGGCGATCGGGGCGCCGGTTTCCTTTAGCTTGGCCTTGACCAGCGAGTGGCCGGTCTTCCACATCAGCGGCTCGCCGCCGTGCTGGCGGATCCACGGGGCGAGCTTGCCCGTGCACTTGACGTCGTAGATGACCTGCGCGCCCGGGTTTCGGCCGAGGATTTCTTCGGCGAACAGCATCAGTTGGCGGTCGGGGAAGATGACCTGGCCGTCCTTGGTTACCACGCCCAGGCGGTCGCCGTCGCCGTCGAAGGCCAGGCCGAGTTCGCAATCGGTGTCGCGCAGGCACTGCATCAGGTCCTGCAGGTTTTCCACATGGGCGGGATCGGGGTGGTGATTGGGGAAATTGCCATCGACGTCGCAGAACAGCTCAGTCACCTCGCAGCCAAGGGCGCGGAACAGGTCGCCGACGAATGCGCCGGCCACGCCGTTGCCCGCGTCGAGCGCAATCTTCATCGGGCGGGAAAGCTTCACGTCGCTGGTGATGCGGTCGAGGTACTGTTGGCGCACGTCGTATTGGCGGTATGCGCCCGCGCCGCTGGCAAACTTGCCGGCCTCGATCCGCTGGCGCAGGCCCTGGATTTGGTCGCCATAAATCGCCTTGCCGGCCAGCACCATCTTGAAGCCGTTGTAGTCGGGAGGATTGTGGCTACCGGTAACCATGATGCCGGAAGTGGCCTTTACGCCACCTAACTCGATGTTCGTGCCGAAATAGACCATCGGCGTGGCGACCATGCCGAGGTCGATCACATCCATGCCGGCGGCGCGCAGGCCTTCGACCAGGCCGCTAATCAAGTCGGGGCCGGAAAGACGGCCGTCGCGGCCAACTACGACCGCCTTTTCGCCGGCTTCCGCGGCGGCAGAACCGAATGACAGGCCGATCAGGCGGGCCACGTCGCGGGTCAGCGTCTTACCGACGATGCCGCGGATGTCGTAGGCTTTGAAGATGCTGGGATCGAGTGAAGGCTGGTTGGCAAACTGCACAGGCGCTCCTTTAGCCGCTTTTACAAAAGATCACCACATTCTATAGCAGGCCTGAATATAATCTGCCCGCTTTCATAGACATGCGTTCTTGCCCCGTCGATTCGTGGGGAGGTGATCCCCTTTATGATATTTGCTACCGGCAGTGCTGGCTTCCTCAACGCAAAATCCTTGAAACGGCGGCTAAAAACCAGGAACTTGATCGATCCGGCTGATATATCGTCCGGCGCCCACGCGACCTCAACGAACGCGCGGCGAGGAGAACCGCCGCCGTCTGGTTTCGAATACCTGGGCTTGCGAAATCGCCGGGGCCCATGAGCGGTGGACGGTAGCCCATCGATGAAGGCCTCGGCTCGCGAGCCGCTCCGCCTTGATGTCTCGATGAGCGGCGTCCTTCAGGCTGCTGGATGCCGAGGCAGGGCCAACTCCTCAGCAAGCTGCCCCGAATCCATACACGGGCACCTGGCCCTTCGCTTACACCTCAACATAGTCGAGACATTTCCTGATGCTTTATAATCGCGAGATTCTTTCAATATCGCGACTGCACGAAACATTAAACAGCGGACATTGCAATCGCGCTGCTACGTGATAATTTCTCTTGGTGCGAATGGCATACAAAATCGCCAAAATATTTCTCAAACTCAGTCGCGCATCCGTTATCACCGTGGTCTCGTCGGGATGCGCAATTCTCGAACTTTCAGTTTTCAGCAGCCAACTAGAAATTCGCGTACTGGGCATCGTTCTGGCGGCGCAGGCAACAGCGGCCTTGGTCTCGGCGCTCGGTGAGGGCGGATTTTCCCTTTGGATTCCCCAACGTTTATCCGCCTCGCCGACACGTCAACGCCTGACCGCAATGGTACGCTATGCGATCCAGATACGGTTGCCGCTGTTTCTGATTCAGGCTTTGCTGACAGTGTTGGCGGCACGTTACACAATTGTCGGCTGGAACCAGCTTGGCACGACGATGATGCTATCCATCGCCATGTCATTCAGTTTCGGCTGGATTCTGATTGCAACGGAGCAATACACTACGATCGCGCTGATCGACGGATTGTGCCGCATCTCGGGTTTGGCCGCGTTCCTGTTGATTGGCATCCCGTCCGCTAATGCCGCACTGGCGTGCCTTGCTGTGTCGGGCCTCGTTCAGTCAGGCATCCAACTCATTGTGGCGCGCAAGATTGGCCTGTTGAACGCGGTTCCCTTCCCTCGTCTCGAGCGACGATGGCCGCGCCTGCATGCGGGCCATCTGGCGGCCTATCAGTCAAGCCTGGTGCAGGCCATTGGCCGCAACGTTCTGCCGGTCACGGTAGGCGCCGTAGTGACGGCATCTCTGGCCAGCACAGCGCTGGCAGCGGAAAAAGTCTCTCGGGCCGCAACGGGGGTGGTGACGGCCGGACTAGGCTATATCATGCCCATGCTGGGGCGCAGCTATAAGGTTGGCCGTTTGCCTAGCCTTTATGCAGCCATCGGCGGAATTGGCATAACTGTAGCCGTAGCGACCTCGCTGTTCCTAGTCATGTACGCACGGCTCTCGCAAGCACCGCTCGCGCAGCTGTTTGCAGGAAACCATTTGTTGCTAGCCGCCGCCGCCGCGCTGACTGCTTCCAAGGTTATGTTCTCGACGACGGTGTACGTGCGCCTGCTAGCCAGAGGTGCCTATCGCCTCGCCGCAAGGCTGTTGGCAGGTCAAGCGCTTATCGCCGCGGCGATGGCTCTAACCCTACGCTGGACGGAGTCGGTCGAACTGTTCATGTTCGGGATGTTCGCCTTCGACCTCGTGTTGATCGTCGTTGCCGTCCAGTCGGAACGCACCTCGGCAAATGCAGCGCAAAGATGAGCATGAACCAGAACAAAGATATCGTTTACGTCATTACCGGTCTCAACCGGGCAGGGGCGGAACTCGTCTGCCTGAGCCAAGCGAGCTATTTCGCGGCACAGGGCTACCGTGTTGCGGTGGTCTATATGCATCAGGGCCACGATGAACTTGCCCCCGATTTCCGCGCAGCGGGGGTCGAAGTCGCCTGCCTCGGGATGCGCTCGGCCTTGATGCTGCCCCTCGGGCTCTGGCGCCTCAGAAAAATCCTGATGGCGTGGAAGCCGCGAATTGTCCATTCGCATATGATCCACGCTAACATCCTCGCGGCGATGGTCAAGCCATTGTGCAGCGGTTTTCGGCTGGCCTGGACCGCCCACAATGTCAATGAGGGGGGGCATCTTCTAAATACGATGCTCAGGCTAACCAATGGCTCCCCGGATCTCGCAACCAATGTCAGCGAGGAAGCGACGGTGAACTATGTGTCTCGACATTTGTTTCGCGAGGCCGTCGCACAATGCATTCCCAATGGCGTCGACGTGCGACGATTCGACCTCAAGATGCCAATCAGAGCCAAAGCTACTGGCGACAATTTCGTTTTCGTTTGCGTCGCGCAGTTCCGCCAACAGAAAAACCATGCCGGGCTGCTGCGAGCCTTTGCCGAGGTTTACAGACAGCGCAGCCGCGCCCGTCTGCTGTTGTTGGGGGACGGCCCGCTTCGCGCACCGTCGGAGGATTTGGCCAAAGAGTTCGGTATCGCCGATGCCGTGACGTTCGCAGGGGGGCACGCCGATGTACGGGAAGCCCTGCGCGAGTCCGACGCATTCATCCTGGTCTCCCACTATGAAGGCTTTGGACTTGCACCGGCGGAAGCAATGGCTGTCGGACTACCTGTCATTGGATCCGATGTACCTGGACTCAGAGAAGTCATTGGTCGGCACGGCCGACTTGTCGACCCCGGCGACGTTGGGGCAATAGCCGCCGCCATGGTCGCGCAAATGGACCAGGCCGACACGGCTTCGCAATCGGAGGCCCGCCGGACGCATATCGTCAGCCGATACAGCAAGGATGCCGCGCTTGCGCGCTGGAATGCCGAATATCAGCGATTGGGACTCTGACTGATGCTGCTTCTCGGCGCCTATGCGCTCTGCGCTGTCATTCTCGTACTATGTGCCGCTGGAAAATACCGGCTGGTATGGATTCCCGCAGCCATCATCTGGCTCGGACTTTGTGCGTTCAGACAATCTGGCGGCGGCTCGGACCTGGAACTGTACACCTACGTATTCCGTAACCTCTACGACAACGATAGCCTGGCAAGTGCCATGGAGTTCTCGTTCGGATGGGAGCCAAGCTATGTAGCGTTAATGCTGGTGGCAAAACGCATCGGCATAGACAATCCGACTGTGTTCCTCGGCTGCATCGCGCTCTTCAATTTTGCAGTGATCGCAAGATTCCTCGTCAAGTATGCAGAAAACCCTGGAATCAGTTTTCTATTCTATCTTTCGACCTACCTGATCTGGCAACAGTTTGTACTGGCCAGACAATCCATTGCCATTTCCCTGGTACTTATCGCAATAATTTACCTGATCGAGGGAAAAAAATTGCGGGCACTTGCCTTTATAGCTTTGGCAAGTTCCTTCCACTATTCGGCAATTGTTTGCCTGCCGTTCTTTGCCGTGTTCTGGCTAACGCGTCGCATATCGCTTGCACGGATTTTCGTAGTTTCGCTCGTAGTTTCCATTGGTATTGCCTTGAGCTTCAGCGCGCTGCCATTGGGACTTGTGTTCGGCTACTTAAGTCAGATACGTGACTACTCGAGTTACATTGAAAGCGGCTCGCAGAATTTCCTCGGGTTCATTGAAGCAATCCTCTTCCTGCTGCTTCTATATCGAATCAGCATGAATCGGGAAATCCCTGCCACGCCGGCAGGGCAGGTTTCTTTTTTTTCGGCGGACATCCAGGCACGCATTCTCGCACTGATGCTGCCGATATTTGCAATCGCGGCAAACTTCGAAGTTTTCAATCGGTTCCTTGAATATGAACGAGTGATCTACGCAATGGCGGCAGGCACCATACTTAATGTGCACCGGGAACGAAAATACGCGATTACCCTGACTCTGCTCACTCTCTATTGCGCGGCCCGATTCATTCGTTTCTACCTGACCTTTGACCAAGGCGCGCTTCAGGATTACACCATCGGGATTGGACAGTGAAACTGTTTTTTGTATCTAATTCGTCACATTCGCTCTGGAACTTTCGCGGTGACCTTTTTCGCAAACTGATGCAGGCCGGCCACGAGGTCTGTGCGGTATGCCCCGAAGGCGCAGAGACGCCAAAGCTGCGGGCGATAGGCGTTGCGGTGTTCATCGTGCCAATGGCACCCAAGAAGGCGACGCTTTTGCAGAACAGCCTGCTGGTAAGGGACCTATGGCGACTCTATCGACGCGAGAATCCCGACATCATTTTCCATTACACAATCAAGCCGAATATTTTCGGCACGGTGGCTGCTAAACTAGCGGCTATCCCGAGCATTTCAGTCATTACCGGGCTGGGATATGCGTTTCTTTCGGACAGCGTTGTTGCCCGCATTGCACGTACCATGTACCGGTTCGCCCTGCACATTCCCAGGCAGGTGTGGTTCCTGAATCAGGATGATCGCGAACTGTTTATCAACAAGCGAATCTGTCCGCCCGATGTCGCGCGGATACTGCCAGGCGAAGGAATCGACCTCGATTATTTCAGGCCGCAAGCTAGCCCCACTCCCGACATGACTGTTCTTATGATCGCCAGAGCACTATGGGACAAGGGTATCGCGGAATTTGTGGAATGCGCGGCACTGACCCACCGGCAAAGGCCCGACGTGCGCTTTGCAATACTTGGCCCTTCGGGCGCGGACAGCCCCGGTGGAATCCCTGATAGCCAGATGCAACAATGGGCAAGCGATGGCGCTATCGACTGGCTCAGCGCGACCGACGATGTCCGCCCTTTCATTCGCGATGCCATCTGCGTGGTCCTTCCCTCTTATCGCGAGGGAATTCCACGTAGCCTGCTGGAAGGGTCTGCGATGGAAAAGCCATTGGTGGCTGCGAACGTCACAGGTTGCAAGGAAATCGTTGTAGATGGCGTGACAGGCTTCTTATGCGAAGCGCGAAATGCGCAATCCCTGGCGGATGCGGTGCAACGTGTGCTCGCCCTGAACGATGAGGCGCGCGCCAAAATGGGGAAGGCCGGACGCGAATTTGTCCGGCAAACCTATTCGAACGAGAAGGTTTTCGCGAAATATGATCAGGCCATCGCAAAGATTGGCCAATCTGCCCCGAACTAATCCTCGGTACAGAGGAAATCGAACGAACTGGCGGCATTCGCTTGGTTGAATGATCGTCTTTGGAAAAAATATACACATGAGCACTGCGCCCCAACACAATCACGCCCCAAAGCCGATGGAAGAACTCAACGCTTTTGCCCGCGCGTACGCGCTTCGGACGCTTGTATTCACAATTCTGGGCGGCGTGGTGGGGATTCTGATCTCGCTCGCCGTGCCGAAGCAGTGGGAAGCCAAGTCGACACTGCAAATTGGCCAAATCACCTACTACGGCCAGAACATTACTACGGTCGCCTTGGAAGATCCGACGCGCGCCATCGAGCGGCTCCGTTTGCCCTCGACCTCCTACACGACGTTGCGCGCCTTGGATCTGCCCACCGACTCATCGCAAAGCAGCGACAGTGCGCTGATAGTCAAGTCCGCTTCGGTCAAGCAGGTTCGGAACACCAACTTTCTGGAACTCAGTGTTCGCGGCTATACGGCAGAAGACGCGCGGCGGTTTCTCGCGTCGTATCAAAACGCGCTGATCCAGGCGCACCAGAACTTGCTGAGCCCCTCGATCGCCCGTTTTTCCGAGGAACTCGCTCAGGTGGATCGCAGTCTTCCAGTCGCTGTCGCGCAGAAGGCCAAGCTTCAAAGCCTTACGGACGAAAAAATCAGGAGCGGCGCTCCGGGGCAGATCGTCGACAATGTCATCATTGGCGAACGACTTGCGGCAACAGACAAAGAGATTCGCGAACTTTCCGAGAAGAAACAAGTGTTGACAGAACAGTTGAACCCGGAGCGCTCGTACAATACCCGCTTGCTCGGCACCATTGAGATCAGTCGGCAGCCGATTTTTCCGAGTAGAACGTTGTTTGCCATCGGCGGCGCCGTACTTGGCTTCGCTCTCGTTCTGATCTGGGCCCTGCTCGCCGATTTGCGTCAACGCGCCCGTGCGAAAACATGAGGAAACGCCTCCGATCGGCGCGATAATGCCAGAGACAGGCCCAGTGCGACTCTGCCCGAATGGACACTGCGGCTCCCATATAGAAACGAACAACTATGCTGACATTTTGCCTTGCCTTACTAGTGTCTTTTGTCGTGACCATGCTAGTGGTGAAGTTTTCTCACCTGCATGAAGGCCTGACAGCAGACACCGATCTCTCAGGCGCGCAGAAGTTCCATACGCGCCCGGTGCCAAGAATCGGGGGCCTTGGCATCGCGCTCGGAGCCATTTCTGGCATTGCCGTTCTATATTTTCGCGAGGCTGTTCAGTTCCGCGACTATGTGATCCTGCTCTGCGCCGCGGTTCCGGCTTTTGCAGCAGGCTTCGCGGAGGATCTCACCAAACAGGTGTCAGCGCGAAGCCGACTGCTTGCTACGATGACCGCCGCAGCGCTAGCAGTATGGCTGCTCGATGTACGGGTTGTGCGTATCGACGTCGGCTTGATTGATAGTGTGCTGGCCGTGTATGCCGTGTCTTTCGCCGTTACTATTTTCGCTGTTGCAGGTCTGGCTAACGCAGTGAATATTATTGACGGCTTCAACGGGCTAGCGGCGATCGTCACGACAACAATGTTTATTTCGCTGGCATATGTGGGCTATCACACTGGCGACACGTTAGTCCTGTCGTGCTCGCTCATTATGGCAGGGTCCATCCTGGGCTTCTTCCTCTGGAACTTCCCTGCCGGGCTGATTTTTCTCGGTGATGGTGGCGCATATTTCATTGGCTTTATCCTTGCGGAGCTTGCGATCATATTGGCCATGCGCAATCCCGCAGTCTCGGCATGGTATCCGGTTCTTATGTTTATCTATCCGTTGTTCGAGACATTGTTCTCCATCTACCGGAAGAAGATACTGCGCGGAATGTCTCCTGGGGTCCCGGACGGCGTGCATCTTCATATGCTCGTTTACAAGCGCCTGATGCGATGGGCCGTCGGCAGCAAGGATGAACGCCATCGGCTGCGCCGGAACTCCCTGACGTCACCGTATCTTTGGTTTCTCAGCATGCTGGCAGTCCTTCCCGCGACCCTTTTCTGGAACCATGGTGTTGTGCTGGCCTCCTGTGTACTGGCGTTCGTCATAACTTACGTTTGGCTATACTGGAGCATCGTTCGATTCAAGGCACCGCGCTGGCTGATTGTGAAAAAAAGCAGGCATCATTGATGACTTGTGGCTAAGCTTCATAAAGCGAATCGATGTTTTCGCGGTCAGCTCAAATCTTGAATTTATATTTATCAGGTGCGCGGCTCGGATTTTCCCACGTTGCGCATCCGACTTGAACGATAGACTTTCGCAGTAAAGCCAGAGTGATGCGACACCCATCGCTGCCTCTTTCGACTCTAGACTGAGTCACCGCCCGAAAAACCACAGTTTCTTATTCATCGAGGCTTGACGAGAGTGATAACCGTATTGACACCGACCTTCAATCGCGCGCACACGTTGCCTCGACTCTACCAAAGCCTTAAGGCTCAGGAGAGCGGTCGGTTCGAATGGGTCGTGGTTGATGATGGAAGCACCGACAATACTCGCGATTTAATCGAGGATTTTCGATCTGAAGGAAAGTTTGAGATCGTTTACTGCTATCAGGAGAATGCAGGGAAACACGTCGCTATCAATAGCGGAGCCAGCGCGGCCTCCGGCGATCTGATCTTTATTGTCGATAGTGACGATGCGTTGACTGCTGACGCGATAGCCGTAGCGGAGCGTGCAATCACGGATCATGACAATCCGGAAATTCAAGGGTTTTGCTTCCGTAAGGTGCTGTTCGACGGAACCATGGTGGGTATCGAGTGCAAGGTCGCCGACCCAGTCGTCATGTCTCCGAGCGAGGCAAGCAAATACTTCCGCGGAGACCTTGCCTACATCTTCCGACGAGAGGCGATGCGAGCGGCGCCTTTTCCCGTGATTGAGGGGGAGAAGTTCGTTCCAGAGTTGTACATCTGGAATAAAATCGGCGATGCCGGGGATATAATTTATTTTCCTGCGACTCCCTTGTATTTGTGTGATTATCTACCGGATGGTTACAGCAACAACTTCTCGCTGCATCTGATGCGCAATCCGCGTGGATTTTTACTGTTCTACGCGGCACAGATCGGGCGAGAACGTAGTTTACAGGTCAAGCTAAAATATGCGGTCCGTACCATGCAGTGCTACGTGTACATGGCGATGCGCGCGATCAAAGGCAAGCCCCTTGCCTAAGTCGGTGCATTGCTGTTGCAAAGCTAGTACCGAAGCACGGTCTGAATGTAATAGTTCTTAAAGCAACCGTCCCCGCTGGTTCAGGCAAAAACCTCCGCTTCAATCAGCCGCTTGCCAGACGCATCCTTTGCCGCCAGCAAAGGCGAGTCTTGCAGCGGCCAGTCGATATCAATTGCCTGGTCGCTCCACAGGAGGCTGCGCTCAAGTTCCGGATACCAATAATCGGTAGTCTTGTACAGTAACTCCGCGGTCTCGGAAAGGACGACGAATCCGTGCGCGAATCCCTCGGGGATCCAAAGTTGCCTTTTGTTGTCGGCATTCAGCCTGACACCAAGCCACTGTCCAAACGTCTGCGAGGATCGGCGCAAGTCCACCGCCACGTCAAAAACTTCACCTGCCACTACCCTCACCAGTTTCCCCTGAGGGTGCTGGATCTGATAGTGGAGGCCGCGCAAAACATTCTTCGACGAGCGGGAATGGTTATCCTGAACAAAGTCGCGTCGCAGTCCAGTGGCCGTCTCGAAGTCCCTGGCATTGTAGCTCTCAAAAAAGAACCCTCGGTCGTCGCCGAACACCTTCGGCTCCAAAACCATCACGCCATCAAGCTTCGTCGGTATTGCCGTCAGTTTCATGGCTTTGGCCCCCTCTTACCTAATGCCGTCCAGCAGGAGGCGCTGCAGATATTGCCCGTACGAATTTTTTGCCAACGGAGCCGCCAGGCGGGCCACTTGTTCCGCGCTGATCCACTTGCTCCGATAGGCAATTTCCTCCGGACACGCCACCATCAGTCCCTGGCGCTTTTGCAGCGTCGCGATGAAACTCGCGGCATCAAGCAACGAGTCATGCGTGCCTGTGTCCAGCCACGCATAGCCGCGCCCCATGATTTCGACATTCAGGCTGGACATCTCGAGATACCGCTTGTTGACATCGGTAATTTCAAGTTCGCCACGGCCTGACGGCCTGATATCAGCGGCAATGTCGCAGACCTGGTTATCGTAAAAATACAGCCCTGTCACTGCGTAGTTCGAACGGGGCTTGGCCGGCTTCTCTTCCAGGGATACGGCTCGAAATTTCCCATCAAACTCCACAACGCCATAGCGCTCCGGTTCCTGGACGTGATACGCAAAGACCGTAGCCCCGTGCTCTTGCTCCGCGGAACGTGTGAGCTGGCTAACCAGATCGTGTCCGAAGAACAAGTTGTCCCCAAGGATCAGAGTGCTCGGGTCGTTGCCGACAAACTCACGGCCGATAATGAACGCCTGAGCTAGCCCATCAGGCGATGGCTGCACAGCATATTGGAGATTCAAGCCCCATTTGCTGCCGTCCTCCAGCATCTCGGAAAAGCGCGGCGTGTCTTCGGGAGTGGCGATGACGAGGATGTCCCGAATCCCAGCCAGCATCAGCGTGGACAGCGGGTAGTAGATCATCGGCTTGTCATACACTGGCAGCAGTTGCTTGGAAATAGACCGCGTGATCGGATAAAGACGAGTGCCGGATCCACCGGCCAAGATAATCCCTTTACGCATGGTGACCCCCGTTACGTCAGGATCTGGTCCAGCAGGTGGTGGATCCCCTGCTTCCAGTCAGGTAGGTAAATACCGAAGGTTTCCCGCAGTCGCGTGGTATCCAGCCTAGAACTGGTCGGTCGCGGCGCTGGCAGCGGATACGCCGTGGCAGGAATTGCTTCAATTTGCTCCGGATTGACCTTGAGTTCCGCGCCGTGCGATTTTGCATAGCGAAGGACTTCCGTGGCATAGGCGTGCCAGGTTGTCTCACCCGCTGCTGCCAGGTGATAGATGCCGCCGGCAAAGGCCGCGCGGTCGCCCGCCAGCCAATGGCGAGCCACAATCTGAGCGGTGGCGTCGGCGACAAGCGAGGCGGTAGTGGGCGCGCCAAACTGGTCGGCAATAGCGCGCAGTTGGCCACGCTCCTTGCCTAAATGCAGCATGGTCTTAGCGAAGTTGCCGCCGTGCACACCGGCCACCCAGCATGTCCGCAAAATCAACGCCTGCACGCCCGATGCGGCGATCGCCCGTTCACCAGCCAGTTTGCTTTTGCCATATACGGATTGAGGATTGACCGCATCCGTTTCGACGTAGGCCCCGTCCTTGGTACCGTCGAACACGTAGTCCGTCGAGTAATGCACCAGCAGACTGCCAAGTGCCCTAGCTTCTTCCCCCAGGACGCCGGCAGCGGCACCGTTGATGGCAAAGGCCAATTCCGCGTCTGATTCGGCTCTGTCAACTGCCGTATAAGCTGCAGAATTGACGATCACATCGGGGCGATTCTCGCGTACCACGCGGCGCACCATCTCGTGGTCTGTCAAGTCGCACGCAGCGCGGTCCAGTGCCACCACATGGCCAAGCGGCGCCAGACTGCGTCGCAGCTCGAATCCAACCTGCCCATTGCAGCCGGTGATGAGAAGCGTCGGTACATTCGGATTACGTTGCATATTGCTTCGCCACCCAGTTCCGATATTCGCCGGACATCACGTCTTGCACCCATGCCTGGTTATCCAGATACCACCGTACGGTCTTGTGTAGCCCGGTCTCGAAAGTCTCGGCTGGCTTCCAGCCAAGTTCGCGCTCCAGCTTGCGAGCGTCGATCGCGTAACGACGATCGTGGCCCGGCCTGTCTTTCACGAACTGGATCTGGTCGCGGTAAGAGCCACCGCTCTTCGGCCGCAGTTCATCCAGCAGATCACAAAGAGTGTGGACGACATCGAGGTTGGTCTTTTCATTCCAGCCACCCACGTTGTAGGTTTCGCCTGGCCGTCCGCGCGCCAGCACTTCTCGAATGGCGGAACAGTGGTCGCCGACATACAGCCAGTCACGCACGTTCAGGCCGTCGCCATAAACGGGCAGTGATTTGCCGGCCAGCGCATTGGCAATCACCAGCGGGATAAGCTTTTCGGGAAAATGGTAGGGCCCGTAGTTGTTCGAGCAATTAGTGGTAAGAACGGGCAGGCCATAGGTGTGGTGATACGCGCGGACCAGATGATCAGAGGCAGCCTTGGATGCCGAGTATGGGCTGTTAGGCGCGTATGGGGTCGCCTCCGAGAATTGCGGGTCGTTCACGCCCAGCGATCCGAACACCTCATCCGTGGAAACATGGAGAAAGCGGAATCCTGACTTGGCCGTCTCTTGGAGCGAACTCCAGTACGCGCGAGCGGCCTCGAGCAGCGTAAAAGTGCCGACAATATTCGTCTGAATGAACGCCGCGGGACCGTGAATCGAACGATCAACATGGCTCTCCGCTGCAAGATGCACGACCGCCCACGGCTGATAGGCCGCGAATAACTTGTCAAGCGCGCCTCGATCACAGATATCCGTCTGCGAAAAGATGTGGCGGCTGTCGCCCTCCAGCGATGACAGCGTCTTGCGATTGCCGGCATAAGTCAGCTTATCGACATTAACGACACCATCTGCCGCACTATTGCTCAACCATGCCAGAACGAAATTGGCTCCAATGAATCCGGCGCCTCCAGTCACCAAAATATGCGACACGACATGCTCCCTGCCCCGATATTTTCAGAAACCCGGCAATGACGACTGGCCACCGTGCCCATATCTGAGCCTGGCGGCACTAAGCAACTGCAGAAGTCGAGGTATTCTATCCAACTCTATGTATACGCCACCGCCGCACGGACCCCGGTTTGCACGATGCGTAACAATGTCCCCAGACTCGGGACTGGTTCCCGAGACTAAGCGCCGCATTTTCCTTCCCGTTCCTCAGAGGCGGTCTTTGTATGTCTCATAAAACACCTTTCGCCATTGGCGACCTCCAGGGATGCTCCGCCTCCTTCGACCAACTCCTCACCAGACTACCCGCCGATAGCGAACTCCGCCTGGTCGGCGACCTCATCAACCGCGGCCCGGCCTCCCTTCAAACCCTCCGTACCGTCCATGCATTCGGGGCTCGCGCCGAAACCGTCCTGGGCAACCATGACATCCACGCCCTTGCCGCAGCCGCAGGCGTCCGCAAGAACGGCAAGTCAGACACCCTGCAGGACATCCTGACCGCCCCCGACCGTGAGGATTTGCTCGCCTGGCTGCGCCACCGCCCCCTGGCCCTGCTCGAGAACGGCTTCCTCCTAGTCCACGCCGGCGTCCTGCCCCAATGGTCCGCCGAGCAAGTCATCGACCTCGCCCACGAAGTCGAAGAACAACTCCAAGGCCCCAACTGGCAAGGCTTCCTTGCCGACATCTTCGGCAATGCCGCCGACCGCTGGCATGACGGCCTGCGAGGCGCCGAGCGCCACCGGGTAATCATTAACGCCCTGACACGGCTACGCTATTGCACGGTCGACGGCGTGATGGACTTCAAGACCAAGGAAGGACTGGGCAATGCCCCTGCCGGATTCATGCCATGGTTCGACGTGCCGGGACGCCGCACGGAGAATGTCACCGTCGTGTGTGGACACTGGTCGACTCTGGGCCTGGTGATGCGCCCGAACCTGATGGCTTTGGATACAGGCTGCGTCTGGGGTGGCAAGCTCACGGCTGCACGACTGGCGGCCGATCCCGCCGCACGGATGCTCATCCAAGTGGAATGCCCGCAATATTGTGATCCACTAGCCTGATCCCGCCGTCCCCGCCATAGCAGGGACGACAGCAGAAGTCAGCTGATGGTAGCAGGGGCTGGGACGCTGGCCTCGCCCGAATCTTCCTGGCTGCGCCGCACCGCGACTGCAGCAGCGGCTTCGTGCGCCCCCTGCTTCAGGTGAACGACCACTTCGCGTGCCGACCCCGCCAGTTCACGACGGTTGTCGGACTCGGGATAAAGCAGCGGACCGATGGACAGACGCGCCTTGATTCGCGGCGCCTTAAGAACTGCATTCAGACAGTCGAGCAGACTCAGGTCCCCAATATAGGCCGGCGCCAGCGTAGGCTTGCCAGTCGCCGCATCCACATAACTGAGCCCCAGCGGCAACACCGGCAGCCCGCCCGAGATCGGCGCCTGCATCAGGTTAGCGTGAAACGGCAGCACATCGCTGCCGTCCGTCGTCGTGCCCTCCGGAAACACGCCAACGAGGTCCCCCTGCAGCATCACATCGGTAATGTCATGCAGCACCCGATGCGCGTCACGCTTGCGCGCGCGTTCGATGAACAACGTCCCAGTCTTCTCGCACAGCCAGCCAATAACCGGCCAGCTCCGAATCTCCGACTTGGCGACAAAACGCACCGGCCGCCAGCTGTGGATCACATAGATATCCAGCCACGAAATGTGATTCGAAACCACGAGCGCGCCCTGGCTACCACCGTGCGCCGGGAGTTCACCCGCGATTTCGAGCTCCATCCCGCAGATCCGCAGCAGACGGCGCGACCAGCGCCGAATGTGCCATTCACGCGAACGTACGCCTAGCCAGGGGAACAGCACCGCGCAGGTCAGCAAGCCCCTCAACAGGTGCAGCACCAGCGCCGTCTTGCGCAGCCAGACCATGCGCGCGTCAGTGATGGTTGTGGTTGCCGTGGACAATCTGCCCGCCGACCACCGTCATGCGCACCTTGCCCTCCATCTCATAACCCAGCCACGGCGAGTTCTTGCCCTGGCTCTTGATGGACTGGCGCTCGACCTTCCAGACTTCCTTCGGATCGAACACACAAACGTCGGCAACGGTGCCCATTGCCAGCGTACCGGCCTTCAGGCCGGCCACGCGCGCGGGCTCGGAGGTAATGCGGGCCAGAGCCGTCTGCAGCGGCACCTTGTGCTCGGCGGCCCAGCGCAGCGTCAGCGGCAGCAGTAGTTCCAGGCCGATCGCGCCCGGTGTAGCTTCGGCGAACGGCAGCAGCTTCTCGTCATCGTCCACCGGCGTGTGATCCGAACACAGCGCGTCGATCGTGCCGTCGGCCAGCGCCGTGACAATCGCATCGCGGTCGCGCGAGCTGCGCAGCGGCGGCGAGAAGCGCATCTGCGAATTGAAGTAACCGATATCCATGTCGGTCAGCGAGACGTGGTGGATATTCACGTCGCAAGTCACCGGCAAGCCCTCTCGCTTGGCCTGTCGCACCAGTTCCAGGCCCGCCGCCGACGACAGGCGGCAAAGATGGACCCGGGCGCCGCTGGCGCGCATCAGTTCGAAGATGGTGTGCAGGCGCACGGTCTCAGACATCACGGACACGCCCGACAGCCCCAGGCGCGATGCCACTGCGCCGCTCGCGGCGACGCCACCGCCGAGGAACGGATCTTCCGGACGCAGCCACACGGTGAACCCGAACGTCTGCGCATATTGCAGCGCACGCAGCAGCACCTGCGTGTTGCGCACGGGCGCATCGGCCTGGCTGAAACCGACGCAGCCGGCTTCGGTCAGCTGGTTCATCTCGGTCAGCACTTCGCCATTCAGGCCCTGCGTCAGCGCACCCAGCGGGTAAACGTGCGTCTGGTTCAGCGTACGGGCGCGGAACTTCAGCATCTCGACCAGGCCCGGCTCGTCGAGCACGGGATCGGTGTCAGGCGGGCAAAGCAGGCTGGTCACGCCACCGGCGGCCGCCGCGGCCACTTCGGATTCGAGCGTGGCCCGGTGTTCCGAGCCAGGCTCGCGCAACCGCGCCGAGAGGTCGACCAGCCCCGGGCACACGATCAGGCCGCGGGCGTCGATGGTCTTGTTGGCGGTGAAATCCGCCGGCGCGCTGCCAACACCGACGATCTTTCCGGCGGCGATATAGAGGTCCTGCTGGGCGTCGAGGTTCGCGGCCGGGTCGATCAGGCGGCCGCCCTGGATGTGAATCTTCATAGCTTGGCTTGTCGTGTCGCTTGGCGTGTTCGGAGTGTTCTGGCTGGAAGTCGGCATCACTGGCGGTCAGTCACTGTTTCCTGCCACGATCCCCATCACCGCCATGCGCACGGCAATGCCGAACGTCACCTGGTTCAGGATCACCGATTGCGGGCCGTCCGCCACGGCGGAGTCGATCTCCACGCCGCGGTTCATCGGCCCCGGGTGCATCACGATGGCATCGGGCGCGGCCAGCGCCAGGCGCTCCGGCGTCAGGCCGAAGGCCTTGAAGTACTCCTGCGCCGACGGCAGCAACGCACCACTCATGCGCTCGTTCTGCAGGCGCAGCATGATGACCACGTCCACGCCCTTGAGGCCCTCTTCCATGTTGTGGAAGACGCGCACGCCCATCTGCTCGAGGCCGGACGGCAGCAGCGTGCGCGGGCCGATGGCGCGCACTTCGGGCACGCCCAGCGTGGTCAGCGCGTGGATATCGGAACGCGCGACGCGCGAGTGCAGGATGTCGCCGACGATCGCTACGCGCAATTGCGTGAAGTCCTTCTTGAAGTGCCGGATCGTGTACATGTCCAGCAACCCCTGCGTCGGGTGCGCATGGCGACCGTCGCCCGCATTGATCACATGCACGTGGGGCGCCACGTGCTCGGCAATCAGGTACGGCGCGCCGGAACTGGCGTGGCGGACCACGAACATGTCGGCCGACATGGCCGACAGGTTGTTGATCGTGTCCAGCAGCGACTCACCCTTGCTGGTCGACGAGGCGTTGATATTCAGGTTCAGCACGTCCGCGGACAGCCGCTTGGCGGCGATCTCGAAGGTGGTGCGGGTGCGCGTGGAGTTCTCGAAGAACAGGTTGAACACGCTCTTGCCGCGCAGCAGCGGCACCTTCTTCACATCGCGGTCGGAGTCGGACAGCGACACGAACTGGCTGGCGGTGTCCAGGATGTGCGTGATCATGTCACGCGACAAGCCCTCGATCGACAGCAGGTGCTTCAGTTCGCCGTTCTTGGTCAGCTGCGGGTTGCGGAACGTCTTGGTCATGGGTGGTCAGGCGCGGGCAGAAATCGGGGTGTTATGGGTCTCGGGGTCTCGGGGTCTCGGGGCCGGTGAACGAAAAATTGGCCGGTTCAACCGGCCGAGGATTCGGTGGAGAAAGCAAAGGTCGCCTGCGCGCCCTCGCCCTGGCGCGACAGCACCAGCATGGCCTCGCGCGGCAGCTCGGTCCGCAGCGCGACAAGATCCGCCGCGATCGGCAGTTCACGGCCGCCGCGGTCCACCAGCACACCCAGCGCGACACGCGCCGGGCGGCCATAGTCGAACAGTTCATTGACCGCCGCACGGATGGTGCGGCCGGTGGCCAGCACGTCGTCGATCAACAGGATCTTGCGGTCCTGCACCTCGAACGGCAGCGTGCTCGGCTGGGCCTGGCTGTGCAGGCCCTTCTTGGCATAGTCGTCGCGGTGAAAGGCAACGTTGATGACGCCATGGTCGGGCAGTCCCAGGTCCGCCGCCAGCCGCTGCGCAATCCAGGCGCCGCCGGAGTGGATGCCGGCGACGGACCACTGCGCGCGATCGGCCTGGATCAGCGCCTGGGCCTGGTCGAGCAATGCGCGGTAAAGCGCCTCGGCGTCGGGATTGGTAGTTCGGGTCATAGCGGAAGCTGGTCGAAATACTGTTGCAGGATGATGCGCGCGGCCTCGGCATCGAGTTCGCCGCGGCGCGCGCCGGCCATGGCGGCCATGCGCGAGGAATAGCGTTCGTCGACCCACTCCACCGGCAGGCTGAAGCGTCCGTTGAGCTGGTTGCCAAAGCGGCGCGCAAGCCGCATGGAAGGTTGCTCGCCGCCTTCAGGGTTGACCGGCATGCCGACAATCAGCTGCACCGGGTTCCATTCGCGGATCAACTCGCCCACGACCTGGAAGCGGCCCTCGACGGACACGTTCGGAAGAATGGTCAGCGCACTGGCGTGGCGCGTGACGAAGTTGCCCAGGGCAACGCCGATTTTTTTCTCGCCGTAGTCGAATGCCAGGACCGTGCCGTCGCGGGGCAGTTCGCGCCCCACGCCGTCAGGCATGCCCGGCCTCGCCGGAGAGCATGGTGAAGTCGATGCCTAGCAGGCGCACGGCCGCCGCAAACCGTTCTTCCGGCGGCACGCTGAAGATGATCTCGGGATCGGCCTGGACAGTGAGCCAGCCGTTGCGCGAAAGCTCTTCTTCCAGCTGGCCGGCGCCCCAGCCGGAGTAACCCAGCGTCAGCAGGAAACGGTGCGGGCCGCTGCCGTTGGCCACGGCTTCCAGGACGTCCTTGGAGGTGGTCATCTCCAGTCCGCCGGGCACCGCGAGCGATGATACGTAGATGCCCACGGGGTCATGCAGCACAAAACCGCGCTCGGTCTGCACCGGACCGCCGAAATAAACGGGCTGATGGGCCACGGGCTGGATTTCCAGCTTGAGGTCGATCTTGTCGAACAGCGTCGCCATATCGATATCGATCGGGCGGTTGATCACCAGCCCGAGCGCGCCGCGCTCATTGTGTTCGCAAAGGTAGACGACGGAGCCCGAAAAGGTCGGATCGGCCATGCCAGGCATGGCAATCAGGAACTGATTCGTCAGATTGATGGGTGCTTCGGGCTTGACCATATCTGGCATTTTATCAAATCGCAGGAGGGCTTCCGGAAAAGAATTGGACGACGCTGCAGTGCAGCAACCGTTTGCTCACTCCTTGCTTGTCAGGGCCGCCAGGTCCTCCGCGGTCAGCCAGCGCCACTCGCCTTCGGGAAGCTCGGGATCCAGCTTCAGGCCGCCCACCGCGCTGCGATGGAGGGCAGTCACATGGTTGCCGGCCGCGACCACCATGCGCTTGACCTGGTGGTACTTGCCCTGCACCAGCGTCAGCCGCAGGCTGTGTTCGCCGGTGATCTCGCAGTCTTCCGCGGCGATCGGCGCGGGTTCGTCGTCGAGCTGCACACCGGTTCGCAGCGCCGCGGCCTGCTCCGGCGTTACCGGCTCCGCCGTCGTGACCTCGTACACCTTGGGCACTTTGCGCTTGGGCGAGGTCTGCGCGTGGATGAACTGGCCATCGTCGGTCAGCAGCAGCAGGCCGGTAGTGTCGTGATCCAGCCGCCCCACTGCCTGGACCTCGCGCTGGCGCAGCGGCACCGGCAGCAGGTTGTAGACGCTGGGATGGTTGCGGGGGCGCTGCGAGCACTCGTAGCCGGCCGGCTTGTTCAGCATCAGGTAGGCCTTGGTGCAGGCCACCCATGTCTCGCCATCGACGGTCAGTTGCAGGCCGTCGACCTCGAACTGGGCGCGCGGGTCTTCGCAGAGTTCGCCGTTGACCTCCACCAGCCCGGCGCCGATCAGGTCGCCACAGTAGCGGCGCGTGCCGAAGCCCTGGGATTGGAGGATGCGATCAAGGGTCATGGAAATGGAATCGTCAGTGAAAAGATTGTGGAGCGGCGCAGCCGTATCGCTATGGTAGGGTATCGCCCGGCTTTTCCCTTCCTCCAGGCACCATGCTAGTCGCAGACCCATCCGCCACAAGCCGTCCGCCCTACCGCATCGGCCGCCGGTTCGACAGCGGGCTCGTGTGGTTCCGCCGCGACCTGCGGGCCACGGACCACGCGGCGCTGCATTATGCCCTCAAGCACTGTGCCCGGGTGTGGTGCGTGTTCGTATTCGACCGGGATATCCTGGATCCATTGCTGGCCCGGGGGCTGAAAGCGGACCGCCGCGTCGCGTTTATCCGCGAGTCGCTGATGGAGCTGGACGCCACGCTGCGCGCGGCCGGGGGCGGCCTGATCGGGCTGCATGAGGCTGCCGCCAGCGCCATCCCAGCGCTGGCGCGCGAACTCGATGCCAAGGCCGTGTTCGCGAACCACGACTATGAGCCCGCCGCCAATACGCGCGACGCCGCCGTCCGCCAGTCGCTGGCCTCCGACGCTCGCGCTTTCTTCACCTTCAAGGATCAGGTGATTTTCGAGCGGGACGAGATCCTGACCGGCCAGGGCAAGCCCTTTTCCGTATTCACGCCGTACAAGAATGCCTGGCTCAGGACGGTACAGCCGTTCGACCTGCGGCCCTACCCGATCGAGCCGTACCTGCACGCGCTGGCGCCGCCGCCTGAACGACGGCAGGCGCCGATGCCATCGCTGGAAGCCCTCGGTTTCGCCCCGAGCAACTTGCCGGAGATCGCCATGCCAACAGGCAGCTCAGGCGGATACGCATTACTGGACGAGTTCACGTCGCGCATCGGCGACTATGCCCGCCGGCGCGACTTCCCCGCCCTGCGCGGCCCGAGCTACCTGTCCGTGCACCTGCGGTTCGGCACGGTGTCGATCCGCACCCTGGCCCGCGCGGCGCATGAGGTGACGCTGCGCGGTGGCGCGGACAGCGCCGGCGCGGCCACTTGGTTGTCGGAACTGATCTGGCGGGACTTCTATTTCATGATCCTGCACCACCATCCGCGCGTGGCTGCCGGCGCGGCCTTCCACGCCGCCTATGACGCCATCCGCTGGCGCACCGGCACGACCGGCGAGCGCTACTTCGAGGCATGGCGCGACGCCGCCACCGGTTATCCGCTCATCGATGCCGCGATGCTGCAGATCCGGCAAAGCGGCTATATGCACAACCGGCTGCGGATGGTGACGGCCAGCTTCCTGGTCAAGGATCTGGGCGTGGACTGGCGTCGCGGGGAGCAGTATTTTGCCGACCAGCTCAACGACTTCGACCTGGCGGCCAACAACGGCGGCTGGCAATGGGCCGCTTCGACGGGATGCGATGCGCAGCCGTGGTTCCGCATCTTCAACCCGGTGACGCAATCCGAGAAGTTCGACCCGCAAGGGCGCTTTATCCGCAAGTACCTGCCGCAACTGGCCGCGCTGCCGGACAAATACATCCATGCGCCGTGGACCGCCCCTGAAGACGTGCTGGCGACCGCGGGCGTGCGGCTTGGAGATAACTATCCGCGCCCGCTGGTGCAGCATGACGTGGCGCGCAAGGAAACGCTGGAGCGTTATGCGGTGGTGAAGGCGGCTGCTGGCAAGATGAAGGCCGCGCAGGATTGACGTGCGGCAGCTCGGGCCAGCTGCCCCGGGCCAATCTCAGGCGGCCAGCATCGCACTTTCGCGATAGTGGCGCTGCGCTTCCTCGGGCCGCTCGGTTTCCTCGAACAGGCGGGCCAGCGCCAGGTGGGTACGCACACGCAGACGACCCTGGTGATTGCGGTCCGCATATTTCAAGGCGCGTTCGAAGCTCGACTGCGCCTTGCCCCAAAGCTGTTCGCCGAGGCAAAGCACGCCGAGTGTGTAGTAGAGGTCCGCGTCCGCAGGATGCTCATTGATCCATTTTTCCGCCTGCTGGATTTGCGGCAGTGCCTGCCCGGCCTTGGCGCAGTCGGGATAGCGCAGCACCAGGCGGCTGTCCCAGTTGACCTTGAGCGCGTCTTCAATAATGCGGCGTGCTTCGTCCTGCCGGCCGAGCGCGGCAAAGTAGCGGGCCGCCGGCTCGGCGATGCGCGCGGCACGACGCTCATCGGCCGAAAGTGTGCGCCAGAAGGCGGAGAGCGCCTCGGCGTCGTGGCGGCGCTCGTCCAGCATGGCCTCGCAGGCCATTTGCTTGAGTCGCAGCGCAAGCACGGGGTGCAGCGCGTTGCGTTTTTCCAGCGAACGGGCCAGGCGCAGCACCTCCGACCAGTTCTTCAAATGCTGGTGCGCGCGCAGCGCAATGCGCTGCACGTGGATCTGGCGCCCGCCCTGTGCCTGCAGTTGCGCGATGGTTTCCAGCGCGCCCTCGGCATCGCGCGCATCGACCAGAAGTTCCGCCATCGATACCAGCCGCGCCTGCTCGCGCTCGGGGTCGGTGACCTGTGCCATCCAGGCGTCGCGGCGCTCGATTTCCTGCATGCGGTGCGCGGCGCGGGCGCCGACCAGCGCAGCGGTCTGCGCCTGCGCTTCCCACGACTGCGCTTCGCGTGCCGCGCGTTCGGCGCGGGCAAAGCGGCCGGCGAACAGGTTTTCGATCGATTCACGCAGCGCCGCCTGGGCCTTGTTCATGCGGCTGCGTTCGCGATAGGCCGCGGCGCGGCGCGGCATTTCCGACAGATGCCGCACCGTGGACAGGACCGTCCACACCACGAAGAACAACAGCAGCAGCAACGCCAGCGCCAGGTTCAGCGACAGCTCGACCCGATACGGCGGATAGAACAGCACGACGTTGCTGTGATTGAACTGCGTGAACAGGGCCAGTCCGACGGCGCCACCAAACAGCACCGCGACCCAGAACAGAAGGCGCATGCTTACTCCTTCTTCAGCGCGTGCAGCGCGCCCAGGCTTTCCGCCATGGTCGGCAGCTGCACCGTCACCGCGCCGGCCTGCGCCTGCTTGAGCAGCGTCAGCACGGTCTGCACGCGCCGCGATTTGGTGTCGAAATAACGGCCGATCATGGCCTGCGCCGCGGCCAGGTCATTGCGGAAGACCGGCTCGTTGCGCGACAGCAGCGCCAGGCGCGCATTGAGCATGCGCAGCTTGACGTTCTCGCGCAGGAACCAGCCCTGGTCGCCCGACAGCAGCAAGGCTTCGGTGTCATCGACCTTGCGGATGCGGATGACCTGCGCCATTTCCTCGCGCATGTAGTCCCACAGCCGGGTGAACCAGTTTCCGGTAACAGCCGCTGCCGGCGCGGACCCCTTCGCGCCCTTGGCCACACCACGGCTGGCTTCCTGGCGGTCTCCCGCTTCGGTACGTTCAAGCATGCGCTCGCTCGACAAGAGCGGCAGCGAATCGATCTGGTTGATGGCCTCGTCCAGCTTGATCGCGGCACCGGTCAGGTCGGTGTCGGGCACCGCCTTCATGCGGGCGATGTCGCGTGCCAGCGCACGGCGCAGCAGGTTGTACTGCGGCTTGTCGGTCCGGGCCAGGCGCGCATCGGCGCTCTGCAGCGCGGCCAGCGCGACCTGCACGTTGCCGGTGAGCTGGAGCTGCTGGCCGGCGTTGGTCAGCAACTGCTGGATCTCGGCGATTTCCCAGTCGTCGCGGTTGCGCATCAGGTCCTGGTAGACCTGTTCGAGCGCGACCTGCTTGTCGCGGGTTTCGCCGACCTGGCCGTCCAGCGAGCCCACCTTGGCTTGCAGTTCCTTGACGGTGTCCTGCGCATTGCGCGACAGCACACGGGTCTCCTGCACCAGCGCGTCGTTGCTCTGCTGGCGCCGGGCCAGTTCTTCAGTCAGGTGGTCGACCCGCTGCTGCAGCCACCAGAAGCCGCCGGCAGTCGCCAGCACCAGGACGGCCACCAGCGCCCACAATGCGGCATTGCGGCGCGGCGCGGTGAATGACTGCCCCGGCGCGACTGCCGCCGTAGCGGCGGGAGGGATGGTGGTTGAGGAGGACGTAGATTCTTGCGTCACGCGTTCGACCCTGTTTGTCATGGCGGGCGGCGGCTCCGGCCTTGGCGCCGGCATTGCTACGGGCGCCGTGGGCCTCGCGGGCACCGGTCCGGCATAAGCATCCGCCCACTGCTTGCATGCCGCAAGCAAGCCGGCGTCGCCTGGCGCCGCACGAAGGATCCGTGTGAAGCCGAGCCCCTCCGCCTGTTCGGCGATTCTCGCATGCGGCGCGATGCACTGCACCTGTTTCAGGGTGGCCAGCTCTTGTGGCGACAGGTTCTGTCGCGCCAGCGTATCAAGGTTGCGGACGGCTTCCGAGCTGGTCAGTAGCCAGGCCTGCGGCGCAGCGGCTGCGCCCAGGCCTTCGCGCACGGCCTGCCATTGCATGGCGCCGGGCTGGGGCAAGGTGCGTTGATACGCTTCGACCGCCGTGACGCTGGCGCCCGCTTCCCGCAGGCGATCGCCCAGCCAGTCGCGGCCGCCGTTGCCGCGCACGATCAGCACGGCGCGCCCATGCAGCGAGGCCGGGTCCAGCTGCGCCCACAGGGCCTCGGAATCGAAACGCGGCTCTTCGCCGGCTGCACCACCATTCGTGTCGTGGCAGTTGCCATCGGCGCCGGCCGGCGCGATTACGCGGTGATGGGGCGCGGCAATGCCACGCTCGGCCAGGGCCGTGACGCTCGCGGGGCCGACCACGGCCACCGGCACGCCGGACGGCCACTGAGCCACCGCATTGCCCTGCACCGTCGCGAGCGCATCGAACGCGTACTGAATCGCATTGGGACTGACAAAGACCACCAGCGCGAATTCGCCCAGGCGCGCCAGCGCGGCGCGCAGCGGCGCGTCATCGTCGGGGGGGCCAATCGCGAGCAGCGGAAAGCCCAGCACGTCCAGGCCCGCGGCCTGCAGGGCCTCGGTCAGTTGCCGGGACTGCCCGGCGGGTCGTGTGACAACGACAGTCGGGCGGGGCATGGGCCGGCCTCAGGCGGGAGCTTGGGGATCGGGCGTATCAGCCAGCGCGGCGAGGATATCGGCCGCACCTTGCGCCAGCAGGTCGCGCGCGACGGATTCGCCGAGGGCTTCCGCCGCCACGACATCCAACGCGGGACGGGACGCCGTGGCGCGCGTCTGGCGCGTGCCGTCGGGCATGGCCACGAAGGCGTCGAGCCGCAGTTGATCGCCGTCCCAGCGCGCATGCGCGGCCAGCGGCACCTGGCAGGATCCGCCCAGCATGCGCGACACGGCCCGTTCGGCCGTGACGGCGAGCGCCGTGGGCTGATGGTTCAGCGGCGCCAGCCATGCGGCGACGTCCGGACGCTTGGACAGGATCTCGATACCGAGCGCGCCCTGCCCTGCCGCAGGCAGCGAGGCCTCCGGCGCGATCAGCGCGCGGATGCGGTCGCCCAGGCCCAGGCGCTTCAGACCCGCCGCGGCCAGGATGATCGCGCCATACTCGCCGCGATCGAGCTTGCCCAGCCGGGTATCCAGGTTGCCGCGCAGCGGCTTGATGACCAGGTGCGGATAGCGTGAGCGCAGTGCGGCTTCGCGGCGCAGGCTCGACGTGCCAACCACGGTGCCGGCCGGCATGTCGTCGAGCGACGCGAAGGCCGACGAGACCAGTGCATCGCGCGGGTCTTCACGCTCCATCACGGCCGTCAGGGCGAAACCTGCAGGCAGTTCCATCGGTACATCTTTGAGCGAATGCACCGCCAGGTCAGCCCGGCCTTCGGCGATCGCGAATTCCAGCTCTTTGACAAACAAACCCTTTCCGCCGACTTTCGACAAAGTACGGTCTAGAATCTGGTCTCCGCGCGTGGTCATGCCAAGAATGGACACATCGCACGCGGGATAGTATTGTTGCAGTGCAGCACGCACATGTTCAGCCTGCCACATGGCCAGACGGCTCTCGCGAGAGGCAATGACAAGCTTGTGTGGAAGGCTGCTGGACACGGCGGTAGAAGAAGTCGGAAAGGCGGATGCTTGCATTCGTCAATGTTAGCACGCGACCCAATCGCCGCTCCGCACCATCGGACAGAAGTAAAGCAAGAGGAGATTGCATGACGCAGCACGCTGCGCGCCCCGGCCGACGCACGGTCAATCGAGAAGTCCCCTCCCAGGCCTCAGGCCAGAGTGACGCAAACGGCGCCCCTACCCGCAAGACCGGTTCCAAAGCCACCCGCACCAAACAGATTACAAAGGCAAACCTGATGGTCGTGCCCGCCAACGGCGCCGTGAACACCAGCCCCGCCCGCCGCTCCGCCGCCGACAAGGACCTGCCGCTGCGCGAGGACATCCGCTTCCTGGGCCGCCTGCTGGGCGAATGCCTGCGCGAGCAGGAAGGCGACGCGACCTTCGAGGTGGTCGAGACCATCCGCCAGACCGCCGTGCGTTTCCGCCGCGAGAACGACCGCGCCGCCGGCACCGAGCTGGACCGCCTGCTCAAGCGCCTGTCGCGCGACCAGACCAACCAGGTCGTGCGCGCGTTCAGCTATTTCTCGCACCTTGCCAATATCGCCGAGGACCAGCACCACAACCGCCGCCGCCGCATCCATGCGCTGGCCGGCTCGCCGCCGCAGGACGGCAGCCTGCAGCATGCGCTCGAGAAGATCGACGCCGCCGGCGTCACCGGCAAGCAGCTGCGCAAGTTCCTGGACGAGGCGCTGATCGTCCCCGTGCTGACCGCGCACCCGACCGAAGTCCAGCGCAAGAGCATCCTGGACGCCGAGCGCGAGATCGCCCGCCTGCTGGCCGAGCGCGACCTGCCGATGACCGCGCGCGAGCGCGACCAGAACACCGCGCAGCTGCGCGCCAAGGTCACCACGCTGTGGCAGACCCGCATGCTGCGCGATTCGCGCCTGACCGTGGCGGACGAGATCGACAACGCCCTGTCCTACTACCGCACCACCTTCCTCCACGGCATCCCGCAACTGATGAGCGAGCTGGAAGAGGACATCGCCGCGATCTTCCCGGCCTCGCGCAAGGCCAAGGGCAGCGCGGCCGAGCCGGCGCCGCTCGCGCCGTTCATGCAGATGGGCTCGTGGATCGGTGGCGATCGCGACGGCAATCCGAACGTCACGGCCGAAACCCTCGATCACGCCGCCACCCAGCAGTCGCAGATGATCCTGGGCTGGTATCTGGATGAGGTCCATGCACTCGGCGCCGAGCTGTCGATGTCGTCGCTGATGGTCGACGCCAGCCCCGAGCTGCTGGCACTGGCCGAAGCCTCACCCGACCATTCCGCGCACCGTGCCGACGAGCCGTACCGCCGCGCGCTGATCGGCATCTACGCGCGCCTGGCCGCGACCAGCAAGACACTGACCGGCCACGCCGCGCCGCGCCACCCGGTGGCCGACGCCGAGCCGTACAGCAGCGCCGAAGCCTTCGCCGCCGATGTGCAGGTGGTGATCGATTCCCTGCGCGCGCACCACGGCCGCGCGCTGGCCAGCACACGCATCGATGCGCTGGTGCGCGCCATCGCCGTGTTCGGCTTCCACCTGGCATCGGTCGATATGCGCCAGGTCTCCGACGTGCACGAAGCCGTGGTGGCCGAGCTGTTCGCCGCCGCGGGCGTGGAGAAGGACTACGCCGCGCTGCCGGAGTCGCGCAAGCAGGAACTGCTGCTGGCCGAACTGCGCCAGCCGCGCCTGCTGACGCTGCCCTGGCACGAGTACTCGGAACAGACCCGCAACGAACTGGCGATCCTGGCGACGGCGCGCGAACTGCGCGCGCGCTACGGCAAGCGCGTGGCGCGCAACTACATCATCTCGCACACGGAAACGCTGTCCGACCTGGTCGAGGTCATGCTGCTGCAGAAGGAATCCGGCATGCTGCAAGGCACGCTCGGCAGCAAGACAGATCCGGCGCGCATGGAGCTGATGGTCATTCCGCTGTTCGAGACCATCGAGGACTTGCAGAACGCCGCCGGCATCATGCAGTCGCTGCTGGACCTGCCCGGTTTCGATTCGGTGATCGAGCACCACGGCGTCGAGCAGGAAGTGATGCTCGGCTATTCCGATTCCAACAAGGACGGCGGCTTCCTGACCTCCACCTGGGAGCTGTACAAGGCCGAGCTTGCGCTGGTGCAGCTGTTCGAGCAGCGCAAGGTCAAGCTGCGCCTGTTCCACGGCCGCGGCGGCACCGTTGGCCGCGGCGGCGGCCCGACCTACCAGGCCATCCTGTCGCAGCCGCCGGGCACGGTCAACGGGCAAATCCGCCTGACCGAGCAGGGCGAGATCATCAACAGCAAGTTCGCCAATGGCGAGATCGGCCGGCGCAACCTGGAAACGGTGATCGCAGCGACACTCGAAGCCTCGCTGCTGCCGCAGCAGAACGCGCCGAAGGAGCTGAGCACCTTCGAGGGCATCATGCAGCAGCTGTCGGACCGCGCCTTCGGCGCCTACCGCAACCTGGTGTACGAGACCCCGGGCTTCAAGGACTACTTCTTCGCGACCACGCCGATCACCGAGATCGCCGACCTGAACCTGGGATCGCGTCCGGCCTCGCGCAAGCTGATGGACAAGAAGAACCGCCGCATCGAAGACCTGCGCGCGATTCCGTGGGGCTTCTCGTGGGGCCAGTGCCGCCTGCTGCTGCCGGGCTGGTACGGCTTCGGCAGCGCGGTCAAGTCGCTGCTGGACACCGCGCCGGACGACAAGGCGCGCAAGGTTGCCGTGGCCACGCTGCGCAAGATGGTCAAGACCTGGCCGTTCTTCTCCACGCTGCTGTCCAATATGGACATGGTGCTGGCCAAGACCGACCTGGCCGTGGCCTCGCGCTATGCGCAGCTTTGCGATGACGCAGCCTTGCGCAAGAACGTGTTCGCGCGCATCAGCAAGGAATGGCACCTGACCTGCGAGATGCTGGCGCTCGTCACCGGCCACCAGGAGCGGCTGGCCGACAACCCGCTGCTGGCACGCTCGATCAAGAACCGCTTTGCCTACCTGGACCCGCTCAACCACTTGCAGGTCGAGCTGCTCAAGCGCTATCGCTCGGGCAAGGACGGGGACGATATCCGCGTTCGCCGCGGCATCCACCTGACCATCAACGGGGTGGCGGCGGGACTGCGCAATACGGGTTGATCCAGGCCTGAGCCACTGAGTCAGAAGCGCCCGGACGGCTTGCCGTCCGGGCGTTTGTCCATCTGGTCGCGTTGCCTGGCTCAGCCCACAAACGCCCCCGGCACCGGATCTTCTCCCAGCGCATGCAGCAGCACTGCCCAGTGCATGGCCTCGTCGCCGAGGATGCTGCCCGCCGCCTTGGTCAGGTCACGGTTGTAGAAATTCGGCAGCACGCCGAGATACGCCGCGGTGGCGCCCTTTTCCAGCCCGGCGGCAAAGCGCAGCACATCCGCCTGCGTCTTGAGCTGCGCGGTCGGGAATGAATACTCCGACGGCTTCTTCGCCATCACCGGCGACCCGCCGAGCTTCGATACCGTGCCAGCCAGTACCTGCGCATGCGCCTTGTGGTGGTTCTGGAACTTCACCGCCGTATCGAGCACGGGCTTCTGCAGCAGCCCGCTTTCCGCGCCGACCTGGTAGGCCGCAATCGCCTGGTACTCCAGCCCGAGTGCGACGTTGAGGATCCTGATGTCGTCCTTCGTGCTGCCCGACTCCGTCTGCGCCCAGGCCGGCATCGACTCGCCCAGGCTCAGCACGGCGAGCGACCCTAGCGCGAACAGGCCCGGCACCTTGAGCAGGCCGCGCCGGCGCTCGTCGGGCAACGTGACGATGGAAACGTCCGCGGATTGAACCAGCCGGCGGTCCGGCGTCGTGGGCATGCGTTCCATGGTGTTCTCCAGTGAGGGATCAAGGGGCGGCGTCCGCTGCGCGGCTTGCCTGACCCTTTTACGCAGGCACCAGACGATCGGATGCAGCGGCGCTGCCTATAATCCGGCAGAGCCTTCCGTCGGGAACCGCCGCGTGTCTGCCTCCCCTGAACCGTCCTTTGCCCCCTCGGCCGACAACGACCGGCTGGCGGCGTGGCTGCAGGCCGTGGCGCTCGGCGACCGCCAGGCGCTGCGCGCGCTCTACGAGCAGACCGCGACGAAACTGTTCGGGCTTGCGCTGCGTATCACTGGCAGGCGCGACTGGGCGGAGGATGTCGTGCAGGAAAGCTTTGTCAGCATCTGGCACCACGCCGTCGACTACCGGCCGCACCTGTCCGCGCCGATGACCTGGATGACCACCATCGTTCGCAACCGCGCGCTGGACTGCCTGCGCCGCGCGGCCGCGGCACGCCTGCCGCAAACCGTGGAGCTGGGCGAGGAACTGGGCGAATGGCTGGCCGACGAGGCCGCCGGTCCGGCCGAACTCGCACTGGCCAGCCAGCAGGCGCGCGCGCTGAACCGCTGCCTGCAGCGACTGGAGCAGGCGCAGCGCCAGGCCATCGTGCTGGCCTACCTCCACGACTTGAGCCACGCTGAACTGGCGCAGCGGCTGAGCATGCCGCTGGGCACCGTCAAATCCTGGATCCGCCGCGGCCTGGAGCGCCTGCGCGCCTGCCTGGAGAGCGCGCCATGAGGCTGAGCCGCCACCCCGACCTGCTCGATCGCATCGCCGCGCAATATGCGCTCGGCGTGCTGCGCGGCGGCGCGCGGCGCCGGATGGAGCAGCTTGCGCGCGAGGAACCCGCCGTGCGCGCCGCGATCGGCCACTGGCAGGTCAGGCTGTCCGGCATGGCCGAGTTGCAGCCGTCCTCCGAGCCGGTGGAGGCGGTGTGGTGCGGCATCGAACAACGGCTCGGCTGGAAACCTGTGCCTTTGGCCTCGGCAGCGCGAGCGCCATGGTGGCAAACGCTGTGGGCGGCGCCGGTGTTCTGGCGCGGTGCCGCGGCGGCAATGGCCGTCGTCGCGGTACTCGCCGTGGGCATTGGACGGCAAATGGCACAACGCCTGCTGGTCGAGACCGCGGTGGTCGCCGTGCTGAACGATGCACAGTCGCAGCCCGCCCTGCTCGTATCATGGGATGCCGCGGCCCGGCAGCTGGTCGTGCAGCGGCTCGACGACACGATCGTGTCCGGACAGCAAGTCCTGCAGCTGTGGGCGTTGCCCAAGGACGGCAAGCCGCAATCGCTCGGCGTGATCGGCCGCGAGCGGGCGGCTCGCCTTGCGTTGGCCGGGTTCCCCTCGGCCGTGCCGGCCCTGGCGGTCAGCGTCGAACCACCCGGCGGATCGCCGAATCCGGACGGGCCGAGCGGCCCGGTCGTCTTCAAGGGGCGCTTGATCCACTCGCCGCTCTGAAGGCCGCTCTCCCATCCCGCGCGGGCGATATAATCCACGTTTCCCCGAAATCCGCTCGCGCCCGCCCCGCATGGTCATGCACCGGCCGCACGCCGCGCGAGCCACAGCCCTGACGTCCATGACGACCTCCCAACTTGCCAAGAAAGGCGAAGCCTGGTCCGCCCGCTTCTCCGAACCGATGTCCGACCTGGTGAAGCGCTACACCGCATCGGTGTTCTTCGACAAGCGCCTGGCCCTCTTCGACATCCAGGGTTCGCTGGCCCACGCTGCGATGCTGGCAAAGCAGGGCATCATCGCCGAGGCCGACCGCGCCGAGATCGCGCGCGGCATGGCGCAGATCCAGGGCGAGATCGAGGCCGGCGGCTTCGAGTGGAAGCTGGACCTGGAAGACGTCCACCTGAATATCGAGGCGCGCCTGACCGCGCTGGTCGGCGATGCCGGCAAGCGCCTGCACACCGGCCGCTCGCGCAATGACCAGGTCGCGACCGACATCCGCCTGTGGCTGCGCAGCGAGATCGACAACATCGTCGCCCTGCTCGGCGCGCTGCGCGTGTCGCTGCTCGACCTGGCCGACCAGAACGCCGACACCATCCTGCCGGGCTTCACGCACCTGCAGGTCGCCCAGCCGGTCACGTTCGGCCACCACCTGCTGGCCTACGTGGAAATGTTCACGCGCGACGCCGAGCGCATGGCCGATTGCCGCAAGCGCGTCAACCGCCTGCCGCTGGGCGCCGCCGCGCTGGCCGGCACGAGCTATCCGATCGACCGCGAATTCGTCGCGCAGCAGCTCGGCTTCGACGGCGTGTGCCGCAACTCGCTGGATGCCGTTTCGGACCGCGACTTCGCGATCGAATTCTGCGCCGCCGCCGCGCTGGTGATGACCCACGTGTCGCGCTTCTCTGAAGAGCTGGTGCTGTGGATGAGCCCGCGCGTCGGCTTTATCGACATCGCCGACCGTTTCTGCACCGGCAGCTCGATCATGCCGCAGAAGAAGAACCCCGACGTGCCCGAACTGGCGCGCGGCAAGACCGGCCGCGTCAACGGCCATCTGATCGGCCTGCTGACGCTGATGAAGGGCCAGCCGCTCGCGTACAACAAGGACAACCAGGAAGACAAGGAGCCGCTGTTCGACACGGTCGATACCGTGGTCGACACGCTGCGCATCTTCGCCGACATGGTGCCGGGCATCACGGTCAAGCCCGAAGCCATGCGCGCCGCCGCGCTGCAGGGCTACGCCACGGCCACCGACCTGGCCGACTACCTGGTCAAGAAGGGCCTGCCGTTCCGCGACGCGCACGAAGCCGTGGCCCATGCCGTGCGCGCCTGCGACAGCCGTCAGTGCGACCTGGCCGATCTGAGCGTGGCCGAGCTGCGCGACGTGTCCGGCCTGGGCGACAAGGCCGCGCTGATCGGCGATGACGTGCATGGCGTCCTGACGCTCGAAGGCTCGGTCGCCGCACGCAACCACATCGGCGGCACGGCACCGGACCAGGTGCGCGCAGCCATCGCCGCGGCACGCGCAGCGCTGTAAGTTCGGCGTAAGTTTCAAGCAAGAAAAAGCCACGATGGCCCGGCCATCGTGGCTTTTTTCTTTTGCACGTCCGATTTTTGCGCAATGTGATAGGTATTAGTCCCAAGCGCCGACGCATTTTGTTACAGATAAACTAATCGCCGCAAAAAACCGGGGAGACAACCCATGAACTACTTGCTTGGTCTGTCACGACAGATCGACAGGTTGAATCAGCACACGGGCAGGCTTGCAAACATCATGATCCTGCTGTCGTGCCTGATCAGCGCTGGCAACGCCCTGCTGCGCTATGGCTTCAACTTGAGCGACAACTGGCCACTCGAACTGCAGTGGTACATGTTTGCGATCGCCGTGATGTTCGGCGCGTCGTACACCTTCCAGCGCAATGAACATGTCCGCGTTGACCTGATCTACGGCAACGTCTCGGAGCGCGCGCAGCACTGGATCGACATCTTCGGCATCGTCGTCTTCCTGCTGCCGTCGTGCATCCTGTTCACGTGGCTGTCGTGGGATTCGCTGTTCCTGCCGTCGTGGCGCATCCTCGAGCAATCGGGCAATTCCGGCGGCCTGCCGCGTTACCCGATCAAGCTGGTGGTGCCCGTGGGCTTCGCCCTGCTCGCCCTGCAGGGCGTTTCCGAACTGATCAAGCGCTTCGCCGCCCTGAAAGGCCTGGTGCGTATCGAATCGAAATACGAGAGGCCGGTGCAATGATCCCATTGGAATATATGCCGCCGCTGATGTTTGGCGGCCTGGTGGTATTCATGCTGATCGGTTTCCCGGTCGCATTTTCGCTGTCCGCTGTCGGTCTGGCGTTCGGCTTCCTGGCCATCGAGTGGGGCTACTTCCCGCTGAGCTTCCTGCAGGCGGTGCCAAGCCGCGTGTTCGGCAGCGTGCTGGCCAACGAGCTGCTGCTGGCGATCCCGTTCTTCACCTTCATGGGCGCGATCCTGGAGAAATGCGGGCTGGCCGAGGACATGCTCGACTCCATGGGCCAGCTGTTCGGCCCGGTGCGCGGCGGCCTGGGTTACTCGGTGATCATCGTCGGCTTCATCCTGGGCGCGATCACCGGCACGGTGGCCGCGCAGGTAATTGCCATGGCGATGATCTCGCTGCCGGTGATGATGCGCTACCGCTACAACATGAAGTACGCCACCGGCGTGCTGGCCGCGTCGGGCACCATCACGCAGCTCGTGCCGCCTTCGCTGGTGCTGGTGGTGCTGGCTGACCAGCTCAAGACGCCCGCCGGCAGCGCGGACGTCGGCAGCATGTACCTGGGCGCATGGGGCCCGTCGCTGGTGCAGATCGCGCTGTTCGCGCTGTACACGTTCTTCCTGGCGCGCCTCAAGCCCGACTGGCTGCCGCCGGTTCCGGCCGAGTTCCGCACGCTGCGCGGCTGGCCGCTGTGGGCCAAGTGCCTGCGCGGCATCATCCCGTGCGCGGTGCTGATCTTCCTGGTGCTGGGCACGATCATGCTGGGCATCGCCACGCCGACCGAGTCGGGCGCCATGGGTGCCGTCGGCGCGCTGGTGCTGGCCGTGATCCGCGCCAAGGCCTTCAACAAGACCGACCGGCTGATCTATCGCGTCGGCATCGGCGCGACGCTGGTCGCCGCGGCGGTGGGCGTCTTTGCCTTTGGCTCGCATCTGTTCCGCGTCCCGCTGGCCGTGCTGTACCTGGTCATCCTGTGGCTGATCATCCGGTCGGGCCAGATGACCGACCTGCGCCTGCTAATCGTCGAGGCCTACCAGTCCACTGCGCGCATCACGGCGATGGTGGTGTTCATCCTGATCGGCTCCACCTGCTTCTCGGTGGTGTTCCAGGGCGTGGACGGCGGTGCCTGGGTGGAGCACCTGTTCACCTCGCTGCCGGGCGGCTGGATCGGCTTCCTGATCGTGGTGAACCTGTTCATCTTCTTCCTGGCGTTCTTCCTGGACTTCTTCGAGATCGCCTTCATCGTGGTGCCGATGCTCGCGCCGGTGGCAGTGAAGGTGCTGGCGCCGGTCGTGGCCGACTCGATGGGCGGCAACCCCGAAGCCGCGGCCACGGCCGCGCTGGTGTGGTTCGGCGTGATGCTGTGCGTGAACATGCAGACCTCGTTCATGCACCCGCCGTTCGGCTTCGCGCTGTTCTACCTGCGCGGCATCGCGCCCAAGGAAGTCAAGAGCTCGGACATCTACTGGGGCGCCCTGCCCTGGGTCGGCCTGCAGGTGCTGATGGTGCTGGCCGTGATGTTCTGGCCGGGCATGGTGACCGTCTTCCTCGACAAGGGGTCGCTGCACCATAACACCGGGGCGGAGGTGAGTATCCCGCTTGGGGGTGAGCCGGAGAAGCCGGCCTCAGCGCCGGGCTCGCTGGAATTGCCGGGAACGGCGGCACCAGCGGAGCCGGCGGCGCCGCAGTTCGAGTTCGAGAAGAAGTAGGCTGCATTCATGCCAGCAAAAGCCCCGCAGATGCGGGGCTTTTTTTCCGCGTTGCTCTGCGCCTGATGAGCGCAGCCCAGGACTGCGTCTGCTGCGGTAGGTCCATGGCCTCCAGAACCTGAAAATCAGAAACTGCACTACCTCGAAAACATCAAACGATTTTCATCCTTTCCTTATATCCGGCGCTTGTTGCGACATGTACAGCTGGTTCTTTCTGTCATGGAGGAACCACGAATGCCTGATATTCGCTATGCCCTGAAGAACGGCGATCCGACAAATACCGGCGGCCAACTCATCGCCTGTCACTATGATTTCACGCATCACGGCGTGCCGATGGGCGTCGAAGGGGACATTGCAACCTGCCCGGCTTGTAGATCCAGCGGGCCCGTATTTAACGATTGCCATCCGAATTTCGACGTTATGGGTAAGCAACTGCTCGTGAGTGGCGCCCGCGTGCATTGCAAGTGCCCGATCAAGCCCCACGTCATCCATACGCAGTGGGACACGACAGTTGAGGTAAATTGGATGGGCCGCGGTACGAATGCTGCCAGTGGCGCGGAGGCATCGACCGGATACACCGCAGCATCGTTGAGCGCACCGGACGACGATCTTGAGCACTACTTTGAGATCGTTGATGCGAAGACCGGAGAGCCCATCGAAGGGATGACCTACAAGATTTCGAGCTTCGGCCAGACCCTTGTTCATGATGAAGGGCTTGCAGGTGGGGCGACTCGTGCCTTCGCAGTCAAGGAGCACGCGCATATGGTTCTTGTCGCCTGGCGGGCTGGAGATGTTCGATGAGCAATACGATTGACCAGGATCTGCGCTTGCTTGCTGCAATTGCCTACGGGGAAGCTTCCATTCGCGATGACTCCGAGGAAATCGGTGGAATTGCCTTTGCTGTGGCTAATAGATGTCGAGCATGGGGCGGAAAGACGGTGTCGCAATTGCGAGCAGCCGACCCCAACTATGCGTATGCATGGGACGGGTCGAACGCTCGTTTCAATAAGTTGATGCGCGCCTCGGTCAAAGACATAGGACTCAATCCGGGCATGAAACTCGCCGTTGAATGGGGAAAGAAGGCCTTAGCCAATGACGGACCGGATCCTTCTAATGGTGCGTTCTGGTGGGACGGTCTCGACTTCAAGACAAACTATACCAAGCATCCGAAAGTGCAAGATGGTTTCAAATTCGGAAACCCCGTTCATAACATCTTCGGCGTACAGGAGAAGCGACGTGAGACTATTGTGTACTGGAGGGTCAGGAACAAAAAGACCCGACAGATAGTCGATGGCGCCGAGCGTGGAAGATATGATTCCATTTGGGTTTCTACTGCCGCGCATGGCAGCTCAATATTCTGGGGCCACAATCCGGACTACTTGAAAGCCTCTGGAGGCAAGGCATATAGATGAAGTCGGTTTCGATACTAGCCGCGACCCTGATTCTTTTTGCCGGAGATGGCGTTGCGGCCCCTACCTATGAAAGCCATGATGCCTTCTATGCCGATCAGGCAGGTGTCGTGTTTCGTGATCCGATCAGGAGCGATCCCGGCATTGCGTATGCATACCCCGACAAGCCAGGTATTTATGTTGAGCTTCGATCCGAACTGGAAGGAACGCCTGTAAATATCGAAGTTGCCGGGACTCGCGTCACCGTCAACGGCCGGGTCTATCATTTTGCGCATGCCACAACCTTTCCCGGCGAGCATGCCTCAGACATCGTGCCGACAAGTGCCTTCGTGTTTCTTGCGCAACGAACAAATAACCGGCCCGCACTGCTGTGCGTAGAAGGACATAGCAACGGATCCGGTGAGGCTGGCCGGCACGCCCAAATCTACCTGCTGATTGACCCGATCCGCCAGAAAGGTAAGGCGACCTTCCTGCATTTGCCGAGCCTGCTTTCAGCATGTCGGGCAGTAGTATCAACCAGGAGCGGCAGATTTTCCTTTCCGAAGAATAGCTATCTGTTCGACGCAGCACGGGAGGTTCGCGTTGGCTTGCAGTTGGATTATTACTCGTTCGTACGAGGTCGCTTCACTCCGACCGGGAAGGTGATGCATCTCAAGTTCAGTCAACCTGACAGTCCTTTTGAGTTTTCGCCTCAGGAGGGCAGATAGCCGCTTGGAGCCCCCACGGTTAATTCGTTGTCGTCACCAGCACATCCCCCCGCCGCGCCACCACGTTGACGACAACGCTGCCGCCCGAGCGCCGCAGCATCAGGTCGACGGACGCATCGGCAATGGACAATCCCTGCAGCGCCAGGTCTTCCATGAAGGACGGCAGCGCCGGATAGTGGAAGCTGATCTCGCGCGCGCCCACGTTGAAGTCCAGGTTCAGGCACGTCTGCAGCAGCGACAGCGGTGTGGCCGCCGCCCAGGCTTGCGGGATGCATGCCACCGGATAGAGCGTCGGGCCGCGGTTGCGCCGGCGCACGAAGCCGCAGAACAACTCGGGCAGGCGGCGCAGGTCAATATGCGTGGACGCGGCGAACAGGCCGTCGAAGATGCGCAACGCCGCGTCGCGCAAGCCGTAGCGAACCATCCCCGCGGCGATGATGGCGTTGTCATGCGGCCAGACCGAACCATTGTGATAGCTCATCGGGTTGTAGCGGCTTTCGCTGGACGCAAGGGTCCGCACGCCCCAGCCCGAGAACGATGCGCTGCCCATCAGGGCCGCGGCCACCGCCGGCGCGCGCTCGGGCAGTGCGATGCCCGTATAGAGCGCATGGCCCGCATTGGACGACAGCACGCGGCATGGCCGCTTGTCGCCGTCGAGCGCGATCACGTACGTCCCCAAAGCCTCGTCGAAGAACGCTTCGTCAAAGCGCTGCCGCAGCTGCGCGGCACGCGTTTCGAGTGCGGTGGCGTGCCCGTTGTGGCCAAGGCTGCGCGCGATCCGTGCGGCCGCCATCCAGGCCGCGTACACATAGCCCTGTACCTCCACCAGTGCGATCGGGCCCTCGGCCAGCGTGCCGTCCGCATGGAAGATCGAATCGTGGCTGTCCTTCCAGCCCTGGTTGAGCAGCCCGTCGCTGGTGCGCCGGCCGTACTCGACAAAGCCGTCGCCGTCGCGGTCGCCGTACTTGTCGATCCAGCGCAGCGCCGCCTCGATGGCAGGCCAAAGCGTGCGGATCGTCGCCACGTCGTGCGTGCGGTCCAGGTAGGCGCCTGCGAGCATGACGAACAGCGGCGTGGAATCGATGCTGCCGTAGTAGCGGCGGAACGGCACCTCGCCAAGGTTGGCCATCTCGCCCTTGCGGCTTTCGTGCAGGATCTTGCCCGGCTCGGCATCGGCAGACGGGTCGGAAGTCGTCGCCTGATTCGCTGCCAGGTAACCCAGCACACCGCGTGCGATGCCCGGATCCAGCCACAGGGTTTCCATCGCGGTGATCAGCGCATCGCGGCCGAAGAAGGTGCTGAACCACGGAATGCCGGCGTAGGGATACGGACCGTAAGGGGTCTTCGTGATCAGCATGTACAGATCGGACAGGCTGCGGCCTACGGCTTCATTGAAGATCTCGTTGGAGGTGGTCACGCTTGCGGACTGCGCGGACAGCGCCTGCAGCGAACGACGCGCGGCCCGCAGGGCCGACGGGAAAGCGCCGCGCGGCGGGCGCTTGTCGTGCCGCGCCTTGTCGCAGCAGACTTCGACGTAGAGCAGCTGCGTCCTGTGCGGCATCAGCTCCAGCTCGAACACCGCCATGTCGCCACGCAGCTGCGTCGGCGCGGGATCGAACGTCAGGTGTGTGGTGCGCACGCAATCATCGAGTCCGGTGTAGGCGAGCTTCGCACCGCTGTCGGTCAGCTCGGGTGGATGCGTTTGACCGCGCTGCGCGCGTCTGGCCCCGCGCACCTCGAACAGGTCGGCAAAGTCCGCCGCAAACGCCAGTTCCAGGCTGATGTGCCGCGGCGTTTCATCGAAATTGCGTACCGCCAGCCGCTCATAGCAGGTGCCCTCCCAAAGAAAGCGCGAACGGCGCACATGGATCACGTCGTGAGGCATGACCATCTCGCCCCGCGCATCGAACAGGTCCGGGTTGGTCAGGTCGCAGCTGAATGCGGCGTCGTCGTCGCGCAGCACCGAACTGAGCAGCACCGGGCGCCACCCGTTGATGGTCAGGTGGAAGTGCGACAGGTGCCGCGTGTCGCAACAAAAGATGCCGTCCGAGCCGCTGGAACCGGCAATGGCGTCGCCATGCTGGTCGAACACGGCAAAGGTGTCGCCTTGCTTGAGCGTGCGGGGCTGGGTCAGACGCAGGGAGTGCGTCGCGGCGATGACGATGGGCGCGCCGGGTGTCGCGTCCGGCACCAGGCCGCGCCGGCCTTCGGGAGCGTCGAGCATTGTCTTTCTCCAGGTTCAGGCCGCGACGTGCAGGCCCGCATCCGCCTGGGCGGACGGGTCTGGATGCGCGCAACCGTCCGGCGACGGTCTGCGCAAGCGACCATAGAGTGCCAGGTAGTCGTGAGCCATGCGTTCGGCGCTGAAACGCGCAACGAACGTACGGCGCACGGCGCGGCGGTCGATGTCACCGATGCGCCTGACTGCCGCCACGGCCTCGTCGACACTGTCGACGATAAAGCCGGTGACTCCGTCATCAACGACTTCCGGGACGGAGCCGCACCGGAACGCGATCACCGGGGTGCCACAGGCCATGGCTTCGATCATAGCCAGGCCAAACGGCTCGGGCCAGTCGATCGGGAACAGCAGCGCACGCGCGCCGCCGAGAAACCGTGCCTTTTCCCGTTCGCTGATTTCTCCAAGATACTCGACATTGGCGTGCCGGCTGACCAGCGGCGCGATGTCGGCGTCCCAGTATGCGCGGTCGACACGGTCGATCTTGGCGGCGATCTTCAGCGGCATGCCGCTTTGCACGGCAATCTTGATGGCGCGGTCCGGGCGCTTCTCGGGCGAAATGCGCCCGAGGAAAGCGAGGTATCCCCCGCGCGCCACCCCATGAAACGGCAGCAACCGTGCGGGCAGGCCATGATAGACGTTCCCGAGCCAGTGGACCGGCGGCATGGGGTCGCGCTGCGCCAGCGAGATCGATACCAGCGGCACCCTTGCGAAGGCAGAGTAGAACGCCGCCAGGTCCGGCAGGTCCTGCCTGCCATGCAGCGTCGTCACGGTGCGGTCGGCCAGGCGCCGCGCCAGCGGGAAATGCAGCAGGTCGGTGTGGAAATGCAGGACGTCGAAATCGTCCGCCTGCCGGCCCACTTCGTCGAGCATCATCACGTGATACGGCACGATGTCGCGCACCGACGGGTCGGTGCGCAAGGCGCGCGGCGCGCAGCTGACCAGCCTGGCGGCAGTCGATGAATCGCCGCTGGCAAACAGCGTGACGTCGTGCCCCTGCCGGACCAGTTCGTCCGTCAGGTAGGCAACGACGCGCTCGGTACCGCCGTATTGCCGTGGCGGGCATGCTTCCAAAAGAGGGGCAACTTGGGCGATTTTCATCGACGGGCTATGCCTTTGCAGAAAAGTTTGACCACCGGTTGCAAGGACCGCCTTCGTCGCGGAGCCCGCACGATTTGCAGCTCCGTCCCATCGAAAGACAGCCCACGCCGGCAAGGCGATGCCAGCGCGGCCACGGCAGCCTTGACCGCCTCATTCCATCGCGGCAAGACGCGGCTGGCTGTCGCTGGCGCCACCCCTGACAGGCGATTGCTCACCGGGAACCATGCCGCGCCGCAGCAGGAAAACTCCCTGCACCGGCTGTCCGGCAATCGATCTCAGGCCTGAACCCGTGACGTTGCAAACGCCATGCCCGGCGGCCTGCGCCGATTGCTATGCTAGGAATCGTCCACATCGAACCCTGTGGCGTTACCGCAAGAAGGGAGCCCCGTGTCCAACCCACCCCTCAGTCCCCCGGCTCGCAAGTCGGCGAAAGCCCCTTCCACTTCCGGCTGGCTGCACTGGCTGCCGGGCTTGCAGATGCTGCGCACGTACGAGGCTGCCTGGCTCCCGCGCGACCTGGCGGCGGGGCTGGTGCTCACGACCATGCTTGTGCCGGTCGGTATCGCCTATGCCGAGGCATCGGGCGTGCCAGGCATCTATGGCCTGTACGCCACCATCATCCCGCTGCTTGCCTACGCGCTGTTCGGCCCGAGCCGCATCCTGGTGCTGGGGCCCGACTCCGCGCTGGCGGCGCCGATCCTCGCCGTGGTAATGCAGCTCTCCGCCGGCGACCCGGCGCGCGCCATCACCGTCGCCAGCATGATGGCGGTGGTGTCAGGCGTGGTCTGCATCGTCGTCGGCCTGTTGCGGCTGGGCTTTATCACCGAGCTGCTGTCCAAGCCGATCCGCTATGGCTATATGAACGGCATCGCGTTCACCGTGCTCGTCAGCCAGTTGCCCAAGCTGTTCGGCATTTCGATCGAAGATGCGGGGCCGTTGCGGGAGCTATGGAGCCTGGGCACTGCCGTGGCAGCCGGCAAGGCCAACCTGTACAGCATAGCCGTGGGCGGCGCGAGCCTGGGGCTGATCCTGCTGCTGAAACGGTTCGAGCGCGTGCCCGGCGTGCTGATCGCGGTGGTGCTGGCCACGTTGAGCGTGAGCCTGTTCGGTCTCGATGCACACGGGGTCAAAGTGCTCGGCAAGATGCCTCAAGGCCTGCCCGCTTTCGCCTTGCCGTACCTCAGCGGGGTCGATCTCACCCATATCTTGGTGGGCGGCTGCGCCGTCGCCCTGGTCGCGTTCGCCGATACCAGTGTGCTGTCGCGCACCTACGCGGCGCGCCTGAAATATCCGGTCGATCCGAACCAGGAAATGGTCGGGCTGGGCGCCGCCAACCTCGCAGCCGGGCTGTTCCAGGGTTTTCCGATCAGCAGCAGCGCGTCACGCACGCCCGTGGCCGAAGCCGCGGGTGCGCGCACGCAGTTGACCGGCGTGGTCGGCGCACTGGCCGTGGCGGCGTTGCTGCTGTTTGCGCCGGACCTGATGCGCCACCTGCCCAACAGCGCACTGGCCGCCGTCGTCATCGCGGCGGCCATCGGCTTGTTCGAATTTGCCGACCTCAAGCGCATCTACCGCATCCAGCAGTGGGAGTTCTGGCTGGCGATGGCCTGCTTTGCCGGCGTTGCGGTCCTCGGCGCGGTGCCAGGCATCTGCCTGGCCGTGGTCATCGCCATCATCGAATTTCTGTGGGACGGCTGGCGCCCGCACCACGCGGTGCTCGGCCGCGCCGACGGCGTGCGCGGCTACCACGACGTGGAGCGCTACCCGAATGCGCGCCGCGTGCCGGGCCTCGTCCTGTTCCGCTGGGATGCGCCGCTGTTCTTTGCGAATGCCGAGCTGTTCCAGGAATGCGTACTGCGCGCCGTCGACGCATCGCCCACCGCGGTGCGGCGCGTGGTGGTGGCGGCCGAGCCGGTCACCAGCGTCGACGTGACCTCGGCGGACATGCTGCGCGAACTCGACAAGAACCTGGACGAGCGCGGGATCGAACTGCACTTCGCGGAGATGAAGGACCCGGTCAAGGACAAGCTCAAGCGCTTCGAACTGTTCGACAACCTGGGTAAGGATGCTTTCCATCCGACGGTCGGCGCGGCAGTGGATGACTACCTGAGCGACTTCGATGTGGACTGGAAGGCGTGAGCGGCCGGGCCGTCCGGTACGGATGGCCTGAAAACAAAAGCGGCGGTCCGCCTGTAGGCAGTCCGCCGCTTTGCGACCTCAGCGTAACGCTCAGCTACCCTGCTTCACGCAATCCACGAAGTAAGCCTTCTGGCCGTCGACCTCTTCCAGCACCAGCCCGTGCACGTCGGTCTCGAAACCCGGGAAGAGCTTGTTGAACTCGCGCGCGAACTTCAGGTACTGGACGATGATGCGGTTGAAGCGCTCGCCGGGGATCAGCAGCGGAATGCCCGGCGGATACGGCGTCAGCAGGATGGCGGTGACCCGGCCTTCCAGCTCGTCGACCGGCACGCGCTCGATCTCGCGGTGCGCCATCATTGCCCACGCATCCGACGGCTTCATCGCCGGCTCCATGTCCGACAGGTACATCTCGGTGGTCACGCGCGCCACGTCGTTGGCCTTGTAGACGCTGTGCACGGCGTCGCACAGGTCACGCAGGCCCATGCGCTCGTATTGCGGGTGCTTGCCGACGAACTCGGGCAGCACGCGCCACAGCGGCTGGTTCTGGTCGTAGTCGTCCTTGAACTGCTGCAGCTCGGTGACCAGCGAGTTCCAGCGGCCCTTGGTGATGCCGATGGTGAACATGATGAAGAACGAGTACAAACCCGTCTTCTCGATGATGATGCCGTGCTCGGCCAGGTACTTGGTGACGATGGCCGCCGGGATGCCGCGCTCGCTGAACTCGCCGTCCACGTCCAGCCCCGGGGTGATGAGGGTGGCCTTGATCGGGTCGAGCAGGTTGAAGCCGTCGGCCAGGTCGCCGAAGCCGTGCCAGCGCTCGTTGGCCTTGAGCATCCATTCCTCGCGGTCCGGCATGCCCTCTTCGTTCAGGGTGTCGGGACCCCAGACCTTGAACCACCAGTCGCCGTTCTGCCCGGCGTCGTAGTCGCCCTCCACCTTGCGCATGGCGCGGCGGAAATCCAGCGCTTCCTGGATGCTTTCTTCCACCAGCGCGGTGCCGCCCGGCGCTTCCATCATCGCCGCGGCCACGTCGCACGAGGCGATGATCGAGTACTGCGGGCTGGTCGAGGTGTGCATCAGGTACGCCTCGTTGAAACGGTAGCGGTCCAGCTTGCGCGTCTCGGAATCCTGCACGAGGATCTGCGAGGCCTGCGACAGCCCGGCCAGCAGCTTGTGCGTGGACTGCGTGGCGAATACCAGCGCGTCCTTGCTGCGCGGCCGGCCGCGGCCAATCGCGTGCATGTCGTGATAGAAGTCGTGGAACGCCGCATGCGGCAGCCAGGCTTCATCGAAGTGCAGCGTGTCGATCTCCGACGCCAGCATCTCCTTGATCTGCTCGGCGTTGTACAGCACGCCGTCATAGGTGCCCTGGGTGATCGTCAGGATGCGCGGCTTCTGGTTTTTCGCCTTGCTGGCGAACGGGTGGTTGGCGATCTTGCGCCGGATGGTTTCCGGATCGAACTCGCTCTTCGGGATCGGGCCGATGATGCCGTAGTGGTTGCGCGTGGGCATCAGGAACACCGGGATCGCGCCCGTCATCATGATCGCGTGCAGGATCGACTTGTGGCAGTTGCGGTCCACCACCACGATATCGCCCGGCGCCACGTTGGCGTGCCACACCATCTTGTTCGACGTCGACGTGCCGTTGGTCACGAAGTACATGTGGTCCGAGTTGAAGATGCGCGCGGCATTGCGCTCGGACGCCGCCACGGGGCCGGTGTGGTCCAGCAGTTGGCCAAGTTCATCGACCGCATTGCAGACGTCGGCGCGCAGCATGTTCTCGCCGAAGAACTGGTGGAACACCTGGCCGACCGGGCTCTTCAGGAATGCCACGCCACCCGAGTGGCCCGGGCAGTGCCACGAGTACGACGAATCCTGCGCATAGTCGATCAGCGCCTTGAAGAACGGCGGCGCCAGCGTGTCGAGGTAGACCTTGGCTTCGCGGATGATGTGGCGCGCCACGAATTCGGGGGTGTCCTCGAACATGTGGATGAAGCCGTGCAGCTCGCGCAGGATATCGTTCGGGATATGGCGCGAGGTGCGGGTCTCGCCGTACAGGAAAATCGGCAGGTCGGTGTTGCGGCGGCGCACTTCGTTGACGAACGCGCGCAGCTTCTCGATGGCGGCCGCTTCGGGGCGGTCATCGGCGGTCACGAACTCGTCGTCGTCGATCGACACGATAAAGGTCGAAGCGCGGCTCGACTGCTGCGCGAACGAGGTCAGGTCGCCGTAGCTGGTCAGGCCCATGACCTCCATGCCTTCTTTCTCGATCGCTTCGGCCAGCGCGCGGATGCCCGAGCCGGAGATGTTCTCGGAGCGGAAGTCTTCGTCAATGATGATGACGGGGAAGCGGAATTTCATCGGGCATCCTTGATGGGAAAGCAGGACATAAAGGACTGAGCCACATGGCCGGCAGGGGTTCCCCTGCGACGGCGGCATGTGGCTCTCACGTCAGGTCTTGGCGCCCGCGCGTCGATCGATCGCGGGCCGTCCGTTCCGGCAAACGCCGGCATTGTAATGCGCTCAGGTCTTCGGCAGTGTGACGCCGTGCTGGCCCTGGTACTTGCCGCCCCGGTCGGCGTACGAGGTCTCGCAGACTTCGTCGCTTTCAAAGAACAGCACCTGGGCGCAACCTTCGCCGGCGTAGATCTTGGCGGGCAGCGGCGTGGTGTTGGAGAACTCCAGCGTCACATAGCCTTCCCACTCGGGCTCGAACGGCGTCACGTTGACGATGATGCCGCAGCGCGCATAGGTGCTCTTGCCCAGGCAGATGGTCAGCACGCTGCGCGGAATGCGGAAGTACTCCATCGTGCGCGCCAGCGCGAACGAGTTCGGCGGGATGATGCAGACGTCGCCCTTGAAATCCACGAACGACTTCTCGTCGAAGTTCTTCGGGTCGACGATGGTGCTGTTGATATTGGTGAAGATCTTGAATTCGTCGGCGCAGCGGATGTCGTAGCCGTAGCTCGACGTGCCGTAAGACACGATCTTGCGCCCGTCTGCCTCCCGCACCTGGCCGGGTTCGAACGGCTCGATCATGCCGTGCTGTTCCGCCATGCGGCGGATCCACTTGTCGGATTTGATGCTCATAGAGTCGGGAGGGTAAACGCTTAGGCAGAGTGCGCCGAATTGTACAACCAATCCGACCGCGCGCCGCTCAATTGAAGTGCTGCCTACGCAACAACTTCCTCAGGCAACCGATGATGGAAGCGTTCGTTCCCCGTGTAGAGCAGGAAATGCTTGCCCGTACACCTTGCGAACAGTGTCAGGTTGACCCGCTGCGCCATCTGGTAGCCCATCTGCGTCACGCCCGAGCGCGACAGCAGGAACGGGATGCCCATCTGCGCGCCCTTGATCACCATTTCAGAGGTCAGGCGCCCGGTGGTGTAGAAGACCTTGTCGTCGCCACGCATGTCCTCCAGCCACATGCGTCCCGCGATCGCATCGACCGCGTTATGGCGGCCCACGTCCTCCACGAACATCAGCAGCTCGCGGCCGCGGAACAGCGCGCAGCCATGCACCGAGCCCGCCTGCTTGTACACCGACTGCTGCAGGCGAATGGTGTCGATGATGCCGTACAAGGTGTCCTGGTCCAGCGTGGCCCCAGCAGGCAGCCGGACATTGTCGATCTCGTCGAGCAGCGAGCCGAACACCGTGCCCTGCCCGCAGCCCGTGGTGACCACGCGGCGCGCGGTGCGTTCCTCGATGCGGTCGATGCCCGTCCGGGTGGTCACGGCCGCCGACTCGGTTTCCCAGTCCACCTGCACGGCGGCGATGTCCTCGATCGATTCGACCAGACGCTGGTTGCGCAGGTAGCCGAGCACCAGGTGTTCGGGCGCCCCGCCCAGCGTCATCAGCGTGACCAGTTCGCGCTTGTCGAGATAGACCGTGAGCGGGCGCTCGCCGGGCAGGTAAGCCGGGCGGGCACGCCCCAGTTCATCGACGACCTCCACTTCTTCGATCAGGGGAACGGCCGCGTGGGTGAGTTCGGGACGCAGGGGCATGGGTGGCGAAGTCGGGCTGCTCAGGTTTGCCCCACGCCGGCTTTCTAGCGATGGGGCCAGGGTTAAGGCGCCTTTGCGGTCGATTGTACTGCCGCTGCGGCGGCTGGCGCCTGGGGCGCGACGTACGGCCCGGGATCGGCACAGGCGGCGGTCTGCACGGGATCGTGCGTGGCATTGCCGCGGGCTTTCATGTCGCCGTAGTAGCGCGCCGCGATCCTGTCCTGCGACTTGCACAGCTGGAACGCCGCAACCTTGTCGGCCCAGGCCGTACGCGCCTTCGTCTCTGCGGCCTTGGCCTGCTGCGCATCGGTCGGCGGCGGCAGCTTGGCCAGCGCGCCCTGGGTACCCATGACGCCGGCGGCCAGGGCAATCAGCATCAGCATGCGTCTCATGATCAGTATCCGGTGAAAGGGTGCCATGCCGGTGCCTCAAGCTTCGCCGGGATTGCGCCGGCGCGCCGCCTTGGGCTCCGGCGTCGCCGAGCGCTGGACCGGGATCTTGCCGGCCTTGATGTCGTCATACCAGTGCTCGTGATGCTCCTTGGCCCAGGCCTCGTCGACCCAGCCGTCGCGCATGGCACGGTAGGCGCCTTCCATGCCGATGGTGCCCATGTAGATATGGCCAAGCGACATCGCGATCATCAGCACCGCGGCGATCCCGTGGATCACGTTGGCGATCTGCATGGTGGCGCGGTAGTACTCGAGCCCGGGCACGATCATGTCGAGCACCCAGCCGGATGCGGACAGGATCAGGCCGAAGATCACCAGGCCCGCCCAGAACCACATCTTCTCGCCGGCATTGAAGCGGCCGCTCGGCACATGCTTGCCGCTTGCCAGGCCACCGAGGCTGGTCAGCCAGTGCAGGTCGTCGCGGCTGGGCAGGTTGCTGCGCACGAAGATCACGAAGGCGACGATGATCGACAGCGTGAACACCGGGCCGGCCAGGTTATGGATGTTCTTCAGCAGGTAGGTGAGCCAGCCGAACAGCGTATGGCCCATCAACGGCAGCAGGAAATGCTTGCCGAACAGCATCACGATGCCCGAGACCGCGAGCAGCACGAACGCGATCGCCATGGTCCAGTGGACGATGCGCTCGAACGGCGTAAAGCGTTCGATCATGCGTCCGGTGCGCGGCTCGCGCAGCGGGATCGCGCCGCGCCAGAGGAAGAAGCCGAGGATCGCCAGCGGCACCACGACCAGCAGCCAGCCGCCCCACACCGTGATCACGCCATTGCGGAACAGCCGCCACTGCTGCCCCGTTCGCTGGATCAGCACGCCGGCCTCCTTGTACGGCAGGCTGCTGTAGTGGGCCTGGTCGGAATTGACCTCGCGCCAGACCGGCGCATTGTTGCCGGGCTGCGTCAGCGCCCGCTCCTTCTGCGACCGGGCCTCATTGGCGATGTCGCGGCGCGGCACGTTGAAGATGTTCTCCGAGGCAATGCCGGCATACGGCTGCACCGGATGCGTGGCCGGGTTGTTCGCGTCAGCTGCTTGCGTGGGCTGAATCTGCGGGGCCTGGGCGGCTTGCGGCGCCGAGGCCGGCGCCTGCGCGGCAGCACCACCGCTGGCGAACGTCAACATGGCCAGGGCGCCTGCGGCAAGCCAGGCACGCCAGCCGCACATATTCTGCGTGGGCCTCATATGCGCTCCTTCGGGTCGTCACCCCGCCCTGCCTGCGGTGCAGTCATGGCGTACGGTTGTATTCGTTCTGCAGCTGGTTGCGCTGGCGGATCTGGTTGGTCCAGCTGGTCTTGTCACCGGCGGTCCAGCCCTTGACGACGAACGGGTCGTCCGGCGCGCCCTGGTAGGCGACCGCATCCGACTTCTTGTGCGAGGCCGTCGTGGTCTGCGGCTTCTCGCCACAGCCCGCGAGCAGCAAGCCGGCCACGGCCAGCATGGCCGCCATCGGAATGCGCGTCATGATGGTTGCCCTCCGTTGCCGCTGGCAGGAGCAGGGTTGGCCGGTGCGGCAGGTGCCGCCGGTGCAGCGGGCGCCTGCTGGGCGCCGCCACGATTCCCGTATGCGGTGCCCCAGCCCCACACATCGCCGCCCTTGCCGCGCTTGATCACGCGGTTGCGCAGGATGTCGGCGATCACGTCGCCGTCGCCGCCCAGCAGCGCCTTGGTCGAGCACATTTCCGCGCACAGCGGCAGCTTGCCCTCGGCCAGCCGGTTGCGGCCGTACTTCTCGAATTCCGCCTCGGAGCCGTTCTTCTCGGGACCGCCCGCGCAGAAGGTGCACTTGTCCATCTTGCCGCGCACGCCGAAGGTACCGGTGGATGGAAACTGCGGCGCGCCGAACGGGCACGCGTACGAGCAGTAGCCGCAGCCGATGCAGACGTCCTTGTCGTGCAGCACCACGCCGTCCTCGGTGCGGTAGAAGCAGTCGACCGGGCAGACCGCCATGCACGGCGCATCCGAGCAGTGCATGCAGGCCACGGAGATCGACTTCTCCGCGCCGACCATGCCGTCGTTGATGGTGACCACGCGGCGCCGGTTGACGCCCCATGGCACCTCGTTCTCGTTCTTGCAGGCAGTGACGCAGCTGTTGCACTCGATGCAGCGTTCGGCGTCACAGATAAATTTCATGCGTGCCATGGTTTCATCCTGCCCTTATGCAAAGCGTTCGATCTGGCAAATGGTGGTCTTGGTTTCCTGCATCATCGTCACCGAGTCGTACCCGTACGTCGTACCCGTGTTGACGGCCTCGCCACGCACGATCGGCATGGCGCCATCCGGGTAGTACGTCTTGAGGTCCTTGCCCTGCCACCAGCCCGAGAAATGGAACGGGATAAACGCGGTGTCCGGGCCGACGCGTTCCGTCACGAGCGCGCGCACCTTGAGGGCGGCGCCGGTAGGCGTCCTGACCCAGCAGAAGTCGCCATTGCGGATGCCGCGCTGGGACGCGGCGGCCGGATTGATCTCGACGAAGTTCTCCTGCTGCAGTTCGGCCAGCCACGGGTTCGACCGGGTTTCCTCGCCGCCGCCCTCGTATTCCACCAGGCGGCCCGAAGTCAGGATGATCGGGAACTTCTCGTAGACCTTGTTCTCGACGTTGCGCTGCTGCACGGTCTTGTACAGCGTGGGCAGGCGCCAGAACGCCATCTTGTCGTCGTGGGTCGGGTACTTCGCGACCATGTCGGGCCGCGTCGAGTACAACGGCTCGCGGTGCTGCGGGATCGGGTCAGGGAAGTTCCACACCACGGCACGCGCCTTGGCGTTGCCGAACGGATGGCAGCCATGCACCTTGAGCACCACGCGCTGGATGCCGCCCGACAGATCGGTCTTCCAGTTCTTGCCTTCGGCGGCTTTCTTCTCGGCGTCCGTCAGGTCGTCCCACCAGCCCAGCTTCTTGAGGAGCACGTGATCAAACTCGGGATAGCCCGTCGTGATCTCGGCCCCCTTCGAGTACGAACCGTCCTCGGCCAGCAGGTTGACGCCATCGCGCTCCACGCCGAAGTTCGCGCGGAAATTGCCGCCGCCTTCCATCACGTGCTTGCTGGTGTCGTACAGGTTGGGCGAGCCCGGATGCTTGAGTTCCGGGTTGCCGTAGCACGGCCACGGCAGGCCAAAGTAGTCGCCGGTCAGGTCATAGCCGGTCTCGGCATCCTTGCCGCCTTTGCAGAGCAACGTCTTTACGTCGAACATCTGCATATTGCGCATATGCGCCTTGAGGCGTTCCGGCGACTGGCCGGTGTAGCCGATGGTCCAGTTGCTGCGGTTGATTTCGCGCAGGATCGACTCGATCTCCGGCTCCATCCACGTGCGGCCGGCGCGCTTCACCTCGATCATCTTGTAGTTCTTCGACAGCTCCTTGCCAAAGCCGAGCTTGTCCGCGAAGGCCTGCATGATGGTGTGGTCGGGCATCGATTCGAACAGCGGCTCGATCACCTTGTCGCGCCATTGCAGCGAACGGTTGGACGCCGTGCACGAACCCGAGGTCTCGAACTGCGTGCAGGCCGGCAGCAGGTAGACCGCGCGATTCGGGTTGACCTTTTCGCCTTCCGCGCCCGGCATGTTGGCCATGGCCGCGGTGGCGGACGGATACGGGTCGACCACCACCAGCAGGTCGAGCTTGTCCATCGCCTTCTTCATTTCCAGGCCGCGCGTCTGCGAGTTCGGCGCATGGCCCCAGAAGAACACGCCGCGTACGTTGTTGTCCTGGTCGAGCAGTTCGTTCTTCTCGGTGACCAGGTCGATCCAGCGCGACACGGTCGAGCCGGACTTCTCCATCATCGCCTGCGAGACGAACTGCTTCTTGATCCATTCATAATCGACGTTCCACACCGCCGCATAGTGCTTCCACGCGCCCGTGGCGAGGCCATAGTAGCCAGGCAGCGAATCCGGATTGGGGCCGACGTCGGTGGCGCCCTGCACGTTGTCATGGCCGCGGAAGATGTTGGCGCCGCCACCGGAGACGCCAATATTGCCAAGCGCAAGCTGCACGATGCACGACGCGCGCACGATGGCGTTGCCGATCGAGTGCTGGGTCTGGCCCATGCACCAGACCAGCGTGCTGGGCCGGTTCTTCGCCATGATCTCGGCGACCATCTTCACCTGCGCCTCGGGCACGCCGCAGACTTCCTCGACCTTGTCCGGCGACCACTTGGCCAGGATATCTTCCTTGACCTTGTCCATGCCGTAGACGCGGTCGTGCACGAACTTCGGGTCGTCCCATCCATTCTGGAAGACGTGGTACAGCACCCCGAACAGGAAGGCGATGTCCGTGCCCGAGCGGATGCGCACGTAGTGGTCGGCCTTCGCGGCCGTGCGCGTGAAGCGCGGGTCCACCACAATCACCTTGCAACCATTTTCCTTCGCATGCAGCAGGTGCAGCATCGATACCGGGTGCGCCTCGGCCGCGTTGGAGCCGATATACAGAGCCGCTTTCGAGTTCTGCATATCGTTGTACGAGTTCGTCATCGCCCCGTAGCCCCAGGTGTTCGCCACGCCCGCCACGGTGGTGGAGTGGCAGATGCGCGCCTGGTGGTCGGTGTTGTTGGTGCCGAAGAAAGACACCCATTTGCGCAAAAGGTAGGACTGCTCGTTGCTGTGCTTGGAAGAGCCGATGAAGAACATGGAATCCGGTCCGGTCTGCTGGCGGATCTCCTTCATCTTCGCGGTGATCTCGTCGAGCGCCTGGTCCCAGCCGATGCGCTGGTACTTGCCGTTGACCAGCTTCATCGGGTACTTCAGGCGATATTCGCCATGGCCGTGCTCGCGCAGCGCGGCGCCCTTGGCGCAGTGCGCGCCCATATTGATGGGCGAGTCGAACACCGGTTCCTGCCGCACCCAAACGCCGTTCTGCACCACGGCATCGACCGCGCAGCCTACCGAGCAGTGGCCGCACACGGTGCGCCTCACCACGATGCCGCCCTTGCCTTGCGCAGCGGCGACGGTCTTGTCGTCCGCGGCATCGGCCTTGCGCAGCAGCGTCAGTTGCGAGGCCGCCAGTCCGGCCCCGACACCAATGCCGGAGCGCTTGAGAAAACTGCGCCGGTCCATGGTCGGCATGGCACCGGCCAGGCCTGCTGCAAGCCGAGTCGAAAGCCGGCCTGTTACTGCCGGCGTATTCGTTTGTGCGAGGCTGTCAGCCAGCCGGGTAGATGTGCCCTGCGCCGCGCGCTTGCGGGTCAAGATCATGTCTCACCTCAACAGAGGAAAGCAGCAAATGCCAACTGGCGGTGCCGGATGGCCCGGCCCGCCCGCGTGCTCACACCAGCGTGGTGCGGTAGTACTTGCGAATGTGCTCGGACACCCGGTAGCCCGCTTGGTCCGACGGCACGTCGGTGGGCTCCGGGATGGCCGCGCTCTGGACCGGCACGGCCGGACCCCGCGCGGTCAGCGACGCTGCGCCGGCGGCGGCAGCGACAACTCCAGCGCCCGCAAGAAAACTGCGGCGCGCGACCCTGGGTTGCGTCTCTTTCATGTGAGGCACTCCTCGGTTCGGCACGGGCATGCCGATGATTCAGCCGTTATGCGTTGTTATGCATATTCTAGGTGCAACATCGCTGAAAAACCATGGAGTTACCGGGTTAATCCCTATTACCGAAGACAATGCGATCAATGCATTTCGAGCGCCATGGCCTCGACATCTGCGAAGGCCTGCATCAATCCGGCAACGCTGCGATAGAAGCGCGCTTTCGGATGGCCGCTTAGTGCATCGCACAATTTCCCGATCCACGGCTGCAGGTGCTGCGCGTAGAAGCGCTGTTGTTCGCCGAGGTTGGACACGGCGACATCATCGCCCGCCACGAGGAAGCGCATCACCTCGCACAGCGCGGCGACGTGGTCCTCGGTTTCGCTGACATTGTCGTGCCGGACCAGCCCATAGCGGGCCAGGTCGTCACGCAGGACCACCAGCGGGCGCTCGTTCAGGAAGCCGGTGAGGTAAAAGGAGCCGTACAGGAAGACCTCCTGGCGCCCCACGCCGAGGAACAGTTCACGGTACTCGTCGGCGGCCTCGGCCTCGCTGGTGCTCGATGCCGCATCGCACAACGCATTCCACGCCCGGCCGAGTATCGTGCCCGAACTCTCGTCCGGCGCGCGGTTGGCGGCAATGTGATGGAGCAGCGCCGCGTCCGGCGCGCGATAGAACAGCGTAGCCAGCAGGCCATACAAATCGGCGCGGGCAATGTCCTCGGTATCGTCTTCGGGCGCGGCGGTCAGCTGGATCGGCTGGAAATCTGTCATGTCGTGATGTTTTTTGTCTGGGCGGAAACGCTTACCGGAGCGTGGCGCCGCTGATCGCCCCCGGGTCGCGCTCCATCATGTCGACTACCCGGCAATCGGGGCACATCTTGAGGCGCTCGGCGGCCGCGCCGGCAAAGGCCGGGTGTCCGGCCAGGCGCACCAGCATCGACTCCACCATCTGCGCGGTGCCGAACGGCTTGGCGCAGCGCACGCAATGGAACGGCTGCGATTCATTGAGCGTCACGGCGCGCCGCGCGGCATCGCCGGTCAGCAGGCGCGGCACGAGCGTGATCGCGTCCTCCGGGCAGGTCTTCTCGCACAGGCCGCACTGCACGCAGTTGCGCTCCAGGAAGCCAAGCACCGGGCGCTCCGGGTTGTCGCGCAGGGCCTGGGTCGGGCACGCGCCGACGCAGGCCATGCAAAGCGTGCAAGCCGCCGTGTCGACCGCCACCGCCCCGAACGGTGCTGCTGAAGGTAGCGGCACGATGTCCGCCGGAGCCGGCGCGTGCCGCACGAGGTGGTCGAGCGCGAACTCGAGCATCTCGCGCTTGGCGGCCACGGGACCGAATGGCGCGGGCGGCAACGCTTGCAGCGCGGGGCGCAGCGCGGCGAGCCCCTGGTCCAGCGACGCCGCATCGTTCGCCTCGACCAGCGACACGGCCTCGCCGTCGTAGCCGAGCCCGGCCAGCAGCGACCGCGCGACATCGATCTGCCCGATCAAAGCGGTGCGGTACTGCGGCGCCTCGTCGCCGGTCAGCAGCACCGCCACGCGCGCCGCGCCCCAGCACAGCGCCGCGAGCCAGAGTTCCAGCCCTGCCGAAGCCGGATGAAACACCTGCACCGGCATCACATTCGGCGGCACGCCTTGCGCCCGCCCGGCGCGCGCGGCACGCCCCAGCGCCAGGATGGCCGGCGTGCCGGTCGCTTCCCCGTGCAGCAACACCACGGCATCGCGCCCGCGCGCCGCCCGGTAGGCCGACAGCAGCGTGCGCAAGCGCGTGCCCAGCATCTCCGGCCCCGGGTACGCATAGCTGATCGCGCCGCTCGGGCAGACCGTGGTACATGCGCCGCAGCCCATGCAGAGATTGGGCGTGACTTCGATACGGCCCTTGCCGTCATGCCATTGCGAGCGGATGGCCTGCGTCGAGCAGATGTCGATGCACGCGGTGCAGCCGGTGGTCTGGTTGCGGCCGTGGGCGCAGAGGCTCTCCTTGTAGCGGAAGAACTTGGGCTTCTCGAATTCGCCGACCAGTTGCGTCAGCGCCAGCGCCTGTTGCTGCTGGCGCAGCGCATCCGCGCCGGCATGCAGGTAGCCTTGCGGCGGCTCGTGCATCGTGAAGGCCGGCGCATCGTTGAGATCGAAGACGAGGTCGAAGCGGCCCTCGCTGATCGCCGGCGGCCGGTCGAAGTCGATCGCGGCCGCCGCGCCGCATGCCCGCACGCAATCGCGGTGCGCGCGGCAACGGTCCAGGTCGATCTGGTAGCTGAAGTCGATCGCCTGTTCGGGGCAGGCTTCGATGCAGGCATTGCACCGCGTGCAGAGATCGAGATCGATGGGATTCGCGCGCCCCGCACCGGTCTCCCAGGTGGCCGCAAAGGCGCCGAGCCAGCCGGCCAGGGTCTTCAGCGTGCCACTGTGGACGGGGTAGGCGCGATCCGCGGGCGCGATACCGGGCTCCACGCGGCTGTGGGGTGTTGCACCGGACGGCAGCAGCACGGTGACTTCGAGCGCCATGGCCGCGAGACGCCCGGCCCACGGCAAGGCGCGGTCGGCGGGACCCATCACGAGCACGGCGCCTTCGGAGCGGTAGTCCACCACCGGCACGGGATCCGGCTCGGGCAAGGCGGCCACGGCCAGCAAGGCGGCGATCTTCGCGTTGGCGGTTTTCGGGTCGCGCCTGGCGCCCTGGGACCAGCCGCCAGTCTCGCGGATATTCACGAAGCGCACGGGCGCGGCCACCATGGCACGGCCATCGGTGCCGCGCGCGGACTGGGCCGCGACTTCGGCGAACAGGTGCCGCTCCTGCGTGCAGGCGACGATCACATCATCGGTGCCGTCGAGCGCGGCGGTGAAAGCGCCGATCTCCCTGCGGCACAGCAGCCGGTGAACCTTCAGCGGCTCACCGTTGGCACCGTTGGCCTGGGACAGCGCCGCTCCGTCAAGCGGCATGGTGTCATTGCAATTGCAGATCAGCGTCGGCATGGCGAATGCGGCTGACCGGCCCGGGCACCCTTTCTTGCGAGGGTCTGCAGGCCGGGAATTGTGGGAGACCTATTGTAGGCCGGGCGTATGCGGGCAGCTACGCGTGTTTGTCCGGGTCTGGTGCTTTGGACTCGACCGATGGCGTGGGAACATCGGCATGGTTCGGTTCCTTTTCCGGCAAGGCCGCGACGGACGCTGCTGCGGATTCCGGCAACGCCGCGAACCCTGCCGCTTGCGGGGCTTCCGCGGCTTCCTCGTCATCGAACAATCCCAGCGTCCTGGACTGGGTCAGGCGCCGCAGCACATCGGGCGGAATCGGGTCAGGCTTGCCGTAGTCGTCGATATAGGTGTCGAGGCCATCCATCACATTGAAGTGCGGATCGGCAAACAAGGTCTTGAGCGCGGCACGCTTGACGCCCTCGTCCACGCCGCGCGCGACAAAGCGAGCAATGTTGTCGCCGGGTCGCAGCAGCGCCACATCCGCCATGGTGGGGAGATCCACTGGCGCTTCGGTGGGCGTTGCAGGGGCCTGAGCTTCGGCAGCGGGCAGCGGCTCGGGCTGAACCGGTTCGGCGACCGGCGGCTCGTCCGGCACGGAAGCGCCCTCCCGCGCCGCGGCCTTGCGGCGCGACCAGCGTGACAGGAAGGACGATTCGCTCATGGCCGGCAGCGGTCAGTAACGCGCGCGATCCTCCGGCGCCTTGAACGACTCGGGCCGGCGACGCTGCTTCGGTTCGGGACGGTAGTTCTGGTCGACGTAAGCCTGCAGCCATTCGCGCTGGTCGGGGGCAAGCGGCACGTTCTCCACGGTTTCGCCGGCATCGAGCCAGCGCCCCGCTTCGTTGTAGGACAGTGACACGGTGACGGGCACGGGCCGTGCCTCGTCTGCGGGAACCTCTTCCTGCATGCGCCAGTGCACGAACCAGCAGGGCTGCGTCGAGGTCAGGTTGAGATAATAGCCTTCGCCCTGGTCATGGAACAGCGCGACCTCGAAACCGGGATAGAGCCAGCGCGCGCCGTGCTGGTCCTGTTCCAGGCACATGGGCACGGCGCCGAACTCGCCCAGGTCGGGCCAGACCGCTTCCAGCTCCCATTTCCAGGACTGCCAGCGACTTGCCAGCGCCACCCTTCGCATGACTACCGCCATGGTGACGGCGGGGCGGGCTTGCGGCGCGGGCATGTCCATGGTGTTGGCCTCAGGTGTTCTGCACGACGATGCTGGGAAACTTGCTGGTCATGTCGCGCGCCTTGTCGGCCACCTTGATGGCCACCTTGCGCGCGATGCCGCGATACAGCTCCGCCACCGGGCTGTCGGGATCGGCCACCACCGTGGGGCGGCCCGAATCGGCCTGCTCGCGGATCGACAGGTTCAGCGGCAGGCTGCCAAGCAGGTCCACGCCGTAGTCGGCACACATCTTCTCGCCGCCACCCTGGCCAAAGATATGTTCGACATGGCCGCAGTTCGGGCAGCAGTACACCGCCATGTTCTCGACGATGCCCAGGATCGGAATGCCCACCTTCTCGAACATCTTGAGGCCCTTCTTGGCGTCCAGCAGCGCGATGTCCTGCGGCGTGGTCACGATCACCGCGCCGGTAACGGGCACCTTCTGCGACAGCGTGAGCTGGATGTCGCCAGTGCCGGGGGGCATGTCGACGATCAGGTAATCCAGGTCATGCCAGTTGGTCTGGCGCAGCAGCTGTTCCAGCGCCGACGTGACCATCGGGCCGCGCCATACCATCGGGTTGTCCTGTTCGATCAGGAAGCCGATCGAGTTGGCCTGCAGGCCGTGGCCTTCGAGCGGCTCCATGGTCTGGCCGTCGGAGGACTCCGGGCGGCCGTCGATGCCAAGCATCATCGGCAGGCTGGGACCGTAGATGTCGGCATCTAGCATGCCTACGCGCGCGCCTTCGGCGGACAGGGCCAGCGCCAGGTTGACCGCCGTGGTCGATTTGCCGACACCGCCCTTGCCCGAGGCCACGGCGATCACGTTCTTCACGCCGGTCAGCAGCTTGACGCCGCGCTGCACCGCATGCGCGACGATCTTCATGCTGACGCTGACGCTCACATTGCTGACGCCGGGGAGCTGCCGCACGGCAGCCACCACCAGCTTGCGGATCGGCTCGACCTGGCTCTTGCCCGGGTAGCCCAGTTCCACCTCCAGCGACACGTCGCCGCCGTCGACGCGGATATTCCTGGCCGAGCGGGTGGACACCAGGTCCTTGCCCGTGTTGGGGTCGATGACCGTACGCAGGACTTCCGTGACCTGTTCAGTGCTGAGGCTCAAGACAAACTCCGCTGTGATGGTGAGGGGTGGGGACGAACTAATGTATCAAAGTATGCAGCAGCGGCCATCAGGACCGCGAATCGGCGCCCAAGCCCTTTCGGGCTTTGTGGGATTACAGACATTTACAAATCTCACAAGCTTGCACTTGTGCGCGCGCCGCCATATCCATATTGTAGTGCCGCAGTGTTTGCACGAGGCCCCGCCCTGCGCGTCCGGATCGGCGCGGGGGCACGGTGGGTGCGCCGGGCGTTACTATCAGCGTTACCATCCTCGTTGCAGCAATCCAAAATACTTCTACGGGAACATTCAGAAGGAGAAAGCATGAAATTCAAGTTCGCCACCATCTCGCTCGCCGCGGTCACGGTTCTGGCCGCCGGCTGCGCCACCGAACAACAGACCCACACGGCCGTCGGGACCGGCGTGGGCGCTGCGGTAGGCGCTGGCCTGGGCAACCTGATTGGCGGCAATACCACTGGCACGCTGGTCGGCGCGGCAGTGGGCGGCGCGCTCGGCGGTACTGCCGGCTACAACTGGAACGCCATCCGCGGCAAGCTGAACAAGGACACGGCCGGCACCGGGACGCAGATCACCGAACAGCCGGACGGCTCGCTCAAGGTCAATATCCCGAGCCAGGTCACGTTCGATACCGACAGCGCCACCATCAAGCCGTCGTTCCGCTCGGTGCTGGACCAGGTGGCCCAGACGCTGGGGCAGCACCAGGACGTCAGCGCCAACGTCGTCGGCCATACCGACAGCACCGGCAACGCGCAATACAACATGCAACTGTCCCAGCGCCGCGCCCAGAGCGTGGCGGGCTACCTGGGTGACCGCGGGGTCGCCCGCACCCGTCTCTCGGCCGAGGGCCGGGGCCAGACCCAGCCCGTGGCGGACAACGCCACCGAGGCCGGACGGGCACAAAATCGCCGCGTTGAAATTTTTTTGAAACCAATTCAGGGATGACCCAGTCATAGAAACAGGTACCGCTTGCCACCGTTGCTGGCTCGCGATGGGTGGCTGACCTCCCGGGCGGTACCTGATTTCTCCTCCTTTTCCGTTGTGGAAAGCTGCGCCGGCGCTGACCGGCGCTTTTTTTTGGCCGCGATACATCCAGTGCACCATGCATCACCCCTCCACCGCCGCCGGTTTCACCATGCGCAATACCGGTCGCGCCGTGCGGTGCTTGCTAGAATAGCCCTTTCGCAGCCGGCGCCCGGCCTCGCCGCGGCTGCCGTCGCAGATCGCTTCCCCGTCATCCCCACCGGCTCTTTTCCATGACCGCACGTCGTATCCTCGTTACATCTGCCCTGCCATATGCCAACGGCCAGATCCATATCGGCCACCTGGTGGAGTACATCCAGACTGACATCTGGGTGCGCTTCCAGCGCATGATGGGCAACGAGGTCTACTACGTCGGCGCCGACGACACGCACGGCACGCCTGTCATGTTGCGGGCCGAAAAGGAAGGCATTACGCCGAAGCAGCTGATCGACCGCGTCTGGACCGAGCACAAGCGCGACTTCGACAGCTTCCTGGTGTCGTTCGACAACTACTACAGCACCGACGCGGAAGAAAACCGCGCTCTGTGCGAGAAGATCTACCTGGCGTTGAAGGCCGACGACCTGATCGCCGAGCGCGAGGTCGAGCAGTTCTTCGACCCGGTCAAGAACATGTTCCTGCCGGACCGCTTCATCAAGGGCGAGTGCCCGAAGTGCGGCGCCAAGGACCAGTACGGCGACTCCTGTGAAGTGTGCGGCACCACCTACGTGCCGACCGACCTGAAGAACCCGTACTCGGTGGTGTCCGGCGCCACGCCGGTACGCAAGTCGTCGACGCACTTCTTCTTCAAGCTGTCCGATCCGCGCTGCGAAACCTTCCTGCGCGAGTGGGTGGCCGACCTGGCGCAGCCCGAAGCCGCCAACAAGATGCAGGAATGGCTGGGCAGCGAAGGCGAAGCCTCGACCCTGTCCGACTGGGACATCTCGCGCGACGCGCCTTACTTCGGCTTCGAGATCCCCGGCGCGCCGGGCAAGTACTTCTATGTGTGGCTGGACGCGCCGATCGGCTACTACGCGAGCTTCAGGAACCTGGCCGAGAAGAAGGGCATTGACTTCGACGCCTGGGTCGGCCCGCACTCCACGGCCGAGCAATACCACTTCATCGGCAAGGACATCCTGTATTTCCACACGCTGTTCTGGCCGGCCATGCTGCGCTTCTCGGGCTACCGCACGCCGACCAACGTGTTCGCGCACGGCTTCCTGACGGTGGATGGCGCCAAGATGAGCAAGTCGCGCGGCACCTTCATCACCGCGCAGAGCTATGTCGACACGGGCATGAACCCGGAGTGGCTGCGCTACTACTTCGCCGCCAAGCTCAATGCGAGCATGGAAGACCTGGACCTGAACCTGGACGACTTCATCGCCCGGGTCAACAGCGACCTGATCGGCAAGTACGTCAACATCGCCAGCCGCGCGGCCGGTTTCCTGGTCAAGCGCTTCGAAGGCAAGGTCGACGAAGCCGCGCTGGCACATCCGCTGCTCAAGCAGCTGCGCGAAGCCGCGCCGCAGGTCGCCCAGCTGTATGAAGCGCGCGAGTACAGCAAGGCGCTGCGCCTGGTGATGGAGCTGACCGCCGCCGTCAATGCCTTCGTCGACACGGAAAAGCCGTGGGAACTGGCCAAGGACGAAGCCAAGCGTGCGGCGCTGCACGCCGCGTGCTCGGTGTCGCTGGAAGCCTTCCGCCTGTTGACGATCTACCTGAAGCCGGTGGTGCCGACCATGGCCGCCGGCGTCGAGCGCTTCCTCAACGTCGAGCCGCTCGACTGGCGCGCCATCGACAAACAACTGTCGGCCGCGAGCCCGGTGCAGCCGTACCAGCACCTGATGACCCGTGTCGATGCCAAGCAAGTCGACGCGCTGCTGGCCGCGAACCGCGAATCGCTGCAGGCCGCGGCGCCGGCCGCTTCGGCATCGGCCGCATCGATCGAGCCGGTCGCGGACACCATCACGATCGACGATTTTGCCAAGATCGATTTGCGTGTTGCGAAGATCGTTGAATGCCAGAAGGTGGAAGGCTCCAGCAAGCTGCTGCAGCTCACGCTCGACCTCGGCGAAGGCCGCACGCGCAATGTGTTCTCGGGGATCCAGTCGGCCTACTCGCCGGAACAGCTGGTGGGCAAGCTGACCGTGGTGGTCGCCAACCTGGCGCCGCGCAAGATGAAGTTCGGCGTGTCGGAAGGGATGGTGCTGGCCGCGTCGGCGGCGGATGAGAAGGCCAATCCGGGGCTTTACATCCTGGAACCGCACAGTGGGGCGGTGCCGGGAATGCGGATTGGCTGATTGGCTGATTGGCTGATTGGCTGATTGGCTGATTGGTCTCGCGGAAGGCAAAACGGTGGCGCCTTCGGGCAGCTGCCGTTTTTTTTGTTCGGGCGAGTTGCGGGCGTCGTTCTTGGCAAGCGCGGCTGTTTCGCAGGCGTAGCCTGCGAGTCACTTTTTGTCCGAGCGACAAAAAGTAACCAAAAAACGCGTTTACTTGCCCTAACGGGCGAATATTGATCGTAGCGTGCGAAGAATTTCGTACGGGTATGAACTTCAGAGACTGCCCGGCTGCCTGCCGCGTGGAGCGCGGCCGTGTGCAGGCTCTCCAACAATGATTGAACCAGCCCCGAACCTGTCCGTGGCTCGACACTGCCCGCGCTATCGCATCATCGCCTTCGGCTGCTGCGCGGCTCAGTAGTCGGTTGGTCGGGGGCATCAACGGCGCAGATGCTGGTGCTTCCGCTTCTTCTCTTCCCCCGCCAAAAAGCCACGTCCCCGCATTTCAACGAAGAACCTTTTTGCAGCAGACCAATCACCCCCCGCCCATGCGGGACGGATCGTCGCTCCGCGACGTCGTCGTGACCATGCCGTCAGGATTGAAGTGCACATTGAAGAAGGCCTTCTCCTGCGAGGATTCCCACCACCGGTAGCCCCATACCTCTTCCTTCTTCAACGCGAACTTCTCGACCTTGGTCGGCTTGCCGAGCATGCGCCGGACCTGGTCCTGGTTCATCCCGGGCCGCACGCGCGCGAAATTCTCCGCGGTCAGGACCTGCTCGATGCGTCCAACCTTGCCATCGGCATCGATTGTCACCATCCACGTGGTGGCGCCCTCCGGTCCGCGCGGATATTCGAGCCGCCGCGCACCGTTCTCTTCCTCCCACGTGGTCTCCGGCTTGCCGGCCTGGCGCAGCACGTCAGCCTCGGAGGACTGCCCCGGCGCGATACCCTTGAACAGTTCGCTGTCCGGCTTGACCGAGTTCCACGTCGCACGCGCGGTATCGCCGGCCTTCTTCATGGCTTCATCGACCTTCTGCTGGTCGCAGCCAAACAACGCAAGCAAGGAAGCGAACAGTCCCATGGCGGCAAGGCGTCGCGGCGACGCATAAGTTGGCGGGTAACGGTCAACGCTTGACCGGCTCGGCGACAGCAGCCGATGCGGCCTGTGCCGCGCCTTCGAGATCGGATTCCGTGTTGCCATCCTCCTGGCTCCTTCTGGTGCCGCTGCGATTCGAAGCCCCTGAGAACAGGACGCCCCAGTTGTCGAAGCGGCGGTTGAACAAGACCGACAGGCCGTTGATGGATCCGCCCTTGGCGATCAGCGACCAGCGCCGCGAAAACGCCCAGGTCAGCTTGACCACGTTGGACGCCGACGTCAGGCTCTGCTCGTAACCGACCGCGAGCTTGTCGGTCACGGCCTTGCCGACGCTCACCACCTGCTGGTCATTCAGGCCGGCGGTGGACGGACCGATCGAGAATTCGTCGAGCCCGAAATGCTGCACGACGCCCTTCCCCGCCTTGCCGCCAAGCATGCCGAGCGCGGCGCCACCCAGAGCCGCACCGCCGAGCTGCTTCTGCTGGCCCGCCGCGGCGCTTTCCGCACCATAGCCGAACATCAGCCATGACAGCTTGTCTTCCTCCGGCACATTGGGCTCGGACACCAGCCGCACGCGCGGCAGCCGCACCGTACCGGTCACCTCCACGCCGGCTTCGACCTCCTGGCCGCGACGCATCGCGCGGATGTACATGTTCGGATTGTCGATCGGGCCGTTGAAGTTGATGGTACCGCGTTCGATGTTCAGCTTGCGGCCGAAGGCCTCGTAGGTGCCCTCGGTCACGCGCACGGTGCCCGTGGCCTTCATCGGCGAGAGCGGCTCGCTGAGCACCGTCATCTGCCCGGCCAGCTTGAGATCGGCACCAGCGCCACGGAACCGGAAATCATTGCCGAGATCCACGGCGACCTCGATCAGCGGGCTGAACTTGCTCGCGGGCTTGGCTTCCGGCGCCGGCGTGGCTGCCGTCTTCAGCTCGCGCTGATCCTTGCGGCGCACCACCACGACGTCGTCGCCGAGCACCGGGGCGCCAGCCTTCGGCAGGTCGAACAGGCCGCGGTCGACGCGGAACTTGCCGCGAATCGCCATTTGCCGGTTCTCGTTGCCGATGGTCGCATTGCCCGACAGGATCAGCGTGCGTTCAGGGCTCGCGAACAACTGCAGCTTGTCGGCAACGATCCTGGCCGTCAGGTTCGGATCGGCCTCGCCCAGCTTGACGTTGCCGGTGGCGGTGACCTTGCCGTCGCCGCCGCGGAACTCGACCTGCTTCAACTCCACCGTGTTCTGGTCCAGCACGATGCGCACGATGCCGTCGGTCAGGCGAATGCCCAGGTCATACATCGTCAGGGCAATACTGTCGCCATCGACCGTGCCCGTGAGCACCGGCGCGCCGACGCTGCCGGAAAGCCGCAGCGCTGCCGCCAGCTTGCCTTCGAAGGCATACTGCGGCCCGCTCAGCGCTTCCAGCGACTTCAGACGAGGCACGTCGACCTGCACCGTGCCGCCCAGCGTCGACGCCGGCCCCACGCTGAGCAAGCCCTGGTCCGGCACCAGTCCTGCCGACACATCGACGGCAATCTTGCCGATGCGCTCGGCCACGGTGCCGCCGCGCAGCGTGATGCGATTGCCGGCGATGTCCGCGCGCAGCGAGGTCTCCCCCAGGCCCAGCGTGGTGAAGCCGCGCCCGGCATTGACGGACACGTCGCCGCTGCGGCGGCGGATCTCGGCAAACCCCGCGGCGGTTTCCGCGAGCGTCAGGTTCCAGCGGCCATCGAGCACAAGGTCCGAACGCAGCGGCGGCTTTTCGCCTGTCACGGTTTCGACCAGCGTCAGCACATTGCCGACCTGCACGCCATCCAGATGGCCCTGCGTGCGGATGCGGCCGTGGTCCCAGTCCAGGCTGTCGATCTGCAGCACGGCACGATCGAACAGCAGGCGTGTGGCGCCAAGCTTAAGCCGCTGGTCGGCCACCATCAGCTGTGTCGGCGCGGCCAGCTTTACGTTGACCGTGCTGCGTTCCTCCAATGTGCGAATGGTGCCTTGCCAGCCGTCCTTCGGCCCCTTCCACGCGCCCTGCCCCGACAACGCCAGCTGCAGCGGCCGCTGGTGCAGCGTGCCCGCAGCCCTGGCATCGAAAACGTGGCTGGCCTGCGTGCCGTTGAGCGTGGCGTCGAGCGTGCTCAGGCTCGCCTGCGGCCCCTTGTAGCCGCGCGCCGCGAGCTGGACCGACAGGGTACCGTCGAGGCCGCCGCGCACTTCGGCGTGCCCGCTGGCCGTCGCCACGCTGTGCGGTCCGAACGTCAGCGCCTGCGCACTGTAGTCGCCCACCATCTCGGGCCGCTTGATCGTCCCGCTCACGTCCGCATCGAGCTTGAGCTTGCCCGCCACGCCGAACTTCAGCCGCTCCAGCTGCGGCGCATCCACGGCCACATGCAGGCGGTCGCCGCGCGCGCCAAAGCTGCCGCGCAAGTCGACCTGGTTGCCCGCCATGCTGAGCGAGGCTTCGCTGGGCAGCAGCCGCTCGCCCGCCACGCGGATCTTGCCCCCACCGGTCATCGGCAGGCCGGCGTACTCGCTCTCTCGCACGGTGAAATCCACCGCGGCGCGAATTTCGTTGGCCAGCGTGCCGGTCGTGCTGAAGTCCGCGTTGATGCGGCCGCTGGCGACCTTGGCCAGCCGCGCCGGATCAAACGCCGCCAGCTTGCCCTTGAACTCGAACGCCTGCTGATCCTTCAGGCCGAGCTTGCCGTCGGCCGTGAGCGTGCCCGCGCCCAGCGTCGCGCGCAACGCCGACAGCGTCAGCGTGTTCTCGTCCATGCTGGCATCGGCAAAGAGCTTGAGTTCGCCGCCACTGAGATCCAGCGCCACGCTCTGGCGGCCCGGCTCCAGGCGCACGGCCAGCGGGCCGGACAGACTGGCTTCGTTCAGCGAGCCGTGCAGCGCGGCGGGATTGAGGCGATGCACGTCCAGGTCAAAAGCCCCACGTCCGTCCTGCAGCGAGCCGCTGCCCGTGATCTCGGCCTTGCCCGTCAGCGCGATGCGCAGATCGCGCAAGGCCTGCGCCTTCTCGTTGAGCTGCACGTGGGCCTGCACCGACTGCACCGGGAGTCTGCCGGCATCGATGCGGCCCGCTTCCAGGTTGCGCACGACGATGTCGCCGGCGACCGTGAGCGGTGCCGCCGCAGGGGCAGGCGCTGCGGAGCCCGACGCTGGCGCCGGAAGCTTCGCAGGGGCCCCGGCGGCGTCGACGGGACGCAGTTCGGCATGGACGCTCAGGTTCGCCTGCGGCGCCGACGGGCTGAACAGCCGCGGGTTGATGCGCTCGCCATCGACCAGCAGGTGCGTGAATGGCACCTTGCCGTAGGGCGTTACGTCGGCGCTGGCGCGCGCACGGATGCGCTCCCCGTTGGCCTCCAGCTCGGCGCGCAACGCGTCCAGGGAACCCTGCGCGGTGGCGCTGACCGTGAAGTCCTCCTTTTGCCAGCTAGCCTCCAGCAAGGCCTGCACGTTCAGCGCGAACGGTGCCTGGGCCGCGATCTGCGCGTTGGCGGCCAGCTTGCCATACGGTGTCTCGAGACGGTCGACACTGAGGCGGTGCCGCAGCCCGTCGGAATGCAGCGCGCCGGCCAGCCCCGAGAAAATCATTGGCTGCGCCGTGGCCGCCGGACCGGAGCGCAGCGACAGCCGCTCCATCGTCAGTACGTCGATATCAATGGCCAGTGGCAGTTCGAGTGACGTCGGCATCGTGGCCGGCGTCGTGCTCGGCGTGGAGGGGCCGAGCTGCACCTCCACCTTGCCGATGCGCAGCCACGCCACGTGCCAGCGTCGCGGCGACCACGCCATGTTCCAGCTGCTGTCGATCCGGTCGACCGTCACGTGCGTGGCACCGCTCGCGAACACCACGTCGCGCAGCCGCAAGCCCTGGAACAGCGTACCGCCTTCATAGTTGCCCGCCAGCATCCCGGCCGACAGCCGCGTGGCCAGCGTCCACAGGTGCCGCGTGCCGGCCTCGGAACGCAGCGCCAGCACGCCGGCGGCCGCCAGCAAGACCAGCAAGGCCAGCAAGCCCGCGGCGATCCACGCCAGCACGCGCCCGAAACGCCGGCGGCGTGACGGCGGCAGATCAGGCGGCGGCGCGTCGTCGCCGCGGCCCGGTACGGAAGGCATGTCAACCAGGGCCATCAGAACGCCACCCCGAGCGAGATGTGCGGACGGAATTGCTGCTTCTGGATGCCGTAGCCGATATCGAGCTGCACCGGCCCCACCGGGCTGCGCCAGCGCGCGCCGACACCGACGCCATTGAAGATCTTCACGTCGTTGAGCGCGTCGGCGGCCGTGCCGGCGTCCCAGAACACCGCCATGCCCCAGTCGGGCTTGAACCAGTACTGGTACTCGAGCCCCGTCGTGGCGAGGTACTTGGCCGGCAGCACGCTGGAACCGCTGGCCGTGCCGATCGACTGGTAGCTGTACCCGCGCACCGAATCGGTACCACCCGCGCGGAAGCGCAGCGTGGCCGGGATCTTGCTGGAATCGGCGCTGGTGAGGTTGGCGCCCAGTTCCAGCCGCGCGATGAACAGGTCGCGGTTGCCTACCGGCACGTACTGGCGGATGCGCCCGTACATGCGGAAGAAGGTCGCATCGCTGAGCAACCCCTTGGCCGCCACGCCGAGCTGGGTGCTGATCACGTTGCCGCGCCGCGGAAAGACCGGGTTGTCCACGTCGCGCCGCGTCCACGCGAAGGCCGGCACCAGCGCCTTGCTGATCTGCGCGGGCTGGCCCTGCGGCAGCAGGTTGTCGTAGTAGAAGTCCAGCGACATCGTGATGTCGTACTTCTCGCGCGAGCGCGAACGCTTCAGGCCCGCGCGCCAGCTGGTGGTGTCGGTGTTCTCCAGGTCGATGGTGCGTTCATAGCTGCCGTACAGGCTGTTGCGGAACGTGCTGCGGTCCGGCGGCATGGCGGTTTCGGCGAACAGGTACGAGCGCTTCTGTTCGATGCGGGCCTGCGAATCGAACACCCAGGCGCGGTTGAACAGGTTGTAATAGGAATAGCGGCCTTCCACCTGCGCGCCGGTATCGGTTGTGAAACCGACACCGCTGTTCAGCCGGTGCTCGGGGTACTCGCGCACCTTGACCTCCACCGGCGCGGTGATCACGCCCTCGGGCGGATTGGTCACCTGCCCGGCCGGCGGCACCAGTTCCACCTGGACGTTCGAGAAATAGGGCTGGTTCTGGATGGCACGCTGCAGTTCCAGCAAGCGCTCGACGCGATAGGGCTCGCCTTCGTTGAGCGGATTCACGTTGTAGATGATCTGCTCGGGATAGCGGCGCGTGCCGCTGACGTGCAACGGCCCAAGCAGGTACGCCGGCCCGCTGTCATAGCTTGCAGACAATGCGGCGCGCAGTTCATCCGGTTCGATGCGCGCCTGGGACTGGGCCAGCCGCGCCCCGTAGTAGTTCCGGCTCTGCAGCGTCACCAGTGCATCTTCCTTGGCCTTGTCCCAGTCTTCCTGCCGGAATGGCTTGCCGACGGGCAGGTCCCATTTCTTCTGCACCTCGGCAACCTGCTCGGGCGAACGGGTCGCCGCCGGCCCTTCCACCTTGATATCGACGTTGCGGATCAGCGTGCGCGCGCCGGGGTCGACCATCACATGCACGATGCGCTTGTCGCCCTCGCCCTCCAGGCGCGTGGTGGTGACGGGATCGAAATACCCTTCGGTGGAGGCGAACTGACGCACCTGCTCGCCCACGGTCTCCACCATATAGGCGAACTGATCCGGCGACAGGTCGGTGCGGTCCTTGTAGCGGGACAGGTCGAGGTGGTTTTCCAGGATCTCGCGCAAGGGCTTGGGCGCCTCGACCTCCACTTTGTAGGCGGCGTGCGCCGGCAGCAGCCACACGGCTACCAGCGCGGACAGGAGCAGCCGCCGCAGGGACGCGGGGATCCGCTGCCGCGCGTCCGGCCCGGTGTTCCGGTCAGGGGTGGCCGCCATGCAGGCCGATTCGGTCCTCATTCGCTGGTGTTGCTCCGACGGGCGGGAATGGCGCGTGTGCGCAGTACACGAAGTCGGTATTTGACCACACCCCCGCCCAAGGCCGTAACCATGAGGCGCCACAACGCAACGCGCCGGCAAGCCGCCAACGGCGAACGGACCGTTCCAGGGGCGGGATACTGTAAAATCCTGCCGCACCGTACCTTTCATGCCGCCTTGGCGGCGCATTACCAGAAATCCCACCATGGCCATGTACGAATCGGAAATCACCCAGTTCCTGAAGTCGCTCAAGCAGGAACGTCCCGCCCTCGAAGCCGAGCAGCGCGAAGGCCGCGCCCTGCTGTGGGACAAGGAACCGATCGACCTCGAGGAACGCGCCCGCGCCGAAGCCTCGCGCGTGACGCAAAAGCCCTACGTCTACTCGCTGGACAACTGATCCGCGCTGACGTCGCGGCTACCGCGCGCCATCCATGAACCAGAGCGATCAGGACAAGCTGAAGCCTGCCGTGGAACTGCCTGCGGGGCCGCCTGCGCAATCGGGCAGCCCGGCCGAGGTGGTCGACGGCATGGCGTTCGCGCGCCTGTACGGCGAGCCGCTGTTCAAGCTGCCGCAGGACCTCTACATCCCGCCGGACGCGCTCGAGATCTTCCTGGAAGCGTTCGAGGGTCCGCTGGACCTGCTGCTGTACCTGATCCGCAAGCAGAACTTCAACGTCCTGGACATCCCGATGTCGCAGGTCACGCGGCAGTACCTGTCGTACATCGAGCAGATCCGCAAGACCAACCTTGAGCTGGCGGCCGAGTACCTGCTGATGGCGGCCATGCTCATCGAGATCAAGTCGCGCATGCTGCTGCCGGTCAAGAAGGCCGACAGCGACGAGGATGCCGAGGATCCGCGCGCCGAGCTGGTGCGCCGGCTGCTCGAATACGAGCAGATGAAGCTGGCCGCGCAGCGCCTGGATACCGTGCCGCAGCTGGGCCGCGACTTCCTGCGCTCGCAGGTCTATATCGAGCAGAGCCTGGCGCCGCGGTTTCCGGACGTGGAAACCATCGACCTGCAATCGGCCTGGGCCGACGTGCTCAAGCGCGCCAAGCTCAACCAGCACCACAAGATCTCGCGCGAGGAATTGTCGGTGCGCGAGCACATGAGCCAGATCCTGCGCCGGCTGCAGCATGCGCGCTTCATGGAGTTCACCGAGCTGTTCGAAGATGCGATCCGCTCCGGCAAGGGCGTGCCGGTGGTGGTGGTGAACTTCATCGCCATGCTGGAACTGGCGCGCGAGTCCCTGGTGGAGATCACCCAGCCCGAGCCGTTCGCGCCAATTTATGTGCGATTGGCGTACACCCCCGCCTGACCTCCCCGTCGCGCCGCGCCCGCCGCGTGGCTACATGTTCTACAATCCGCCGACAACCCGGGAAGCGTCCGCAAAAGGTGCGCCGGGCATGTCGGGGCGCCCGCCAGAAGGCGCCAGGGTCACCCATACCACGACAGCACACCACGTTCATGAAAGTCATTTCCTCCATCCACGAGCTGCGTGACCAGTTGCGCGGGCAGAACCGGGCCGCATTTGTCCCCACCATGGGCAACCTGCACGAAGGCCACCTGTCGCTGATGCGGCTGGCGCGCCAGCACGGCGACCCGGTGGTGGCGTCCATCTTCGTCAACCGCCTGCAGTTCGGACCGAACGAGGACTTCGACAAGTACCCGCGCACGCTGCAGGACGACATCGAAAAGCTGCAAAAGGAAGGCGTGTACGTGCTGTTCGCGCCGACCGAGCGCGATATGTACCCGGAGCCGCAGGAGTACCGCATCGATCCGCCGCACGACCTCGGCGACATCCTGGAAGGCGAGTTCCGCCCGGGCTTCTTCAAGGGCGTCTGCACCGTGGTGATGAAGCTGTTCACCTGCGCGCAGCCGCGCGTGGCGGTGTTCGGCAAGAAGGATTACCAGCAGCTGATGATCGTGCGCCGCATGGTCCAGCAGTTCGCGCTGCCGATCGAGATCGTGCCGGCGGAAACCGTGCGCGCCGAGGACGGCCTGGCGCTGTCGTCGCGCAACCGCTACCTGACCGAAGCCGAGCGCGCCGAGGCGCCGATGCTTTACCGCACCCTGCATGACGTGCGCGACACCGTGCTGGGCAGCGACCGCGCGGCCACCGCGCTGGCGACCGTCGAGGCCAACGCGTGCGACACCCTGGCGCAGCGCGGCTGGAAGCCCGACTACGTGGCCATCCGCAAGCGCAGCAACCTGCAGGCGCCGACGCCCGAGGAATTCGCCGCCGGCGAGCCGCTGGTGGTGCTGACGGCGGCCAAGCTCGGCGCTACGCGGCTGATCGACAATCTGGAAATCTGAGCCCGGCGGCGACGCGCCGCCCCACCAGACAAAAAGAGCAAGCCCCCGGGGCTTGCTCTTTGCATTTCAGGCGCCGGCCTTGCCCGTGCCGCGCATGCTCGCCCGCTGGCCGGCCTTGATCATGTGGCGCTGATGCCCGCGCCGCCGCTTCCACCAGATCAGCACGCCCGTGATGGCGAACGTCAGTGGCGCCAGGCCGAAGACGGTAATGAAGATGCGGCCCGGTATGCCGAAGGCCTCACCGGTATGCAGCGGGAACAGCCAGTTCAGGAAGGTGTCGCCGGCCGGCGCATCGGCGGGGTCGCGCACGCCGAGCCGCCGGCCCGTATAGGCATCGAGCCACAGGCGCGTGGCGCCGCTGTCCTGGCGCACCTCTCCGGGCTGGCGCAGCCGGACTTCGTAGGCATCGCCGGTCTTGCGCGGAAAGCTGATGCGCGTGACGGCGGCATGCGGGTATTCCGCCTGGGCCGCTGCCATCATCCGGGCTGCATCCAGCGGCCGCGCGCCGGGCTCGGCCGGCGCCGACACGTGCCTGGCCGGCGGCGTCACCGTCATCACGCTGGACACGATCGGCGTGACCCATTTCGGCAGGTTCAGATACCAGCCCGAGAAGGCGATGACCGCCAGCACCGGTGCCGCAAAAATGCCGCCCGCACGATGCAGCGAATAGTTGAAGCGCGACCACGAGCCACCATGGGTGATCCGGAACGCCTGCAGCACCGAACGCGGCCGCAGCTTCGGCCACCAGGCCACGATGCCAAGCAGCACGGTGATCAGCAGCATCATGCCGCCCACGCCCGTGATGGTCTTGCCGGTGTCGCCGCTGAGCAGGTAGCGATGCAGGTGGAACAGCGTGGGCAGCAGCTGCTGGCGCGTCAGGCCGGGCTCGCCCCACACGCGCTCGCCCTTCACCTGCAGCGTGACCGGATCGATCATGACCTGGCGCGAACGCCCCGGCACCGCGCCATCGGGCCCCTTGACCGGATACCAGGCAACAAAGACGCCATGTTCCTCGACCGGCAGCATCAGCAGGTTGGGCCTGCCGTAGCCGGGGACGGACAGCCGCTCGGTGACGGCCTGGACCGTATCGGGCGACACCGGCATCGGCACTGGCGCGGATGCCACGAGCAGGTCAGGGTTCAGCCACGCATCCAGCTCGTCGCGCCACGCGATGGTGGTGCCCGTGAGCCCCATGAGGACAAACAACAGGCCGAACACCAGCCCGATATACAGGTGCAGCTTGACGATGACGACGCGGAGGCGGCCAGTGACCATGGGGCGACAGAAGGGAATGCGAAAGCTGGCGGAAATGGCGTAGGGTGCCTGCCCCGGCCCAGCGATGCAAATGGGAAAGATTCGCAATTGTATCAGCAGCCCGCCGCGGCCTGGCTACCCCGCCGAACAACCGCTAGCGGCGCAGCGGCGCGAACATGGCGCGCAGGTCGAGGTGGCTCTCGACGCTGTCGGCCAGCCGCTCGATCGACGCTTCGCGCAAGGCCGCCAGGTCGACGCCCTGCGCGCCGTCCAGCCCGGCCCAGCGCAGCAGCGCCTGGCAAGCCGCCGGCTCGTCGAACAGGCCGTGCACGTAGGTCGCCAGCACCTGGCCATCCTCGGAACAGGCGCCATCGGGGCGCGCCTTGCCGTCGCCCTCGTCGAGCCACAGTGCCGGGTGATCGAGCCCGGCGCCGGTACTCACGCCCATATGGATCTCATAGCCGCTGACTGCCGCCTGCGCGCCTGACAGCCGGCCGCCGACATGGCGCAGCTGCTTGTGCGGCGCGAGCGTCGTCTCGTAGTCGAGCCAGCCAAAGCCCGCGCTGCTGCCGGCCGGGCCTTCATGCCCGGCGGGATCATGGATCTGCCGGCCCAGCATCTGCATGCCGCCGCAGATGCCGATCATCTTGCCGCCATAGCGCAGATGCCGCCGCAGCGCGGGCTCCCAGCCGTTGGCACGCAGGAAGTCCAGGTCGGCACGCACGCTCTTGCTGCCGGGCAGGATCACGAGATCCGCGGCCGGCACCGGCATGCCCGGTCCGATGAAGCGCAGGTCCACTTGCGGGTGGGCCCGCAGTGCGTCGAAATCGGTATGGTTCGAGATCCGCGGCAGCACCGGCACGATCACGCGCAGCAGCGTCTCGGATGCGCCCTGCTTGGCCGACTGCGTGCCGATGATGGCGTCTTCCGCATCGAGATGCAGGCCGTGCAGGTAGGGCAGCACGCCAAATACCGGCTTGCCGGTGCGCGCCTCCAGCCAGTCCAGCCCGGGCTCCAGCAGGCCGATATCGCCGCGGAAGCGGTTGATGATGAAGCCGGTGACGCGCGCGCGCTCGCTCTCCGACAGGCAGTCCAGCGTGCCCACCAGGTGCGCGAAGACACCGCCGCGGTCGATGTCGGCCACCAGCACGACCGGGCAATCGACACGCTCCGCAAACCCCATGTTGGCGATATCGCGGTCACGCAGGTTGATCTCGGCCGGGCTGCCGGCGCCCTCCACCACGACCACGTCATAGGCCTGCGTCAAGCGCGTGTGCGAAGCCAGCACGGCCTTCATCGCCTCGGGCTTGTACGCGTGATAGGCGCGCGCATCGAGGTCGAGCCGCGCCTGGCCGTGGATGATGATTTGCGCGCCGGTATCGCTGCTGGGCTTGAGCAGCACCGGATTCATGTCGGTATGCGGGGCCAGTCCCGCAGCCAGCGCCTGCAGCGCCTGGGCGCGGCCGATCTCGCCGCCGTCGGCCGTCACGGCGCTGTTCAGCGCCATGTTCTGAGGCTTGAAGGGCACCACGCGCGTGCCGGCGCGGGCCAGCACGCGGCACAGGCCCGCGACGATCGTGCTCTTGCCGGCGTCGGAAGTCGTGCCCTGGACCATCAGCGTGCCGCGCAGGGCACCCGTGTCGACGTGGTCCGTAGTTTCAGAAGCATCACTTTGCATAGCGGCCGATTATCTCACCGGTCCGTGCGACCAGCGGATGCGACCGCTACAATACCCGGATGGAAACACCGGCCACCGATACCGCGACCGCCACGGCGGCGGAGCCCCGCCGGGCCGCGAACGGCCATGGCCCGCGCCAGCTCACGCTGGTGCTCGGCGGCGCCCGCTCGGGCAAGAGCCACTACGCCGAGCAACTGGCGACCGACCACGCCACCATCAGGGGCGGCCCGGTCACCTACATTGCCACCGCGCGCCAGGACCCAGACCAGACCGACGAGGAGCTGGAGCTGCGCATCGCGCTGCACCGCGCCCGCCGCCCGGCCGACTGGCACCTGATCGAAGAGCCGGTGCGCCTGGCCGATGCGCTCTACGCGCATGCGCGCCATGACGGCTGCATCCTGGTGGACTGCGTCACGTTGTGGCTCAACAACCTGCTGTTCCCGAAGGACCGCGCGTATCCCGAGCATGGCGTGATCACCCCGCCGGACATCTTCGCCGAAGAAATCGACGCGCTGCTCAACGCCCTGCCCACGCTGCCCGGCCACGTGATCCTGGTCTCGAACGAGATCGGCTTCGGCGTGGTGCCGATGGGCGCCATCACGCGCTTCTACGTCGACGAGCTGGGCCGCCTGAACCAGAAGCTGGCCGCGGCCGCCGATTGCGTGCGGCTGCTGGTCGCCGGCATTCCCGTTCCCGTCAAGGGCGCCGACCCGGCATGATCATGTTGTCCTGGCCGGCATGCGCGGCCGCCGCGCTGGCCGGCGTGCTGCTGGACCAATGGCTGGGCGAGCCGAGACGCTGGCATCCGCTGGTCGGCTTCGGTCGTCTCGCCAATGCCGTGGAACGCCGCTTCAACCGTTCTCCGCAAACGACGCCTGCCTGGCGCCAGCGATTGGCCGGGCTTGCCGCGTGGTCGCTGATGGTGCTGGTGCCAACGGCGCTGGTCTCGCTGCTGGCCGATGTCGCAACGGGCTGGCATCCGTGGGTCGGCTGGATCGTGCACGTCGTGGCGCTCTACGCCGCGTTGGGCGCGCGCAGCCTGCATCAGCACATCGCCCCGATTGCCGCAGCGCTGGCACGCGCCGACCTTGACGCGGCGCGCGCACTGACCGCGCGCATCGTGTCGCGCGATACGGCCGATGCCGACAGCGAAGCGCTGGCACGCGCCGCGTGCGAATCGGCGCTGGAGAACGGCAACGATGCCATCTTCGGCGCGCTGTTCTGGTTCCTCGTGGGCGGTGCGCCCGCGGTGGTCGCGTTCCGGCTGGCCAACACGCTCGATGCCATGTGGGGCTACCGCACGCCGCGCCTGCGGCATTTCGGCTGGGCTGCCGCACGCCTGGATGATGCCCTCAACCTCGCGCCTGCGCGGCTGACGGCGCTGTCCTACGCCTTGCTCGGCGCCACCGCACAGGCCCTGCGCTGCTGGCGGACGCAGGCACCGGCCTGGTCCAGCCCGAACGCGGGTCCGGTGATGGCATCTGGCGCTGGCGCAGTGGGCGTGGTGCTTGGTGGTCCGGCCCGCTACCACGGCGAACTCGAATCGCGGCCGCCGCTGGGCACCGGTGCGCGGCCTGATGCCGCCCATGTGCTGGCCTGCCTGCGGCTGGTGCGGCGCACGTTGTGGCTGTGGCTTGCGCTGGCTCTCGCGAGCGCTGCGGCCCTGTACGCGTTTTCCACACCGCTGGCGATATGAGACACGCCTTGCCCCTCATCCGCCACGGCGGCGACCTGCAGGCTGCCGTGCGCCGCTATGGGCGTCCTGCCGCCGAATGGCTGGACCTGTCCACCGGCATCAATCCGACCAGCTATCCCGTTCCGCCGATTCCGGCCAACGCATGGCAGCGCCTGCCCGAGGATGACGACGGCCTCGCGGAAAACGCCGCGCACGCATTCGCCGCGCCACACGCATTGCCGGTTGCCGGTTCGCAGGCGGCGATCCGCACGCTGCCGCAACTGCTGGAACGCGGCCGCGTCGGCGTCGCCGCGCTCGGATACAGCGAGTACGCGCCCGCGTTCGCTGCCGCCGGCCATGGCGTCGTGCTGCTCGGCGAATCGGACTTCGCGCAGCCTTCGCTGGCGGATGGCCTGAACCACCTTGTCGTGGTCAACCCGAACAATCCGACCGGCCGGCTGCTGCCGCCGCAAACGCTGCTGAACTGGCACGCATCACTCGCCCGGCGAGGCGGTACCCTGATCGTCGACGAAGCCTTTATCGACTGCACGCCGGGACACTCCATCGCCGCGCACAGCGGCGCAGCGGGATTGGTGGTGCTGCGCTCGCTAGGCAAGTTCTACGGGCTGGCCGGCGTCCGCTGCGGCTTCGTGCTCGGCGAACGCGCATTGCTCGAGGCGCTCGATGAGCGCCTGGGCCATTGGACCGTGTCGGGGCCGGCGCGCGTGATCGCGCGCGCGGCGCTGGCCGACACCAGTTGGCAGGCTGCCAACCGCGACACGCTTGCCGCATCGGGCGAGCGCCTCGCGGCCTTGCTGCACCGCTGCGGCTTGCAGCCGGTGATGCAACCACTGTTCTGCTGGGTGGCCCATGAAGACGCGGCCCGCCTGCACGATGCGCTGGCCGGGCATGGCGTGTGGACCCGCCGCTTCGATGCCGCCGGAGACTGCCCCCCGGGGCTGCGACTCGGGCTGCCGCCCGACACGCCGCACGCGTGGCAGCACCTGGAAGCCGCGCTGGCTGCCGTGCTGCACAGCTGAACGCCACCACCGCGAACTCACTCATCGAGCCGATGCCTGATCGAATGACCTTCATCCGATGCCTCGTTGCCGCTGCATGGTTCTGCGCCGCCGCGCCGGCCATGGCCGCCATTTCCGTCGTCGATGACGCCGGCCAGACCGTCACCCTCGCCCAGCCTGCGCGACGCGTGGTATCGCTGGCCCCGCACGTGACCGAGCTGATCTACGCCGCGGGCGGCGGCGAGCGCATCGTCGGCACTGTGCACTACAGCGATTACCCACCGCAGGCGCGCGATATCCCGCGCGTGGGCGACAACAAGGCGCTGGACCTCGAACGCATTGCCGCGCTCAAGCCCGACCTGATCGTGGTGTGGCGGCACGGGAATGCGCAGAAGCAGACCGACCGCCTGCGCTCGCTGGGCCTGCCGCTGTTCTACAGCGAGCCGCGCCGGCTCGATGCCATCCCCGAAAATATCGAAAAGCTCGGCACCCTGCTGGGCACCGAAGCCGTGGCCCGCCGCGCCGCGGAGGATTTCCGCCAGCGCGTGGCAACGCTGCGCAAGACCTATGCGAGCAAGCCGCCCGTCACGGTGTTCTACCAGGTGTGGCAGCAGCCGCTGATGACGCTGAACGGCCAGCATCTGATGAGCGACGTGCTAGCGCTGTGCGGCGGCCGCAACCTGTTTGCCGCCGAGTCTCCGCTGGTGCCTACCGTGTCCGTGGAGGCCGTGGTGGCCGGCAATCCGGAAGTCATGCTGACCGCGGGCACAGGCGCCACGCAATCGGACCGGCCGCTGGCGGACTTCGCGATGTGGGAGAAATGGAAGCAGGTCACCGCGGTCGCGCGTGGCAATTTGTTCACGATCAATGGCGACCTCGTCAGCCGTGCGGGCCCGCGCGTGGTTCAAGGCGCCGACCAGATCTGCAAGGACCTCGACACGGCGCGCAGCCGACGGCCCGCGCGCTGATCAGACAGCGCTGCGGTTCCACCACGCGAGCTGCGGCATGCCGTTGCCCAGACGGAACAGGCAGCTCGCGCCGAAGCCCAGCTCCCAGCCCAGCGTTGTTGCCAGCGGCAAGCCGAGCCAGTGCGCGGCCAGCATGCGCATCGGACCGGCATGGCCAACAACCCACAGGCAGGCATCGGGCGAGGCCTGCGGTGCCAGCGCAGCCGCCCAGCCGGATACGCGCGCCAGGGCCTGCGTCGCGGTTTCGCCGCCGTGCGGGCAGGCATCGAGCAAGTCATCCGCCAGCGCATCGAGTTCGCTGCGTGGGATGTCGTCCCACGCGCGGCCTTCCCACGCGCCGAAGTCGATCTCGGCAAGCCGAGGTTCGAATTCGGGCTCCAGCGAATGCGAAGGCAAGGCCTGCAACAGCAGCCGGGAGGTGTCCGCAGCGCGCTGCAGCGGACTGGTCAGCACGCGATGCGGTGTCGGCAGCGCCGCAATGATGGCGGCCGGGGCCGGCGTGACTGGCGTAGCCAGGCACAGGTCCGTGCGGCCATAGCAAATGCCGGAGCCTACGTCGGGCCGCGCGTGGCGGATCAGGACCACGTCCATGCCGCGGCCACCAGGTAGATCAGCAGTTCGGCCAGTTGCTGCGCCATGCCAAGGCAGTCGCCCGTGTAGCCGCCGATGCGGCCCACGAAGTAGCGGCCCAGCAGGAAGCGCAGGAATGCCAGCGCGACAATCGCGACGCCTGCGAAGGCTGGCGACACGAGCAGCAGCGGCGCGGCGCCGCACAGCAGCGCAAATACCAGTCCCGCCGCGCCGGGCCGCTGCGCCACGGGCTTGGCCTTGCCTTCGTCGCGCACGTAATCCAGCGTCGCAAGATAGCTCACGGCCATGGCGCGGCTGGCGCCATGCGCGGTGACCAGTACCAGAAACAACTCGGCGAGCCCGCTGCGCGCACCGATCGCCACGAGCAGTTGCCACTTGAGCAGCAGCGCCACCACCAGCGCGATGGCACCGAACGCGCCGATGCGCGAATCGTGCATGATGCGCAGCACGTCCTCGCGCCGCCACGCGCCACCGAAGGCATCCACGCAATCGGCCAGCCCGTCCTCATGGAAGGCGCCGGTCAGAAGCAACGTGGCCGCCATGCCCAGCAGCACCGCCACGCCGGGCGGCCACCACTGCAGCGCACCCCACGTCACCAAGGCGGCTACGCCGCCGACCATCAATCCCACGAGCGGAAAGTAACGCGCGGCCGCGTTCAGGTAGCGCGGCTCGTAGCCGACCCAGCGCGCCAGCGGCGACGGCAACGGCACCCGCGTGAAGTAGCCCAGCGCGGTCAGGAAGAAGCGCAGTTCGTCGGCCATGCGGCGCGATCAGGCCGAGGCGCCGCTGACACCGGCACCGCTGAACGTAGCCATCTCGTTCAGGAAGGCCGCGGCGGATGTCACCAGCGGCCAGGCCAGCGCCGCACCGGTGCCCTCGCCCAGGCGCAGGTCCAGCGCCAGCAGCGGCTCGGCCTTGAAATGATCGAGCAGCGCGCGGTGGCCGCGCTCGTGCGAGCAGTGCGAAAACACGCAGTACTGCAGCACGCGGGCATCGATGGAATGCGCGACCAGCAGCGCGGCCGAGGCAATGAAGCCATCCACCAGGATCACCATGCGGCTCGCCGCGGCGGCGAGGAAGGCACCGGCCATCATCGCGATCTCGAAGCCGCCGAACGCGGCCAGCACGTCCAGCGGTTCCTCCGCGTCCGCGTGCAGCGCCAGCGCGCGTTCGAGCACTTCACGCTTGCGCGCGAGGCCGTCGTCGTCCAGCCCCGTGCCGCGCCCGATGCAGTCGGCCAGCGGCAGGCCCGTGAGCCGGCTCATCAGGCAGGCCGCCGAAGAGGTGTTGGCAATGCCCATCTCGCCGAAGCCGATCACGTTGCAGCCCTGTTGCGCGGCGCGCAGCACGCGCGCCATGCCGGCCATCATCGCCGCGCTGGCCTGCTCCGCGCTCATTGCGCGCGTTTCAGCGAAGTTCTGCGTGCCATCGGCGATGCGGCAGTTGACCAGCCCCGGCGCGGCGGGCAGTGGCGCGCGCACGCCGGCATCGACGACTTCGAGCGCAATGCCGTGCAGGCGCGAGAACACATTGATGGCCGCACCGCCCTTGAGGAAGTTCAGCACCATCTGCGCGGTGACTTCGGCGGGATAGGCGCTCACGCCGGCATCAGCCACGCCGTGGTCGCCCGCGAAGACGATCACGGTCGGGCGTTTCAGCGCGGGCTGCGTAGTGCCGCAGATCAGGCCGATCTGCATGGCAAGGTCTTCCAGGCGGCCAAGCGCGCCGAGCGGCTTGGTCTTGTCGTCGATGGCGGCCCGCAGGGCCGGACGCAGCGCGTCGTCGAGGGGGGCGATTTCCGGGAACATCATGATGCGCAATGAATTCGAGTGATACGAGGAAAGACAATCGGGCCGCAATGTACCGCTACATCTCCACGCCGCGCTGCGCCTTGATGCCTTGCTGGAACGCGTGCTTGACCGGGACCATGTCGGTCACGGTGTCGGCCGCGTCCACCAGTGCCGGCGGCGCCCCGCGGCCCGTGATGACGACGTGCTGCATCGGCGGGCGCGCACGCAGGTCGGCCACGACCTGCTCCACATCAAGATAGTGCAGCTTGAGCGCAATGTTGAGTTCATCGAGCAGCACGAGCCCGATCGACGGGTCCCGCAGCATGCCGCGCGCCACTTCCCAGGCCGCTTCGGCCTTGGCCACGTCGCGCGCGCGGTCCTGCGTGTCCCAGGTATAGCCTTCGCCCATCACGTGGAAGGCGCATTCATCGGGAAAGCGGCGCAAGAACATTTCTTCGCCGGTGGCCTGCGCGCCTTTGATGAACTGCACGACGCCGGCCCGCATGCCGTGGCCAAGTGCGCGCACCACCATGCCGAAGCCCGAGCTCGATTTGCCCTTGCCGTTGCCGGTGGTAATGACGATCACGCCGCGCTCGTCCTGCGCGGCGGCGATCTTGGCGTCGATCACTTCCTTCTTGCGGACCATGCGTGCCTTGTGGCGGGCATCGCGGCCGGCGTCGTCCTGACTGTTGTCTGGTTCTGTGAGGTTGTCGTTCATGGTTCGTCGTGCGATGACTCCGCCGGGGGGGGGGAATCCATCTGGAATCAGCGCGGTGTGCACGCCGTCCGTCACGCTGACGATCGGCGTGCGCAGCGCGCGCGAGCATTGTTCGGGGGTCAGCACCTGTTGCGCCGGGCCATGCAGCGCGGTGCCGTCTTCGGCCATCAGCAGCGCATGGGTGGCGTAGCGGCGGGCCAGGTTCAGGTCATGCAGGATCACGACGATGGCGTGGCGGCCGGCACGCGCCAGCGCCGCCAGCGCCTCGAGCACCATGATCTGGTGGCGCAGGTCCAGGTGCGAGACCGGTTCATCGAGCAGCAGCAGCGGCGCCTGCTGCGCCAGCACGGCGGCAAGGGCGGCGCGCTGGCGTTCGCCGCCCGACAGCGTCAGCACGTCGCGCTCGGACAGCATGTCGAGATCCATCGCATGGATCGTGGCGCGCACCATGGCATCGTCGTCCCGGCCGGTCCAGCCCCAGCCGGACAGGTGTGGATGACGGCCAACGCGTACCGCATCCATGACCGACATCGAGAACGTGTCGTGCACCGCCTGCGGCAGGTAAGCACGCTGGCGGGCCAGCGCGGCAGGCGACAGGCGCTCAAGCGGCGTGCCGTCCAGGCTGGCACCGCCGGCATCCGCGCGGCGCAGGCCCGACAGCACCGCCATCAGCGTGGACTTGCCGACGCCGTTGGGACCGGCCACGCACCAGAGCTGGCCCGGGGCGATCTCCAGCGACAGGCGCTCCAGCAGCACGCGCGTGCCGGTGCGCAGGCTGACGTCGTGGAGCGCCAGCGTCGGACAGGCGGCCGCGGGTTCGGACCATGATGTCATCGCGGCCTCCGCAGCAGCAGGTAAAGGAAGGTCGGCACGCCCAGCAGCGCGGTAATGACGCCCACCGGCAGCTGCGCGGGCGCGATCACGGTGCGGGCGATCAGGTCGGCGGCCATCAGCAGCGCACCGCCCAGCAGCGCCGAGGCCGGCAGCAGCAGGCGCTGGTCGTTGCCCCAGGCCAGGCGCACCAGATGCGGCACCACCAGGCCGACAAAGCCGATCGAGCCGGCGGTCGTGATGGCCACGGCAATCGACAGCGAAGCGAGCACGAAGGTGGCCAGCCGCACGCGTCCCACGCGCACGCCCAGCGATTGCGCCACGGTTTCGCCGAGCAGCATCACATTGAGCGAGCGCGCCATCGGCATGGCCAGCAGCACGGCGACAACGAGCATGGCGAGCGCGGCGCCGTATTCGGCGGTTCCGCCCAGGTCGCCCGTGAGCCAGAACAGCATGCCGCGCAGCCGCGCTTCGGGCGCGATGGCAAGAATCAGTGTAATCAGCGCACCCCAGCCCGAAGCCAGGATCACACCGGTCAGCAGCAGGCGCGCGCCGGCCTCATGGTGGCCGCCCTGCACCTGCGGATGCAGCAGGTCGCGCCGCGCCAGCGTGGCAACCAGCACCATCGACAGCAGCGCGCCACTCGCGGCGCCAGCCTGCACGGCCCACAGCGGCAGCATCAGCAGCATCGCCCCGAGCGCACCGGTGGCGGCGCCGCCGGATACGCCCAGCACATAGGGCTCGGCCAGCGGGTTGCGCAACAGCACCTGCATCAGCGCACCGGACAGGGCCAGCAGGCCGCCGCATGCGAATGCGGCCGCGGCGCGCGGCAGGCGCAGCTCGCGCACGATGGCCCCGGCGGTGCCCGTGTCGGCGCCGCTCAGTGCGTGCCAGAGCTGGGCGGCATCCAGGCGCACGCTGCCCAGCGCCAGCGACAGCAGAAACACCGCCACGGCCGCCGCCGCAAGCGCGAGCCATACCGCGAGGGCGCGCCGGAACTCAGACATCGCGCGCCACGCGGCCCGTCATTTCTGGCGCCAGCCCAGCGTGATAAAGCCCGCCCTGCCCTGCGTGTTGTACGGGAAGGCCAGCTGGTAGTTCTTGTCGAAGAGGTTTTCCACCCGGGCGGCAACGAACCATTGCTTGTCGATGTTGTAGCGCGCGTTGAGGTTGACGATACCGTATCCGCCCAGCGTGCGCGAGCCGGCGTCCAGGCGCGACGACGACAACAGCCACTCGCCGCCGAAACGCCAGTTGCCGAAGTTGCGGCCCACGTCGAACGCGGCATGGCGGCGCGCGCGGCGCAGCAGCTGCGTATCGGTCTGCTCGTCGACCGGGTTCTGGAACGTTACGCTGGCCCCCACGTCGGTATTCCACAGCGTCGCGCGCCAGGAGGCCTCCAGGCCTTGCACCTTCGCCTTGTTGACGTTGCTGGGCAGGAACATGCCGTTCGGCTGCGACACGGTGACGATCAGGTCGTTGTAGCGCGTTTCAAAGGCCGTCACGCGCAGCAGGCCGGCCGCGGCAGTGTTGTACTGCACACCGACTTCGGCCGATTTGGCGCGCTCGGGGCTCAGGTTCGGGTTGCCGAATCCCGGGAAATACAGCTCGTTGAAAGTCGGTGCGCGGAAAGCGTTGCTGACGTTGGCGATGAATTTAAGGGCCTCGGTCAGGTTGTAGCCGTAGCCCGCGAAGAAGCTGGCCTGGTTGCCGAAGTCCGAGTAGTGATCGTTGCGGCCATTGAGCTGCAGCTGGTGCTTGCCGATGCGTCCGTCATAGCCGCCGAATACCGAGAAGACATTGCGCGAGGGCGCATTGTACGAGTTGGAATCCAGTTCCTGCTGCAGGTAATCGGTGCCGAACAGCAGCGTGTGCGTCGCCGCCAGTGCGTACTCGTTCTGCCAGTTGAACTGGCGGTTGCGCGTGTTGAAGGTGCCGTTGTTCGCGCCATTCAGGAAGTTCTCGCTGCGGTCCTCGCTCTGCGCCAGCTTGAAGTGCGTCGCCCAGTCCGGTAGCACCTTGCCATTGACAAAGGCCGACACGGTGTAGAGGTCGCTGTTGGAACGGTTGTCGTCGGTAGGCCGGCCGAAGTTGTTGTCGTACGACAGCTTGCTCTTCGAGTAGTAGCCCGCCAGGCCCGCATCCCAGTCAGTCGTGAAGCGGTGCTTCACCTGCGCCGACACGCTCTGGTTCTCGTACGGGTTGTCGTTCGGGTTGGCGCGTGGCGCCTGCTTCGTGTTGATCGACGAGAAGCCGTCGGTCTTGAACGCTGAGCCGGTCACGTTGAACGAGGTGTCGCCGATCTGGCCGCCATAGCCGACCGTGCCCTGGCGCGTGTTGTTGCTGCCGTATTCGACCTGCGCGTTCGCCGCCGGCGCCTGGCCTGCACCGCTCTTGGTGAAGATCTGCACCACGCCGCCGATTGCGTCCGAGCCGTAAAGCGCCGACACGTTGCCGCGTACCACTTCGATATGGTCGATCTGGTCGGGCAGGATGTTGGCCAGCTGGGCCGTGCCGCTGCTCACGGACGATACGCGCACGCCGTCGATCAGGATCAGCGTCTGGTTGGAATTGGCGCCGCGCATGAACAGCGAAGTGTTCGAGCCCATGCCGCCGTTGGCGGTCAGCTCTACGCCGGCCTGGTTGCGCAACAGTGTGCGCAGGTCCGGCGCCTGCGAATTGACGATGTCTTCCTGCGTCACGACCGTGGTGTGCGGCAGGGCCTCGGTGAGCGGCTGCGCCGTGCGGGTCGACGTGACCACCACGGGCGCAAGTTGCGCGGGCGCCGCGCCGGCGGCAGGCTGGGACGCTGCAGGCGTCTCGGTGGTCTGTGCCACGGCCGTATTCAGGACAAGGGAAGACAGGGCAGCCAGTACGGCAGCCACGGACGGACGCACCGTCGGCAGCGCCGGACGGTTCGACCTGTAAAGCGATGAACGCATGATGCAGGAATGGATAGGACAGCCAGACCCGTTCCCCCGCGGGCCAGATGGCGATGAGGCGTGCCGCGCAGGGGCGGCAGCCCGCGTTCAGGCCGGTATCCGGGCTGACGGCGCCAGGCTGGCCGCCTTCCCGAACGCTTGTGGTTCAGTGGCGATGGGCCAGCCCTGCGATGCCGTGTGTGGACAGGCATCGCGGCCGCTTACCGTTGCGGGGGCAGCACAGGTTGGCCTGGCCGAGCTGTCTGTCGGCCGCGGCTCCCTGTTTCCCGTTGAACTGCCACTTGCCTTGCGCAAGATGGCGAGCACCTGGAACGAGCGGCAGTGTAGGCAGTTTCCCTAACCGAGTCAATGTAGATTCGGACCGCACTTGCCGGCACGCAAATGGCGCATAAACCGTGATTTCGGCGCAGAAGCGGGCAACTTCCGCGCGTCATGGCGGTCACACCGCCTTGCCTTTCGTTGTGCGCGACGACGCTTCGGCTAGAATCCCGATACCTGACACCATTCACCATGACAGGCCCTATGCTTAACGAACTCGAACAGCTGGCCGCCAAGATCGGACGCGTGCTCCATCACGCGGACACCCTGGCGGCGGAGAACCAGCGGCTGCGCGACGAAATCGCGCGCCTGGAAGGCGAGGCCGCACAGTTGCGCGGCGAGCGCGAAGCCATGGCCGCCGATCGCGAACTGCTCAATATCAAGATCGAGGAAGCGCAACTGCGCATCCAGTCCATCCTCGACAAGCTCCCCACCGCGGGCGACTCGCGCCAGCTCGACCTGCTCGGCGAAGAGGCCGGGTCATCGGCCCATGAACGCGCCGCGCACAAGGCCTCCGGAGAACACGCATGAGCAACAAGCAAGTCGAAGTGAACATCGCCGGCCAGCCCTACCGCTTCGCGATCGCCCCCGAGAACGAGGCCGCGCTGCTGGACGCCGTGGCGCTGGTGGACACGCAGATGAACAAGCTGCGCAACAACGCCTCGGCCAAGGGCGTGGAGCGCGTGGCGGTGATGGCGGCGATCAGCATCGCGTCCGACCTGCTGGCCCTGCAGCGCAAGCAGCAGTCGGATGGCGCGATCCCCGTCGATGCCATCCGCGCCCGCATTCGCGAACTCAACGAGCGTGCCGACGAAGCGCTGCGCCAGTACGCGCACGTTGGCACGGGCACGCAGGCACAGCCTGGCTGAGCGCGGCCCGCGGGCCCATGTGCGCTGGATGTGCGCTGTCGGGCAAAGTGTAACGAGGCGGCCAGGTGGACTTGGTATGCAACACATCGAGGTGTATAGTGTAGCCAGACTGCACGAGGCACCACAGACGTGCAGCATAAGGGTCGGGTTATCGCGCCTGACCGCCGTTCTCATCCCATCCTAGTTCGAAACGGCAAACGTCTGACATCCCGCCCGCGAGTCCAAATTCTGGTCACGTCGGGATGTCCGGAGCGTCAGACGTTTGACAGTTTCCCTGCCTGGTTCGCTAGGGTCATAGACTCCTTGAACCGATATGCATCGCATGGTGCGGGATCATGTCGTATGGGCGAGCGCGTCGCTACCTTCATAGTCTGGGCCTGGCTTGGACTCCCTGAATGGGTGATGTACCCGAAATACGACTTCCGCAGCCACTCTGAACCTCAACAGGGTTCAGGATGCCGACCCAACGGCCGAGGCGGGGACCCCTTAAAAAGGCGGTGGTTTTCACAGACCACCGCCTTTTTTCTTGCCGGGCGCTGCCGCGTCGCGCGTGCAGCGCGTATTCCAAAACGCCCGCATCCCCGACTGCCATGAGCCGCGCAGAAAACAGTCGCACAGAAAAAGCGCCCGCACGTGCCCGCCAATACTGGCTGATGAAGTCCGAACCGGACGAGGCCAGCATCGATACCCTTGCAAAAGAAGGGACATTGCCGTGGACCGGCGTGCGCAACTACCAGGCGCGCAATTTCATGCGCGACGTCATGCGCATTGGCGACGGCGTGCTGTTCTACCATTCGTCGTGCCCCGAGCCCGGCATCGCCGGCCTCGCCGAGGTCTGCTCGCAGCCCTACCCTGACCCGACCCAGTTCGATCGCAAGAGCGATTACTACGATGCCGCGTCCAAGCCGGACGCGCCGCGCTGGCAGCTCGTCGACGTGAAGTTCGTGCGCAAGAGCGCACTGATCCCGCTGGCCGAACTGCGCGCGCACGAAGAACTCGCCGATATGGTCGTCCTAAGGCGCGGCAACCGGCTGTCGATCACGCCGGTCACGCCGGCCGAATGGCGCTTCATCACCACGCGGCTGATGGGCTGAGCCGTGCCGCCCGCGCGGCGGATGCGATCACAAGTACAACCACAAGCGACGCGGCGTTTTCCTCGTTTCCTTTCTATGAGCCTTGCCCTGATTCCCGCCCTGCTCGCGCTGGGCGCCTTTACCGGTTTCTGCGCCGGCCTGCTCGGCGTGGGCGGCGGCATGATGATGGTGCCTTTTCTTACGCTGCTGTTCACGAGCCTCGGCTTTACCGGCGAGGCCATCGTGCATATGGCCATCGCCACGTCGATGGGCACCATCCTGTTCACTTCGCTGTCGTCGGTACGCGCCCATCACAAGCGCGGCGCGGTGCGCTGGCCGATCGTGCTTGCGCTGGCGCCGGGGATCCTGCTGGGCGGCATGATCGGCGGCGGCAAGGTGTTCGCCGCGCTCAAGACCAGCTGGCTGTCGCTGGCATTCGCCTGCTTCGTCGGCTTTTCGGCGCTGCAGATGCTGCGCAGCCGGCGCCCCGAGCCCAGCCGCCAGTTGCCGGGCGTGCCGGGCATGGTGGGTGCTGGATCGGTGATCGGCTTCCTGTCGAGCCTGGTCGGCGCGGGTGGTGCCTTTGTCTCCGTGCCGTTCATGACCTGGTGCAATGTGCCAATCCACAATGCAGTGGCCACCTCGGCCGCGCTGGGTTTCCCGATTGCGGTAGCCAGCGTGATCGGCTACATCTGGAGCGGCTGGCAGCAGCCAGGCCTGCCGGCCGGCTCGCTCGGCTATATCTACCTGCCGGCGCTGGTCGGCATTGCCGTCGCCAGCGTGCTGACCGCGCCGCTGGGCGCCCGTACCGCTCATCGCATGGACGTGGCGCAGCTGAGGAAAGCGTTCGCGATCCTGCTGCTCTGCCTGGCCAGCTATATGTTCTGGAAGGCCTGGAAGGCATTCTGACGCATCCATCCGTGCGAGCGCGCGGAACGATTGCGCGGCGTTTGCGTCTCATACCCATCACTTTGACTGGGAGAAGAAGAATGAAGCAACTGCTTGCAGCGACCCTGCTTGGCGCCACGGCGCTGGCCGCCTCCGCGCAGACCGTGCCGCCGCCGGCCGGCGTGCTGTCGCTCTCCGCGCAGGCCGTGACCGAAGTCCCGACCGACGTCGTGCACCTGACGCTGGCCGCGGAGCAGGAAGGCGCGGAGCCGGGCGCGATCTCGTCGCAGCTCTCGACCCGCACGCAGGCCGTCATCAACCAGGCCAAGCGCACACCCGGCGTGCAGGCCGAATCCGGTGGCTTCACGATCCGCCCGAGTACCGACCGCAATGGCCGCATCACCACCTGGCGCGGCCGTTCGGAAGTCATCCTGCAATCGCGCGATTTTGCGGCCGTATCGAAGCTGGCCGGCGACCTGGCCAACCAGATGCAGGTGCAGGGCATTGCGTTCTCGCTGTCGCGCGAAGCGCGCCTGGCCGCCGAAGGCAAGCTGACCGAACAGGCCGTGGGCGCCTTCCGCGAAAAGGCGCAGTCCGCCTCGAAGCTGTTCGGCTTCAGCAGCTATACGATCCGCGAAGTGAATGTGAACGAGAGCGGCGTGGTGCCACCGATGCCACGCATGTATGGCGCCGCCAAGGCCATGATGTCCGACGCCGCGGCGCCGGTGCCGGTCGAGGGCGGCAAGACGCAGGTCACCGTGTCGGTGAATGGGTCGGTGCAGATGCTGAAGTAAGACAAGACGTTCGCGAGGGAGAAAGCGAGGTTTCTCTCCTCTCCCACGTCAGTGGGAGAGGTGTCGCGGGTGAGGGCCAGCGCTGGCATTGCGACGGCTGTCACTTCGTGGAAACTCCCGCCCCCTCTCCCGCAAGCGGGAGAGGGGAAAAACCAGCCCAGGTGTGATTACAGCGCGGCGAACTGCTGCCGCAACACGTTCTTCTGCACCTTGCCCATGGTATTGCGCGGCAGCTCATCCACCACGTGCACGCGCTTGGGCACCTTGAAGTTGGCAATGCGTCCCTTCAGCGTGCCGATCAGTTCGCCCTCATCGAGTTCGACCCCGGGCTTCTTCACCACCACGGCCACCACGGCCTCGCCGAAATCGGCATGCGGCACGCCGATGACCGCGCTTTCCGCCACGCCCGGCATCTCGTCGATAAAGCTCTCGATCTCCTTCGGGTACACGTTGTAGCCACCGGAGATGATCAGGTCCTTGCTGCGGCCGACAATGGTCACGTAGTTGTCCGGCACCGAAACCTCGCCTGCCTGGCTGACGACGGCACCGCCAAAGCGGCCCACATCGCCGGTCTTGAACCATCCATCCGCCGTGAATTCCTCGCGCGTCTTTTCCGGCATGCGCCAGTAACCCTTGAACACGTTCGGGCCCTTGACCTCGATATTGCCGATCTCGCCGACCGCGCTCGGCTGGCCCTCGCCATCGACCACGCGTACCGACACGCCCGGCAGCGGCATGCCGACGGTGCCGCCGATGCGCTCGCCCAGGGCACTGTCGTACGGGTTGGAGACCAGCATCACGGTCTCGCTCATGCCGTAACGTTCCAGGATGGTATGGCCCGTGCGCTTGCGGAACTCCTCGAACGTCTCCAGCAGCAGCGGCGCCGAACCCGACACGAACAGGCGCATGCGGCGGCAGGTATCGTCGTCGAAGCGCGGCTCCTGCAGCATGCGCACGTAGTAGGTCGGCACGCCCATCATCACGGTGGAACGCGGCAGGAATTTCAGCACCTGCGCCATGTCGAGCCGGGGCGCCCAGATCATCTTGGCACCGGCCAGCAGCGCGCCGTGCGAAGCCACGAACAAGCCATGCACGTGGAAGATCGGCAGCATGTGCAGCAGCACGTCGTCGCTGCGCCAGCCCCAGTATTCGTGCAGCGTCTGCGCGTTCGATGCCAGGTTGCCATGCGTCAGCATCGCCCCCTTGCTGCGGCCGGTGGTGCCGGACGTATAGAGAATGGCGGCCAGGTCGTCGTCAGCGCGCTGCACGGTCTCGAACGTATCGGGCCGCGCCGCGGCGCGCGACAGCAGCGAGCCCGAACGGTCTTCGTCAAGCGTGAAGACGTAGCTGGTGCCGTGGCGGAACGCCACCTTCGATACCCAGGCGAAATTCTTGCTGCTGCACACCACCACCGACGGCTCGGCGTTGCCGACGAAGTAGTCGATCTCCGCTTCCTGGTAGGCCGTGTTCAGCGGCAGGTAGACATAGCCGGCGCGCAGCGTGGCCAGGTACAGGAACAGCGCCTCGGGCGATTTCTCCACTTGCACGGCCACGCGCGCGCCTTCGGGCAGGCCCAGGCCTGTCAGCAGGTTGGCCAGCTTGGCGGTGGCGCGGTCGAGATCGTCCCAGCTGTAGTACAGGCCGTCATGCGTTTCGATGCAGCACGCGGTACGGTCGGCGGGAAAGCGGGTTTCGAACAGAGCGAACAGGTTGGCGTTCATGGTGCGGATGAAGACAAGGGCTTCCGGAATCCGGGCGCGCAATGCAATGGGCGAAGGGTCGATGGGACGATGACGCGATGGGCGATTGTAATGCGGAAATGCGCTAGTTCCCCGTGAACCGCGGCGGACGATGCGCCAGGAAGGCGGCCACGCCTTCGGCATGGTCGCCGCCTTCGGCGTAGGCGAAATGTTCGGCCAGTTCCTCGGCGCTCAGAGGCGCGGGCTGTGGCGACAGGCGGCGGATCGTGGCCTTGTTGATGCGCGCGGCGAGCGGTGCCCCGGCCGTGATGCGGCGCACTGCGGCCTCGACCTCCGCCGCCACGCCGCCGGCCGCAACCACGCGCGTCAGCAGGCCCTTTTCGCGCGCTTCGGCCGCATCGAAGACGCGGCCTTCGAGCAGGATCTCGAGCGCCACGGCACGGCCCGCCAGCGCCAGCAATCCCTTCAACTCGCCCGGCGCCATCGGAAAGCCGAGCCGGTTGATCGGCACGCCGAAGCGGCTGTTGTCCGCCGCGATACGCAGGTCGCAGTGGCAGGCAATCTCCAGGCCGCCGCCGACGCATACGCCCTCGATCATCGCCACGGTCGGGTGCAAGCAAGCGTCGATGGCCGTCAATGCCGGCGCGATGATCTCCGTGTGGTAGCGACGCACCGCGGCTTCGTCGCCGCGTACCGTGGGGAACTCGGCAATGTCGGCGCCGGCGGCAAAATTGCCGTCGGCGCCGCGCACCACCACGCAGCGCAGCGAGGGGTCGGCCGACAGCCGCGTGAAGCCGGCGGTCAGCGCCTCCCACATCTGCGCCGAGATGGCGTTGAGCTTGCCCGGGTGCGACAGCGTGACGGTGGCCGTCGTGCCTTCGACAGCGAACTGGACAGTACCGCTCATCGCTTAGTCGATCTTGGCGCCCGAGGCCTGCACCACCTGGGCCCAGCGCTTGATCTCGCTGCGCTGGAACTGCGCGAACTGCTCCTGCGTGAACTGTGGCGTTTCCGAGCCGTTGCTGATCCAGACCTGCTTGATATCCGGCGTGTTCAGGGCCTTTTCAGTCTCGATGTAAAGTCGGTCGACGATCTCCTTGGGCGTGCCCTTGGGCACCCACATCGCGTACCAGGTCGAGACCTCGTAGTTCGGCACGCCCGCCTCGGCCGCGGTCGGCACGTTCGGGAACGCCGGCGAGCGCTTGGCCGATGCCACCGCCAGGGCCTTGATGCGCCCCGCGCGGATGTGTTGCGCGGACGAGCCAAGGCCGTCGAACACCATGTCCACCTGGCCGGCGATCAGGTCCGACAACGCCGGGCCCGCACCCTTGTAGGGGATATGCGTGATGAAGGTCTTGGTCTGTAGCTTGAACAATTCGCCCGCAAGGTGGTGCGACGAGCCATTGCCCGCCGAGCCGTAGTTCAGCTTGCCGGGATTCTTGCGCGCATAGTCGAGCAGCTCCTGCAGGTTGTTGGCCTGCACGCGCGACGGATTCACCACCACGACCTGCGGCGGTTGCGCAATCACGGTGACGGGGATGAAGTCCTTCTCGATGTCGTAGTCGAGCTTCTTGTAGAACGACGGCGCGATCGCGTGGTGCGCGCCGCCGATGAAGACGGTGTAGCCATCCGGCGCGGCCTTGGCCGCGAGGCTCGCGCCCAGGGTGCCGCCAGCGCCGCCGCGGTTGTCGATGACGAACTGCTTGCCGAGCTGCTTGGAAAGCTGCGCGGTCAGCGGACGGGCAAAGGCATCGGTGCCACCGCCTGCCGGGAACGGCACGATCACCGTGACCGGCTTGGACGGCCAGGTATCCGCCAGCGCGGAGGGTACCTGCCCGGCCATGCCGGCAACGCCGGCGACCACGACGGCGGCGCGCGCGCACGCGGCCAGGCTGAACTGACGACGATTCATCTTCACTGTCTCCCTTTCTCTCGAATTGGAAAGTTGGTTCGGGTACTGCTTGTTGTCAATCCCGTCAAAGGCCGCCCCCGGCGGTCAGGGAACGGCGATGCCATGGCGTGTTTTACGTGACCTGACCAGAGTCACAGCAGCTTCGCGACAGCACGGCTGGTGCGCGGGTTGCCTTCGCCAAGGCGCGCTAGATTGTCATCCAGTGCCTCGGGCGCGTAAAGGTAATTCACCATCATGCCGCACGATTGGCTGCAGCCTTTTCGCGACAGGTCCCCGCCCCAGTTCAGCCGTTCCACGCAAGCGCCGTTGCCCAGGTGGAAGCGCGCCACCGGGTCCGCGGGCATGGACTGGCTGCGCTCGCGCACGAGGTAATGCGCGGCGAGCGACAGCGCGGTGTCACGCACCACGGCGTCCTGGGAATCGGCTGGCAACGCGGCGAGCCAGCCCGCGCCATCGGCCGGCGCCGGGCCGTGCCGATCCTGCCAGCGCGCCACTCGCCTGGCACCGAGCGCCTCGGCCACGGTGGTGCCGTCCTGCTTGCGCAGCCAGTCGGCAAACCCCGGGATCGGCGACAGCGTGGCGAACTGCCTGACCTTGGGAAACTCGCGTTGCAGTTCCTCGATCACGCGCTTGAGCAGGAAGTTGCCGAAGCTCACGCCGCGCAATCCGGCCTGCGTATTCGAGATCGAATAGAAGATGGCCCACTTCACGCGGCGCAGGTCTTCCAGCGGCGCGGCCTCGTCGAGCAGGGTCTGCACATTGGCCGCCATCTCCGGCACGAAGGCGACTTCCACGAAGATCAGCGGCTCGCGCGGAATGCGCGGATGGAAGAATGCATAGCAGCGGCGGTCGGAATCGAGGCGGTTGCGCAGGTCGGTCCACGACGAGATTTCATGCACCGCTTCGTAGCGGATCAGCTTCTCGAGCAACGACGCCGGCGAGTCCCAGGTGATGGGCTGCAACTCGAGCAGGCCCACGTCGAACCAGTTGGAGAACAGGGCTTCCAGGTCTTCATCGAGCACGCGCAAGCCGGGAAGACGCCGTTGCCAGCGCAGCATGTCGGCACGCAGGTGGATCAGGAAATGCAGGCCGCAGGCACTGTTGCCACGCTGGCCATGCAGCGCGGCGAGCCGCTTGAAGAAGCGGATACGCGCATGCGACAAGGCCTGCGCCGGCCTGGCGGGCTTGTCAGCGTCCGCAGCGCCATCCTCGGAAGCCGTACCGCCGGCCACCTCCGCCAGCACTTCGAGCATGCCGCGACGCCGGCCCTCGTCCGCGGCTTCGTATTCGGCCTGCCAGGCCTGGGCGGCGGCATTGGCATTGCCGTCGGTCAGCCGCGCATCCAGGCAAAGCCGCAATTGTTCACGCTGGCGGCGCGCCACGCGCGCGGGTAACGGCGCCGCCTCCGCGTCCCTGGCCGATGCGGGCGTCGCCTCGGCTTCGCCCTTGCGGCCCCACCAGCGTCCGATCCTGGACAACAGGTTGGGGCCTGACGGTTCGCTGACGCCCAGCGGGGCGCTGATCTTCTGGTCACCGGAGTCGAGGGCGCTCATGGGGTACCTGCCTGGGTGCGTGAAGCAACGTTGGGGAATGCATGCAGCGCGGCCCCTTCGGCCCGTACGCTACGGTCCAGCGCCGTCAGCGTCGTCAGTGCGGCACGCTGGCGAAGCAGATGCGTCTTCATCAGGGCTTCCGCGCCTTCGGGGTCGTGCGCCTTGAGCGCAGCGAAGATGCTCAGGTGTTCGGCACAGGACTCGTTGATGCGCCCCGGCAATTTCAGGCTCTTGTGCCGCGACAGGCGCAGCACCTTGCGCAGGTCGCTGATCAGCCCCGACAGCCAGCGGTTGCCGGCCAGCCGCTGGATCGCTTCGTGGATCTGGAAATTGGTCTCGTAGTAGGCATCGATCTCGCCCGCGCCGGCATGCCGCGCGAGTTCCGCGTGCAACCCTTCGAGCGCCTCCAGGTCCTGCGCGGTCGCGTTGCGCGCGGCCTCGTAGGCACAGCGTCCTTCCAGCAGCGCCATGAGCGGGAAGATTTCGTCGAGATCGCGCTCGGACAGCTCGTTGACGAAGCAGCCGCGCCTCGGCTCCAGGCGAACCAGCCCCTCGGCGGCAAGCACCTTGAGCGCTTCGCGCAGCGGCGTGCGGGAAATGCCGAGTTGCCCGGCGAGCGTGCTTTCGTCGATCCATGCTCCGGGAACGAGCGCGTGCGCATCGATCATGCCGCGCATGCGGTCCGCCACTTCGAGATACAGCGCCTGCTGGACGATACGCATGGGCCTCCGCCAGGATCAGTCCAGACCGTTCCGCACGTTGTGCAGGGGTCTCCATAATTCATAATTATGAATAACTGGAAGTATCAGGCAAGGCATTTCGATGCTGCGCCGCAGCGGCGGATGGGCCAGCGAGATCGATTCGGGAATGGGCAGAGGTGCGGCGGGCGGATGCCAGGCCTCCCCGCCAGCATCCGCCCGCGCCTGAAAGAACAGCTGCGGACTATTTCATCGCCGGCCAACGCCTGGATAGGCATCGTCCCGCGTGGGTCATGGACTCCCGGCGCAGACCCTGCGCCCCCCTGTTGGCGCACACCGGTGCGCAGATTTTCCCGTCTGCCGTCGTTGTGGTCCGGTGCCCCTGCCTGACCGGCAGATCCTCCCTGGCGCCGTCCTGGCGGACTTCGGCATAGCCCGCTCTGTTGTAACAGAAGAGTTAGCGAGGATCGTGCCACGAATGCTAAACCCTTGTTTTAATTGAAGTCGATGATGAGAAACTTGTTACAAAGCCGTATCGATGTAACAGAATGTTTCTAGACTGTTACGACACTGTTCCTGTCCGGGACAGGTCGGGAAGTTGGGGAGGCCTTGAAGACACTGGCATTTGTGGCGAATTTGCCAGTTCAAATACCAGCCGTATGGGGAGTAAGGCACAATCGACACGCGCAAATTGGTTGCGCTGATGAAACAACGCGGCACGACGTCCGCGATCCGACCCGAGGGAATTCCGACCATGCAAACCGGCGACACCAGCGCAGTCCCCGCTTGCCCGGAAACGCCTGACCGCGCCCGGCCTCCCTCGACGCCCACGGTCGAGGCCAGCATCTTGCGGCTCGCCTTCACCGGCACAGGATCGGAATATTTCCGGATCTGGATCGTCAACACCCTGCTGACCATCGTCACGTTCGGCATCTACTCCGCGTGGGCCAAGGTCCGCACGTTGCAGTACTTCTATCGCAACACCAGCCTGGACGGGGCGACGTTCGATTACCACGGCAAGCCGACGGCCATCCTCAAGGGGCGCGCCATCGTGTTCGTGCTGGCACTCGCGCTCCAGCTCGCTGGCAAGGTGTCGCCGCTGCTGGCCGTCCTGCTGGCCCTGGCGCTGGCCGCGGCGTTCCCGCTGCTGCTGGTCCGGTCGCTGCGCTTCCGCATGGCGAACACGAGCTATCGCGGCCTGCGCTTCGCCTTCACTGGCGGCGACGCCGAGGCGTACAAGGTGTTCGTGCTGTGGCCGTTGCTGACGGTGTTCACGCTTGGCGCGCTGGCACCGCTGGCGCATCAGCGCCTGAAGCGCTACCAGCATAACCACGTGCGCTTCGGCACCGCGCCATTCGCCTTCAGCGCGGTTTCCGGGGATTTCTACAGCGTCTACCTGCGTGGCTGCGGGCTGACAGTTCTGGTGCTGATTGTTGCCGCCCTCGGCGCCGCCGGGCTCGCCGCAGCGGCGCGCGGGAACGAAGCCGCCTCGATGCTTGCGGGCCTGGTCGGAGCACTCGGCATCTACGCCTCGTTCCTGGCTATCGGGCCCTACTTCACCGCCCGGCTGCAGAATGTGGTGTGGAACCACACCACCCTGGCCCCGCACGGCTTCCTCAGCGAGGTGAAGGCAAGCCGTCTGTTCTATATTTTCCTGACCAACATGGTTGCCATCACACTGACCCTGGGCCTGTTCCTGCCGTTCGCCCGGGTCAGGTCTGCGCGCTACCGCGTGGAACGCATGTCGCTGCTGGCGCGCGCGCCGCTGGATGCCTTCGTTGCGGGGCAGGCCGAGAGCGTAGGCGCACTCGGCGATGCCGCGGCGGACTGGTACGACATCGACATCGCACTGTGAGCCTGCGCGCAACAGATTCCGAAATGATTCGCCGATGACATGGCGCCGATGATTCCCGTCACCTACTTCGATGGCCGCTCTTCCCGGGCGCACCCGGCCACGCTGGCCGTGGACGCCGGCCAGGCCGTGCTGCGCGATGCCGATGGCGCGGAACTGCGGCGCGCGGCACTGTCGTCGCTGCGCGTATCGGAGCGTGTCCGGCGCGCGCCGCGCCTGGTCACGTTCGCGGACGGCGCCTTCTGCCAGGTCAGCGACCACAACGGGTTCGACCGGCTGCTTGCCGAAACGGGGCATCGGGAAGGCTGGGTGGTCAAGGCGCAAAACAGCTGGCGCATGGCGGGCATGGCCGTGGCGGCGCTGGTTGCCGTGTTCGTGCTGGGCTATTACGTCGTGCTGCCGTGGGGTTCGTCGCAGATCGCGCGCGCCGTGCCGCCCGCGCTCGAGGCGCAGCTCGGGCGCGCCACGCTGGCCAGCCTGGACAACGGCGTGGTCGAGCCCACGCGCCTGCCTGCCGGGGAACAGGCGCGCATCCGCACGGGCTTTGCCGGGCTGAAGCGGCCCGACGATCCGGGCCATGATTACCAGATCGTGTTCCGCCGCGGCGGGCGTCTCGGCGCCAATGCGCTGGCCCTGCCCGGCGGCACCATCGTGGTCACGGACGAACTGGTAGGGTTGGCGGGGACAGGCGCCGGCATGCTCGGGGTGCTCGCACACGAGGCTGGCCATGTTGCACGACGCCACGGCCTGCAGCAGGTTATCCAGGCATCGGCGGTCGGCGCGCTGGCGGCCTACATGTTCGGCGACTATTCGTCGGTGCTGGCTGGCGTGCCCGCCGCGATGCTGACGCTGCGCTATTCGCGCGAGCATGAACGCGAGGCGGATGCCTATGCCATCGAGATCCTGCAGCGCAACCGGCTGCCACTGTCAGCGCTCGCCGATGTCCTGATTGCGCTGGAGAACCAGAACCGCGGCGCGCAGAAGGACGCGGCCGCGCCCGCCGGCAAGGCGGAAGAACCCGAGAGGGATGATTTCCTTTCCACGCATCCGCACACGCGCGAACGGATCGAGGCATTGCGCGCGGCAGGCAGCTGACCGCGCGCGGACGCCCTGTCAGGCGCCCGTTCCCGCCGCGGGCTGTTCCTCTGCGGGACGCGGCTGGCGGCGATACGCCCACACCACCATCCCGATCCCGATCAGGATCATCGGCAGGCTCAGCCACTGGCCCATGGACAAGTGCAGCGCCAGCAGGCCCAGGAAATTGTCCGGCTCGCGCGCGAACTCGACGGCGAAACGGAAGGCGCCATAGCCGATCAGGAACACGCCCGACACCGCGCCCATCGGCCGCGGCTTGCGTGCGAACAGCCACAGGATGATGAACAGCGCCACGCCCTCGCCGGCGAACTGGTAGAGCTGCGACGGATGGCGCGGAATGTTGTCGCCTGCCTGCGGGAAGATCATGCCCCACGGCAGGTCGGTGGGCCGGCCCCACAGCTCGCCGTTGATGAAATTGCCGATGCGGCCGGCCGCCAGCCCGCACGGGATCATCGGCGCGATGAAGTCGGTCACCTCCAGCCAATGGCGCTTGCGCAGCCGCGCGAACAGCCACATGGCGACCAGCACGCCGAGAAAGCCGCCGTGGAAGGCCATGCCGCCTTCCCACACCTTGAAGATCTCCAGCGGATGCGACAGGTAGTACGACGGCTTGTAGAACAGCACATAGCCGAGCCGGCCGCCCAGTATCACGCCCAGCACGCCGAAGAACAGCATGTCATCGAGATCGCGAGTGACCCAGCCCTTCGCCGCCATATGCGGCTGGTGGATGCGCAGGCGCCCGAACCACAGGAACATGATGAATCCGGCCAGGTACATGAGCCCGTACCAGCGGATGGCAAGCGGGCCGAGATGGATGGCGACCGGATCGAATTGGGGATGAATCAGCATGGTGAGGTGGGTGGAAGTTGTAAAGGCCCGGCAGCCACGGAACCCACAGGTCCCGCGAAGGCCAGCCCGCTCGCGATGTCGATCAGGGAACGCAGCGCCGGCGCAACGCCGGCGGCGCCCTCGCGCCAGACCAGTCCGGTCTCGATCTGCGGCCCCGCCTCGCGCAATGCGAGGTACGACACGCCGGTGCGGCGAAGGTTGCAGAGCGAGGCCGGCACCAGCGCCACCCCCATGCCTGCAGACACCAGGCTCACGATGGTCTGCATCTGGATGGCTTCCTGCGCGATCACTGGCGACAAGCCGTCGCGCGCATAGTAGCCCGTAATGATGTCATAAAACACCGGCGCGCTTCGTCGCGGGAAAATGACCAGCGGTTCGTGCGCGGCGTCGCGCAGCGAGACCTTGCCATCGAACGATGCGGCGCCCTGTGCGGGCCGCCAGCCATCCGGCACCGCCAGCACCAGCGGTTCGCTGACCAGCGGCAGGTAGGACAGGCCGTGCGGCATGGCCGGCAACTGCGGGCGGATGACCAGCCCGGCATCGATGCTGCCGTCGATCAGTGCCTCCAGCTGGATATCGCTGGTGGCCTCGCGCAACTGCAGCTGGACTTCCGGATGCCGTGCGCGGAAATGCCGCAGCAGGTCGGGCAGGATGCCGTAGTCGGCCGTGCTGACGAACGCCAGCGCCAGCGAGCCGATTTCCCCCCGCGCGAACCGTTGGGCGAGCGCTGGCAGCGCCGACGCGTCCGCCAGCACGCGCCGCACTTCGGGCAGCCATTGCTGCCCGGCGGGCGTCAGCATCACCGAGCGGCGCGTGCGCGCGAACAGCTGCACGCCGATTTCCTCTTCCAGCGACTGGATCTGCTGCGAAAGTGGCGGCTGCGTCATGGCCAGCCGCGTGGCCGCGCGCCCGAAATGCAACTCTTCCGCCACCGTGACGAAGTACCGCAGCTGGCGCAGGTCCAATGCCGCTCCTGATATGTTTTTCGACTCAATAACGGTCAAATAATATATTTGACACGCCAAAACGCAAGTCGCATTCTTTCGGCACAACATTGCCCTGCCTGCGCCCGTGCGGCGTGCGGGCGGCCGAGAGACATCCCCCGGAGACCCCACCATGGCATTCAACAAGCGCTCCAAGAACATCACGCAAGGCGTGGCCCGTTCCCCGAACCGCTCGATGTACTACGCCCTCGGCTACCAGAAGGAAGACTTCGACAAGCCGATGGTCGGCATCGCCAACGGTCATTCGACGATCACGCCGTGCAACGCGGGGTTGCAGCGCCTTGCCGATGCCGCGATCGACGCCGTGAAGGCCGCCGGGGCCAATCCGCAGGTGTTCGGCACGCCGACCATCTCCGATGGCATGTCGATGGGCACCGAGGGCATGAAGTACTCGCTGATCTCGCGCGAGGTCATTGCCGACTGCATCGAGACCGCCGCGCAGGGCCAGTGGATGGATGGCGTGGTCGTGATCGGCGGCTGCGACAAGAACATGCCGGGCGGCATGATCGCGATGGCGCGCACCAATGTGCCCAGCATCTACGTTTATGGCGGCACCATCCGGCCGGGCAACTGGAAGGGCAAGGACCTGACGATCGTGTCGTCATTCGAGGCCGTGGGCGAGTTCACCGCCGGCCGCATGAGCGAGGAAGACTTCGAGGGCGTGGAAAAGAACGCCTGCCCGTCCACGGGTTCCTGCGGTGGCATGTACACGGCCAACACGATGAGTTCGTCGTTCGAGGCGCTTGGCATGTCGCTGCTGTACTCGTCGACGATGGCCAACCCTGACCAGGAAAAAGTCGACAGTGCGGCCGAATCGGCGCGCGTGCTGGTCGAGGCCGTCAAGCAGGACATCAAGCCGCGCGACATCATCACGCGCAAGTCGATCGAGAATGCGGTCGCCCTGATCATGGCGACCGGCGGCTCGACCAATGCCGTGCTGCATTACCTGGCCATAGCGCACTCGGCCGAAGTCGAATGGACCATTGACGATTTCGAGCGCATCCGCCGCAAGGTGCCGGTGATCTGCAACCTGAAGCCATCGGGCCAGTATGTGGCCACCGACCTGCACAAGGCCGGCGGCATCCCGCAGGTGATGAAGATCCTGCTGAAGGCCGGGCTGCTGCATGGCGACTGCCTGACCATCACCGGCCGCACGCTGGCCGAGGAACTGGAGCACGTGCCCGACCAGCCGCGCGCGGACCAGGACGTGATCATGCCGATCGACAAGGCACTATACGCCGAAGGCCACCTGGCAATTCTGAAGGGCAACCTGGCCGCGGAAGGTGCGGTCGCAAAGATCACGGGTCTGAAGAACCCCGTTATCACCGGACCGGCGCGCGTGTTTGAAGACGAGCAGAGCGCCATGGACGCGATCCTGGCTGACAAGATCAACGCCGGCGACGTGCTGGTGCTGCGCTACCTGGGTCCCAAGGGCGGGCCGGGCATGCCGGAGATGCTGGCGCCGACCTCCGCCATCATCGGCAAGGGCCTCGGCGAATCCGTGGGCTTTATTACGGATGGCCGCTTCTCGGGTGGCACGTGGGGCATGGTGGTTGGCCACGTCGCGCCTGAAGCTTATGTAGGCGGGACGATCGCACTGGTACAGGAAGGGGATTCGATCACGATTGACGCACACAAGCTGGTGCTGCAGGTCAATGTGTCGGATGAAGAGTTGGCACGGCGCCGGGCCGAATGGAAACCGCCCGCGCCGCGCTATACGCGTGGAGTCCTGGCGAAATTTTCGCGGCTGGCGTCAACCGCGAGCAAGGGGGCGGTGACCGATTGAGAGGACGGTTGCGCGAAGCGTCGCGGCTGCTGAGCCGCGCGCAGCGCAGCCGTAGGCGATGATGCGAAAGCGCGACCAGTGCCGGGCCAAGGACACCCTCCTCACATTCCCCCCGGATCCTTCTCAATCTCCTCCAGCGTCGCATCCAGCCACTCGACCAGCCGAGCCTCCAGCGCCTGGGTCAGTTCAGCCGCGAGCTGCGCGGTAAGCGGCGCCAACCGCGCGCGCAGCGTGGCCTCGGTATGCGCTTCCACCACCTGCGGCCACTCCGTGCGAAAGCGCATCATGACGCGTGTCAGCAACTCGGAACGCATGGCGCGCAGATCATCCTCGCCGGGCGCATCCGACAAATAGCGACCCGACACAGCGATGTCTTCAGGATCGGTCACCGGCAACGCGGTATCGCCGTCTTCCACCTCATCCATCAAAACCGGTATCGCCAGCGCATCGGGCTCCCCGGTGTCGCCCACATACGTGACCACGCCCGACTCCGCCATGCCTGCCGTATCGATGACCCCATCCTCGGATGGCGCGGCGGCGGCATCCGGAAACTCCACCACTTCGGTCAGCAGCGGAATGCTGTCGTTGGGCCCGAGCCGCGGGATCACCCGCGAGGTCGTGCGTTCGCTCATGCGGAATCTCCCTTGGGCTGGCCGAGGTCGTGGTGCGTCAGCGGATAACCGCGTTCACGGTAGAAGCGGTAGCGCTCGCGCCCCGCCTCGCGGTCTTCGTCGCCGGCACCCACCACTTCGATCAGGCGTTCAAAACTGGCGAACTGCGCCGGTGCCTGCGAGTCCAGGTTGATCAGCAGTTGATGGTGCGGCAGCCCGTCCAGCTGCGCGGCCAGCACGATCGGCGTGACGGCCGCATTGGGACTGTCCACGCCGCAGTGCGGCAGGAAGTCCAGCGGCGAGAAGGTCCACAGCCGCGCGTCGAGTTCCGCGAGCTGCGGCGGCTGGCCGTGTACCACTACCTTCTGGCCAGCGCTGTATGCCTTGCGGACCAGCCGGCAGACATAGCCCAGCTTGTCCGGCACGTTGCTGTGGAAATCGATGCGCGTCATGACTGCCTGTCCCTTGCGCCCGTCAGGCGGCGCGATCCATCAGGAACTGGGCCAGCAGCGGCACCGGGCGCCCGGTGGCACCCTTGGCCGCTCCACTCTTCCAGGCCGTGCCGGCGATGTCCAGGTGGGCCCAGTCGTACTTTTCGGTGAAGCGTGCCAGGAAGCAGGCGGCGGTCACGCTGCCGGCCGGGCGGCCGCCGATATTCGCCATGTCGGCGAAGTTCGACTTGAGCTGGTCCTGGTACTCGTCGTCCAGCGGCATGCGCCAGGCCGGGTCCATGGACTTGCGGCCCGCCTGCAGCAGCTGGTCGGCGAGCAGGTCGTTACGGGCGTAGAGACCGCTGTTGATGTGGCCCAGCGCGATGATGCAGGCGCCGGTCAGCGTGGCCACGTCGACCACCGCGGCCGGCTTGAAGCGCTCGACGTAGGTCAGCGCATCGCATAGGATCAGGCGGCCTTCGGCGTCGGTGTTCAGGATCTCGATGGTCTGTCCCGACATGCTGGTCACCACGTCGCCCGGCTTGGTGGCGATGCCGCTGGGCATGTTCTCGCAGGTCGGCACGACGGCAATCACGTTGAGCTTCAGGCCCATCTCGGCCACGGCCTGCAGCGTGCCAAGCACCGAGGCCGCGCCGCACATGTCGTACTTCATTTCGTCCATGCCCTCGCCCGGCTTGAGCGAGATGCCGCCGGTATCGAAGGTGATGCCCTTGCCCACCAGCACCACGGGCGCCTGCTTGGCGCCCGCGCCGTCATAGCGCAGCACGATGAACTGCGGCGGCTCGACGCTGCCCTTGGTCACGGCCAGGAACGAGCCCATGTTGAGCGCTTCCATCTGCTTGCGGCCGAGCACTTCCACCTTGAGCTTGTGGCGCTTGGCAATGGCGCGCGCCGTGTTGGCCAGGTAGGTCGGGGTGCAGATATTGGACGGCAGGTTGCCCAGGTCGCGGGTCAGTTCCATGCCGTTGGCGATGGCCGTGCCACGCACCACGGCCTGGGTCGCGGCCTTGGCATCGTTGGCGTCCACGGCCAGCACCACCTTGCGCAGCGTCGGCTTGTCGGGCGCACCCGGCTTGCCGTTGGCGCGCTTCAGGCCCGGGTGACGCTCCAGCAGGCGGTAGCCCGCGTCGCGCACCAATGTGATCGTCGTGATGACGGCCCAGCCGATGTCGCGCTGCTGCGGCGGCTGCTGCGACAGGCACCACAGCGCCGACGTCGCGCGCGTGGCCGACAAGGCACGCACGGCCGTGCGCACGGATTCGGCAAACGCCTTGTCGCTGAAGTCCGCTTCCTTGCCCAGGCCGACCAGCAGTACGCGGGCCGCGCCCACGCCGGCCACTTCGTGCAGCGTAAGCTGCGTGCCGCGCTTGCCTTCGAAGTCGCCCTGCTTCAGCAAGCGTGCGACCAAGCCCTTGGTGGCCACGTCAAGGGCCTTGGCGACCCCCGCCAGGTTCTGTCCTTCGAACACGCCGACCACCAGGCAGTCGGTCTTGGTCGCCAGGAAACCATTTTGGCCGGCTTTGCTCCAATCCAGGGCTTTTGTGCTAAATTCCATCGCGCTTCCTTCTAGGGGCTTGTAGTCACGAAAGCCCCCATTATCCGCGATTTTTATCCGCGACCTGCCGCTGCCGATCCGCCCCGCCGCCAGCCCGCTGTCCTGCGAGGCACTTGACACACGGCACATCGCCCGCGCCGGCCGGCAGCCCGGAACCGACACCGCATGATCCTTCAACAAGCCCTGCGACGCGAGCTCGCCTACACCGCCGGCGCGGTGTTCCTGGTGATGCTGACCTTCATGCTCACGTCGCTTGTGATCCGTATCCTGGGCCTGGCCGCCAACGGCAAGGCCAGTCCCAACGACGTGCTGATCCTGATCGGCCTGGCCACGATCGGCTATCTGTCGATCCTGCTCTCGGCCACGCTCTTCATCTCGACCCTGATCGTGCTCACGCGCTGGTACAAGGACTCCGAGATGGTGGTGTGGTTCTCGGCCGGCATCTCGCTGCGCGACCTGGTCAAGCCGGTGCTGCAGTTCGCGGCGCCGTTCATCCTGCTGTCGCTGTTGCTCGGCGTGTTCGCGTGGCCGTGGGCCAACCAGCAGAGCGCACTGTTCCGCGACCGCTTCGAGCAGCGCGGCGTGCTGTCGATGATTGCCGCGGGTCGCTTCATCGAACCGTCCAACGGCAACTACGTGCTGTTCATCGAAGGCATCGACGCCAACATGCAGTACGCGCGCAACGTCTTTGTCGCCAATGCCGAGGCCGGCAAGGTCGGGGTCGCGCTGGCCCACCAGGGCAAATTCGAGACCATGCCCAACGGCGACCGCCTGGTGGTCATGGAGAATGGCCGCCGCTATGCCGGCACGCCGGGCCAGATCGACTATCGCATCGTCGAGTTCGAGCGCTATGCCGTCAAGGTGGACAATAAGCCACCCGAAAGCCAGAACTCGGTGCCGCCAAAAAGCCGTGACACCATCGACCTGTTGCGCAATCCCACACGCGAGAACCTGGGCGAGCTGCTCTGGCGCATTTCCCTGCCGATCCTTGCCTTCAATTTCGTGATGATCGCCATCCCGCTGGCGTACGTGAACCCGCGGCTCGGCCGCTACACGCCGCTGGTGTTCGCGGTGCTGATCTACCTGACTTACAGCAACATGATCAACCTGGCCCAGTCCTGGGTGCGCTCGGGCTCGGTCCCGTTCTGGCTGGCCTGGTGGCCGATCCACCTGGCGGTGTTCCTGGCCGCGCTGGTGATGTTCCGTTACCGGCAGAACCGCAGCCTGGGCGGCTGGCGCGCCGTGTTCGGGCATCGGCCCGCGCCCGCCAAGGGGGGCACGGCATGAGGGTGCTGCGCGTCTATGAGCGCTACTTTGCGCGCCAGGTCTATGGGGTGTTCATCTTCATCCTGTTCGCGGTGCTGTCGCTGTTCGTGTTCTTCGATTTGCTCAACGAACTCGAGAGCGTTGCCGGCAAGTACACCTCGCTGATCGCGTTCTTCCACGTTCTGCTGCAGGCGCCGACGCGGGTCTACGAGGTGCTGCCGATCGCGGTGCTGATCAGCGCGATCTACGTCTTCTCGCAACTGGCCAGCCAGTCGGAGTTCACGATTTTCCGGGTGGCGGGCCTGAATACGCGGCAGGCGCTGTTCTCGCTGTTCAAGCTGGCGGTACCACTGGCCCTCATCACGTTCATCTTCGGCGAGTTCATCGGCCCCCGGGCCGAGCAGTTCGCGCAGAAGGTCAAGCTGGAAGCCATCGGTGCCACGGTATCGTCGGACTTCCGTTCCGGCGTCTGGGTCAAGGACCGCGACAAGGATCCGAAGGGCGATGGCGAGATCACGCGCTTCGTCAACGTGGCCGGGCTGCGGCCGGACCAGACCATCACCGGCATCACGGTTTATGAGTTCGATGCCCAGTACCGCCTGCGCGTCATCCGGGTGGTGAAGGAAGGCCGTTACCAGGGCGCCCAGTCGTGGCTGCTGAGCGATGTCAACGAGACGCGCTTCTCGGAACTGGGCAAGCCGGCCAACGCGCCTGGCGACGGGCTCGCGCCCGTGTTTCGCGCCGAGCAGGTCAAGTTCCCCAGCATCACCATGCACTCGGAGCTGACGCCGCAGATCCTGTCCGTGCTGCTGGTCACGCCCGAACGCATGTCGACGCTGGACCTGTTCCGCTATATCCGGCACCTGCGCGACAACAAGCAGGACACGCAGCGCTACGAGATCGCCTTCTGGAAGAAAGTGGTCTACCCGCTGACCCTGTTCGTCATGATGGCCCTCGCCCTGCCCTTCGCCTACCTGCACGCGCGTGCGGGCGCGGTCGGCGTGAAGGTGTTCGGCGGGATCATGCTGGGGCTGTCGTTCCACCTGTCGAATACGCTGTTTTCGCACGTGGGCTTGCTGCATACCTGGCCACCGATCCTTTCGGCGCTGGTGCCCGGAACGCTGTACCTGCTGCTGGCGCTGACTGCGCTGCGCTGGGTGGATCGTCATTGACACAAGGGCCGCGATGCCGCTGACCACAGCCACGCCCATCCGCCCGGCCCTCGTGTTGTTCGCGCACGGGGCGCGCGATGTGCGCTGGCGCGAACCGTTCGACCGGCTGGCGCAGAAGCTCGGCGCCGCCTTGCCGGGGATGCCGGTGCGGCTGGCCTTCCTGGAATTGATGTCGCCGCAGTTGCAGGAGGCCCTTTCTGAACTGGCTGCCGATGGCATCGATGAGGTCACTGTGGTGCCAGTGTTCTTCGGGCAAGGTGGCCACATTCGGCGCGACCTGCCGGCGCTCATTGATACGTGCAGGCAGCAATATCCTGCCTTGTCGATTCGCTGCGCGGCCGCAGTAGGCGAGGATGACAGTGTCCTCGATGCGATTGCCGCGTACTGCGTGGCATCGCTCGCGCCGGCCGCAACTGGCGGCGCATGAAAAACCGGGCAGTTGCCCGGTTTCTCTTTCGTACGGCTACGCGGCCTCAGGCCGCTTTCGCCGCAACAGGCTCCGTCTGATGATCCAGCACCGGCTCGGTCGCCCGCGCCGCCAGCGCCTCGCCAATCATCAGCAGGCTCGGTTGTGCCGGGTCGATCCAGCCAGCCGCCTCGCCCGCCGCCATCTGCTGCAGCGTAAACGCATGGCTGCGCTGGCGCGCGGTACTGACCGACTCCACCACCCATGCCGGCGTCGATGGCGCCTTGCCGTGTGCGATGAGCCGCGCCGCGATGGCCGCGGCCTGGTCGCGGCCCATGTAGTAGACCAGCGTGTCAGCGCGTACATCGGCCTCGATGTCGGCCGCCGCAGCCGGCACTTCCGTGCCGTCCGCGGCCTTGGCCTGCGTGGCAAACGCAACGCTGCGCGACACGCCGCGCTTGGTCAGCGGCTTGGCGATAGCCGAAGCGGCCGCCAGCGCGGCAGTAATGCCCGGCACCACCTCATACTCGATGCCCGCTGCTTCCAGCGCCTGCAGCTCTTCGTCGGCACGGCCGAACAGCATCGGATCGCCGCCCTTCAGGCGCACCACGCGTTCGAACTTGGTGGCCATGTCGACGATCTGGCGGTTGATGAACAGCTGCGCCGTCGAACGCTTGCCGCAGCGCTTGCCCACTTCCACCAGCTTCGCTTGCGGACACCAGGCCAGCATCTCCGGCGATACCAATGCGTCATGCAGCACGACCTGGGCTTCGCCCAACAACCGTGCACCACGCACCGTAATGAGATCCGCCGCCCCGGGACCTGCCCCGATCAGGTAGACCTTGCCGGTCGCTTTGCCTGTCTTGCTCATCGTCTGCCCCTTGCGCTTGCGATTGACTGTGTGTCGTAACGCTCAGGAGTATGCACGGATCATGCCCGCGGCCACCGTGTGATTGGTCGCCTCGTCGATCAGCACGAAGGCGCCGGTCGCCGGGTTGTCACCATAGGTGTCGCAGACAATCGGCTTCTGCAGCGAGAGCTGCACCGAGCCAATATCGTTCAGGCGGATATCGTGGCGGCCGGTCTCGTGCGACAGCGTATGCACGTCCAGCACGCGATCCACAGCCGACACACGCGCGAACACGCTGGCGGTGGTGTGCTTGAGCACGTACTTGCGCGACGGGTTCAGCGATTCGTCGTCGAACCAGCACAGGTCGGCCTGCAGCTTCTTGGCGGAGGCCGCGGTCGCGTCGGCGGCGACGAACATGTCACCACGCGATACATCGACGTCCTCGGCCAGGCGCACCGTCACGGTATCGCCGGCACTGGCGGAATCGGCGGCGCCATTCGGCGTCAGGACCTCGGCCACCACCGCATCGCGATTGGCCGGCAGCACGCGCAGCTTCTGGCCCACGCGCACGGTGCCTGCCTCGACACGGCCGGCGTAGCCGCGGAAATCGTCCGACTGCGAGCCGTCCTGGCGGATCACCAGCTGTACCGGGAAGCGCAGCGCGGTGTCGCCCTCCGGCGCAGCCTCTTCCACCGGCAGTTCTTCAAGCAGCGGCAGCAGCGACTCGCCCTGGTACCACGGCATGGCGTCGCTGGCGTGCACGATGTTGTCGCCGCGCAGCGCCGACACGGGCACGTAGCGCACATCCTTCAGGCCGAGCTGTTCGGCCAGCTCGGCATAGGCCGTGCGGATCTCGTTGAAGCGCGCTTCGCTGTAGTCGACCAGGTCCATCTTGTTGACGGCCACGATCACGTGCTGCAGTTCAAGCAGCTTCAGGATGGCCGAATGGCGCTTGGTCTGTGCCAGCAGTTCAGCGCGGCCGTCCTTGACCGTCACGCGGGTGGCATCCACCAGCACGATCGCCGCATGCGCGGTCGAGGCGCCCGTGACCATGTTGCGGGTGTACTGCTCGTGGCCCGGCGTATCGGCGATGATGAACTTGCGGCGCGCGGTCGAGAAGTAGCGGTACGCCACGTCGATCGTGATGCCCTGCTCGCGCTCGGCCTCAAGGCCGTCGGTCAGCAGCGAGAAGTCGATCTGTTCGCCGGCGGTGCGCTTGTTCTTGGCATTGGCCAGCGCGGTCAGCTGGTCGGACAGCACGGCCTTGCTGTCGAACAGCAGGCGGCCGATCAGCGTGCTCTTGCCGTCGTCGACGGAGCCCGCGGTGATGAAACGCAGCAGGCCCTGGTGGGTAGATTGGTGAGTCATGTCTGAATCCTTGGCTGCGTCGGCTTAGAAATAGCCTTCCTTCTTGCGGCGTTCCATCGACGCCTCGCTGGTCTGGTCGTCCATGCGCGTGGCGCCGCGCTCGGTGATCTCGGTCACGGCCGTTTCGGCGATGATCGCTTCCGGCGAATCCGCCGTGCTGGCCACCGGGCAGGTGCAGCTGATGTCGCCCACGGTGCGAAAGCGCACCGACAGCACTTCGCTGACGTCGCCGTCCTGCTTCGGCGTGATCGGCGTCACCGGCACCAGCAGGCCGTTCTTGCGTACCACTTCACGCTGGTGCGTGTAGTAGATCGGCGGCAGCGCCAGCTTTTCGCGGGCGATGTACTGCCACACGTCCAGCTCGGTCCAGTTCGAGATCGGGAACACGCGCATCTGCTCGCCCTGCGCCATGCGCGCGTTGTAGAGGCTCCACAGCTCGGGGCGCTGGGCCTTCGGGTCCCACTGGCCGAACTCGTCGCGGAACGAGAAGATGCGCTCCTTGGCGCGGGCCTTCTCTTCGTCGCGGCGGGCGCCGCCCATCAGCGCGTCGTACTGATGCTCGGCGATGGTTTCCAGCAGCGTCACGGCTTGCGCCGCGTTGCGCGAATCGGTGTCCTTGCGCAGGCGTACGGTGCCGCGCTTGATCGAATCCTCCACATGGCCCACCACCAGGCGCGCGCCGAGTTCGGCCACGCGCTGGTCACGGAAGGTGATCACTTCCGGGTAGTTGTGGCCGGTATCGATGTGCACCAGCGGGAACGGCAGCTCGGTCTTGCGCTCGCCGAGGCGGAAGGCCTTCAGCGCCAGGTGCAGCATGACGATCGAGTCCTTGCCGCCCGAGAACAGCAGTGCCGGGTTGCGGCACTCGGCCACCACCTCGCGGATGATGTAGATCGACTCGGCCTCGAGGCGGTCGAGGTGGTCGTTCTGTACCTGCAGCAGGTGCGCCACGCTGCTGGCGGCGCTTGCGATGTCGTTCATGATGCCCATGTCGTTCGGCCCCAATCTCAATGCTTGATGTTCTGTTCGTGGAGCCCGCACTCTTTCGAGTCCTTGCTCTCCCACCACCAGCGCCCGGCGCGCACGTCCTCGCCTGCGCGCACGGCGCGCGTACAAGGTTCGCAGCCAATGCTGGGGTAGCCCTTGGCATGCAGCGCGTTGACCGGTACGTTGTGGCGCTTCAGGTAAGCCCATACCTCGGCCTCGGTCCAGTCCGCGAGCGGATTGAACTTGGGGATGCCGCGGGCGTCGTCCATCTCTTCGAACGGCAGCTCGGCGCGCGTGACGGCCTGCTCGCGGCGCTGGCCGGTCATCCAGGCGTCGGCGTGCGACAGCGCGCGGTTCAGCGGCTCCACCTTGCGGATGCCGCAGCAATCCTTGCGCAGTTCGACGCTGTCGTAGAAAGCGTTCAAGCCGTGCTTCCTGAGGTAGTTTTCCACTGCCTCCGAATCCGGCGTGTATTGCTCGATGGTGTAGCCATAGTGACCGGTCACCTGGTCCAGCACAGCCAGCGTCTCCGCATGCAGGCGCCCGGTGTTCAGCGTGAACACCCGGATGCCCGCGCGCACGGCCTGCGTGCCGCGCAGGATCGCGTCGGTCAGCACCATGTCCTCGGCGGCGAGGCTGGTGGCGAAGCGCGCGCGGAAGAAACGTGCGGCAATGCCCGACAGGCGGCTCGCCAGCTCGCGCTCCTTCTCTTCCAGCGCGGCCACGCTGCCCGTGTACTCGGGCATGGTCCACAGCGTGGGACGCAGCGCCGATGCCGGCGCACCGGCATCCACCACCGCGATGTCGCTCAATGCAGCGCTCATGCCGATTCCCTTGCGCCAACCTCGGCGCGTGCACGGCGGAACAGCGGCAGCGGCTCGTCGACCGAAGCCTGGTACGCCACGGTGAACTCGGTGAAGCCCTTGATGGCGTCGTCGATGTTCTTGTCGGCACGCACCGCGAAGGTGTCGAAGCCGCAGCGCTTCATGAAGTTGAGCTGGTCGCGCAGCACGTCGCCGATGGCGCGCAGCTGGCCCTTCCACTGGTAGCGCGTGCGCAGCAGGTAGGCGGTGGAGAAACCGCGGCCATCGCGGAACACCGGGAAATCCACCGCGACCACGGCCACGCCGTCGAACAGCGCCTGGGCATCGCCCGGCTCGTCCTCGGGGGCCAGCCACACGCCGGTGCGCTCGCGCGCGCGGCCGGCCAGCAGGTCTTGATGCGACTTCCACACCGTCAGCGGGAACAGGACGGCGTCCTGGCCCTGCACGGCGGCGGTGATCTGCTCGTCGGTCAGCGGCTGGCCTTCGGCGCCACGCAGCACGGTCCAGTTGTCTTCGACGATGACCGGGGTGACCGCGTCGGCGGTGCGTTGCAGTTGAATGATCTTTGCCATGTGTCTTTCTCCGGTCCTCAGGCTTCGGCGCGCTCGCGCGGCTGCTTGTCGGCGTACACGCGTTCCTTGAACGGGGTGAGGCCGATCCGGTTCACGGTTTCGATGAAACGTTCGTCTTCGATGCGGTTGGCCACGAAGGTCTCGATGATGCGCGAGATCACGTCCGGCATTTCCTCGGCGCTGAACGACGGGCCGATGACCTTGCCCAGCGCGGTGCTGTTGCCCTGGGCACCGCCCAGCGTGACCTGGTACCACTCGGAGCCGTCCTTGTCGACGCCAAGGATGCCGATGTTGCCGACATGATGGTGGCCGCAGGCGTTGATGCAGCCCGAGATGTTCAGCGACACTTCGCCCAGGTCATGGACGAAGTCCAGGTTGTCGAAACGCTCCTGGATGGCCAGCGCGATCGGGATCGACTTGGCATTGGCCAGCGAGCAGAAGTCGCCGCCCGGGCAGGCGATGATGTCGGTCAGCAGGCCGATGTTGGCCGTGGCCAGGCCAGCCTTCTTCGCGAGCTGCCACAGGTCGTACAGGTCGTGCTTCTTCACGTCCGGCAGCACCAGGTTCTGCTCGTGCGCGACGCGCAGTTCGCCGAAGCCGAAACGGTCGGCCAGGTCGGCCACGGCTTCCATCTGCTCGGCGGTGGCGTCACCCGGAGGCGAGACCGGACCCGGCTTGGTCGACAGCGTCACGGCGGCGTAGCCCGGGACCTTGTGGCCGTGCACGCTGCGGCTCACCCAGCGCGCGAAGGCCTTGTCTTCGAGCAGGTGCTTCTCGTACGAGGCGTCGGTGTCGGCCAGCTTTTCATAGGCCGGCAGCGTGAAGTACTGCGCCACGCGGTCGAACTCATCCTGCGTCAGCGTGCCGGGGCCGTCCTTGCTGTACTGCCATTCCTCTTCGACTTCCTGTGCGAATTTCTCGGCGCCGATGGCCTTGACCAGGATCTTGATGCGCGCCTTGTACTTGTTGTCGCGGCGGCCATAGCGGTTGTACACGCGGATGGCGGACTCGACGTAGGTCAGCATGTGCTGCCACGGCAGGTCGTCCTTGATGATCGTGCCGAGGATCGGGGTACGGCCCAGGCCGCCACCGGCCAGCACGCGGATGCGGGTCTCGCCGGCGTCGTTCTTGTAGACGTAGATGCCGATGTCATGCATCTGCACCACGGCGCGGTCGTCCTTCGAGGCCGAGATCGCGATCTTGAACTTGCGCGGCAGGAACGCGAATTCCGGCTGGAACGTGCTCCACTGGCGCAGCAGTTCGGCCAGCACGCGCGGGTCGACCGACTCGTCCGGCGCGACACCAGCGAAGTGGTCGGTGGTGATGTTGCGCACGCAGTTGCCCGAGGTCTGGATGCCGTGCATCTCGACGCTGGCGAGTTCGGCCAGCACGTCGGGCACGCGCTCGAGTTCCATCCAGTTGTACTGGATGTTCTGGCGCGTCGAGAAGTGGCCATAGCCGCGGTCGTACTCGCGCGCGATATGGGCCAGCTTGCGCAGCTGCTTCGAAGCCAGCAGGCCGTACGGAATCGCCACGCGCAGCATGTAGGCATGGCGCTGCATGTACAGGCCGTTCTGCAGGCGCAGCGGCAGGAATTCTTCTTCGGTCAGCTCATCCGACAGGCGGCGGCGCACCTGGTCACGGAACTGGGCGACGCGCTCGTTGACGATGCGCTGGTCATATTGGTCGTACTGATACATGGCGGGGTCCGTTCAGTATTCGTGGGATTCAGGAGACGAGCTTGATGGCGACCAGGGTCAGCGTGGTGGCCAGGGCCGCGCGCACCAGGCGCTCGGGCAGCGCGCGGGAGAGCTGTGCACCCAGCCAGATGCCGGGGATCGAGCCCACCAGCAGCGCCAGCAGCAGATTCCAGTCGACGGTGCCGAGCCACACATGGCCCAGCCCGGCCAGCGCCGTCAGCGGGACGGCGTAGGCGATATCGGTGCCGGCCACTTCGGCCGGCTTCATATGGGGATACAGCAGCAGGATCAGCGTGGCGCCAACCGCGCCGGCACCGATCGACGACACCGTGACCAGCACGCCGATCACGGCGCCGACCACGATGGTGGCAATGACTTGTGCGCGGCCTTCCAGCTGGAAGCGCGGGTTGCGCGCCAGCCAGGCCAGCATCTGCTTGCGGAACAGCAGCGACAAGACGGTCAGCAGCACCGACACGCCGATCGTCAGGCGAATCGCATGCAGCCACTGCCCATGCAGTTCGCCGGCGCTCTTCAGGACGAGGATGGCGGCCACCGCGGCCGGCAGGCTGCCCAAGCACAGGCGGCGCACGACCTGCCACTGCACATGCCCGTGCGCACGGTGCGCCAGCGTGCCGAAGCCCTTGGTGATGGAGGCGAAGGCCAGGTCCGTGCCGACTGCCGTGGCCGGCGAGAAGCCAAACAGCAGCGTCAGCAGCGGCGTCATGAGCGAGCCCCCGCCCACCCCGGTCAGACCGACGAGGACGCCTACCAGCAAACCGGAAACGGTATAGGCAAGGGACATTGAGAGGCTCTTTTGGGCCATTCCGTCTTGCCTGCGCCACTTTCAGGGTGGTGGCTGCGGGCGCAATGCGGGCTGGCCGTTCATTAACAAAGTTCGAGAATCGTAATAAACTGGCCTCATACCTCAAACTAATAAGAAGTTGTTTGTTTATACGATCGAAGTTATATGAACCTGCACCAGTTTCGCTTTGTGCGTGAAGCGGTACGCCAGAACTACAACCTGACGGAAGCCGCAAAAGCGCTTTACACATCACAACCAGGTGTGTCCAAGGCCATCATCGAGCTGGAAGAAGAGCTGGGTGTCGATATCTTCACGCGCCATGGCAAGCGCATCCGCAGCCTGACCGAGCCGGGGCGGCGCATCCTCAACTCGGTGGAGAAGATCCTGCAGGAAGTGGAAAGCCTGAAGCGCGTGGGCATGGACTATGCCGCGCAGGATCAGGGCAACTTCACCATTGCCACCACGCACACGCAGGCGCGCTACGCCTTGCCGCGGGTCATCAGCGAGTTCACCAAGCGCTACCCGAAGGTCCGGCTGTCGATCCAGCAGGGCAACCCGGCGCAGATCGCCGACATGCTGCTCCATGACCAGGCGGACATCGGCATTGCGACGGAAGGCATTTCCAGCGAAAAGTCCTTGGTTTCCCTGCCGGGCCACCAGTGGCAACATGTGGTCATTACGCCGCCTGATCATCCGTTGCTCGAAAAGAAGCACCTGGCGCTGGAAGACCTGAAGGGCTACCCGCTGATCACTTACGATCCGAACTTTGCCGGCCGCCCCAAGATCGACAAGGCCTTCGCGCTGCGCCACCTGGAGCCCGACATCGTCCTGGAGGCCATCGATGCGGACGTGATCAAGACTTATGTGGAAGTCGGGCTTGGCGTCGGCATTGTTGCCGGCCTGGCCTACGATGCCGAGCGCGACCGCAACCTGCGCGGCATTCCGGCCGGCCACCTGTTCGGCACCAATGTGACGCACCTGGCCGTCAAGCAGGGCGCCTACCTGCGCAGCTTTGTCTATACCTTCATCGAACTGTTCTCCCCCACGCTGAATCGCAAGCTGGTGGAGCAAGCCATGTCGGGCGAGCACGAGGTCTACGAACTCTGAGGCCGCGGCTCCCGCCCTTCCCTATCTATATGCAGGACACCTTTATGCACGTTTTCCTGGCACACCCGTGCCACCCGGAGGCCCGCCCGTGAGCGAATTGCCGCAAATCCACTGGACCGAGGACGGCGCCGAACGCAGCGCGCAGTGGCGTTCCGAAGCCGGCCTCCCGCCCCCGCGCCGCGTGGTGGTGGCCGATGACACCACCTCCGCCGATACCGCATACCGCCTGGCCTGCGAAGGCACCGCGCTGCTATGGCGCGGCGACTTCCAGAATGCCCGCCAGATGCTGCAGGCCATGGCCCGCCGCACTGAGCGCAAGCCGAAGAAAAAGAGCCGGCCCGGACACAAGCATGCGTCCGAGTCGCCGACCGAAGCCTTCCACCAGCACCGGCTGGCACAGTCCCAGCGCGCGCGCACGCTGGGCATGCTGCTGCTGCCGTTCGACGCCGACCATACGGTGCCGCTGCGCCGCGCTCCGGATGTCGCGCAAGCCTGCGAACAGGTCTATGGCAACGCCGGCGAACCCTACGTCGCGTCGATGCGCGAGCTGCTCGGCATGATCGGCGCCTATGAATGGCGTCGCAAAGGCGTGGAGATTCCTGCGCTCGGCGCGCGCATCCACCCGTGGTACGGCGTGTTCTCGCCGGTGCGCGGCGAGTACGTGGACCTCGTCGCCAACGCGCCGCTGCCGTCGAAGGCGCTGGCATTCGACATCGGCGCGGGCACTGGGGTGCTGTCGGCCGTGCTGGCCCGGCGCGGCGTCAAGCGCGTGGTGGCGACGGACCAGGACCCGCGTGCGCTCGCCTGCGCGCGCGAAAACATCGAACAGCTTGGTGTGTCAGGCCAGGTCGAGGTTCTCGAAGCCGACCTGTTCCCGGCGGGCCGCGCGCCGCTGATCGTCTGCAATCCGCCCTGGGTGCCGGCACGGCCCAGTTCGCCCGTGGAGCGCGCCGTCTACGACCCCGACAGCGTCATGCTCCGTGGCTTCCTGGATGGCCTGGCGGCCCACCTGGAGCCTGGCGGCGAGGGCTGGCTGCTGCTGTCCGACCTGGCCGAGCACCTCGGCCTGCGTTCGCGCGAGCAACTGCTCGGCTGGATCGAAGCGGCCGGCCTGCAGGTGCTGGGCCGCACGGATATCCGTCCGCGCCACCCGCGCGCAACGGACGCCGCCGACGCGCTCCATGCTGCGCGCTCGGCGGAAGTGACGTCGCTCTGGCGGCTGGGGGCGCGGTAAGCTTGCCCCATTTGGCTGCTCCCACTCCCACTGCGTGGGAGAGGGAGCAACCCTCAAAAAGAAAAACACACACACCAGGAGGAGAACCATGCCCAACCTGCTGCGCCGCGCGCTTGCCATCGCCTGCGCCTCCGCCGCCGCCTTGATCGCCAATGCGGCGCTGGCCGACATCCGTGTCGGCGTCGATGTCTCGACCACCGGTCCGGCGGCCTCGATCGGCATTCCGTCGAAGAACACGGTGCTGATGTGGCCGCAGACGCTGGGCGGACAGAAGGCTCACTACGTGCTGCTCGACGACGGCTCGGACCCGGCCGCCGCGGTGCGCAACGTGCGCAAGCTGATCTCCGAGGAAAAGGTCGACGTCATCGTCGGCCCCAACATCACGCCCAATGCGATTGCCGCGCTGGACGCCATCGCCGAGAGCGAAACGCCGATGGTGGCGCTGGCCGCCTCCGCCGCGATCATCGAGCCCCTGACCGATGCGCGCCGGCGCTGGGCCTTCAAGATGCCGCAGAACGACTCGCACATGGCCACGGTGCTGACCGAGTACATGAGCAACCATGGCGTGAAGACGGTCGGCTTCATCGGCTTTTCCGACACCTACGGCGAAAGCTGGTGGCGCGAGTTCTCGCGCCTGGCGGAGGTGCGCAAGCTGAAGGTGGTCGGCAATGAACGTTTTGGCCGCAACGACACCTCCGTCACCGGGCAGGTGCTCAAGCTGATGTCGGCCAATCCGGACGCCATCCTGATCGCCGGCTCGGGCACGCCCGCGGTGCTGCCGCAGAAGACGCTGGCCGAGCGCGGCTACAAGGGCAAGATCTACCAGACCCACGGCATCGCCACGTGGGATTTCCTGCGCGTCGGCGGCAAGGACGTGGAAGGCACGCTGTTCCCCACCGGCCCCGTCGTGGTCGCGCGCCAGTTGCCGGCCAGCCACCCGGTGCGCAAGGTGGCGCTCGACTTTGTCACGCGCTATGAAGCGAAGTACGGCGCCGACAGCGTGACGCAGTTCGCCGGCGACGCCTGGGGCGCGTGGCAGCTGCTCGACGATGCATCGCGGCGCGCACTGAAGACCGGCGCGCAGCCGGGCACGCGGGAATTCCGCAACGCCTTGCGCAACGCCATTGAAGCCACTTCCAATCTCACCATTCCCAACGGCGTGATGAACATGAGCGCGAAAGACCACCAGGGCTTCGACCAGCGTTCGCGCGTGATGGGAACCGTCCGCAACGGCAAGTTCGCCTACGCGGGCGACGAGTAGTCTCCGCAGCCATTGCGACCGGCACGGCCGGACTGAAAAGGAAATACCGCATGACCACCGCCACTCCACAATCCTGCGCACGCACCGTCGCCTTCATCGGCCTGGGCGCCATGGGCTCGCACATGGTCCGCCACCTGCTGGCCGGCGGCCACACGGTGCGCGCCTTCGTGCGCCGCCCAGAAGCCGCCGAGGCCGCGCGCGCGCTCGGCGCCGAACCGTTCTTCACGCCCGCCGAAGCCGCGCGCGGCGCCAGCGTGGTGTTCACCAACGTAACCTCGTCCGAGGATGTGCGCGAGGTGCTGCTCGGCGCGAACGGCGTGATCCTTGGGGCCGCGCCCGGCACCGTCTGCATCGATCACAGCACCATCTCGCCGATCGTCACGCGCGAAATCGCCACGGCATTGGCCGCACGCGGCATCGACATGCTCGACTGCCCCGTATCGGGCGGCACCATGGGCGCCGAGGCCGGCACGCTGACCATCATGGCCGGCGGCAAGCCCGAAGTGCTGGAGGGCGTGCGCGCGCTACTGGCGCTGCTCGGCAAGACCATCACTCATATCGGCGACCACGGCGCCGGCCAGGTGGCCAAGCTGTGCAACCAGATCGCGCAGGTGGTCAATATCGAAGGCATCGCCGAGGCCATGCGCTTTGCGTCCGCGCAGCAGGTGGATACCGCACGGGTGTTCGAAGCCATGTCCACCGGGATGGCGGGCAGCCGCATGCTCGACATGATGGGCCCGAAGATGGTCGCGCACGACTTTGCCGCCGGCATCGAGGCACGCCTGCATGACAAGGACTTCGGGCTCGCGCGTGACATCGCGCAAGAAATCGGCCTGAAGCTGCCGGCCATGGAAGCCACCTCCGGGCAGCTTCAGACGCTCATGGAAAACGGTTGGGGCAAGGACGATACCTCGTCCCTGCTGCGCGTGCTGGAAGGTTGAGCGCGCCGGCTACGTCCTGACGCCCGCCAGCGTCAGGACGGCCCGCAGCAGCGTGCTGTCGGGATTGGCCAGGTCGTCCATCACGTTGAAATGGTGGCGGCCCGGCAGCGGCACATCCTGCGCCGCGTTGGCCGGCCACGCGGCGCGGATCAACGCGTTCTGGCGGTGGTACTCGGCGGCTTCCAGTTCGCCCACGGCCGTCACCAGCGGCGCATGCGTCGCGGGCGGCATGAACGCCGGCGACAGGCGCGCGACGTCGGCCTCGGACAGGCGCAGGTCGCGCTGCAGGAATTCGGCGCGGCGCAGCGGCTCCAGGTCGTACAGGCCGCTGACCGACAGGCCGCCCTTGACCAGGTCGTCCGGCAGGTCGGGACCGACCTGCGGCCACAGCGCCGCCATCAGCATGGCCACCAGGTGGCCGCCAACCGAATGGCCGGCCACGAAGATGCGCGCAGGGTCATGGCCCAGGCGCGATGATTGCCGGTACAGCCACGCCACGCTGCCCACCACCTGGCGCACGATCGCCGGGACCGCCACGGACGGGCACAGGGAATAGTTCACGACCGCCACCGATACGCCCAGCCGCGGCAGCTCGCTGGCCACGAAACTGTGGTCGCGCTTGTCCAGCGCGCGGAAATAGCCGCCGTGCACGAATACCAGCAGCGGCGGGTAGTCGCCGGCGCCCGGGAAGTAGTCCAGCCGCTCGTCCTGCGCGTGGACCGAACCGGGTGCGGCATAGCTCAGATCCTCCTGGTAGCCGCCGCGCGCGCGCACCTGCGCCGACAGCGTCGCCCAGCGCGCCATGTGTTCAGCGTTGTCGGGCACGCGCGCACGGTTGTTGTATTCACGCTCGTAGTAGGCGGGGTCCTGGGAAGGCAACCGGGCCAGGCTGGCCAGGGACGATCGTGCGGGCATGGCGGGCTCGGCGTGCGTGGGAAAGCGCCATCGTAGCCCCGGCCCGGCACGCGCGGATATCCGGGCCAATACCACTGAATACTGCGACGGCAACCGCCACATCAACGCCCGCCGGGGCCGCTGAGCGCACCCGCAGGTTGTCGACAGGGGCGATTTCCGGCATAATTCGCGGCTCAACGCGGTGCCGGCTCCGGCGCCCACACCTGCCCGGGTGGTGAAACAGGTAGACGCAGGGGACTCAAAATCCCCCGCCGCAAGGCGTGTCGGTTCGAGTCCGACCCCGGGCACCATCAATACCGATCAAACCTTTGATTGACAAAGGATTTGCGGATCGGCGCTCCCAGCTCCCCTGCCCCTGGCATTTCCGCGAACGCACCGGCGTACGCTTGCATTGCTGCGCGCACGATCCAAAAGATCGAGTCGTTCTGAGGCCTTCCGCACAAACGTCATCAACCTTTGGGATGAAGCTGGCTGTGGTTGTTACTAAGCTGAAACATCCGAGCCAGTCCCCACAGCCCAGACAGGAGGCAACATGACTACGGCAGCCACACCCGCACGTTCCGTACTGGCGCAACGCGTCAAACAAACGCTGAAGCCATTCATGCCGGCGTGGGTGCTGAAGTTCCACCGCGACCGAAACATACGCAGGCAAACGGCGCTGTATGAAGGCAAGCCGCTTGGGGAAGTATTTACCCACGTGTATCAGACTGGTGGCTGGGGCGTGGCGGAGGACCAGTCCGGGTTCTACAGCGGCAGCAGTTCCCATGATCCCAAGATCGTCGAACCCTATGTAAAGGCGGTGACCGAGTACCTGGGCGCGCTGTCGCAGCCGGCTGTCGTCGACCTCGGCTGTGGCGACTTCAACGTCGGCAAGCGGATTCGCGCCGTTTGCGGGCGCTACGTTGGCTGCGACGTCGTGGACGCGGCGATCCAGTCGAACCGGACAAGGTTCGCCGATCTCGACGTGGACTTTCGCTGCGTCGACATCACGACCGATCCGCTGCCCGCGGGCGACATCGTGTTCCTGCGCCAGGTGCTCGACCACCTGGACAATGCGCGCATTGCCACCGTGCTGTCGAAACTCGGGCCGTACAAGGTGCTGATCCTGACCGAGTACCTGCCGCAGAGCGCGAACTTCACGCCTAACGTCGACAAGGCAATCGGCTCGCACCTGCGCCTGTTCGGCGCGCAACCGAGCGGGCTCGTGCTGACCGCGCCACCGTTCAACCTGAAGGTACGGTCCGCGCGGATTCTCTGCGAGGTGGCCGATAGCGGTGGTGTCATCCGCACCATCGCCTACGAACTGCCGCAAAACTGAGGCGTCGGGAGCCGTCCCCGCAATGTGCGCGAAACGGCCCGAGGCCCGCTGAAAAAAACGCTCCACGTCACAGGACGCGCTCGCGCGCGTCCGTGTCGGACAAACTCCACTGGCGCATTCGCTCCCGGTTTCCCTATGCTATGCATTGGTCAATTCCGCCCTGGAGCCGAACCATGACGCGAATCGCGCGAGTTGCCGTCCCTGCCGTGGTCTGCGTGGCCTTGCAGGCCGGCTGCGCCAACATGAACATGGACAGCATGACGCAAGCCGGCGGCAGCCTGTTCTCGGCAGCCTCGCTGACCGACGCCAACGTCAAAACCTTGTCCGACCAGTCCTGCGCGGAAATGGACAAGAAAAACACCATTGCCGCGGCCGACAGCCCCTACACCAAACGCCTCGCCAACGTGATGAGCGGGCTGAGCAATACCGGCCTGCCGCTCGACGCCAAGGTGTACATCACCAAGGACGTGAATGCCTGGGCCATGGCCAACGGCTGCGTGCGCGTCTACAGCGGCCTGATGGACCTGATGAGCGACGACGAAGTCCGCGGCGTGGTGGGCCACGAGATCGGCCACGTCGCGCTGGGGCATACGAAGCACGCCATGCAGGTGGCGTACAGTACGTCGGCTGCGCGCGGGCTGCTCGGCTCGCTCGGCAGCCCGACACTGACCGCGCTGACCTCGTCGCAGATCGCGGACCTCGGCGAACAATTCGTCAATGCGCAGTTTTCGCAACGGCAGGAAAGCGCCGCCGATGATTATTCGTTCGACCTGCTCACGAAGAACGGTGCCAACCGGCAGGCGCTCGCCTCTGCCTTCCGCAAGCTGGCGGCACTCGATGGCGGGCAATCCAGCATGCTCAGCAGCCATCCGGGATCGCTGGAGCGCGCCAAGCATATCGACGCGCGATTGGCTGGCGGCAAATAGTCGCTGCGCTGCTCATCGTGGTGTCGCACCCAATCGGGTGAGGCACAACAGATCCGCCGCGTGCTGCCGCGCGACGGCCATTGACGGCCATTGACGGCCTTTAATTATTTAATTCACGGACAAAAGCTTTCAGTACGCCTGCTGCAAATCGACAGTGATAATCCATCACGCTGCATCCCCTGCGGATGCTGATGCGTTCGGGCCACATGGCCGCGTTTCCGGCGGCCATGCGCCACGCACCTCGCGCCTCGCCGCACGCCCCAAGGATATCGCTGCCGCGCCATGGAATTGCTTTCAGGCCTGCTTGCCTCGCAACCGGAAATTGCGCTGTTCCTCGCGCTTGCGGTCGGCCATGCCATTGGCGCGATCCGCTTCGGCCCGTTCCAGCTCGGCGGCATCTGCGGCACGCTGATCGCTGCGCTCGTGATCGGGCAAAGCGGCGCGCGCCTCGACGACGACGTCAAGAACGTTGCGTTCGCCGTATTTATCTTCGCGCTGGGCTTCACCGGCGGGCCACAGTTCTTTGCCAATGTAGGACGCGAATGGCGCATCGGGCTGCTTTCGCTCGTGGAAGCCTTCGTGCTGCTGGCGCTGCTGGCCATTGCGGTGCCGCTGCTCGCGCTGGACCAGGGCACGGCCGCAGGCCTGCTGGCCGGCGCCGCGACGGAATCAGCCGTAATCGGCACCGCGTCCGAAGCGATTTCCCGGCTGGACATCTCGCAAGAACAGATACGGGTGCTGCAAACCAATATCGTCACCGCGTACAGCGTGACCTACCTGTTCGGCCTGGTTTCCATCGTCCTGTTCACAAGCCAGCTCGCGCCGTGGCTGTTGCGCGTGAACCTGCGCGACTCCGCTGAAAAACTGTGGCACAAGCTCGGCGGCGAGAACGACATGGGCCAGGGCCAGAGCAGCGCGTTGCCGCTGCTGGTCGGACGCGTACTGCGCGTCGAAGACGTGGCCGGCAAGACCGTGCTCGATACCGAGAAGCTGGTCGCGCTGGGCGTAACGATCCGGCGTGTACGGCGCGACGGGAACACGTTCCGGCCGACCCCCGACGAGATCCTGCGCGGCGGTGATGCGGTGCTCGCCGTTGGCCGGCGCGATGCCATGGTGGCCTTCGCCGGACTGGTCGGCCCCGAATTGCCGGAAGAGCCCGGCATGGACGCCGTGCAAAGCGAGCACGACGTCCTGCTCACGCGGCGCGAGATCGTTGGCCTCACGCTGGCACGCCTGCGCCAGATGGCCGATGTCGGCATGGGGCGCGGCGTCTATATCCAGCGCATCGCGCGCATGCAGCACAGCGTTCCCGCCTTGCCCGAAACCGTGCTCGAGCGCGGCGACGTGCTGACCCTGGCGGGCCCGCAGGAGGCGGTGCAGCGCGTGGTGCCGGAACTCGGCTACACGGTCATGCCGACCATCAAGACCGACTTTGTGTTCCTCGGCATCGGCGTGCTGCTGGGCATGCTGATCGGTGGGCTCAGCGTCAAGCTGGGGCGCGCCGATCTCACGCTCGGCACCGGCGGCGGCTGCCTCGTGTCGGGCCTGATGTTCGGCTGGCTGCGCGCGCGCGTGCCGCTGTTCGGCTCGCTGCCCTCTTCCGCCGCCGAGATCCTGAAGGACTTCGGCCTGGCCACCTTCATTGCCGCGGTGGGCCTCTCCGCCGGCCCCGACGCTATCAAGCTCATCCGCGAATACGGCCTGATCCTGCCGCTGGCGGGCATCCTGGTCTCGGTGGTGCCGGCCGCGATCTCGCTGTTCATCGGTCATCGCTGGCTGAAGCTCGACACGCCCATCCTGCTCGGCGCCGTGGCCGGGCAGCACTGCAGCACGCCGACCCTCATGGCGCTGACCACGGCCGCGGGCAACGGCACCCCGGTGATCGGCTACACGATCACTTACGCGATTTCCAACGTTCTGCTGCCACTGCTGGGCCCCATCTCGGTGGCCGTGGCCGGCGCGCTGGCAACACATTGAAAGACGCGGCACGAAAGCGGCCGCGCGAGAGCACTGTCCCTGCAAGACCCCGGCAGCACCCTGTCGAAAACGTCGTCTCAACTCGCATTGATCGCTTCAGGAGGGCACCATGGATTGGTTGCACACCATCTTCCAGAAATCGCCGGAGTCAGCGCTATTCCTGTCGCTGGCCGTCGGCTATGCCATCGGCAAGATCACCTTCGGGCGCTTCCAGCTCGGCGGCGTGGCCGGCTCACTGCTTGCCGCAGTGGTGATCAGCCAGTTCGGCGTCCAGATCGACAATGGCGTCAAGGCCGTGATGTTCGCGGTGTTCATCTATGCCGTGGGCTACGAAAGCGGCCCGCAGTTCTTCAACTCGCTGAACCGCAGCTCGCTGCGCGAGATCGCCATGGCGGTCTTCATGGCGGTATGTGGCCTGGTGACCGTGGTGGTGCTGGCGAAGATCTTTGATCTCGACAAGGGCATCGCGGCCGGACTCGCCGCGGGCGGCATGACCCAGTCGGCCATCATCGGTACGGCGGGCGATGCCATCACCAAGCTCGGCCTGCCGGCGGACGAGGTGAAGCGGCTGCAGGCCAACGTCGCGATCGGCTATGCCGTGACCTATGTGTTCGGCTCGCTCGGGGCCATCATCGTCTGCGTGAACATCCTGCCGCGCTTCATGAAGGCCGACCTCAAGACGGATGCCAAGAAGATGGAAGCGCAGCTGCATGGCGGCCTGCCTCAGTTCGGCCCGGGCCAGCGCGGCGCGCTGTCGCGACTGACGGGTCGCCTGTTCCGCGTGAATGGTGCGGCCGGCAAGACCGTGTCGCAGGTCGAGATCAGCGGCGAGGATCTGGTCACGGTCGAGAAGATCCAGCGCGGCGGCAAGCTGATCGAGGTCAAGCAGGACGTGGTGCTGAAAGACGGCGACCTGGTCCTGCTGGTCGGTCGCCGCGACGCGATGGTGCCGACCGCCGTGCACATCGGCGAGGAAGTCGCGGATGCGGAAGGCATGGGCATCGTCATGCAGACGCGCAAGGTGGTCTTCACTGCCAAGGGCATGAACAACAAGACCGTGGCGGAGATTGTCGAGATGGTCGGACGCGACATGCGCCACGGCGTCTACATCGAGCATATCGAGCGCTATGACAACCCGCTTCCGCTGCTGCCGGAACTGAAGCTGCAGCACGGTGACATCATCACGCTCTATGGCACGCCGGCCGATACCAAGCGGGCGGCGCAGATGGCCGGCTACGAGCTGGTGCCGAGCGAGAAGACCGACTTCGTCTACTTCGGTGCCGGCGTGCTGGTGGGCCTGCTGATCGGCCTGCTGGTATGGCGCGTCGGCTCGATCCCGCTCACGCTCGGCGCCGGCGGCGGCGCACTGCTGTCCGGCCTGGTGTTCGGCTGGGCCCGGTCCAAGCACAAGATGTTCGGCGCCATGCCCACGGCGGCCTGCCAGCTGCTCAAGGATTTCGGGCTGGCCGCGTTCGTCGCCATCGTCGGCATCAACTCCGGCCTGCAGGCTGCCACCACGCTGAAGCAACAGGGGCTGACCATCTTCATCCTCGGTGCCGTGGTCACGCTGCTGCCGCTGTTCCTGACCATGTTCTTCGGCCGCTACGTGCTCAAGTACGACAACGCCGCGCTGCTCGCCGGTGCACTGTCCGGCTCGCGCAGCGCCAACCCCGCCTTCGGCGGCATCCTCGACAAGGCGGAGAGCCCGGTGCCGACCGTGCCCTTCGCCATTACCTATGCCATCGCCAACGTGCTGCTGACGCTGCTCGGACCGCTGGTAGTGGGCCTCGTATAGCGGGCCCGTTGTTGCATCGTCATCGTCCATCCTGCTGCGCGGGCCAACCCTGCCCTGCGGCCCGCCAGCGCCAACCCGACAAGCGTCTTTACAGGAGCAAGTCATGAGCAAACCGGATATCTCCAAGCTGGCCAGCCTCTCGCCGTTTGAACTGAAGGATGAACTGATCAAGCTTGCCAGCAGCGACGCCGACCGCCTGATGCTGAACGCGGGCCGAGGCAACCCGAACTTCCTCGCCACCGTGCCGCGTCATGCCTTCTGGCAGCTCGGCCTGTTCGCCATGCGCGAGTCCGAGCGTTCGTTCTCATACATGCCCGAGGGCGTGGGCGGCTTCCCGCGGCGCGAAGGCATCGAAGAACGCTTCGACCTGTTCGCGCGCGAATTCGCCGATGTGCCCGGCGTGTCGTTCCTGGCGGGTGCCGTGTCCTATGTGCGCGACCAGCTCGGCCTGAATGCCGGCGCCTTCCTCTACGAGATGTGCGAAGGCATCCTGGCCTGCAGCTACCCCGTGCCGGATCGCATGCTGAAGCTGTCCGAAGTCATCGTCGGCCAGTACATCCGCAAGGAGATGATCGGCAATCATCCGTTCATCGGCGACTTCGACCTGTTCGCCGTCGAAGGCGGTACCGCGGCCATGACGTACCTGTTCAACTCGATTCGCGAGAACCACCTGCTCAAGCCCGGCGACACGATCGCGCTGGGCATGCCGATCTTCACGCCGTATATCGAGATCCCCGAGCTGAACGACTACAAGCTGCTCGAGCTGTCCATCGACGCCGACCCCGGCAGCAACTGGCAGTATTCGAACAAGGAGCTCGACAAGCTGCGCGACCCCAAGGTCAAGGCCTTCTTCCTCGTCAACCCGAGCAACCCGCCTTCGGTGCGCATGAGCGATGAAAGCCTGGAGTACCTGGCTTCGATCATCGAGGAACGTCCGGACCTGATCATCCTGACCGACGATGTGTATGGCACGTTCGCCGACAACTTCGTGTCGCTGTTCGCGATGTGCCCGAAGAACACCATCCTGGTGTACTCGTTCTCGAAGTACTTCGGCGCGACCGGCTGGCGGCTCGGCGTGATCGCCACGCATCGCGACAATATCTTCGACGAGAAGATCGCCAAACTCCCCGAAGCCGCGCGCAAGGAATTGCACGAGCGTTATACGTCGATCACGACGGAGCCGGACAAGCTCAAGTTCATCGACCGCCTGGTGGCCGACAGCCGCACGGTGGCGCTGAACCACACGGCGGGCCTGTCGACGCCGCAGCAGGTGCAGATGGTGTTGTTCTCGCTGTTCTCGCTGATGGACACGCCGGACAACTACAAGACCGCGATGAAGCGCCTGATCCGCAACCGCAAGGCGGCGCTGTACCGCGAGATCGGCATCGCGCCGGAGGCGGACGATCCGAACGCCGTGGACTACTACACGCTGCTCGATATCGAAGCACTGGGCGGCAAGGCGCTGGGGCCGGACTTCGTCAAATGGGTGCTGGCATCGGTGGAGCCCAACGAACTGCTGTTCCGCCTGGCCGAGGATTCCGGCGTGGTGCTGCTGCCGGGCCGCGGCTTCGGTACGCGCCACCCGTCGGGCCGCGTGTCGCTGGCCAACCTGAACGAATCTGACTACACCAAGATCGGCCGCTCGATCCGCAAGCTGTTCGAGGAGTATGTGGAGAAATACAACGCGGCCACCGGCAACAAGGCCAACAAGAACGTGGTGAAGAAGTAAGCGCAGCACTGGCCGGCACCGCGAGGTGTCGGCCCCGGTTGCCCGCCGCGTTTGCCCACGTATGGCCGCGGGCAGCCGGCTCTGGTATGGTCTGGGCGATTTCCGTCGCCCTCCGCCGCCATACCCGAGCCCTGGCATGCTGCTTCCGTCGTTCCTGTCTTCGCTGCCCGACCCCGCGCTGTGGTCGGACCCGCTGTTCACGCTGACCGAGTGGGCGATCCGCCTGACCATGCTGGTCTATGTACCGCAGCGCCGCGCCCCGGCAGCCGCGCGTACATGGCTGCTGCTGGTGTTCTTCCTGCCCTGGGTTGGCCTGCTGCTCTATGCGCTGTTCGGGCGCATCTACTATCCGAAATCACGCAGCCTGAAGCTGGCCCGCATCAACCGCGGCATCGAGCAGTTGCGCGAGCGCATCAGCCACGAGTTGCCGGAAGGTCCGCTGCCCGACGGGGTGTGCCAGACCGGGGCCTGCCTGATCGAGCGCGTCGGCTCGTTCGCGCCGATGCGCGGCAACACGGTCACGCTGATGGACCGCTATAACGATGTCGTGGCGGCAATGGTGGCCGATATCGATGCCGCGGTGCAGTCGGTGCACATCCTCATGTACATCTACGCCGCTGACGCCACCGGCCGCACGATCACCGACGCCGTGCTGCGCGCTGCGCGCCGCGGCGTGCGTTGCAGCGTGCTGCTCGACGCGCTGGGCGCGCGTGGCGGCCTGAAGGCCTTCACCGACGTATTGCGGCATGCCGGCGTGCAGGTGGTGCCGGTGCTGCCGATGGGCTCGCTGTCCGCGGTGCTCAAGGGCAAGAGTGCGCGCTTCGACCTGCGCAACCACCGCAAGATCGTGGTGCTCGATGGCCGCGTCGGCTATATCGGCTCGCAGAACATCGTCGATGCGGAGTCGATGCCGGGCCTGCCCAACGAGGAACTGGTGGCGCGCGTCACGGGGCCGGCCGTGTCGCAGTTGCAGGCCGTGTTCCTGGCGGACCGCTACCTCGAAACCGGCGACAAGGACCTTGGTGCGGCGGATTTCCCGCCGCTGGCGCCGGAAGGCCCGAGCATCGCGCAGATGCTGCCGAGCGGACCCGGCTACGGTACGCAGAACGCGCAGATGGTGCTGGTCTCGATGATCCACAACGCCATGCGCCGCGTGGTCATCACCACGCCGTACTTCGTGCCCGATGAAGCGTTCCTGCAGGCGCTGCACGTGGCGTGCTACCGCGGCGTGGAAGTCCACCTGGTGCTGTCGCAGCGCATCGACCAGCGCTTCACGCAGGCCGCGCAGGAAGCCTATTTCGGCGTGCTGCTGGAGTCGGGCGTGAAGATTCACCTGTACCGGCCGGCATTCCTTCATGCCAAGCATGTGACCATCGACGACACCGTGGCCATGGTCGGATCGACCAATATGGATATCCGCTCGTTCGCGCTCAATGCCGAGGCGGCGCTGGTGATCTATGACCGCGAGGTGGTGGAAAAGATGGTGCGGATCCAGCAGCGCTATCTGGCGGACAGCGAGACGGTGGTGCGGGAAAAATGGGCTCGGCGGCCGTTGCGGACGCGGACGTGGCAGAACCTTTGCAGGTTGGCGGATTCGTTGTTGTAAGGGTATTGGCCACGGCGAGCGCCGCCCCCCCCCCGGGGGGGGGGGGGGGGGGGGCGCCGGCGGGGGGGGGGGGGTTTGGGCCCCCGGGCGGGCCGGCCCCCCCCCCGGGCCCCTCCCCCGCTGGGGGTGGGGGGCCCGGGGGGGAGGGCCAGCGTATCCACCAGCGCCGGACTACGCCGTTCAACGCCCTTCCACAAACCCCAGCACCGCCACCAGCATCTGCTTCAGCGACGGCTGCAGCGCCGAGGCCTTCGCTTCGTCATACGCGAACGGATACGACTCGCTCATGTAGGCCGATTGCGCCAGTTCAAGCTGCACGGCGTGCACGCCATCACGCGGCTGCCCGTAGTTGCGCGTGATATAGCCACCCTTGAAGCGTCCGTTCAGCACGGCGGTATGGCCGGGCACGTCCTGCGCGATCTCCAGCAGTTCGTCCGCCAGCGCCTGGTCGCAACTGTCGCCGTTGGCCGTGCCCAGGTTGAAGTCCGGCAGCTTGCCGTCAAAGAAGCGCGGCAGCACCGAGCGGATCGAATGCGCGTCCCACAGCGCCACGGTGCCGTGCTGCTGGCGCAGGCGCGCCAGCTCTTCGGCCAGCGCGGTGTGGTACGGCCGCCATACAGCATCGCGGCGCATGCCGATCTCGGCTTCGTCCGGGCCCACGCCACTGACGTACAGCGGCGTCTTGTCGAAGGTGTCGACCGGGCACAGGCCGGTGGTGTCCTGGCCGGGATACAGGTTGGCGTTATCGGGCGGACGGTTCAGGTCCACCACATAGCGCGAATGCGTGGCCGCCAGCACCGAGGCGCCGAGTTCGCGCGCGAAGTCGTAGAGGCGTTCCAGGTGCCAGTCGGTATCGGGCACGGTGCGCGCTTCGGCGGTCAGCCGCTGTGACACGGTGGCGGGCAAATGGGTGCCGACGTGCGGCATCGATACCAGCAGCGGGCGGGTGCCGCGATGCAGGGTAAAGGCGGGGGTATCGGTAGAAAAGGACATGGTCTCTGTAATGCTGGGCAGCGCGCCGCCCCAACGTGACAGGGCGGCGGCTGCCGGTTTCAGTCGCCCAGCAGGCTCGCGCGCGCGGCCACGAACAGCTGGCCGGCTTCCGCCTGCAGCGGATGCGCGCCATGCTGCACGCGGCAACGGCCGGCCGTGCGGACCTCCGCTAGTGTCTCATGGCCGTGGTTGGCAAAGACGTGCGTGGCGAGCGACTGCGCGCCATCGAGCCCCGCCAGCGCCGGATGCGCACCGTCGAGCACCACGAAATCCGCCTGCTGGCCGGCCGCCAGTCCCGCCACCGCACGCCCCGCGGCGCGCGCGCCGCCGGTCACGGCTTCCAGGTACAAGCGGTCCGCGACCTGCAGGTGCGATTCCGACGCCAGCACATTGCGCTGCTGCAGCGCCAGCCGCTGGCCGTATTCGAACATGCGCAGCTCCTCCGCCACGCTGACGCTCGCATGGCTGTCGGAGCCGATGCCCCACGCGCCGTGCTGCGCCATGTAGGGCGCCGCCTCGAACACGCCATCGCCAAGGTTGGCCTCGGTGGTCGGGCAGATGCCGGCCACGGCGCCGCTGTGCGCGAGCCGCCGGCGCTCATCCCAGTCCATATGGGTCGCATGCACCAGGCACCAGCGTGCGTCGACCTCGGCATGGTCGAGCAGCCATTCGACCGGACGGATGCCGGCCCAGGCGATACAGTCGTCCACCTCGCGCTGTTGCTCGGCGATGTGGATGTGCACCGGAGCGGTCGGATCGATCGCATGCAGGCCGGCCAGCGCGTGCGTCAAGCTCTGCGGCGGCACCGCGCGCAGCGAATGCGGGGCCAGCCCAAGACGGGCACCGTGCTCGTTGCAGGCCGGCGAGAGCCGTTCAAGCAGCTTCAGCATGGCATCGGTGTCATGCAGGAAGCGGCGCTGCTCGGCCAGCGGCGGCTTGTTGCCGAAGCCAGCGGTCTGGTACAGCACGGGCAACAGCGTCATGCCGATGCCGGCGCGCTGGGCCGCGCGCAGCAGGCGCAGCGACATCTCGGCCGCGTCCGCATAGGGCTTGCCATCGATGTCGCGGTGCACGTAGTGGAACTCGCACACGCTGGTGTAGCCCGCGCGCAGCATCTCGATGTAGAGCTGCGTGGCGATGGCCTCGAGCGTGTCTGGCGACAGGCGCAGCGCAAAGCGGTACATCTGCGTGCGCCAGCTCCAGAACGAGTCGGCACCGGCGGGGTCCCCGCCCTGCGCCACGCTGCGGTACTCGGTCAGGCCGGCAAAGCCGCGTTGGAACGCGTGCGAATGCAGGTTCGGCATGCCGGGCAATACCGGACCAGCCGCGCGCGGCACGCCGGCCGCGGCGGATGCGCCCGCCTGTACCGAGGTCAGGCGGCCATCGGCGTCCCATGCCAGCAGCACGTCGCGAGCCCAGCCGGTGGGCAGCAATGCATGGGGTGCAAAAATGCGTGATTCGCTCATGCTCTCATGCCCTCCCGCCATGTTGCGACGGCCCCGGATGGATGCGTCCCTGACGCACCACGGCAGCAGCCGGATTGCGGCCGAACCAGTAGGCCAGCTCCGCCGGGGAATCGACGCGCCAGAGCACGAAGTCCGCGGCACGTCCCGTTGCGAGCAAGCCATGCCGGTCGGCTGCGCCGAGTGCGCGCGCCGCGTGCGTGGTCACGCCGGCCAGCGCCTCGGGCACGGTCAGCCGGAACAGCGTGCAGGCCATGTTCATCATGAGCAGGAGCGATGTCACCGGTGAGGTCCCGGGATTGTGGTCGGTGGAGATCGCCATGGGCACGCCATGGCGGCGCAGCAGCGCGATCGGCGGCAGGTTCGTGTCGCGCAGGAAATAGTAGGCGCCCGGCAGCAGCACCGCCACCGTGCCCGCGGCCGCCATGGCCGCCACGCCGGCTTCGTCCAGATGCTCCAGATGGTCCGCCGACAGTGCGCGATGGCGCGCGGCCAGCGCGGCGCCACCGAGGTTGCTCAATTGCTCCGCGTGCAGCTTGACCGGCAGGCCATGGCGGGCGGCGGCTTCAAACACGCGCTCGGTCTGCGCCAGCGAGAAGCCGACCGATTCACAGAAGGCGTCGACGGCATCGACCAGTCCTTCTTCGGCGAGCGCCGGCAGCATGGTGTTGCAGACCAGGTCGATGTAATCGTCGGCACGCCCCGCATACTCCGGCGGCAGCGCATGCGCGCCAAGGAAGGTCGTGTGCACCGACACGCCGAAGGCTTTGCCGAGCCGGCGCGCGACGCGCAGTTGCCGGCGCTCGGCCTCCAGTTCCAGGCCATAGCCGGACTTGATCTCGATGGCCGTTACGCCTTCGGCCAGCAGCGGCGCCAGGCGCGCAGCAGCCTGCGCGAACAGCGTGTCTTCATCCGCGGCACGCGTGGCACGCACCGACGACACGATGCCGCCGCCCGCGCGTGCGATCTCCTCATAGCTGGCGCCTGCCAGCCGCATGGCGAATTCATCGGCACGCTGGCCGCCGTAGACCAGATGCGTATGGCAATCGACCAGGCCCGGCGTGATCCATGCCCCGTCCGCATCGTGACGGGGCAGGCCGCGATAGTCGGCGGGCAGTTCGGCCTCCGGCCCGAGCCACGCGATGCGGCCCTGCTCGACCACCAGCGCGCCGTCGCGCACGGCGCGGTCCGGGTCGGCATCGGGCAGCAGGTGACAGTGGTGCCAGACGCCGTCGGCGGACCGGGCTTCGGGCAGGCCCGCAGCAAGAGACGCGGTCATTGGCCGACCTCCGTTTGCAGCGTGATGCACAGGCACAGCGAATCGTCTTCGAGCGGCGCGAGCGCATGGAATGCCGCGGTGACGCCAGTGGGATACCAGACCCCCTCGTTGGCGCGCAGCGGCTCCATCAGGCTCGCGCCGGGATCGCGCCAGGCGCCCCGGAGCACGAACAGCGCCACGGCGTCCTCGCCCGAGTTGAACGAGAAGCCATGCCGCATGGCGTGGACTTGCGCGCGGCACACGCCGCGGCGCGACATCACGTTGAAGTCGCGCGTGGTGCCAGCGACGAGCGTGGCATCCACGGCCACGTCGCCCGGAAACGCGAACGGTTCGCCGACGGTATCGAGGCGATGATCGAAGCTGCCGTCCGCGGCGCGCAAACGCACGCCGGCGCCATCGAGCAGCACGATCTGCCGGTCGATGCCCGCGAAGGCCGAGAACGGGCCGTCCGCCGAGATGTCGGCGACGCTGATGCGCCACGCAAAGTCATCGAGTCCCGCATCGGGTGGCCACACGGCGACTTCGCGCGTGGTACCGCCGCCGTTCTTCCACGGCGTGGGGGAAAGGGTGTCGAGCGCGAAGCGGGTCATGCGCGGTCCACCATCGGCAGGTTGAGGCCCTTCTCGCGCGCGCAGTCGATGGCGAGGTCATAGCCGGCATCGGCATGGCGCATCACGCCAGTGGCCGGGTCGTTCCACAGCACGCGCTCGATGCGCTTCGCCGCGGCATCGGTGCCGTCGCAGACGATCACGACACCCGAATGCTGCGAGAAGCCCATGCCGACGCCGCCGCCATGATGCAGGCTGACCCACGTGGCGCCGCCCGCGGTGTTCAGCAGCGCGTTGAGCAGTGGCCAGTCGGACACGGCATCGGAGCCGTCGCGCATGGCTTCGGTCTCGCGGTTGGGCGAGGCCACGGAGCCGCAATCGAGGTGGTCGCGGCCGATCACGATCGGCGCTTTCAGCTCGCCCGACTTCACCATCTCGTTGAACGCCAGGCCGGCGCGGTGGCGCTCGTCCAGCCCCACCCAGCAGATCCGTGCGGGCAGGCCCTGGAACGCGATGCGGTCATGTGCCATGTCGAGCCAGCGGTGCAGGGCCTTGTCCTCGGGGAACAACTCCTTCATCTTGGCATCGGTCTTGTAGATATCCTCGGGGTCGCCGGACAGCGCGACCCAGCGGAACGGCCCCTTGCCGCGGCAGAACAGCGGACGGATATAGGCCGGCACGAAGCCCGGGAAGTCGAACGCATTCTTCACGCCCTCGTCGAATGCGACCTGGCGGATGTTGTTGCCGTAGTCCACGGTAGGCACGCCCATCTGCTGGAAGGCGAGCATCGCCTGCACATGCTTGACGATCGACGGGCGCGCGGCCGACTCCACCGACTTCGGATCGTGCTGGCGCGCCTGCTCCCATTGTTCGACAGTCCAGCCTTGCGGCAGGTAGCCGTTGACGAGGTCATGCGCGGAGGTCTGGTCGGTGACGATATCAGGACGCATGCCGCCCGCCTGTGCGCGCTTGACGAGTTCCGGCACGATGTCGGCGGCATTGCCGAGCAGGCCCACCGAGATCGCTTCTTTCTTCTGCGTGGCCTCGGCGATCATCGCCAGCGCTTCGTCGAGCGTGGTGGCCTTCTTGTCGAGATAGCGCGTGCGCAGGCGGAAGTCGATGCGCGATTCCTGGCACTCGATCGCCAGCACGCACGCGCCGGCCAGCACGCCGGCCAGCGGCTGCGCGCCGCCCATGCCGCCCAGGCCCGCGGTCAGGATCCATTTGCCCGACAGGTCGCCGTTGTAGTGCTGGCGGCCCGCTTCGACGAAGGTCTCGTAGGTGCCCTGCACGATGCCCTGTGTGCCGATGTAGATCCACGAGCCCGCGGTCATCTGGCCGTACATCATCAGGCCGGCGCGGTCGAGTTCGTTGAACTTGTCCCAGTTGGCCCAGTGCGGCACCAGGTTGGAGTTGGCGATCAGCACGCGCGGCGCGTCCGGGTGCGTGCGGAACACGCCGACCGGCTTGCCCGACTGCACCAGCAGCGACTCGTCCTCGCCCAGGCGGCGCAGGCTGTCGAGGATGGCGTCGAAGCATTCCCAGTTGCGCGCGGCCTTGCCGATGCCGCCGTAGACCACCAGGTCCTGCGGGCGCTCGGCCACGTCCGGATCCAGGTTGTTCTGGATCATGCGGTAGGCCGCTTCGATCAGCCAGTTCTTGCAATGCAGCTGCGTGCCGTGCGGCGCTCGGATCTCGCGCTGGCCACGCTGGAGGAATTGGGATTCGTGGGCGTTCATGAGGTCTCTCTCCTTGCTCAGGCGCTCTTGGTGTTGGTCGGCAGGATGTCGCGAACCGCTGCCGGCCACCCCGCGCCCGCATCGCCCTGCACCACCCACTGCTTCATCGCTTCGATATCCGGTGCCAGGTAACGATCCGCTTCCACGAACGCCACGCGCGCGCGGATGCGGGCCAGTTCGCTTTCGATCAGCGGCGACGACTTCAGCGGCCGATGGAATTCGATGCCCTGCGCGGCAGCCATCGCCTCGATGCCAACCACCACCGCGGTATTGGCCGCCATGTCGCCCAACCGGCGCGCGCCGTAGGTGGCCATCGACACATGATCCTCCTGATTGGCCGACGTCGGCAGGCTGTCCACGCTCGACGGATGCGCCAGCGACTTGTTCTCCGATGCCAGCGCCGCTGCCGTCACCTGCGCGATCATGAAGCCCGAGTTCAGGCCGCCATCGCGCACGAGGAACGGCGGCAGGCCGGACAAGCCCGTATCCAGCAGCAGCGCCAGGCGGCGCTCGGAGATCGCGCCGATCTCGGCGATCGCCAGCGCGATGATGTCTGCGGCGAACGCCACCGGCTCGGCGTGGAAGTTGCCGCCGGAAATCACGTCGCCCTGCGCGGAGAAGACCAGCGGGTTGTCCGAGGCGGCATTCGCTTCGATCCGCAGGATGCGCGCGGCGTGCTGCAGGTTGTCGAGGCAGGCGCCCATCACCTGCGGCTGGCAGCGGATCGAGTACGGGTCCTGCACGCGGCCACAGGCCTTGTGCGAATCGACGATCTCGCTGCCGTCCAGCATCGCGCGCGCCGCGCCGGCCACGGCGATCTGGCCGGCCTGGCCGCGCGCTTCATGGATGCGTGCGTCGAACGGCTTGACCGAGCCCTTGATCGCTTCCAGCGACAGCGCACCGGCCACGAGGCCGGCCGCGAAGGCATCTTCGGCGGCGAACAAACCCGCCAGCGCCAGCGCGGTCGATACCTGCGTGCCATTGAGCAGCGCCAGGCCTTCCTTCGGACCCAGTTCGAAAACGGACAGACCGGCAACCGCCAGCCCTTCGGCGGCCGGCACGCGGCGGCCATCGACAATGACATCGCCGACGCCGATCAGCGTGCACGACATGTGGGCCAGCGGCGCGAGGTCGCCCGAAGCGCCTACGGAACCCTTGCCCGGGATGCACGGCGTCACGCCGTGGTTGGCCAGCGCCAGCAGCGCTTCGATGAGCTCGGGACGCACGCCCGAATGGCCGCGCGCCAGGCTCACCGCCTTGATGGCGAGGATCAGGCGCACCGTGTCCTCGGCAAGGTCCGGGCCCGTGCCGACGCTGTGCGACAGCACCAGGTTGCGTTGCAACGTAGCCAGCTTGTCATGGGGGATGCGCGTCTGCGCAAGCTTGCCGAAGCCGGTATTGATGCCATAGACCACGGCGTCGGCATCGATGATGTCCTGCACGGTGGCCTGCGCGGCACGCACGCCGGCCCAGGCCGAGTCGGCCATTGCCACGCGCACTTCGCCGCGATAGATTCGGCGCAGATCGGCCAGGGTGACCTGGCCCGGATGCAGGGTCAGCAGCGGGCGGGAGGCGTGTACGGTTTGGCTGGCGGTCATGAGTCGATCCTGTCTTGTATGTTCCTGTCTATACAGCTTAGAACAAAATTGGGTTGGGTTGATTGGCTTCTGTCGGAAATCAGTGCGAAATCAGCCGAAGGCGGGATTGCCGTCGGCGCGGAAGCGGCTGCCGAGGCGGTAGCGGTTGCCCGGGTGCAGGCAACGCACGAAGGTCACCGGCACGCCGTTGGTCCAGGTGCGCCGGGTCAGCATCAGGCAAGGTTGTGTCGGCGGCATTTCGAGTTGCGCGGCCTGGTCGGGCGTCGCGGAAATGGCGTCGACCACATGCTCGACCTGGTCATAAGGCACATTGCGCAGCAGGTATTCGCCGGGCTTGATGCCGGTGAAATCCTGGCTGATGAAGTCCGGTGCCACGCGCGGGTTGACGTATCGGTCTTCCAGCTGCACCGGCACGCCGTCCTCGCGATGCACGCAGACGGAATGGAACACCGATTCGCCGGTGCGCAACTCCAGCGCCGCGGCCACTTCGATCGATGCGGCCACGCGTTCGACCAGGATCACGTCGCAGGCGTAGTCATGCCCGCGCATGCGGATCTCATCCTGCAGGTTGACCACGCTGAGCAGCGTGGACTGCGGCTTGTGCTCGGCCACGAAGGTGCCCACGCCGGCCACGCGCACCACCCTGCCCTGCTCGGACAGTTCGCGCAGCGCGCGGTTGACGGTCATGCGCGATACGCCGAAGCGGGTCACCAGTTCCTGCTCCGATGGCACCCGGTCGCCCGGCTGCCACGCGCCGCTCTGGATCTGGCGCGCGATGTACTCCTTCACCTGCTGGTAAAGCGCGGTGGGAGAGTTCGTAGCGGAGTTGGCTGGCCCCTGGCCGACGGCGTGGTTCATGGTGTTCAGTGCTCGGCCGCGGCCATGGCCTCGGCGCGGATCTCCTCGGTCAGCCGCGCCTTGAGCGCGGAAAACTCCGGCGACGTCTTGATCGTGTAATGGCGCGGATGCGGAAAATCGACCGCGATCTCGCTCTTGATCCGACCCGGCCTGGCGGAAAACACCGCCACCCGGTTGGCCATGAAGATGGCCTCGTCGATATCGTGGGTCACGAATAATACCGTCTTGCGCGAAGCTTCCCAGATGCCGAGCAGCAATTCCTGCATCAGGACGCGGGTCTGGTTGTCGAGCGCGCCGAAGGGCTCGTCGAGCAGCAGGATCTTGGGATCATTGGCCAGCGCGCGTGCAATCGCGGTGCGCTGCTGCATGCCGCCCGAGAGCTGCTTCGGGTAGTGATGCTCGAAGCCGCGCAAGCCCACGCGCTGGATGAAGAAGCCGCTGCGCTCGCGCTGTTCGGCCTCGCTCATGCCGCGCTCGCGCAGGCCGAAGCGCACGTTCTGATCGATCGTCAGCCACGGGAACAGCGTATAGGACTGGAACACCATGCCGCGGTCGGCGCCCGGCCCGCTGACCGGCTGGCCGTCAAGCAGCACGGTGCCGCTCGTGGGCGTGTCGAGACCGGCCACGATGCGCAGCAGCGTGGACTTGCCGCAGCCCGACGGGCCCAGGATGGTGACGAAGTCGTTGTCGCGCACCTCGAAATCGACCGGCAGCAGCGCCTGGGTCTGGCCGCCGCGCGGGTTGGTGAAGGTGCGCGAGACCTGCTGGATGGACAGTGCGCTCATCAGATCGAACTCCACGGGAACAGGCGCTGGTTGGCCTGCTTGAAGACGAGGTCCGACACCAGCCCGATGCAGCCGATGACGATGATGCCGAAGATGATCTGCCCGGTATTCAGCAGCGCCTGGCTGTCGGTAATCATGTGGCCGATGCCCGACGAAGAACCGATCAGCTCGGCGACGATCACGTAGGTCCAGGCCCAGCCCAGCACCAGCCGCAGGATCTCCGCGATCTCCGGCGCCGCGCCCGGGATCAGAACGCGCTTGACGATGCCGCGACTATTGGCGCCCAGCGTATAGGCGGCTTCCACCAGGTCCTTGCGCGCGCCGCCCACGGCGATCGCCACCATCAGCACGATCTGGAAGAACGAGCCGATGAAGATCACCAGCAGCTTCTGCGTCTCGCCGATGCCGGCCCACAGGATCAGCAGCGGAATGAAGGCCGAGGCCGGCAGGTAGCGGCAGAACGAGACGAACGGCTCGAAGAACGCCTCGGCGGCCTTGTACGCGCCCATCAGGATGCCCAGCGGCACCGCCAGCACCGCCGCCAGCACGAAGCCGCCGAGCACGCGCCATACGGTCATGCCGATATCGCCGATGAAGTTGTACTCGGCGAACAGTGTCATGCCTTCGCGCGCCATCGTCAGCGGATCGGCCAGGAAGGTGCGCGGCACGAAACCGCCCAGCGTGACCACAGCCCATACCGCGAAGAACAGCACGAAGAACAACAGGCCCAGCACCCAGCGTGCGTGCGGCGACACCGGCACCAGCGGCGACAGCCACGGATGCCGGCGGCGCGCCGGTGCCGCCTTCGCCGCCATGGCGACCGGCGCCGGGGAACTCACTTGAACTTGCGCCATGACATCGGCCCCTTGCTCACTTGAGGAAGCGTGCGTCGTACAGCGCGGTGACGTCCGGCACCTGGCGGATCACGCCGATGTCGAGCAGCACGCCGGCGGCTTCCTTGCTGAAGCTGGCCAGCTCGCCCGAGAAGAACTTGCGGTTGGCCTCGCGGTCCTGCCAGCGCAGATAGGCCGACGATTTCGCGAACTGCTCGCCGGTCTGCTTGACCGCGGCGCCCATGATCTCGTTGGACTTCCCGGGCTCCTTCTGGATCATCTCGATCGCTTCGAAGTAGCTGTCGACCAGCGCCTGCGCGGCCTTGGGATTGTCCTTGAGCCATTTGGGCGCGCAGCCAAGCGTGTCCGTCACCATCGGATAGTCGAGCGTGGTGGCCAGGATCTTGCCCTTGTCCGGGTTCTGGCGAACGGTGGACAGGTAGGGTTCGTAGGTCATGGCGCCGTCGTTCTGGCCGGCCACGAAGGCCTGCGCGGCCGCCTGCGGCGACAGCGTGGTGGTCTTCACGTCCTTGAGCGTCATGCCGTTCTTCTTGAGCATCCACGCCAGGCCGAAGTACGGCGCGGTACCGGGCGCGTCCACGCCGATAGTCTTGCCCTTCAGGTCGGCAAAGCCCTTGACGTCGCCGCGCACGGCGAGACCATCGGCACCGTAGGATTTGTCGAGCTGCACGATCTGCGTGATCGGCACGCCGTTGGCGTTCCAGGCGACGTGCGTTTCCACGGTGGTGGCCGCGCACTGGATCGCGCCGGAGGCCAGCGCGAGATGGCGGTCCTTCTGCGGAATCATCTTGATGTCCACGTCGACGCCATGCTTCTTGAAGATTCCTGCCTTGTCGGCCAGCGTCAGCGGCGCGAAGCCGGTCCAGCCGCTCATGCCGAGCGTGACCTGCGTGGTCTGAGCGTGGGCCGCCCCGGCCATGGCGACAGCTGCCATCAGCGACGCCCGGGCCACGCGCATGGCGGCCTGACCTGCAATCCGGCTCTGAATCCTCATCGGTAAGCTCCTTTGGTTTGTCCGTCAGCGGCGGCGCCATGCTTGTGGCACTGCTCGTGTCCGGGGGATTTTACAATCCTGTATATACAAGTCAACGTAGTAGTTGCCCGAGGCATGCCATGCATCAGGCATCGATTTGCGCACTTCCGTGGCGAGCTGCGGCACAAAGTGCGCGACGAAGCAGCCTTGGGCAATCGCAGCCGATGCACGGTCGCGGGGCAAAAAGGCCAGTTGCTGTATAGACAGGAAAGATGCGGCCGATGGAACCGCAAGCGCCGTGCCTGAAACGGCACGGCGCGGACTCTTGCGACTCAGGCGTCGAAGAAAGACGAGACGGTCGGATAGCGCAGCCGCAGGCGCAGTTCGCGCTTCAGGCGCCGGTTATCGAGGCGGCGCGATTCGCTCATGAAGCTGAGCAGCGTGGGATCGATCACTTCACGCGCCTGCTGGCGTGTAATGCGCGGCGGCCGTGGCAGGCCACGGCGGTCGGCCACCAGGTCGAAATAGTCCGCCATGCGCAGCTCGGTGTCGTCGCTCGCATGCACCACGCGCTGCGGCCGTCCGCGGAACAGTGCCGCCACCATGGTCCGTGCGAGATCGTCGGCGTGGATGTGGCTGGTGTAGACGTCGTCCTGGGGTGCCAGCGCCGGCGTGCCGCGCTTCAGGCGCGCCAGCGGCAGGCGATCCTCGGCATAGATGCCCGGAATGCGCACGATGCTCGTGCGCCAGTTCCCGGCACGGCCGAACTCGCGCACGGTGCGCTCGGCCGCTACGCGGCGACGCGCCCGCGCAGTCTGCGGGCGAACGCGCGCGAATTCGGCCACCCGGGCGCCGGCCCGGTCGCCATAAACCCCCGATGTGCTGGCATAGACGAAGGCCGGACGGGCCCTGCGGCGCTCGGGTAGAATGACGGGCTCGCCGGCGTGCGCCCGGGCGCGGCGCCAGGCGGTACGGCGCAGGGTGGCGAGCAAGGCGCGCGTGCGGGGATCGCCCTCACCCGATCCGGGTGGCGGCGCCAGGTCCAGCACGCGATCCGCCAGGCCGCGCAGGCGTGCCAGCGTGGCAGGCCGGTCCAGGTCCGCAACCAGCGGCACCGCGCCGGCGGCACGCAGTTCGGCCCGGCGCGCCGGCTGCGACGTCACGGCAAAGACACGCATGCGCGCCGACAGGATTCGCAGGCAGCGCGTCCCCACATCCCCGCACCCGACGATCAGCAGGCGCGGGCGGCCCAGGCGAACGGCAGGGCCTGGACGGCGCGATGGCTGCAGCTTCTTAAGAATTTCGCTCATAGATCGATTATGGCTTATCAAGTCACCGTAATGCCCAGCGGCCACAAGTTCGAAGTGGCTGCCGATGAAACCATCCTGGGCGCGGCCCTGCGCCACAGCATCGGCCTGCCCTACGGCTGCAAGAACGGCGCATGCGGCTCGTGCAAGGGCCGCGTGCTGGAAGGCACGATCGTACAGGGCGACCACGCCCCCGCCGCGCTGACCGACCAGGAAAAGACCGAGGGCCGCGCGCTGTTCTGCTGCGCCAACGCCAGCTCGGACATCACCATCGAAAGCCGCGAGGTCCACGGCGCGGGCGACATCCCCATCAAGAAGGTGCCGTGCCGCGTCGCCTCGCTGGAACGCCTGGCCGACGACGTCATCGCCATCAAGCTGCAACTGCCCGCCACCGAGCGCATGCAGTACCTGGCTGGCCAGTACGTCGAGTTCCTGCTGCGCGACGGCAAGCGCCGCAGCTATTCGATCGCCACGCCGCCGCATGAGGACGGCCCGATCGAACTGCATATCCGCCACATGCCCGGCGGCGCGTTCACCGACTACGTGTTCGGTGCCAAGGAAGGCGCGCCGGCCATGAAGGAGCGCGACATCCTGCGTTTCGAAGGCCCGCTGGGCAGCTTCTTCCTGCGTGAAGAGTCCGAAGCGCCGATCGTCCTGCTGGCTTCGGGCACGGGCTTCGCGCCGATCAAGGCCATCGTCGAGCACGCCGCCTACACCGGCATCACGCGCCCGATGACGCTGTACTGGGGCGGCCGCCGGCCGAAGGACCTGTACATGCACGCGCTGTGCGAGCAGTGGGCGCGCGACCTGCCCAACTTCCAGTACGTGCCGGTCATCTCCGATGCGCTGCCGGAGGACAACTGGAGCGGGCGCACCGGCTTCGTCCACCAGGCCGTGATCGCGGACCACCCGGACCTGTCCGGCCACGAGGTCTACGCCTGCGGCGCCCCGGTGATGATCAACGCCGCCCGCACCGATTTCACGAAGCAGTGCAAGCTGCACGAAGACGCGTTCTTCGCGGACTCGTTCACGTCCGAGGCCGACATGCACCCGGCCGGCTCGGCCCCGGCGGCCTGACCCCCCGCCCGACTGCCGTTCCGTCAGCGCAACAATGCCCGGGTCCGCCAAAATTCGTTTTGACACCCGGGCCCATGCGCCTTATATTTGCCCGCATGCACATGACCTTCAACCGACGCCGCAGCTTCCGTACGTCGCTCCCCGCTGGGGTGCCGCGCGGCTGACCGTCGACTGCGTCTGTTCATGTCAACGAGCCACGGGCAACCCCCGTGGCTTTTTGTTTTTCCGCGTTTTTTCCCGCTTGTCCGTCCATCGTTCAAAGCCGACCCCTGGAGTCCGCCATGGCATTTGCTGAGTATCCCGTTCAATCCCTGATGTACATCACCAACCGCCCCGAACTCGTCTTCACCGAGGGCAAGGGCTCCTGGCTGACGGACCACAACGGCAAGCGATACCTGGACTTTGTGCAAGGCTGGGCAGTGAACTGCCTTGGCCATTCCAACCAGGGCATGGTCGATGCCGTGGTCGCGCAGGCGGCCAAGCTGATCAACCCGAGCCCGGCGTTCTACAACGAGCCGATGATCAGGCTGGCGAAGCAACTGACCGACAACAGCTGCTTCGACAAGGTCTTCTTCGCCAACAGCGGCGCCGAAGCCAACGAAGGCGCGATCAAGCTCGCGCGCAAATGGGGCCGCAAGCACAAGAACGGCGCGTTCGAGATCATCACCATGGACCACAGCTTCCATGGCCGCACGCTCGCCACCATGAGCGCATCGGGCAAGGCCGGCTGGGACACCATCTTCGCGCCGCAGGTTTCGGGTTTCCCGAAGGCCGACCTGAACGACCTGGCGTCGGTGGAAAAGCTCATCAACGACAAGACTGTCGGCATCATGCTGGAGCCGGTGCAGGGCGAAGGCGGCGTGATCCCCGCCACGCGCGAGTTCATGCAAGGCCTGCGCGCGCTGGCCGACAAGCACAAGCTGCTGCTGATCGTCGACGAGGTGCAGACCGGTTGCGGCCGCTGCGGCACGCTCTTCGCCTACGAGCTGTCGGGCGTCGAGCCGGACATCATGACGCTGGGCAAGGGTATCGGCGGCGGCGTGCCGCTGTCGGCGCTGCTGTGCAAGGCCGAAGTCGCCAGTTTCGAAGCCGGCGACCAGGGCGGCACCTATAACGGCAACCCGCTGATGACGGCCGTGGGCAGCTCGGTGATCGAACAGCTGACCGCGCCCGGCTTCCTGGATGAGGTCAACGCCAAGGGCGAGTACCTGAAGGAACAGCTGCTGGCGCTGTGCAACGAATTCGGCCTGGAAGGCGAACGTGGCGAAGGCCTGCTGCGCGCGCTGCAGCTCGGCAAGGACATCGGCCCGCAACTGGTCGAGGAAGCCCGCGACATGGGACCGGAAGGCATGCTGCTGAACGCGCCGCGCGCCAACCTGCTGCGCTTCATGCCGGCACTGAACGTGACGCGCGAAGAGATCGACCAGATGATCGGCATGTTGCGCACGCTGCTGAAGAAGCTGGCCTGATCGCATTGCGCTTCAAAACAAGAAGCCCCGCTTTCGCGGGGCTTCTTGTTGTTGCGGAGCGCTTTACTCGCCCAGGTACGCTGCCCGCACCTTCGGGTCGTCCAGCATCTGCTTGGCCTCGCCGCTCATCGTGATCAGGCCCGACTCCATCACGTAGCCACGGTGCGCGGCCTGCAGCGCCAGGCGCGCGTTCTGCTCGACCAGCAGCACGGTCACGCCCTGTGCCGAGACGTCGCGCACGACTTCGAAGATCTTCTCGACCATGATCGGCGACAGACCCATCGACGGCTCGTCGAGCAGCAGCACCTTGGGCTGGCTCATCAGCGCGCGAGCCATCGCCAGCATCTGCTGCTCGCCGCCCGACATGGTGCCCGCCAGCTGGTTGGCCCGCTCCTTCAGGCGCGGGAAGATGCCGAACATGCGATCGACATCGTCCTTGATCTTGCTGTCGTCGTTGCGGGTGTAGGCGCCCATCTGCAGGTTCTCGGTGATGGTCATGCGCGCGAACACGCCGCGCCCTTCCGGCACCATCGCCAGGCCCCGCTTGAGCAGCGCGTAGCTGGGCACGCCCTTGATGGACTTGCCCATGTACTCCACATCGCCGCCGGCCCAGCCCTGCAGGCCGGTGATGGCCTTCATGGTGGTGGTCTTGCCGGCGCCGTTGGCGCCGATCAGCGTCACCAGTTCGCCATCGTTGATTTCGAGGTCGATGCCCTTGACGGCCTGGATGCCGCCGTAGGCAACCTTCAGGCCGGAGATCTTCAGTACTGTCTGTTTCATTGCTGTCCTCCCGCCTCAGTGCGCCGACGAACCCAGGTAAGCCTCGATCACCGCCGGGTTGCTCTGTACTTCATGCGGCAGCCCTTGCGCGATCACCTTGCCGTAGTCCAGCACGGTCAGGCGGTTGCACAAACCCATCACCAGCTTTACGTCGTGCTCGATCAGCAGGATGGTCTTGCCATCACCCTTGATCTTCTCGAGCAGGCCGCGCAGCTCCACTTTCTCGGTCGCGTTCATGCCGGCTGCCGGTTCGTCCAGCGCCAGCAGCTTGGGCTCCGTCGCCAGCGCGCGGGCGATTTCGAGCCGGCGCTGGTGGCCGTACGACAGGTTGCGCGAGGTGAAGTTGGCGTACTTGCCGATGCCGACATAGTCGAGCAGGTCATGCGCCAGGTCCTCGATGCCCTCTTCCTCGCGGCGCACCGCCGGCGGACGGAAGATCGCACCGAACAGGCCGGCCTTGGAACGCACGTGGCGTCCGACCATCACGTTCTCGAGCGCGGTCATGTCGCCGAACAGGCGGATGTTCTGGAACGTACGGGCGATGCCGGCCTTGGCCACCTCATGCACGGCGGTCGGCTGGTAGGGCTTGCCGCCCAGCACGAATTCGCCGGAATCGGGCGTGTAGAGGCCCGTGATGACGTTGAAGAACGTGGTCTTGCCGGCGCCATTGGGGCCGATCAGGCCGTAGATTTCGCCCGGCTTGATCTCCAGGCCAACCTCGGACAGCGCCTGCAGGCCGCCGAAACGCTTGTTCACCCCCTGTACCGACAGGAGGAAATTGTTATTGCTCATGTTGTCCTCCTGGTCAGAAACGGCCCACGCTGCCCGCGCGGCGTGCGACGGGGCGATCTTCCTTGCGCGGCGACGGCCAGATGCCCGCCGGGCGATACAGCATGACACCGACCAGGGCCAGGCCGAACAGCAGCTGGCGCAGGACTTCCGCATCGACGATCACGTGGCCGAAGATGCCGGTCTGGATTGGCTCCGCCACCACGCGCAGCAGTTCCTGGAAGCCGACCAGCAGGATGCCGCCCAGGATCACGCCCGGGATATGGCCCATGCCGCCCAGCACCACGATGGCCAGCACGTAGATCGATTCCCACAGCGTGAACGATTCCGGCGACACGAAGCCCTGGAACGCGCCGAACACCGCACCCGAGGCGCCGCCGAACGACGCGCCCATGGCGAAGGCCAGCAGCTTGATGTTGCGGGTGTTGATGCCCATCGCCTTGGCGGCGATCTCGTCTTCGCGAATGGCGACGAACGCACGGCCTATGCGCGAGTTCTGCAAGCGGATACAGACGAACACGATCACGATCACCAGCGCGACCAGCAGGTAGTAGTACATGAACACCGGCGAGAACTTCAGCCCGAAGATATCGTGCGTCTTCGAAAAGTCGAAGCCGAAGATATGGACCGGATCCACCGCGGTGATCCCCTTCGGCCCGTTGGTGATGTTCAACGGGCGATCGAGGTTGTTCATGAAGATGCGGATGATCTCGCCGAAGCCCAGTGTCACGATAGCCAGGTAGTCACCGCGCAGCTTGAGGGTCGGCGCGCCCAGCAGCACGCCGAAGGTGGCGGCTACCAGGATCGCCAGCGGCAATACCCACCACATCGACAGATGCAGCCCATGGGGGAACAACTGGTGGATCCACTCGAACTGGTTGGCCAGGTGCGGCGAGCCGAGCAGCGCCATCATGTAGGCGCCGACCGCGTAGAACGCGATGTAGCCCAGGTCGAGCAGGCCGGCGAAGCCCACCACGATGTTCAGGCCCAGCGCCAGCATGATGTACAGCAGCGCGAAGTCGAGCACGCGTACCCAGTAGTTGCCGCCCAGGGTCTGGACGAAGAACGGGGCGCACAGGGCGATCACCAGGAAGCCGACCAGCGCGGCCAGGGTTTTCGCAGGAACTTTGGACGGCGCGGCGACGGCGGCCGTGGATGGAATCGGAGTATTCATGGATTCGCTCCCCTCAGGCACGGTCAGCCACGCGCTCGCCCATGATGCCGGACGGACGGAACACGAGTACGGTAATCAGCACAATAAACGCAAAGACATCCTGGTAGTTGGAACCAAAGACGCCGTTGGTCAGGTCGCCGATATAGCCGGCGCCCAGTGCCTCGATCAGGCCCAGCAGCATGCCGCCAACCATGGCGCCAGCCAGGTTGCCGATGCCGCCCAGCACCGCGGCGGTGAACGCCTTCAGGCCGGGAATGAAGCCCATGTAGAAGTGGGCGTTGCCATAGTTGGTGGCCATCATCACGCCAGCCAGCGCGGCCAGCGTCGCGCCGATCATGAACGTGGCGGAGATGACGAAGTTCGGGTTCACGCCCATCAGGCCGGCAACCTTCTGGTTTTCGGCGGTGGCGCGCATGGCGCGGCCCAGCTTGGTGCGGTTGACCAGGGCCAGCAGGCCGGCCATGACCATCACGGCGAGGCCGATGATGACCATTTCCTTGCCGGTAATGGTGGCGCCGGTGGAGCCGATGTCGATCGGTTCGGAAGGCAGCAGCTGCGGGAAGGTCAGCGGGTTGCGCGACCAGATCAGCATGCCCGCGGTCTGCAGGATGATGGAAACGCCGATGGCGGTGATCAGCGGTGCCAGGCGCGGTGCATTGCGCAGCGGCCGGTAGGCGATCCGCTCGATGGAATAGGCCAGTACAGCACAGACCGGCATGGCGATGAGGGTGGCAATCACCAGCGTCAGCCACTCGGGCAGCCCGGGAGCGAATTTCTGCAGCCCCAGAATCGCTGACAAAGCGGTCAGCGCGCCAATCATCAGGACGTCGCCGTGGGCGAAGTTGATGATGCCCAGAATGCCGTAGACCATGGTGTAGCCCAGTGCGATCAGCGCATAAATGCTGCCGAGCACCAGACCGTTCACGATCTGCTGGATAAAGATATCCATGAAAACTCCTGCTTCAGCCCCGGTTCTTACGGCATGGTGTGGATGCCGGAGGGACCATGGTGCGAGATGGGTAGGTGAGTGTGGTGGGTTGCTGGTAAGCGGCCTTGCCCTGTTCCATCCTTGGTAAGGATGCTTCTACATTAGGCGAGGCTAAAAAGAACGGCACCGCAAAATACTCACGGTGCCGTTCGGATGGGCCGGTAAGCCCGAATTACATCTTCACGACGTCGAGAACGGACTTCTTCTTGTCCTTGTACTCGTACAGCGTGATGGTGCCTTCCTTCATGTCGCCCTTCTCGTCAAAGGCGATGTTGCCGATCACGCCCTTGTAGTTGGTCTTGGGCATTTCGGCCAGGATGGCGGCCGGCTCGGTCGAGTTGGCGCGCTTCATGGCATCCACGATGACCATGACGGCGTCATACGTGAACGGTGCGTAGATCTGCACCGGCGCATTGAAACGAGCCTGGTAGCGCTTCTCGAAGTCCGCGCCGTTCTCCATCTTCGACAGGGCCAGGCCTGCCTCGGAACAGATGATGTTGGACACGGCATCGCCGGCCAGCTCGGCCACCTTGTCGGTACAGACGCCGTCGCCGCCAACGATCTTGGACGAGATGCCCAGTTCCTTGGCTTGCTTGGCGAACGGGCCGCCGGTGGCGTCCATGCCGCCGTACATGATGACGTCAGGCTTCTTGCCCTTGATCTTGGTGAGAATGGCCTTGAAGTCGGTGGCCTTGTCGTTGGTGGCTTCACGCGCCACCACGTTCACGCCTGCCGCCTTGGCGGTCTTCTCGAACTCGTCGGCCAGGCCCTTGCCGTAGGCGGTGGCATCGTCGACGATGGCCACGCTCTTGGCGTGCAGGCTCTTGGCGGCGTAGTTGGCCAGCGCCGGACCTTGCTGGGCATCGGTGGCGACCACGCGGTAGGTCGTCTTGAAGCCCTGCTTGGTGTAGTCGGGGTTGGTCGACGACGGCGAGATCTGGACGATGCCGGCATCGCTGTAGATCTTCGACGCCGGGATCGACACGCCCGAGTTCAGGTGGCCGACCACGGCCACGACCTTCTGGTCGACCAGCTTCTGGGCCACGGCGGTGCCGGTCTTCGGATCGGCCGCGTCGTCTTCGCCGATCAGTTCCAGCTTGATCTTCTTGCCACCGATCTCGAGACCCTTCTTGTTGACTTCTTCCACGGCAAGGCGGGCGCCGTTTTCGTTGTCCTTGCCAAGGTGGGCGATACCGCCGGTCAGCGGAGCCGCGTGACCGATCTTGACGACAACTTCACCGCCGCCAGCGGCCGGAGCGGCAGCCGCAGGAGCCGATGCCGACGGTTCAACCGGCTTTTCTTCTTTCTTGCCGCAAGCTGCAACGAGCGCCACTGCGGCCGCAATCGGCAGAATCTTGGCAAACGAGATTTGCATGAGTGATCTCCTAGGGATTCACAAAACGGGGATTTGCGACGCCTCCCGGACGTCTCCCCGTACCGCCTTTGTTTAGTTTCAATTTGAAACGCGCGCATTGTATCCCCTTTCTTCGGCGATGCAATACGCGACGCAACAACCTGGACGAATTACCCGCCAATCGAGCTAGGGAATTTCCCCAATGCACAGATTGGGGCAATTCCTGATCGCCTGGTGGCGTCAACGCCATTGCTTACAAGAACCGTGCCTGCTTCTTCTCTCCATTGAAATATACGCGCCTGGGGCCATACATAATCCATCCGTATTAATTAGGCATTTCATTCGCAAACCCATGCACCGCTATCTAATGTGCAGAATGTAGCGCCGCACCATAATAGGGAAAACCCCAGTTACGGGGATTACCCTGATTTGTCTGCTTACCCGAACAGGCACGTAATGAGTGCCCCTTAATGGGGCGTATTCAGAGCCTTCCGTAGGATTGAATTTCAAAGATTATCGTTGTGACGATAAAAGCATCCGGTCAACTGGAGCGAAATGTCGGTACGCCCGCGCACGCAGGGCGCGGATACGGCAGGGAAAGTGAAGCGGGGAAACAGGCGCCGCAGGAGGCGGCGCCTGGCAGGTCAGGCGGTAACGCCGGCCGGGATAGTGGCCTGCAGCCCGCGCGGAAGCGGGAAGGCCATGTTTTCTTCAATGCCTTGCAGGGCGCGGACATGGCCCGCGCCGAGTTCGCGCAGGCGCGCGACGATGGATTGGGCAAGTTCCTCGGGCGCCGAAGCGCCCGCGGTCAGGCCGATGCGACGCTTGCCAGCGACCCATTCGGGGCGCACCTGCTCCGGCGCATCCACCATGTAGGCCGGCACGCCTAGGCGCGCGGCCAGCTCGCGCAGGCGGTTCGAGTTGGAACTATTGGGGCTGCCCACGACGATCACCACGTCCACCTGGGGCGCCATGAACTTCACGGCGTCCTGACGGTTCTGCGTGGCATAGCAGATGTCCTGCTTCTTGGGCTCGCGGATCAGGGGGAAGCGCGCCTTGAGTGCCGCCACGATCTCGAGCGTCTCGTCCACGGACAGCGTGGTCTGCGTCACGTAGGCGAGGCGCGCGGGATTGGCCACCGCCAGGCCGGCGACATCAGCCACCGACTCGACCAGCAGCATGCCGCCTTCGGCCTGCCCCATCGTGCCCTCGACCTCCGGATGCCCGCGGTGGCCGATCATCACGATCTCGCAGCCTTCCGTGCGCATCTTGCCCACTTCCACATGGACCTTGGTCACCAGCGGGCAAGTCGCGTCGAATACATTGAGGCCGCGCACGGCGGCCTCGGCCCGGACGTCCTTGGACACCCCGTGGGCACTGAAGATGACGGTGGCGCCGGCAGGCACCTCGTCCAGCTCGCGCACGAACACGGCGCCCTTGCGGCGCAGGTCCGCCACGACATAGGCGTTGTGGACGATCTCGTGACGCACATAGATTGGCGCCCCGAAGCGTGCCAGCGCGCGCTCGACGATCTCGATGGCGCGGTCGACGCCGGCGCAAAAGCCGCGCGGCTGCGCCATCAGGATCTCGGCATCGGGGGCGGTAGTCAGGTCAGGCATGCTGCAATGTCAGAGGATCCCGATCAGCTGCACGTCGAACAGGATGGTCTGCCCGGCCAGCGGATGGTTGAAATCGAACAGCGCCGCCGTGTCGCCGAACTCCTTGAGGACGCCGGCGTACTTGCCGCCGCCGGGCGCGTTGAACTCGACCAGGTCGCCCGGGCTGTAGTCTTCCTCGAACGAGCTGTTCTCGCGCAGCGTGGCCAGCGAGACCCACTGGAGCAGTTCCGGGTTGCGCGGGCCGAACGCCTGCTCGGGCGCCAGGCGATAGGTCATGCGCTCGCCCTCGGGCATGCCGAGCAGCGCCTGCTCCAGGGTCGGGGCGAACTGACCCTGGCCGAGCAGCAGCGTGGCGGGCTTGTCCTCGAACGTGCTCATGACTTCGGTGCCGTTTTCGAGAGAGAGACTGTAATGGAGGGTCAGGAACGAGTCGGCCTGGACCGTCTTGCGGCCAGCTGCGCCGCCGTCGGCTTCCGACGCAAATGTTTGCAAATTCATGGGTGATCAACCAGGGAACAACCCGTATTGTATTCGACTGGGCTGCCGGGCGCCCTGCCCATCCACGCCTGCCCGACCCGGACTCACCCGTCCAGAGACTCCCGAGACATGAGCATCACAAACTGGCCACCCTGCGAGCGGCCGCGAGAAAAGCTGCAGGCGAGCGGCGCCGCTGCCCTGTCCGACGCCGAGCTGCTGGCCGTGTTCCTGCGCATTGGCGCGACGGGCAAGAGCGCGGTGGAGCTGGCGCGCGATCTGATGGTTCATTTTGGCTCGCTGACCCGCCTGTTCTCGGCCGATGCACGAACCGTCCTGGACATCCGGGGCATGGGCGAAGCCAAATACACCCAGCTGCAGGCCGTGCCCGAACTGGCACGCCGCATGCTGGCCGAGTCACTGCAACTGCCGCGCGGCCTGGATTCCCCTGCGGCGGTACGCAACTACCTGCGCCTGACGCTGGCCCCGCTCGCGCATGAGGTCTTTATCTGCCTGTTCCTCGATACCCGCAACCGCATGATCGCGACCGAGGAAATGTTTCGCGGCACGCTGACCCAGACCGCGGTCTATCCGCGGGAGGTGGCACGCCGCGCGCTGGCGCACAATGCCGCCAGCGTCATCATCGCGCACAACCACCCGTCCGGGTCGTGCACGCCAAGCCAGAGCGACATGCAGATGACCCGCATGCTGGGCCGCGCCCTGGCACTGATCGACGTACAGCTACTCGACCACTTCGTCGTAGCGGGCACCCATGTGCACTCCTTTGCCGAGCACGGACAACTGAAATTCGTCACGTGATGCCGACGGCACTGCAAAGGGGTATACAACACCAGAGTGCAGAAGGCATTGATTCATCGGCGGCTTCCGGTCTATAATGCCCGTTTGCTGTGTCTCATCCGCTGCAGTCCGGGCCCGCGCGCCTTTTGTTGATCTGTTGCGAACATTGTCCACGAATAGAAGAGTTAGGAGTGCTTCATGGCACGCGTCTGTCAAGTGACCGGGAAAGCGCCGATGGTCGGCAACAACGTTTCCCACGCAAACAACAAGACCAAGCGCCGTTTTCTGCCCAACCTGCAGAATCGTCGTTTCTTTGTTGAATCGGAAAACCGCTGGGTGAGCCTGCGCGTCTCGAACGCCGGCCTGCGCCTGATCGACAAGAAAGGCATCGACTCCGTGCTCGCCGATCTGCGCGCACGCGGCGAAGTCTAATTAGGAGTACATCATGGCAAGCAAGGGCGGCCGCGACAAAATCAAGCTGGAATCGACCGCAGGTACGGGTCACTTCTACACCACCACCAAGAACAAGCGCACCATGCCGGAAAAGATGGAGATCATGAAGTTCGATCCCGTCGCCCGCAAGCACGTCGCTTACAAGGAAACCAAGATCAAGTAATTGATCCGGATTCCAGCCAGAAAGCCCCGCTACCGCGGGGCTTTTTGTTTTTGTGGCGTCAGCGCGGCTTATGGCGCGCACCGAGGTTCGCCACAGCGCTTTTGCCCCTTGCACAGGCGACAGCGCTGATGCATGAGGGCACCCCGGGGTGTAGACTTTCGAGCTTTCCCTCCAATGCCGCGCCCTCGCGCGGGCACCTCCTGCACCATGAACTTCGACGTCGCCATCGTAGGCAGCGGGCTGGCCGGTCTCACGGTCGCGCTGCAACTGGCCGACACCCACCGGGTTGTCATCCTCAGCAAGCGCGCCATGACGCATGGCGCCAGCGATTGGGCCCAGGGCGGCATTGCCGCAGTGCTGGATTCAGGCGACAGCCATGACGAGCACACGCAGGACACGCTCGTCGCCGGCGCCGGCCTTTGCGATGAAGAAGCCACGCGTTTTATCGTCGAGCACGGGCGGGAAGCCATCCAATGGCTGATCGATCGCGGCGTGCCGTTCACCAGGGACGAACAGGCCGAACTCGGCTATCACCTGACCCGCGAGGGCGGACACAGCCGTCGCCGGATCATCCACGCAGCCGATGCGACTGGCCATGCCGTCGTCAGCACGCTGTCGGAGCAGGCGCGCCAGCATCCGAACATCACGATCCTCGAAGACCAGTTCGCCGTCGATCTGATCACCTCGCGCAAGCTCGGGCTACCTGGCAACCGCTGCTACGGCCTGTATGTGCTCGACGACGGCACCGGCGAGGTTCGCACCATCACCGCGACGCACACGGTGCTGGCCGCCGGCGGCGCCGGCAAGGTCTACCTGTACACCACCAACCCGGACACGGCCACTGGCGACGGCATCGCCATGGCGTGGCGCGCGGGCTGCAGGGTATCGAACATGGAGTTCATCCAGTTCCATCCGACCTGCCTGTACCACCCCTATGCCAAGTCCTTCCTGATCTCGGAAGCCGTGCGCGGCGAAGGCGGGCTGCTGAAGTTGCCGGACGGCACCCGCTTCATGCCCGAACATGATGAGCGCGCCGAACTGGCGCCGCGCGACGTGGTGGCGCGCGCGATCGACTTCGAAATGAAAAAGCGTGGCCTGGACTGCGTCTACCTCGACATCACGCACCAGCCCGAGGCCTTCCTCAAGGAGCATTTCCCCACCATTCACGCCCGCTGCCTGGAGCTGGGCATCGACATCGCGCGCGAGCCGATTCCCGTGGTCCCGGCCGCGCACTACACGTGCGGCGGCGTGGTGACCGATACCGCGGGCCGCACCGATATCGGCAACCTCTATGCCGTAGGGGAAACCGCCTGCACGGGCCTGCACGGCGCCAACCGGCTGGCATCGAATTCACTGCTGGAGTGCATGGTCATCGGCCGCGCCGCCGCCACCGACATTGCAGGCCAGGACAAGGCCGGCTTGCCGGATCTCACGCTGCCGGCCTGGGACGAGAGCCGCGTCTCGGACGCCGACGAGGAAGTCGTGGTCTCCCACAACTGGGACGAACTGCGCCGCATGATGTGGAACTATGTCGGCATCGTTCGCACCAGCAAGCGGCTGGAGCGCGCGCAGCACCGCATCCGCCTGCTGCGCGAAGAGATCGCCGAGTACTACGCGAATTTCCGTGTCACGCGCGACCTGCTGGAACTGCGCAATCTGGTCGAGGTCGCCTCGTTGATCGTAGACAGCGCGTATTCGCGCCATGAAAGCCGCGGCCTCCATTTCAGCCGCGACTATCCGGAGACCCTGCCCAAGGCGCTGCCTACCGTGATGCAGCCCGCGCGCAAGCGCTGACAAGCCGTACTCCATGCAAAACGGCCCGCATCGAGCGGGCCGTTTTCGTTCTGCGCAGTCAGCAATCAGCCGATGATGCGCAGCGAGTAATCGGTGGCGCGCACATCCTTGGTGAGCGCCCCCACCGAGATGCGGTCCACGCCGGTCTCGGCAAAGGTGCGGATGGTCTCGGCATTGACACCGCCCGATACCTCCAGCAGTGCGCGGCCGGCATTGATGCGTACGGCATCATGCATCATCGGCACCGTGAAGTTGTCGATCAGGACCGAGGTGGCACCGGCAGCCAGCGCTTCCTCCAGTTCCGCCAGCGACTCCACCTCGACCTGGATCGTCGCGTCGGCGCCCAGCGCCAGGGCAGCTTGCATCGCCGCCGTGATGCTGCCGGCCGCCGCAATGTGGTTTTCCTTGATCAGGATACCGTCATAGAGCGCCAGCCGCTGGTTCTCGCCACCGCCCACCCGGACCGCGTACTTCTGCGCCAGCCGCAGGCCCGGCAGTGTCTTGCGAGTGTCCAGCACGCGCGCGCGCGTGCCGGCGATCAGGTCGGCATAGCGTCGCGTGACCGTCGCCACGCCGGACAGCATTTGCAGGAAATTCAGCGCGGGCCGCTCCGCAGTCAGCAGCGCGCGGGCGGGTCCGGTGATTTCGCAGACGATCGAATCGGGTGCCATGCGGGCGCCCTCTTCCTGCTTCCAGCTCACCACCAGACGTTCGTCGATGGCCTTCATGCAGGCGGCGAACCACGGCTGACCACAAAGCACCGCCTGCTCGCGCACGATCACCCGCGCCAGCGCCTGCTTGTCGGCCGGCACCAGCAGGCCGGTCAGGTCACCGCTGCCTACGTCTTCGGCAATGGCCGCGCTGACGTTGGCTTCCAGCGCCACCTTCAGCGCCGAACCATAGCTATCGAAAATGGGTTTCACGCTCATGCCGGGCCGATTCCCTGGAACAACGCCTGTTCTTTCGCCAGGTCAGCCACCGGGCGGACATTGGCCTTCTGCTGCGCAGCGAAATCCAGCATGCGGTTGATGCAGACCACGGCCTGGCGGCCCGTGGCCGGATCCACGTGGATCTCGTTGCGGCCGGTCTCGAGCACTTCGGCCAGGTTCGACAGCGCGTTCATCGCCATCCACGGGCAGTGCGCGCAGCTCTTGCACGTGGCGCTGTTGCCCGCGGTCGGCGCTTCGATGAAGTGCTTGCCCGGCGCCGCCATCCGCATCTTGTGCAGGATGCCGTTGTCCGTCGCCACGATGAATTCGGTCGCGTCCAGTTCCTGCGCGGCCGCAATCATCTGCGACGTGGAGCCCACCACGTCCGCCTGCGCCACCACGTTGGCCGGCGACTCCGGATGCACCAGGATCTTGGCGTTGGGAAACTCGCGTCGCAGCAGGTCCAGCTCGACGCCCTTGAATTCGTCATGCACGAGGCAGGAGCCCTGCCACAACAGCATGTCGGCACCGGTCTGCTTCTGGATATAGCCGCCGAGATGCTTGTCCGGTGCCCACAGGATCTTCTCGCCGCGCGCATGCAGGTGTTCGACGATCTTCAGGCCGATGCTGGAGGTCACCATCCAGTCGGCCCGGGCCTTCACCGCCGCGCTGGTATTGGCGTACACGACCACGGTGCGGTCCGGATGCGCGTCACAGAAGGCAGCGAATTCGTCGGCCGGGCAACCCAGGTCCAGCGAACAGGTCGCATCCAGGTCCGGCATCAGGATGGTCTTTTCCGGGCTCAGGATCTTGGCGGTCTCGCCCATGAAGCGCACGCCGGCCACCACCAGGGTCTGGGCCGAATGGTCACGGCCGAAGCGGGCCATTTCCAGCGAGTCCGAAACACATCCGCCCGTTTCTTCGGCCAGGTCCTGCAGGTCGGCGTCGACGTAATAGTGCGCGACCAGCACGGCGTTGCGCTCTTGCAGCAAGCGCCTGATGCGCGCCTTGAGCGCCTGCCGCTCGCCTGGAGTGAGCACGGGCGGCACCTTGGCCCAGGCATGGGCCACGCAGCTACCACCGGCGGGGTCTTGGCTATCCGCCAGGTTCGGCTTTTCGAACTCGACGGTCTTGATCGATTGGGGGGTCATCTCCGGTACTCCTCTTGGCCCCTCAGGCATGCAAACTTCATGCGGGCGGCCAGAACATGGGGGAGTTTATCTAAAACAAAAGGCCCCGCCATGGGCGGGGCCTTGTGTAGCCATTCGGGCGCGGGCCGATTGTATCAGGCGTAGCGGCGCAGGCGCAGCGAAAAATCGTGCAGCGCCTGAATTCCGCTGGCCTCGGCACGATGGCACCAGGCCTGCAATTGCTGCAGCAGTTGCTCGCGCGTCAGGTTGGAACGGCCCCAGATGGCGGCCAGCTCACGTCGCATTTCCACGAAGGTGTGCAGCGACTTGCTCTGCTCCACGATGCTGGCCAGTTGCTGGCGTTGCGGCGCGGCCAGCTTGGCCTCTTCGCGGTGGAACCACTTGCCGGCCGGCTTGAGGGTGCGGTACTCGGCGCCACGGCCTTCCTTGAGTTGCTCCAGTTCCTGGCGGAACGCGCTCTTCAAGGCTTTGGCGTAGCGCGCCATCACGTCATAGCGATTGGCGATGATGGCTTCCAGCGTGTTGTCGTCCACCGGACGCGCTTCCACGAGCCGGGCCTTGGGCGGCGTCTTCTTCACCTTGGCCAGCCCCACGGCCTGCATGGCGCGGATATAGCCCCAACCCACATCGAACTCGTACCACTTGATCGAGAACTTGGCCGACGTCGGATAGGTGTGATGGTTGTTATGCAGCTCTTCGCCACCAATGATCAGGCCCCACGGCGACACATTGGTCGAAGCGTCTTCGCAATCGTAGTTGCGATAGCCCCACCAGTGGCCCAGGCCATTGATGATGCCGGCAGCGTGGATCGGGATCCACAGCATCTGCACAGCCCAGACCGTCATGCCGATCACGCCGAACAGGGCCAGATCGATAATCAGCATCAGGCCGACGCCCTGCCAGCCGAAGCGCGAATACACATTGCGCTCGACCCAGTCGTTGGGGCAGCCATGGCCGAACTTGGCAATGGTTTCCTTGTTCTTCGACTCGGCGCGATACAGCTCGGCGCCTTCCAGCAGCACCTTGCGGATGCCACGGGTCTGCGGGCTGTGCGGATCGTCTTCGGTCTCGCACTTGGCGTGGTGCTTGCGGTGGATGGCAGTCCACTCGCGGGTGACCATGCCCGTGGTCAGCCAGAGCCAGAAGCGGAAGAAATGCTGGGCAATCGGGTGCAGGTCCAGCGATCGATGCGCCATGCAACGATGCAGGAAGATGGTGACCCCGGCGATGGTGATGTGCGTCATCACCAGCGTGTAGATCACGATCTCCCACCAGGACCAGTTGGCAAGGCCATTGGCGGCCCAGTCAAGAATAATGTCGAACAAACTCTGTTCTCCGTCGGTTAAACAGGGGCATTCCTTTGCGGCTGCCCCGGCGCCGTGCACAACGCGCAGAAAAAAGACTGCAAATCTACTGATTGCGATATGGTCTGGCGTCTGCCAGGGACCGGCCATCTCATGGCGGGAACCCCCGGCGCGCAGTTCCGGCGCCGGCGGTTGGCAGGCGGGACAGGCACGAGCCGCTGCAATCTGGCGGCTGTCGGTGTGGGCGCGCGGGATGCTCGCAACCCGCGACAACCCGGCATTCTACCGGATTGCTCAAGCCTGAGTCATACGCTTTTTCCCGGAGTTTGACGAGGCGCCGCGATTTTTGTTCCCTTGTGCGGCTCCTGCCTGTTTCTTTATGAAGTCATGCCGATTTGGCCACTTCCGCGGGTGGCGCGGAAACCTCATCGACCGAGTGGAGTTCCTGCGGCGCATTGAGCACGCGGATTTCCCGCTGGGGATATGGGATCGAAATCCGGTGTTCGCGCAGCGTACGCCAGATTGCCCGGTTCATGGCCGACTGCACGCCGAGCTTCCCGTTCTGCGGGTCGGCAATATAGACGGCTACCTCATACTCGATGCCGCTATCCGCGAACATCACCAGAAATGCCGCCGGCGCAGGGTCCTTCAGCACGCGTGGCAGTTCGCGCACGCATTCGGTCAGCAGCATGATCACGGTCTCGGGATCCGCCGCATAATCGGCTTGCACCCGCGTCGCCACGCGGACATGCGTGTTGGAAAACGAGTGGTTCTGCACCGACTGCGCCACCAACTGCTCGTTAGGCACCAGGGTCTCGCCGTCGCCGTTGCGCACCACCGTGTAGCGGGTGCGGATCTGCGAGACAGTACCGGAGTACTTGTCCACCGTAATCTGGTCGCCCAGCTTGACCGAGCGGTCGAGCAGGATGATGAAGCCCGAAATGTAGTTGCTTGCGATCTTTTGCAGGCCAAGACCCAGGCCGACGCCAAGTGCACCGCCGAACACGGACAGCACGGTCAGGTCGATGCCCACCAGCGACAGGCTCAGCAGCAGCGAGACCAGCAGCAGCAGCGCCTTCGAAATGCGGGTCAGCACGACCTTCAGGTTCACGTCGAGACTGGCCGAGCGCATCAGGCGCTCTTCCAGCCAGGACCCGAACCACATGGCCACCAGCACCGTCAGCAGGATCCACACGACCGCCATCAGGATGTCCGCCAGGCTCACCTTCTGCTTGCCCAGCGAGAAGCGCATGGCCTCCATCCATCCCGTCACGTCGGAAAGCAGGCCGAGCACGTAAAGCGCCATGGCCACCCAGACCAGCGTGGTCAGCACTTTCTCGACCAATAGCAGCATGCCGTGCAACTGGCCGCTGCCGGACAGCACGCGCCGCAGGATATAGAACGTGAAGTACAGCGAGGTGATGCCGAACAACGGCACAAGCGCCAGCCGCAGCACGCTGATCGCCATCATGGGCTCCAGCCCGAAACGGGCCGCCATCACGAGCAGCCAGCCGAAGAGCGGGAACATGGCCCGCTCAAGACTGGCTGCGGCAAAGCGCAGCGAGAAACTCGACGATGCGTAACGATCCTCTAGCCGTTTGACGATAAAGCGCGCGAGCGGCCAGGCTGCCAGCAGGCAGCCGCCCAGCACGACAAGCTGCCAGATGAAGCCGGGGCCGCCCGCATCCCGGAGCAGGTCGTCGAGCATCCTGCCGAATGTCGTGTGCGTGGCCGTCAGGCCGGCCAATGGGTTTCCGCTCATGGAGAATCTGCCTGGACCTTGCTGCCGCACCAGTCGTCGCGCTTGCCGCGCGACGACTGGCGGGAGGGATTACTGCGTACGCTCCAGGACCGCGGCGAAGAAGCCGTCGGTCTGGTGCAGGTGGGGATACAACGCGAACATGCCGCCTTCCGTCGGCAAGTCAGGCACTTCGATCTTCTGCTCGGCCAGCACCTCTGCGACCGGAACCAGCCGGAAATTCGGGTGGGCGGCGAGGAAGCTGCGCACGATGGCCTCGTTCTCGGCTTCCAGCACGCTGCATGTCGCATAGACCACGCGGCCGCCGCCTTTCACCAGGCGTGCCGCCGCGTCCAGGATCGCGCTCTGCTTCGCGGTCAGCTCCAGCACCGATTCCGGGCTCTGGCGCCATTTCAGGTCCGGATTGCGCCGCAGCGTGCCAAGCCCGCTGCAGGGCGCATCGACGAGCACCCCGTCGATCTTGCCGGCCAGGCGCTTGACCTTGGCGTCGCGTTCCGAATCGATCAGCACGGGATGCACATTCGATAGCCCGCTGCGCGCCAGGCGCGGCTTGAGATTGGCGAGGCGCTTCTCAGATACATCAAACGCGTAAAGGCGGCCGGTCGAGCGCATCGCCGCGCCGAGCGCCAGCGTCTTGCCGCCGGCGCCCGCGCAGAAATCCACCACCATCTCGCCGCGCTTCGGCGCGACCAGGCTGCACAGCAGCTGGCTGCCCTCGTCCTGAACCTCCACCAGCCCATTCACGAACAGCGGCAACTGGTTCAACGCCGGCTTGCCTTGCAGTCGGATGCCGGCCGGCGCCATCGGCGTGGGCTCGGCGCGCAGGCCGGCTTCTTCCAGCTCGGCCAGCACGGCTTCGCGGGTGGCCTTGCCAAGATTCACGCGCAGATCCAGCGGAGCCGGGCGCAACCATGCATCCCCCAGTGCCGAAGCAAACGCTTCGCCGTGCTGTGCCACCAGGTTATCGAACAGCCATTCCGGCAGGTTTGCCCGCACGCGGGGCGACAGGCTGGCGCGCTCGATCGTGGTCAGGCGATCGAGCCACTCGCCTTCCTCCGGATACAGGAAAGGCGAAAGCACATCGCGGCCAAGGGTTGCCGCCAGACCCAGCAGCGCCAGGCGGCGCGACGCCGCGCCGGTGCCGCTCTCGGCAAACTGGCCGAACTCTACGCGGCGGCGCAGCACCGCGTAGACCGCCTCGGCGATGATGCCGCGTTCGCGATGGCCGAGCTTGGGGTTTTCGCGGAAGTAATAGCTCACCACGGCATCGGCCGGGCGCGCGAACAGCATGACTTTGCCAAGCAAGCGGTCGATATGCTGGATGTGCGTAGCGTGAAGTCCGCTCGAGGAACGTACCTGCTGACCGTCCGCACCGGGGGCCTTGCGAATAGGACTGGACTTGCGGGCCCGCGCAGGCTGGCGGGAATCCTTGGGCGCCGGGCGCGCCCCGGCCTGATGACGACTCATGGCTTTGCTCCTGCCGCCGGTACACCGGCGGAGATGGCCATAAGCAGTTGAGGCTCGGCCGGATTGACGTGAACGACCCCGTTCTGGACCAGCAGGCGTCCTTCGACAAACCATTGGACGGCACGGGGATAAATCAGATGCTCGCAATCGAGCAGGCGAACGGCGAGGCTCTCGGGCGTATCGACCGGCAATACATCGAGAGCCGCCTGAATCACAATAGGACCATGATCCAATTCAGGCGTGACGAAATGCACGGTGGCACCGTGCAGTTTCACGCCGGCGTCGAGCGCCTGCTTGTGGGTATTCAGGCCCGGGAAGCAAGGTAGCAGCGACGGATGGATATTGAGCAGGCGACCGGCATAACGATCCACGAAGCCCGTGGTCAGGATGCGCATGAAGCCGGCAAGCACCACCAGATCGGGTGCATAACCATCGATAGCCTCCGCCAGTGCCGCGTCGAAGCTTGCGCGATCGGGATACAGGCGGTGGTCGACCACGCTAGTGGCGATGCCGCGGTCCTTTGCAAACTGCAGCCCGGCCGCTTCCGGCCGGTTGGAAATTACCGCAGCGATGCGCGCCGGCCACCCGCCGGCCGCGCAGGCCTGGACGATGGCTTCCATATTGGAGCCCCGCCCTGAAATCAGGATGACGATTTTTTTCATCGCGCAATTCTACCAAGGGCAAGCACCAAACTCCGGCAAACCCAAATCATCAGGCGCTTAATTCGCGAGAATCGGAGTCGGGCCACTGCAACGGGCACGCGACAGTGAAGCCCCAAAGACCCGTTTGATAGATTGTGACGCCTCGCACCCTCTGATAGAGTGGCCCCTACGTCCACGCTCCAGTTTTGTGCAAGCTGGTGACAACAAGGACGAAACGGGAAATTACGGGAATTAGCATGTCGAACGCTGCACCGACGTTGTTGGTGGTCGATGATCATCCGATGGCCTTGTCAGGCACCACTGCATTCCTGACGGAGGTGATGCCAGATGTTGCAGTCCATGCCGCCGGCAGCGCCCGGGAAGCGCTGACGAGCCTCCAGCAAGGCCTGCGCCCGGATATCGTCCTGCTTGATATCTGGCTGAACGATGGCACCGGCTTCGATGCCATGCAGTCCTTCAAGACGGTAATTCCAGGCGCGCGGTTCATTTTCATGTCGGCGGAAGCCACGCCTGAAATCGTCGGACGCGCCCGCGCCCTGGCTGCCTGTGGTTTCGTGGGCAAGCACCTGGACGCGCACGCCTTCACCTCTGCGGTGCGCAAAGTGCTCGCCGGCGATACCTCGTTTCCGACCGATGAAGCGCTCAGCGGACGCGCCCAGTCGTTTGGACCGGCTCACGGCATCCCCGTGACGCCTGCCGAGCTGGGTCTGACGCCGCGCCAGGGCTCGGTGCTTGCGCTGGTGCTGGAAGGATTGCCGAACAAGGTGATCGCGCGCCGGCTCGGACTGACCGAGAACACCGTAAAGGAGCACGTTTCGGCCATCCTCCAGCGGCTCGGTGTCCGGACGCGCATGCAGGTCATGTCCCGCATGGAACGCTTCCGCCTGCGTCAGTAAGGCCGTCCAGCTTTCAAACCGGGCCTTCAGGCCGCGGAGCGCAGCCAGCGGCGCAGCAGTACGCGCAGCGATGCCGGGTCCACCGGCTTCGACAAGACGAAATATCCCGCATCCTCCGCCGCCGCCAGCGCGGCGGATTTCAGGTCGCCCGTCAGCAGGGCGCTGCGCGCCTGCGGCTGGGTGTTTTGCCAGCGTTCCAGCAGATCCAGGCCATTTTCGCTGCCCGGCAGGCGCAGATCACAGAAGATGATGTCCGGCCGCAAACCCATGGCAAACAGCTTGTCGGCTTCCGCGCCATGGGCAGCACAGGCCACCCGGATGCCCCACGCCTCCATCAACGCAATCCACGCCTTGCGGATCTGCGTATCGTCGTCGACCACCAGGACCGTGCCTTGCAGCTTGTCCGGCCTGGAATCCTCGGCCGCCGCCATGGCACGCATTTCACGCACGCTGGCCACTGTCTCGGCCGGCACCGGGGGCAGCGCGAACCAGAACACCGAGCCCTTGCCGGGCACCGACCGCACGCCGTACGTGCCGCGCATCAGGCGAACGCATTCCTTGAAGATGGCCAGCCCCAGCCCCAAGCCTTGCGACGGGTCTCGCTGCGGGTTATGGACCTGGTAGTACGGTGAAAAGATGTCCGGCAGGTGGTCGGGCAATATGCCGGCTCCGGTATCCCACACCTCCAGCCGCACATGCTTGCGCCGCTGGCGCGCGGTGATCAGCACGCCGCCGCGCTTCGTATAGCGCAAAGCGTTCTGCACCAGGTTGAACAGCGCGCGGCGCAGCAGCACCGGCTCGGCCATGGCATAAAGCTCGTCCGGCACGCGCGGCGTCAACGTCAGGCCGCTTTCGCGCGCATCGGCGGCGAACTGGCTCATGACGTCGCGGATCAATCCGCTCAGTTCACACGGTTCGAGGGTGGGCAGAACCTTGCGGCCCTCCAGCTTGGACAGATCCAGCAAGGAACGGAACAACAGGTCGATGGTCTGCGTACCGGCCGCCACTTGCTCCACCAGCGGATGAAGCACCGTGGACTGGTTGCGTGCGCGCAACGCTTCCACCAGCATCACCAGCGCATGAACCGGCTGCCGCAGGTCGTGGCTGGCCGCAGCCAGGAAGCGCGACTTCTCCTCGCTCGCATGCAGCGCACGTTCCTTCTCTTCCTGGAATTGCTTGGCCAGTCGGCGGCTGTCGCCCTCCAGCTGGATCGCCCTGACCAGCGTGCCCTGCAGGCCGACTGCATGGCGTCCCAGCATCAGCGCATAGATGACCAGCAGCAACTGCACGTAGATGCCGTGCCCCGGAAACGCAATCTCGGCCAGCAACAGGTTCGGGACCAGTACGGGCACGCCGGCATAGACCAGGTTTGACGGCACGGGAGCCTGCGATACCGCCCCGCCCGCCAGAACGCCGAGACTGAGCAGGTACAGCACGCTCGAGAAGAGCGTAGAGCCCGTATACATATGGAGCAGAGCCGAACTGCCCCAGGTCAGCCCGGTCAGGAACGCCACGGCGCGCATATTGCCCCACCACTTCCGCGTGTGCGCCGAACGGCTCATGGAAGCACCGTCGCGCTGGTATCCCAGGTAGAACCACACGCCGCCGCCGGCCAGCAACAGCATCACCGCGCCCCAGCCGAGCAGCGCGGCGTGGTCGGCGGCATCCCAGAAGGCGAAGATGGTCAGCGCCGGCAGCAGTACCGCCGCAAGCGTGCCCGACGGCGACCCCTTGTGGACGATCGCCATCAGTTTCGCGCGCGTCTCGGTATCGAGCGGGGCGCCGGCAGGCGGCAGGAATCGCGGCAACAGCCGGTTGAGCAGCGCGTTCAAGGGAATGGTGTGGGATCGAGGCTTGGACGCGCCGGCAGCCAAGGCCGCGCGTCTGGACTGGCGCCTATCATGCCGCCTTTTGCCCTATCGCGCCACGACGACAGGACGATTGCGCCACAAAAACCGCGGCGGTCGACGACACATGGGCGCCCGGCAGGGGCAATCGGACCCATTCGCCTTATAATGCCCGCTTTACCCGAAACATTTCCCGCCGTCCCCGTGAAAGTCTTCCGCGGCCTGCCCAACGCCGAGAGCCGGGCGCCTTGCGCGCTCACCATCGGCAATTTCGACGGTGTGCATCGCGGCCACCAGTCGCTGCTTGCGCGCGCACGCGCGGCAGCCGACGCGCGCGGCCTGCCGCTGTGCGTAATGACGTTCGAGCCGCATCCGCGCGAATTCTTCACGCCGGACAAGGCCCCGGCCCGTATCGCCCTGCTGCGCGACAAGCTCGAGAGCCTGCGACGCAATGGCGTGGATCGCGTGGTGGTGGAGCACTTCAACGCCCACTTCGCGGGCCAGTCGCCGCAGGCGTTCGTCGAGAACGTGCTGTGGCATGGCTTGCACGCGCGCTGGGTGCTGGTTGGTGACGATTTCCGCTTCGGCGCCAAGCGCGCCGGCGATTTCGCCTACCTGCAGGACGCGGGCCAGCGCTTCGGCTTCGACGTGGAGCAGATGGGCTCGGTGTCCGAGGGCGGTATTCGCATCTCCAGCTCGGCGGTGCGCCAGGCGCTGGCCGATGGCGACCTTGAGCACGCGCGCCGCTTGCTCGGCCATGGCTATGCCATCAGCGGTCACGTGATCCACGGCCGCAAGCTGGGCCGCGACCTGGGCTTTCCGACGCTGAACCTGCGCATCTCGCACAAGCGACCGGCGGTCAACGGCATCTTTGTCGTGCAGGTGCACGGCATTGCCGAGCATCCGCTGCCCGGCGTGGCCAGCATCGGCGTGCGCCCGACCATCGAGGACGCCGGCCGCGTGCTGCTGGAAGTCCACCTGTTCGACCTCAACGAGAACCTGTACGGCAAGCTGATCCGGGTCGAGTTCATGAAGAAGCTGCGCGATGAAGCGCGTTTCGATAACCTGGAAGAACTGACCGCGGCCATCGCCAAGGATAGCGCCGACGCGCGCGCCTTCTTCGGCCTGACCGCGCCGGACGCCTCCACCGGCCGCGCCGAGGGCGCTGGCGGCTTCGCCACGTCCGCCACCGACCGAATTAGCTAGCGGCCCGGCACCCCGCGGTGCCGGTTCGCGCTCCGCCCTATCCAGTCTTTCCTGCGCGCACGCCCCAGTGCGATCCATGCGTGGCCAGATCAACGGCCCGCTGCGCGCCAAACGAATTGCCCCGAGAATCGACATGTCCAACGACAAACGCGCCAAGCCCGAGAAAAGCAAATATCCGGTCAACCTGCTGGACACCACCTTCCCGATGCGCGGCGACCTGCCCAAGCGTGAGCCGCAGTGGGTCAAGCAGTGGCAGGACAAGCAGCTCTACAAGAAGATCCGCGCGGCTCGCAAGGGCGCCAAGAAGTTCGTGCTGCACGATGGCCCCCCGTATGCCAACGGCGACATCCACATCGGCCACGCGGTCAATAAGGTCCTCAAGGACATGATCGTCAAGGCGCGCGGGCTGACCGGCCTGGACGCCGTCTACGTGCCGGGCTGGGACTGCCACGGCATGCCGATCGAGATCCAGATCGAGAAGCAGTTCGGCAAGGGCCTGCCGGTGCAGGAAGTCCAGGCCAAGGCGCGCGCCTACGCCACCGAGCAGATCAAGCGCCAGATGGTGGACTTCGAACGCCTGGGCGTGCTCGGCGACTGGGACCACCCGTACCTGACCATGAACTACAGCAACGAGGCCGACGAAATCCGCGCCCTCGGCAAGATCATGGAAAAGGGCTACGTGTTCCGCGGCCTGAAGCCGGTCAACTGGTGCTTCGACTGCGGCTCGGCGCTGGCTGAGGCCGAGGTCGAGTACAAGGACAAGGTCGACTTGTCGATCGACGTGGGCTTCCCGTTCGCCGACACCGACAAGCTCGCGCACGCCTTCAAGGTGCCGTTCGAGCAGATCAACGCCAAGCCGGGCTGGATCGTGATCTGGACCACCACGCCGTGGACGATCCCGAGCAACCAGGCTCTCAACGTGCATCCGGAAGTCGAGTACGCGCTGGTCGACACCCCGCGCGGCTTCCTGATCCTGGCGACCGAGCGCGTCGAGGAACAGCTCAAGGTCTACGAACTGGAAGGCAAGGTCGTCGCGACCACTACCGGCGCCGCGCTGTCGGAAATCCGCTTCCACCATCCGCTGGCCAAGATGGACGCCGGCTATGACCGCCTGTCGCCGATCTACCTGGGCGACTACGTGACCACCGACACCGGCTCGGGCATCGTGCACTCGGCTCCGGCCTATGGCGTGGAAGACTTCCAGTCGTGCAAGGCGCACGGCATGAGCGACCACGACATCATCAGCCCCGTGATGGGCAACGGCGTGTACGCCGGCACGCTGCCGCTGTTCGGCGGCCTGTCGATCTGGGACGCGAACCCGAAGATCGTCGAGGTGCTGAAGGCGTCCGGCAACCTGTTCAACTCGCACAAGTACACCCACAGCTATATGCACTGCTGGCGTCACAAGACGCCGATCATCTACCGCGCCACCTCGCAGTGGTTCGCGGGCATGGATGTCGATCCGGTCGAACGGGACGGCAAGCCGGTGCCGACGCTGCGCGAAACCGCGCTGGCGGGCATCGAGGCTACCGAGTTCTTCCCGTCGTGGGGCAAGCAGCGCCTGCACAACATGATCGCCAACCGCCCGGACTGGACGCTGTCGCGCCAGCGCCAGTGGGGTGTGCCGATGGCCTTCTTCCTGCACAAGGAAACCGGCGCGCTGCACCCGCGCACGACTGAGCTGCTGGAAGAAGTGGCGAAGCGCGTCGAGCAGCACGGCATCGAGGCGTGGCAAACGCTGGACCCGAAGGAACTGCTCGGCGTCGAGGCCGACCAGTACGAGAAGAACCGCGACACGCTCGACGTATGGTTCGATTCGGGCACCACGCACTGGACCGTGATCCGCGGCTCGCACCGCGAAGACCTGTACGACCCGTCGGCCGATGACGCCGACGGCCGCCTGGCGGACCTGTACCTGGAAGGCTCGGACCAGCACCGCGGCTGGTTCCATTCGTCGCTGCTGACCGCGTCCATGCTGTATGGCAAGCCGCCGTACAAGGCGCTGCTGACGCACGGCTTCACCGTCGACGGCGAAGGCCGCAAGATGTCGAAGTCGGTCGGCAACACCGTGTCACCGCAGGACATCGCCAACAAGATGGGCGCCGAGATCATCCGCCTGTGGGTGGCCTCGACCGACTACTCGGGCGAGCTGTCGATCTCCGACGAGATCCTCAAGCGCGTGGTGGAAAGCTATCGCCGCATCCGCAATACGCTGCGCTTCCTGCTGTCGAACCTGTCCGACTACGACCATGCGAAGCACGCGCTGCCGGCTTCGGAATGGCTGGAGATCGACCGCTACGCCGTGGCATTGTCCGAGCGCCTGCAGAAGGAGGTGCTGTCGCACTATGACGCGTACGAGTTCCACCCGGTGGTGGCCAAGCTGCAGACCTTCTGCTCGGAAGACCTGGGCGGCTTCTATCTGGATGTGCTGAAGGACCGCCTGTACACGACCGCGCCGGACTCGAAGGACCGCCGTGCGGCGCAGAACGCGCTGTACCACATCACGCAGGCCATGCTGCACTGGATGGCACCGTTCCTGTCGTTCACCGCCGAGGAAGCCTGGCAAGTGTTCGCGCACGGCACCGGCCACACCGACACCATCTTCACGAGCACCTACTACACGCTGCCGGAAGTGGACCAGGCCGACGACCTGCTGCAGAAGTGGCATACCCTGCGCGAAGCCCGCGCGGAAGTCACGAAGCAGCTTGAGGCGGTGCGCGTGGAAGGTGCGATCGGCTCGTCGCTGCAGGCCGAGGTCAACATCCAGGCCGGCGGCCCGGTGCTGGACGCGCTGCGGAGCCTTGGCGACGACCTGCGCTTCGTGCTGCTGACGTCCGCAGCCACCGTCACGCCCGCGCCCGAAGCCGGCGACCTGCTCGTCACGGTCGCAGCTTCGACGCATGCCAAGTGCGAACGCTGCTGGCACTACCGCGCCGACGTTGGCCAGAACCCCGAACATCCGACCCTTTGCGGCCGCTGCGACAGCAACCTGTTCGGCGCCGGTGAACACAGGAGCCATGCCTGATGGCATCGTCCACGACCCGTTCCGCCCGCCCGGCACGCCGCAATAACAAGGCGTCGGGCCATAACAACAAGGCCTCGGGCAACGCCACGCCGCTGCTGTGGATGGCGTTCGCCCTGCTGGTGGTGGTGCTGGACCAGTTCTTCAAGATCGTCATCGTGCGTACGTTCTCGTACGGCGAATCGCGCCCGGTGACGCGCTTCTTCAACCTGGTCCTGGTCTACAACAAGGGCGCGGCGTTCAGCTTCCTTGCGGATGCCGGCGGCTGGCAGCGCTGGTTCTTTACCGGGCTCGGGCTCGTGGTCGGCGCGTTCATCGTCTGGCTGCTTTACCGCCATACCGGCCAGCGCCTGTTCTGCTTTGCCGTGTCGCTTATCCTGGGTGGCGCCGTGGGCAACGTGGTCGACCGCGTGATTTACGGGCATGTGATCGACTTCCTCGATTTCTACTTGCGCAACTACCACTGGCCGGCGTTCAACGTGGCCGACTGCGCCATCACCGTCGGCGCGGTGCTGCTGGTGGTCGACGAGCTGCGGCGCGTTCGTCGGCACTGAGCCGGCACCAAGCCGCCCCCGGCAGCCCGCGCGGGCTGCCGGTATCATGCCGACACCCCTTTCTTTGACGAGTCCCCCATGGATTTGCGCGGCAAGCACATCGTTCTCGGCCTGACCGGCGGCATCGCCTGCTACAAGTCGGCCGAGCTGGTCCGCCTGCTGACCAAGGCCGGCGCCACGGTTCAGGTGGCCATGACCGAGGCGGCGACCCATTTCATCACGCCGGTCACCATGCAGGCCCTGTCGGGCCGCCCGGTGTTCCTGTCGCAGTGGGATGCGCGCGTCGACAACAACATGGCGCACATCGACCTCTCGCGCGAGGCCGACGCCATCGTGATTGCGCCCGCATCGACCGACTTCCTCGCCAAGCTGGCCAATGGCCTGTGCGACGACCTGCTCACCACGCTGTGCATCGCGCGCGACTGTCCGCTGCTCGTGGCACCGGCCATGAACCGCCAGATGTGGGCCGCCGCGCCCACGCAGCGCAATGCGGCGCAATTGCGCGCGGATGGCGTCGTCATCCTTGGCCCCGGCAGCGGCGACCAGGCTTGCGGCGAAGTAGGCGACGGCCGCATGCTGGAACCGGAAGAGCTGGTCGATGACCTCATCGCCTTCTTCCAGCCCAAGCCGTTGGCGGGCAAGCGCGTACTGATCACGGCTGGCCCGACGTTCGAAGCCATCGACCCAGTGCGCGGCATCACCAATCTCTCGTCGGGCAAGATGGGCTTTTCCATCGCCCGCGCCGCTCGCGAAGCCGGTGCCGAGGTGCTGCTGGTGGCCGGCCCGACCGGCCTGCCCACGCCGCGCGGCGTGGTGCGCACCGATGTGCGCAGCGCCCAGCAGATGCATGACACGGTGCTGGCCCAGCTGCGTGACGTGAACGTCTTCATCGCGGTTGCGGCCGTCGCCGACTGGCGCCCCGCCGAGGTGGCGCAGCAGAAGCTCAAGAAGGCGAACGATACCGATACGCCAACGCTGCAGTTCGTGCAGAACCCGGACATCCTGGCGACCGTGGCCGGACGCGCCGATGCGCCCTATTGCGTCGGCTTTGCCGCGGAGAGCGAGAACCTGGAGCAGTACGGCGAGCAGAAGCGCCAGCGCAAGGGCGTGCCGCTGCTGGTGGGCAATATCGGCCACCACACCTTCGGCCTCGACGACAACGAGATCGTGCTGTTCGATGCCGCCGGCATGACCCGGCTACCGCGCGCCGACAAGCTCACGCTGGCGCGCCAACTGGTGGCTGCCATCGGCCAGCGCCTGCCGGGCCGCGCCCAACCCTGACGCATCATGACCGCGACCAAGCCCCGCCTGCGCCTGTCCGTGCTCGACCAGAGCCCGGTCATCGCCGGCCATACCGCGCGTGACGCGCTGGCTGCCACCGTAGAGCTGGCGCAGATGGCCGACGCGCTTGGCTACACGCGCTACTGGTGCGCCGAGCACCATGGCCTGCGCGGCGTCTGCAATCCCGCGCCGGAAGTCATGCTGGCGCGCATCGGCAGCGTCACGCAGCGTATCCGGCTGGGCTCGGGCGGCGTCATGCTGCCCTACTACAGCCCGTTCAAGGTGGCCGAGCAGTTCCGCATGCTCGAAGGCCTGTTCCCGAACCGCATCGACCTCGGCGTGGGCCGTGCGCCCGGCGGCGACCTGCGCACGGCGCAGGCCGTGGCAATGGGCCAGTACGACCGCGGTGCGCAGTTCGAGGAGCAGGTGCGCGACCTGTCCTGCCTGCTGCGCGGCGACGTGCCGCCCGGCCACCTGGCCGAGGGCGTGCTGCTCCAGCCCGTGGTCGATACGCAGCCTGAACTGTGGATACTGGGCTCCAGCGACTACGGCGGCGCACTGGCCGCGCGCCTCGGGTTGCGGTTTGCGTTTGCGCATTTCATCAACGCGCACACGGGCCATCATGTCGCGCGGCAGTACCGAGAGGACTTCCAGCCAGGCTATGAGGCCCAGCCTTACAGTGCCGCCGCGATCTTCGTGATCTGTGCCGACACCGACGCCGAAGCGGCCGAACTGGAACGCGCCGTGGATCTGCGGCGGCTGCAGATGGCCTATGGGGTCAACGCGCCGATCCCGTCGCTGGAGCAAGCCGAAAGCCATGTCCCGACCGAGCGCGACCAGCTGATCATCGAGCGCGAGCGTCCGCGCACCATCTGCGGCACGCCCGAACGCGTGGCGGAGCGCATGCTGGCGCTGCGCGAGCAGTTCGCTGCCGACGAGCTGGTGGTGCTGAGCGTGACCGCGACCTATGCCGCCCGGCTGCGCACGTACGAACTGCTGGCCGAAGCGTTTGAACTGAATTCCGAAAACTGAACCTCGTCAGGGCAAGCCGCCTTGCCGGAGATTCGCAGAACCGATCCCGAAATGAGCCAAGAACTGAACCCGTCCGTTGAAATCAAGGTGCTGGATTCCCGCCTGAACGAGTGGGGCCTGCCCGCTTACCAGAGCGACATGGCGGCTGCCATCGACCTGCACGCCTGCGTCGACGCACCGGTGTCGATCGCAGCGGGCACCGCCGCGCAACTGGTGCCGGCCGGCATCGCCGTGCATATGGGCAACCCGTACATGGCCGCGACCATCGTGCCGCGCTCGGGCCTGGGCCACAAGAAAGGCCTGGTGCTGGGCAATTCGATCGGCGTGATCGACGCCGACTACCAGGGCCAGATCATGGTCAGCGTGTGGAACCGCAACGCACCCGGCACCGAACCCATCGTGATCCAGCCCGGCGAGCGCATCGCGCAGATGATGTTCGTGCCCGTGCTGCGCCCGGTGTTCACGACGGTCGAAGAGTTCTCGGAAAACAGCGAGCGCGGCGCCGGCGGTTTTGGTTCCACCGGCGTGCACCACGCCAAGGCCAGCGCCTGACGCTGCCTGGCTTCAACCCTGCTGTTCGAACAGCAGGGCAACGCCGCCGGCGGCGCTCGCCGGAATCAGGGTCTCGTGCGGTCCGAGGTCCTGGGCCGGAATGCCGGCCGCGCGCCAGATCTGGCGCGCTTCTGCCAGTGCGCCAGTGCGCAGGCGGATCGCCGCATAGCCCGGCACATCGCGCTGGATGTGCGCGGTGCCGGTTGCCGCTGCCAGCGCCTGGGGCGTACTGATGACCAGCGTGGCATCGTCCACCGCGACGCTGCAGATGTGGTCGCTCAGCTGCGTCATTTCGCCACCGGTCAGCTCGGCATAGGCGCGGCCGGTGGCATCCACCAGCGCCGGCGCTACCACCATGAACATCGACGCAATCCCCTGCGCGCCATTGGCGTGCCGGATCCATTCCGGCCGCCAGAGCAGTTCGGGCGTGCGGTGCTCGCAGACGAAGTAGCGCGCACCCGGTGCGTCATCGAGCGCCGTGACGCGAAACGTGGCAGCGTGCTCGCTGCCATCGTCGAGCACCACAGGACGCGAAAACTCGATCGGCTCGGAAGTATGCCAGCCGCCCTCGCGCAGGCGGGCCGCCGTGGCGAAGGCATCGACGCTCTTGCATGACATGGCCGCACAGCCGCCACCACGCGCCTGGGCGTCCCAGTAATACTGCCGGCTTGGGTTCGGAGCGGTGACGTGGAGCAGCTCGACATAGTCGCGCGCCAGCATGATGCAGTGGTTCTGGGAACCCAGCGTGTGATAGCCGCGCGGCGTCAGCGTAAAGCCGAGCCGGCGCCAGGCGTCGGCGCCGGCATCGAGATCGGGGCAGACCACGACAGCGTGGTCGAACATTTCAGCGTTGCTTGCCATTACTCGAACTGGATATTGGCCTTGCGTGCCACGGCCTGCCACTTGTCGTGCTCATGCCGCACAAGGTTGCCAAGCTCGGCAGGACTGCCGCCGACGATCTCGAAGCCTTGCGCCGCCAGGGCATCGACCACGCGCGGCTGGTGCAGCGATTCCACCAGGGCGTCGTGGATGCGGCTCACGGTGGCGGGCGCCATGCCCGCCGGGCCGAACACGCCGATCCACGAATACGCCTCAAATCCGCGCACGCCCTGCTCCGCCACCGTAGGCACTTGCGGCAACTGCTTCAGCCGGCTGGTTCCCGTGACGCCAAGCACCTTGATGGTCTTGGCCGCGATATGGGCCTGCACGGCCGCGTAGCTGCTGAAGAAGATGTCGACTTCGTTCGACAGCACGGCCTGCACGGCCGGGCCGCCGCCCTTGTAGGGCACGTGCAGCATATGCACGCCGGTCTCGGTCGCCAGCGCTTCGGCGGCAAGCTGGTTGAGGCTGCCGATGCCGGACGAGGCATAGCGCACGCCGTCGTGCCTGGCCTTGGCCAGTGCCACCAGCTCTCGCACATTGGAGGCCGGCAGCGCCGGATTCGCGGCGATAACCAGCGGAAAACGCACCAGCTGCGAAATCGGGGTGAAATCGCGGAAGGTGTCGTAGGGCAGCTGCTTGTAGGCAAACGGGTTGATGGCGTGGGTGTCGAAAGCCATCAGCAGGGTATTGCCATCGGCCTTGGAACGCGCAACGGTACTGGAGGCGATCAGTCCGCCGGCGCCAGGCTTGTTGTCGACCACGATCGTCTGGCCGAGCAAAGCCTTAAGGCCCGGCTGCAGCTGGCGCGCCACGATATCGACACTGCCACCCGGCGGAAACGGCAGGACCATCGTGATCGGACGGCCGCTTGCGGGCGAATCGGCGGGCGCGCCGGCGGCTACCGCGGTCAGCGGTGTAGCGGCCAGCGGCAGGGCTTTGAGCAGCATGCGGCGCAGCCGCGTGCGTTCGGGACGGGACATCGGTCTTTCTGGAAGAGGCGGCCCACTGGCTGCCGTGACAAAAAACAAAGGGCGGCATTTCTGCCGCCCCTGTATTTTGCCCGAGGATGGCCGCAATTGCAGACAATGTCCTCGTGCGTCGCTCAGACCTCCGCGCGCTGCTCGCTTTCCGGCGCCTCGGGCGGCTCCGGATCGGCTTCGGAGAAGTCGAGCTTGATCTGGTCCTGATCGTCGAGATCGACCACCACCTTGCCCCCCGACACCAGCTTGCCGAACAGCAACTCGTCGGCCAGCGCCTTGCGGATCATGTCCTGGATCAGGCGCTGCATCGGGCGGGCGCCCATCAGCGGATCGAAGCCCTTGTGCGCCAGGAACTTGCGCAGTTTCTCCGTGAAGCTGGCTTCCACCTTCTTCTCGTGGAGCTGCTCTTCCAGCTGCATCAGGAACTTGTCCACCACGCGCAGGATGATTTCCTCGTCCAGCGAACGGAAGCTGATCATCGCGTCCAGCCGGTTGCGGAACTCCGGCGTGAACATGCGCTTGATGTCGGCCATTTCATCGCCCTGCTCGCGCGACGTGGTGAAGCCGATGGTGGCGCGGTTCATGGTCTCCGCCCCCGCATTGGTGGTCATGATGATGATCACGTTGCGGAAGTCGGCGCGCCGGCCGTTGTTGTCGGTCAGCGAGCCATGGTCCATGACCTGCAGCAGGATATTGAAGATATCCGGATGCGCCTTCTCGATTTCATCCAGCAGCAGCACGCAATGCGGCTTCTTGGTGACGGCCTCGGTCAGCAGGCCGCCCTGGTCGAAGCCGACGTATCCCGGCGGCGCGCCGATCAGGCGGCTGACCGCGTGGCGTTCCATGTACTCGGACATATCGAAGCGCAGCAGCTCGATGCCCATGATGAAGGCGAGCTGCTTGGCGACTTCGGTCTTGCCCACGCCCGTGGGGCCCGAGAACAGGAAGGAGCCGATCGGCTTGTCGGTCTTGCCCAGCCCCGCGCGCGACATCTTGATCGCCGAGGCCAGCGCCTCGATGGCCGGGTCCTGGCCAAACACCACTGACTTCAGGTCGCGTTCCAGCGTCTGCAGCTTGCTGCGGTCGTCCTGGTTCACGCTCTGCGGCGGGATGCGGGCAATGCGCGAGACGATGTCCTCGATCTCGCCCTTGCCGATGGTCTTCTTCTGCTTCGACTTCGGCAGGATGCGTTGTGCCGCGCCGGCTTCATCGATCACGTCGATCGCCTTGTCGGGCAGGTGGCGGTCGGTGATGAAGCGCGCCGACAGTTCGGCCGCCGCGGTCAGCGCCGAGGCCGCGTACTTGACGCCGTGGTGCTCCTCGAAGCGCGACTTCAGGCCGCGCAGGATCTGCACGGTCTGGTCGACGGACGGCTCGACCACGTCGATCTTCTGGAAGCGCCGCGACAGCGCCGCGTCTTTCTCGAAGATGCCGCGATATTCGGTGAAGGTGGTCGCGCCGATGCACTTGAGCTGTCCCGACGACAGGGCCGGCTTGAGCAGGTTGCTCGCGTCCAGCGTGCCGCCCGATGCGGCGCCGGCGCCGATCAGCGTGTGGATCTCGTCGATGAAGAGAATCGCGTTCGGGTTGTCCTTCAGCGACTTCAGCACGCCCTTCAGGCGCTGTTCGAAATCACCACGGTATTTTGTGCCGGCCAGCAGCGCGCCCATGTCGAGCGAGTAGACGGTCGCCTTTTCCAGGATGTCCGGTACTTCGTTCTTGGTGATGCGCCACGCCAGGCCTTCCGCGATCGCGGTCTTGCCAACGCCAGCCTCGCCGACCAGCAGCGGGTTGTTCTTGCGCCGGCGGCACAGCACCTGCACCACGCGCTCGACTTCGCTTTCGCGGCCGATCAGCGGGTCGATCTTGCCGGCCTTGGCCAGCGTATTCAGGTTCTGGGTGTATTGCTCGAGCGGGCTTTCCTTGCCGTCGCCGCCTTCGCCTTCGCCCGTGCCATCACCGTGCTTGGCCGGCTCGGACTGGTCCTTGCGGATCCCGTGGCTGATGAAGTTGACCACGTCCAGGCGCGTCACGCCCTGCTGCTGCAGGTAGTAGACGGCATGCGAATCCTTCTCGCCGAAGATGGCGACCAGCACGTTGGCCCCCGTCACTTCCTTCTTGCCGTTGGAAGTCGACTGCACATGCATGATCGCGCGCTGGATCACTCGCTGGAAACCCAGCGTGGGCTGGGTGTCGACCTCGTCCGTGCCGGGCACGACCGGTGTGTTGTCAGCGATGAAATTCTTCAGGCTCGTGCGCAAGTCCTCGATATTGGCCGCGCAGGCGCGCAAGACCTCTGCTGCCGTCGGGTTGTCGAGCAACGCCAGCAACAGGTGCTCCACGGTAATGAACTCGTGGCGTGCCTGCCGGGCCTCAACGAACGCCATGTGCAGGCTCACTTCCAATTCTTGCGCAATCATGCTTCCTCCATCACGCACTGCAGGGGGTGGCCCGCCTGCCGCGCGTGCGTTGACACCAGCTCGACCTTTGTCGCGGCGATATCTCTGGTGTAGATACCGCAGACGCCCTTACCTTCCCGATGAACGGTGAGCATGATCTGCGTCGCCGTTTCACGGTCCCTGCTGAAATACTGTTGCAGGATCATGACTACAAACTCCATCGGAGTGTAGTCGTCATTGAGCAGCACCACCTTGTACATAGCGGGCGGTTTGAGCGCCTGCTCTTTCCGCTCCAGAATGGTGCCTGCTTCGCGTTGTGGGACATTCGCCAGCCGTGTAGCCATGGCTTTATTCTAACCCTTACTCGCAACTCTGCAATTTGGGGAACTGTGGCGGGATTCAAGAGCCGCGCCACGCATTCCGCGTCGTTCGGAAAATGCCAAAGGCACTGCAATGCACGTGACGGGCGCACGCCGGCACGCAAGCGCCAACGTGCGCAACGCCACTGTGCGCATCCCCACACGGTACCATCAGCGGCCGTCCGATTCCCGCCACACCCTTCCGGGAGTGGGGAATCCGCCAGCTTGACAGTAAATGGGTTTGCCAGAAGAATCGGTCGCACATCAGGTTCAGGCCAGCGAGTCAAGCAAAAGGGCCGGACCTGGTGATCCGTGAGCAGGGAGGCTTACGAACCAGTGGCGACGATACTGGCACACCATAACCAGAAGCGTTGCCACGCGATTCACCCATGCTGCGTCATTGCCGTCCGCATCCCGAAGGGAAGCGGCTGCTTGGCGCCGCAGCGCGTGTCATCCAGCTGGCCGCAGGCTTCCCCGCTTTGAAATCTGCTATTTCGTTGGGGGAGTATATGGCAAGCGGTATCGTCAAATGGTTCAATGACGCCAAGGGCTTCGGGTTCATCAAGCCGGACGAAGGCGAGGAAGAACTGTTTGCGCACTTTTCGGCAATCCAGATGGCGGGCTTCAAGACGCTCAAGGAAGGTCAGCGCGTCTCGTTCGAGGTGACCCAGGGCCCCAAGGGCAAGCAGGCCACCAACATCCAGGACGCCCAGGGCTGAAGTGCGCCGCGACTGCACCCGGGCCGACAGAGTTTCGGGGTAGTCACCAAGGATGCGGGGGGAAACTCCCCCGGAACGGGATCCGCGAAAACAGCATGGCCTCCGCCCTCAGGGCCGCGGCAATGCCGTTGCACGGCTCTCAGCTGCACGCTACCGCATCCGACGAAAAGCCCGGCCTCGCGCCGGGCTTTCCGCATTCTGCGGCCGTGCGCCGTGTGGCAATACCCTGCCCGGATCCCGACGTCGCTCATCGTCGAAAAAAAGCCCCGGTCGCCGCATTTGCGGCGCCGGGGCTTTCGCACACAGGCGCGCGCGCCTGCCGAGCCCGTGGATCACATATTGTCGATCATCACCTGGCCAAAACCTGAGCACGACACCTGCGTCGCGCCTTCCAGCAGGCGGGCGAAGTCATAGGTCACCTTCTTCGACAGAATCGACTTTTCCATCGAAGCGATGATCAGGTCGGCCGCCTCGGTCCAGCCCATGTGGCGCAACATCATTTCCGCCGACAGGATTTCCGAACCCGGATTGACATAATCCTTGCCAGCGTATTTGGGCGCCGTGCCGTGGGTGGCTTCGAACATGGCCACGGAGTCGGACAGATTCGCACCCGGGGCGATGCCGATGCCGCCGACCTGAGCCGCCAGCGCGTCGGAGATGTAGTCGCCGTTGAGATTCAGCGTGGCGATCACCGAGTATTCGGCCGGACGCAGCAGGATCTGCTGCAGGAAGGCGTCGGCAATGGCGTCCTTGATGACGATATCGCGGCCCGTCTTCGGGTTCTTGAACTTGCACCACGGACCGCCGTCGACCAGCTCGGCACCGAATTCCGACTGGGCCAGCTCATAGCCCCAGTCACGGAACCCGCCTTCCGTGAACTTCATGATGTTGCCCTTGTGCACCAGCGTCACCGACGGCTTGTCGTTGTCGATGGCGTACTGGATGGCCTTGCGCACCAGGCGCTGGGTGCCCTGCTTCGATACGGGCTTGACGCCGATCCCCGAGGTTTCGGGAAAGCGGATCTTCTTCACGCCCATCTCGTTCTGCAGGAAGGCGATCAGCTTCCTGGCCTGCGGGCTTTCGGCTTCCCACTCGATACCGGCGTAGATGTCTTCGGAGTTTTCGCGGAAGATGACCATATTGGTCTTCTCCGGCTCGCGCACCGGCGAAGGCACGCCCTTGAAATAGCGCACCGGGCGCAGGCAAACATACAGGTCGAGCTGCTGGCGCAGCGCCACGTTCAGCGAACGGATGCCGCCACCGACCGGCGTGGTCAGCGGGCCCTTGATCGAGACCACGTATTCCTTGAGCACGTCCAGGGTCTCGTCGGGCAGCCACACATCGGGGCCGTAGACCTTGGTCGACTTCTCGCCGGCGTAGATCTCCATCCACGAGATCTTGCGCTTGCCGGCGTAGGCCTTGGCCACCGCGGCGTCCACCACCTTGATCATCACCGGGGTGATATCCCTGCCCGTACCATCGCCTTCAATGTAAGGAATGATCGGTTGGTCCGGGACATTCAGCGAAAAATCCTGGTTGACCGTGATCTTCTCGCCAGCCGGGACCTTGATGTGTTGATACATGACGTCTCCAGTACGGAACGGTTAAGACAGCCGCCCGGCACGCACGACCCGGCAGCAAAATGAGCGAGGCGGAGCGAAGGCATTGTAGCCGGAGGCCCGGGGCCGCCTGCGTTGCGCCGCACCACGTCAGTCTTATATAAGACACAAGACTAGCCAGTCATTATGCAGCAATTCCTGGCGATCTGCCACGCTGGACGGACGCGCCGACCCAGGAACGCCGGGGATCGCGACGGCTCCGGCATACTGTTGCCCCATGACGTTGATTGCCCTGAACAAGCCCTTTGGCACCATGAGCCAGTTTTCCGAGCACCCCTCGCGGCCGACGCTGGCCGAGTGGATCGCGACGCCTGGCGTGTACCCGGCCGGCCGACTCGATGCAGACAGCGAGGGGTTGCTGCTGCTCACCGATGACGGCGGCCTGCAGGCGCGCATCGCCGATCCCCGCCACAAGCTCGCCAAGACTTACTTCGCGCAGGTAGAGGGCATTCCCGACGAGGCCGCGCTGGCGCGCTTGCGGCAAGGCGTCGACCTCGGCGATTTCCATACCTTGCCGGCCAAGGTCCGCGTGGTCGAGGAGCCGTCGTGGCTCTGGCCCCGGCATCCGCCCGTGCGCTATCGCGCGGCGATCCCGACCAGCTGGCTCGAACTGCAGATCCGTGAAGGCAAGAACCGCCAGGTCCGTCGCATGACCGCTGCGGTAGGTTTTCCGACGCTGCGCCTGGTGCGCGCGACCATCGGCCGGCTTGATCTGCGCGCACTGGCGTTGCTGCCCGGGCAATCCTGTGTCGTGCAGCCGGATCTGCTTGGCCTGCCTCCCGTCCGCGGGCCACAGGCTATCCCGCGCGGGCCGGGCGCCGGCAACAAGGGTCGCGTGCGTTACAAAAACTAACACCGGACACGTCAACGCAGCGGGCGGTGTCCTCGTTGTTGTCGGTGACGCGTCCAATTGCGCGCCAACTTTCCGACTACAGTCACTCTTCGAGGTAATCGCAATGAAAAAACTGATCGCTGCCCTGGTTGTTGGTCTGTTCGCCACGGGCGCTTTCGCCCAGGCTTCGGCTCCGGCCGCCGCTGACGCAGCTCCGGCCGCCAAGGAAGCCCCGAAGGCCGCCAAGAAGAAGAGCTCGCACAAGAAGCACCACTCGAAGAAGGCAGCTTCGGCTGCAGCGGCTTCGGCACCGGCCGCACAGTAAGCACGCGGCCGCGCCGGATCTCCGGCGCACGTGTGAAAGGCAGGTTGCCCGGCAACCTGCCTTTTTTTGTATCCACCGGGCCGCCGTGCGGACGTCGCTCAGTCTGCCCGCGCGTGCGTTATGCTTGCGCCTGCCATCGACCCCCCGCCGCATTGCCATGCGAACCCTGACCAAGACCCTGCTTTTCCGCTGCATCCTGCTGGCCTCCACCGTCACCGGCCTGGCCCACGCACAGAGCGCCCTGCCCATGGTGCCTCTCACGGCCGGCATGTACGCCATTCAGGCAGAGGTCGCGTCGACGCCCGCGGCGCGCGAGCAGGGACTGATGTACCGCAAATCGATGCCGGCCAATGCCGGCATGCTGTTCGTGTTCGAGCAGAAGGCCGGACACTGCTTCTGGATGAAAAATACGGACCTGCCGCTGTCGATCGCCTTCCTGGCCGACGACGGCAGCATCGTCAATATCGAGGACATGGCGCCGCAGACGCAGGACAACCACTGCCCGAAGGCAGCGATCCGCTACGCGCTGGAAATGAACAAAGGCTGGTTCGCGCAGAAGGGCATCCGGGCCGGCGCGAAAATCGGCGGGCTGCCGCAGGCGCGCTGAGCGCGGCCCGCAGCCTCGCCAGGCGCCGGCATTGCACCGGCGCCGGCGCGGGAATCAGTCCCGGAAGTTGTTGAAGTCCAGCGGCGCCTCGGACACGTCCTTGCGCAGCAACGCGATCACGCCCTGCAGGTCGTCGCGCTTGGTGCCGGACACCCGCACGGCGTCGCCCTGGATGCTGGCCTGCACCTTGATCTTGCTGTCCTTGATCATGCGCACGATCTTCTTGGCCAGGTCGCCGGTCACGCCCTTCTTGATGGTGACGACCTGCTTGACCTTGTCGCCGCTGATCTTCTCGACCTTGCCGTAGTCGAGGAAGCGCACGTCGACATTGCGCTTGGCCATCTTGTTGATCAGCACATCCTTGACCTGGCCCAGCTTGAAGTCATCGTCGGCGAAGGCGGTCAGTTCGCCTTCCTTTTGCTCGACCCGTGCGTCCGAACCCTTGAAATCGAAACGCGTCGAGATCTCCTTGTTGGCCTGTTCGACCGCATTCTTGATCTCGACCATGTTGGCTTCGCACACTACGTCAAACGACGGCATTGCATTCTCCTTTTCACTTGCCTGCACGGCGTCCGGGCCCAGTTCGGGCCACGCCGGCACTTCCGTATAATCCAGCCTGCCTCGCACCATGAGGCGCCTGGCCGCGTTGTGTCGGCCGCATCACCTCTAGCTTGCATGGCAGATTTCCACGAATTTTATCCCCTGCGCCGCCACAATACATTCGGATTCGATGTCCGCGCGCGCTACGCCGTCCATGTCCGCAGCGAAGCCGACCTGCTGGCCGCGCTGGAAGACCCGCGCGGCCGGGGCCTGCCGCTGGTGGTGCTCGGTGGCGGCAGCAATGTCGTGCTGACCGGCGATCTCGACGCGCTGGTGTTGCTGATGGAGATTCCGGGATACCGCGTGGAGACCGGCACTGACGCATGGCGCGTCACCGCCGGTGCCGGCGAGAACTGGCATGGCCTGGTCTGCCGCACCATTGCGGACGGCCTGCCCGGCCTCGAAAACCTGGCGTTGATCCCCGGCACCGCCGGCGCGGCACCGATCCAGAACATCGGCGCCTATGGCGTGGAACTGCGCGAGCGCTTTGCCGGCTTGCGCGCGCTTGACCGCCAGACGATGCGCTTCGTCGACCTTGACCTCTCCCAGTGCGCGTTCGGCTACCGCGACAGCCTGTTCAAGCAGGCGGGCCGCGACCGCTACATCATCACGGCGGTCACGCTGCGGCTGCCGCGCGACTGGCAGCCTGTGCTCGCTTATGGGGAACTGGCACGGGAACTGGAAGGCAATGCCACACCTGACGCCGCAACGATCCGCGACGCAGTGATCGCCATCCGTTCGCGCAAGCTGCCGGACCCCGCGCAGATCGGTAATGCGGGCAGCTTCTTCAAGAATCCGCTGGTCAGCGCCGAGCAACGGCACGCATTGCTGGCCAGCCACCCCGGCCTCGTCAGCTATGCCCAGCCCGACGGCACGTTCAAGCTGGCCGCCGGCTGGCTGATCGACCGTTGCGGCTTCAAGGGCGTCAATGACGGCGCGGTGGGCGTCTATGGCAAGCAGGCGCTGGTGCTGGTGCACCATGGCGGCGGGACCGGCGCAGCGCTGCTGGCGCTGGCCACGCGCATCGCCGATACGGTCCAGGCCCGCTTCGGCGTGCGCATCGAGCCGGAACCGGTCGTGCTCTGACCGGCTCGGTCGCCACGATCAGGCGAAGTGGCAGACGTAGTCGAGCGTTTCCTGCACTTCGATATCGAAGCTGCTGTTGCCCGGCACGCTGAACTGCTGGCCGGCGCCATAGGTCTGCCAGTCTTCCGAGCCGGCCAGGCGCACGCGGCACACGCCCGCATTGACTTCCATGATCTCCGGTGCGCCGGTGTTGAACGTCAGCGTCGCCGGGAAGATCACACCCAGCGTCTTGCGCGTGCCGTCGGCGAACAGCACCGTGTGGCTCACGCACTTGCCGTCGAAATACAGGTTGGCCTTCTTGACGACCGATACGTTGTCGAACTGGCTCACTTCCCTCTCCTTGATTGCATTGATGTGGATGCGGTCACGTAAAAAGAGGGGCCATCATGGCCCCTCCCCTTGTGCCTGCCGGCGCGCGCTTCAGTAGCGGCCGCAGAGCAGGTATTCCATCAGCGCCTTCTGCACGTGCAGGCGGTTTTCCGCCTCGTCCCAGACCACGCTCTTCGGGCCGTCGATTACCGCGGCTTCGACTTCCTCGCCACGGTGGGCGGGCAGGCAATGCATGAACAGCGCATCGGGCTCGGCGCGGTCCATCATGGCCGTGGTCACCATCCAGTCCTTGAAGGCGCGCTTGCGCGTTTCGTTCTCGGCCTCGAAGCCCATGCTGGTCCACACGTCGGTGGTCACCAGGCTGGCGCCCTGGCACGCCGCCAGCGGATCGTCGAACACCTTGAGCTGCCCTGCGGCCGATGCCGGCACCATCGCCGGATCAAGCTGGTAACCCGGAGGCGCCGAGAAATTGAAAGTGAAGCCAAGCCGCTCGGCCGCCTGGATCCAGGTGTAGGCCATGTTGTTGGCGTCGCCGATCCATGCCACGGTCTTGCCGCGGATGCTGCCGCGCTGCTCGATGTAGGTGAACACGTCGGCCAGGACCTGGCACGGGTGGTATTCGTTGGTCAGGCCATTGATGACCGGCACGCGCGAATGCGCGGCGAAACGTTCGATGATGTCCTGCCCGAACGTGCGGATCATGATGATGTCGACCATGCGCGAGATCACCTGCGCCGCGTCTTCGATCGGCTCGCCGCGGCCCAGTTGCGAATCGCGCGTGTTCAGGAACACCGCGTGGCCGCCGAGCTGGTGGATGCCGGCTTCGAACGACAGGCGCGTACGCGTCGAGTTCTTCTCGAAGATCATGGCCAGCGTGCGGTCGTGCAGCGGGTGCCAGGTCTCGTAGTTCTTGAACTTGGCCTTGAGGATCCGTGCGCGGTCCAGCAGGTACTCGTACTCATCGGGAGACAAGTCGCTGAACTGGAGGTAATGCTTGATCGGGGTTGAGCTCATAAAACAAAGAAGGCGGCCCGGAGGAGACACGCCGTCATGAACCTGCATGACAGAAGCGCGTCGCGGAGCCGCCTTTCGCGTCGCATACGCAATTTACGTGCAACGATCATAAGGGATTATTTCTGCTTTGGCGAGCCCGGACGAACCCGCCTCGGCACCTGCTGACAGGTTCCCGACAGGTTTTCGGGCTTATGCGCAAGTCTTATATAAGATATAATACTTGCTGATTCACGCGGGGCCCGGCATACCCTTGCCGCCGCCCGCCGCCGGCATCAAAAGTGCCCCCGCAGACACCGACGCCCCGCCACCCCGGCCTGGAAAGAGCGAACCAAACACTCGCCGGCCGCGTCAAACGGGCGCCCGTTCCGCGGGTTTTCCGTCGAGTCACCTCGCCTCACCCGCAGTCGCCCAGTCTCATGAACCCCAATGTTCGCGAATACTTCATCCAAGGCATTACCAAGGAAGGCAAGACCTTCCGTCCAAGCGACTGGGCTGAACGACTCTGCGGCGTCATGGCGCAATTCCGTCCCGAAGGCGATACCGGCGATCCCCGCCTGACCTACTCCCCGTATGTGCGCCCGATCTTTTCGGGCAACGTCAAATGCGTGGTGGTCGATGTGCGCCTGCGCGAGATCGAACCGAAGGCGCTCGACTTCGTGCTGAATTTCGCGCGCGACAACAATCTGCAACTGGTCGAAGCCTGCTCGCTGGAATAAGACACCCAGCGCCGCCTGTAGCGGGGCCCGGAAAATAAAAAAGCTCGTCGGATGACGAGCTTTTTTATTGAGACGGGCACTTTGCAGTACCGTCGGGGCCGCCGGAGCGGCCCAGGCAACTATCAGGCAGCCATGGCCTTGATAGCAGCCGACAGACGCGACTTGTGACGTGCCGCCTTGTTCTTGTGCACGATCTTCTTGTCGGCAATGCTGTCGATGGTAGCTTGCGAATTCTTGAAGATTTCAGCAGCAGCAGCCTTGTCGCCGGCGTCGATGGCCTTGCGAACGGCCTTCACGGCCGTACGCAGGCGCGAGCGCAGGCTGGAGTTGTGAGCGTTTTGAGCAACGGCTTGGCGGGCGCGCTTGCGTGCTTGTGCGGAATTTGCCATGTAATTAAATATCCTGAATTCAGATGCGTGCCGCGGGGGACACAACAATTAAGTCATATCAAGCGACCCGGGATGCACTGACACACGAATCCGGAACGCAGCTGTCCTTGTGAATCGGCAATTATACACACACGCCGGAGCCACACGCAAGGCCGGACGCGGTATACCAAGCCGGGCCGGGGTTGCACCGGGGCGATCCGTATAATAGGCGCCACTTCGCCGCACGCAGCGTGCCGCTGCGGCAACTTTACCGCGCGCCGGGCGTCTGAACCGCCATCCGCGCCTGCACGCGATGCGCGGCACGCACGCCGCCATGCCCGCCAGCCAGTACCAGCCCTTACAGCCCGATCCACCGCTTCCCGCCGACTCACCTTGAACCTGCTCAAAGCGCTCGCCACCATCAGCAGCCTGACCATGCTTTCGCGCATCACGGGCCTGGTGCGCGAAATCCTGATTGCCCGGGCCTTTGGCGCCTCGGACATGACCGACGCCTTCAACGTGGCCTTCCGGATCCCCAACCTGCTGCGACGCATCTTCGGCGAGGGCGCGTTCTCGCAAGCCTTTGTGCCGATCCTGGGCGAATACCACGCCAAGCGCGGCGACGCGGAGACCAAACACCTGATCGACGCCGTCGCGACGATCATGACGTGGGCGCTGATGGGGGTGTCGTTGTTGGGCGTGATCGGCGCGCCGCTGGTCATGACCATCGTGGCGACCGGCTTCCGCGGCCAGGGCGAGACCTATACGGCGGCCGTCTTCATGACCCGGGTGATGTTCCCGTATATCGGCCTGATTTCGCTGGTGGCGCTGGCGTCCGGCATCCTGAACACCTGGCGCAAGTTCGCGGTGCCGGCGTTCACGCCGGTGCTGCTGAACCTCTGCCTGATCTTCGCGGCGCTGTTCGTCGGCCCGCGCATGGCGCAGCCGATCTATGCGCAGGCGTGGGGCGTGCTGGTTGGCGGCATCCTGCAACTGCTGATCCAGGTCCCCGCGCTCAAGCGCCTGGGCGCCATGCCGCGCGTGACTTTCAGCGTGCGCAAGGCCTGGGCCGATCCCGGCGTGCGCCGCATCCTCAGGCAGATGGGTCCGGCACTGCTGGCCGTGTCGGTGGCGCAGATCAGCCTGATCATCAATACCAATATTGCCTCGCGCCTGGCTGCCGGCAGCGTGTCGTACCTGACCTATGCCGACCGGCTGATGGAATTCCCGACCGCGCTGCTCGGCGTGGCGCTCGGCACCATCCTGCTGCCAAGCCTGTCGAAGGCGAGCGCCCAGGACAATCGCGCCGAATACTCGGGCCTGCTCGACTGGGGCCTGCGCCTGACATTCCTGCTGGCCGTGCCGTGCGCGGTCGGGCTCTATGTCTTTGGCGCGCCGCTGACGTCGGTCCTGTTCAACTACGGCAAGTTCGACGCGCACGCCGTCGAGATGACACGGCAGGCGCTGGTGTCCTACGGCACCGGCCTGCTTGGCCTCATTGTCATCAAGATCCTCGCGCCGGGGTTCTATGCCCGCCAGGACATCCGCACGCCGGTGAAGATCGCCCTGGTGGTACTGGTCATTACGCAGGCCTGCAACTACGCGTTCGTGCCGTGGATGGGCCATGCGGGCCTGGCGCTGTCGATCAGCGTCGGTGCCACCATCAACGCCCTGTTGCTCTTTGCCGGCCTGGTCCGGCGCGGCTACTACCGGCCCGCGCCCGGATGGGGACTGTTCCTGGCCCAGTTGTTCACCGCGGTGCTGCTGCTATCCGGCCTGCTGCTCTGGTTCGTGCGCAACTTCGACTGGGTCGGGCTGGGGGCCACGCCGCTGCTGCGCATCGCGCTGCTGGCTTCCTGCCTGGTACTTGCAGCGGTGGTCTACTTCGGTACACTGTGGCTCATGGGACTGCGATACGCCGCCTTCAAGCGCCGGACGGTCTAGGGCTCGTTCACCGACGGAACGGGCCGTAGCACGCAAGTGAGCGCCAGGGCACGGCACGGCCGTGCCGCATCAGGAATCCGCAATGACAAGTACGAAAGTCCTTGATTACTTCGCCAGCCTGGTGGCGGACGAGAACGGCATTCCCCTGACTGAAACCGCACTATCCATCGCGCAGGACGCCTTCCCCGACCTGGATCTTCAAGCCGAACTGGCCGCGCTGGATGTGCTGGCGCTGCGCCTCAAACGCAGGATTGCCGAAGGTACCCCGGCCATCCAGCGGCTGCGCCTGCTGAACCACTTCTTCTATCGCGATCTCGGTTTTGGCGCCAACGCCAACGACTACTACGATCCTGACAACTCGTACCTGAACGTGGTGCTGAAGCAGCGGCGCGGCATCCCGATTTCACTGGCCGTCCTGTACATGGAGCTCGGCCAGCAGATCGGCCTGCCGCTCAAGGGCGTGTCCTTCCCGAACCATTTCCTGGTGCGCATGACGATCCCGGCCGGGGAAGTCATCCTCGACCCCCTGACCGGCGAGACCCTGTCGAAGGAACAGCTTCAGGAAATGCTTGACCCCTACCTGGAGCGCGAGGGGATTTCCGATCCCGGCCAGGTGCCGCTGGGCCTGTTCCTGCAGGCCGCCAGCCACCGCGAGATCATTGCGCGCATGCTGCGCAACCTCAAGGCAATCTACCTGCAGGAATCACGCTGGCAGCGGCTGCTGGCGGTGCAGAACCGCCTGGTGATCCTGCTGCCCGGATCGATCGAGGAAGTGCGCGACCGCGGCCTCGCCTATGCCAACATGGAATGCTTCCGGCCGGCGCTGGAGGATCTCGAGGCCTACGTAAAGGCGCGCCCGGATGCCGCCGACATCGCCCAAATCCGCGACCGCATGCCGGCCCTGCGCATGATGAGCCGCAGCCTGAACTAGGACTGCGGCAGCGCTGCGCTCAGCGCTCGACGCTCGACGTGCTGCGCTTGTTGCCGCGCACGAGCTTCCACAGCCCGCCCAGCACCAGCGGGACCACGGCTGCGCCAATACCGGCCAGCACGATCAGGTTCAGGTACTGCTTGATGAACGGCAGGTTGCCGAAGAAGTAGCCCGCGAACACCAGCCCTGCCACCCACGCCAGCGCGCCGATCACGTTGAAGAACTGGAAGCGCCCGAACGTCATCTGCGAAACCCCGGCCACGAACGGCGCGAACGTGCGCACGATCGGGACAAAGCGCGCCATCACCAGCGTCTTGCCACCGTGGCGCTCGTAAAAGTCATGCGTGCGGCGCAGCGCCTTCTGGTCGAGGAAGCGCCATTGGTGGTCGAACACCTTCGGACCGATCCAGCTCCCGACCCAGTAGTTCACGGTATTGCCCGAAATCGCCGCGGTCAGCAGCAGCCCGATCAGCGCCCATTCGTTCATGGCGCCCGTGGCGCAGAACGCACCCGCGATGAACAGCAGCGAGTCGCCCGGCAGGAATGGCAGCACCACCAGCCCGGTTTCGGCAAATACGATCGCGAACAGGATGGCGTAGACCCAGACGCCATACTGCTGGATGACCGTGCCGAGGTATTTGTCGACGTGCAACAGCATGTCGATGAGCTGCAGAGCGAGATCCAAGTCTTTCCCCGTTGTGTTGTAAGTTGATCCAACAAGCGCGACATCATACAAGAGCCGCCCGACGCTTCGGTCACTGGGCGGCCCGGCAGCGGTCATCCCGCGTGCGGCACGGCACGTATAATCGCCGCATGCCAGCCTCCGCCTCCCGAACAGCGCAGCCGCCGCGCCCGATCCGCCCCCTGCCCGACCAGCTCATCAGCCAGATCGCCGCGGGCGAAGTCGTGGAACGCCCGGCCTCCGTGGTAAAGGAACTGCTCGAGAACGCGCTCGACGCCGGCTCCAGCCAGCTCGGCATCCGGCTCGAGGAAGGCGGCGTGCGGCGCATCGTCATCTCGGACAACGGTTGCGGCATCCCCGCATCCGAACTGCCCGTGGCGCTGATGCGCCACGCCACCAGCAAGATCGCTTCGCTCGACGAACTCGAGGCCGTGCTGACCCTCGGTTTCCGCGGCGAGGCCCTGGCCTCGATCGCTTCCGTGTCCCAGCTGTCGCTGACCAGCCGCACTGCGAATGATCCGCACGCCACGCTGGTCAGTGCCGATACCGGCGCCTTGCAGCCGGCATCTGGCGGAGTCGGCACAACCGTCGACGTCCAGCATCTCTACTTCAACACTCCCGCGCGCCGAAAGTTCCTCAAGTCGGAACAGACCGAGCTGGGGCATTGCCTGGAAATGGTCCGGCGCGCGGCGCTGGCCCGTCCCGACGTGGCGATCTCGGTCCACCACAACGGCAAGCCGCTCGAACACTGGAACGCCGGCGATGTGGCCACGCGCACGGCGCAGGTGCTCGGCAGCGATTTTGCCCGGGCCCGGTTACCGCTCGATGAAGCGGCCGGCGATCTCCATCTCTATGGTTTCGCCGGATTGCCCACGGCCTCGCGCGGGCGGCCGGACCAGCAGTACTTCTTCGTGAACGGCCGCTTCGTGCGCGACAAGCTGCTCAACCACGCGGTGCGCAGCGCCTACCAGGACGTGCTGCATGGCGACCGTTTCCCGTCCTACGTGCTGTGCCTGGACCTGCCGCCCGAGATGGTCGATGTGAACGTCCACCCGTCCAAGATCGAAGTACGCTTCCGCGAATCGCGCGCCGTGCACCAGTTCGTCTATCACGCCGTGCAGCGCTGCCTGGCGCGCCAGGCCGGCGAGAATGGCGACAGCCTGCACACCGGCACGGACGACGAGCCCGTACCCGCCCCGGGCGCCATCCGGCTGCAAGAGTCACGCGCGCCCTACGGTGCAGCGGGCAGCGGCAGCCAGTGGGTCAACTATTCGGCGGCGCGCCAGACCGAACTTGGCATCGCACAGCCACGCCAGGCCTATCTGGGCATGGTGCGTGACGCCACGGCGCCGCGGCCTTATATGCCGTCTTCCCAGCCTCCCGCGTGGCTGGCCGATGCGCAGGCCGCGCGGGCCGCGCGGGCCGATGAAGCGCCCGGCCTGCTCGATGGCATCGCCGTGGCCAGGCCACTCCCGCCCGCCGCGGATGACGCCGCCCTGGACACCGACGATCACCCGCTCGGCTACGCGATCGCCCAGCTCCATGGCGTCTACGTGCTCGCGCAGAATGCGCGCGGCCTGGTGCTCGTCGATATGCACGCGGCGCACGAGCGCATCCTGTACGAGCAGATCAAGGACGCGCTTGATGCGCGCGATCTCGCCGTGCAACCGCTGTTGCTGCCCGTGACCCTGCCAGCAAACCCGGTGGAGATCGGCACGGCCGAGGAGCATCGCGAGACGCTGGCGTTGCTCGGTTTCGACATCGCGCCGGTATCGCCGACCACGCTCGCCGTGCGCGCCGTGCCGGCTTTGCTGCAGCAGGCCGACGCCGAGGCGCTGGCGCGCGACGTGCTGCGCGACCTGAACGCCTACGGCGGCTCGCGCGTGCTGGCGGAGCGCCGCAACGAACTGCTGGCCACGCTGGCGTGCCACAGCGCGGTGCGCGCCAACCGCAAGCTCACGATAGAAGAGATGAACGCGCTGCTGCGCCAGATGGAGCAGACCGAGCGCGCCGACCAGTGCAACCACGGCCGCCCGACCTGGGTCCAGCTCAGCGTGGCCGAGCTGGACCGGCTGTTCCTGCGCGGCCAGTAAGGCCGCCCTCCCGCACCACGTCCTGCCCTGCCTGAGTCCTGATGTCCGCCTTGCCGTCGTCCGAACACCCGCCCATCGTCTGCCTGCTCGGCCCGACCGCCTCCGGCAAGACCGCTGCCGCGCTGGCCCTGGCGCAACAGGCAGCCGTGGAGATCATCAGCCTGGATTCGGCGCTGGTCTATCGCGAGATGGATATCGGCACCGCCAAGCCCACGCCCGACGAGCTGGCCGCGGTGCCGCACCACCTGATCGACATCATCGATCCGGCCGACAGCTACTCCGCCGCGCAGTTCGTCAGCGATGCTGAACGGCTGATCGGCGAGACCCGCGCGCGCGGGCGCCAGCCGCTGATCGTCGGCGGCACCATGCTGTACTACAAGGCGCTGACGCAGGGCCTGAACGACCTGCCCCAGGCCGATCCGGCCGTGCGCGCCGAACTCGACGAACTGGCCGCCGCACGCGGCTGGCCAGCGCTGCATGCGATGCTGGCGGAAGTCGATCCCGTCACGGCGGCGCGGCTCGCGCCCAACGATGCCCAGCGCATCCAGCGCGCGCTGGAGATCCACCGTCTGTCCGGGCAACCGATGTCCGAACTGCTGGCGCGGCAAGCTGACGGCCGCACCTTCACCGGCGCGGCCGACCAGCGCTACCGCGTGATCGCGCTGGAGCCCTCGGACCGCGCCGTGCTTCACGCGCGCATTGCCGCGCGCTACGACGCCATGCTGGCCGGCGGCCTGATCGAGGAAGTCGAACGCCTGCGCCGTCGCGGCGATCTCCACCCCGGCCTGCCTTCGATCCGCTGCGTGGGCTATCGGCAGGTCTGGGAGTACCTGGACGGCGACACCGACTTCGCGACGATGCGCGAGCGCGGCATCGCGGCCACGCGCCAGCTTTGCAAGCGCCAGATCACATGGCTGCGCAGCACGCCGGAACGCTTGTCCGTCGATTGCCTCGCGCCGGACTACGTCGCGCAAGTTGCGCGGCTGGCCGGGATGTGACGCAGCGGCGATAATCGCCGTTTGTCTCGGACCGTGCCCTGCGCCATGCCGTCTCCTTCCTTTGCCATCCGCCCCGCAGCGCCTGCCGACTGCACCACGCTGTTCCGCCTGATCTCGGACCTGGCCGAGTACGAAAAGCTGACCCATCTGGTCGAAGCCACGCCGCAGAAGCTCGAACAGGCATTGTTCGGTGCGCAGCCGCAAGCCGAGGCCGTCCTGGTCGATGCCCATACACCTGATGGCACGCGGCCCGTCGGCTTCGCGCTGTTCTTCCACAACTTCTCGACCTTCCTGGCCAAACCCGGCCTGTATCTCGAAGACCTGTTCGTCGAACCGGCCTGGCGCGGCCATGGCCTTGGCAAGGCGCTGCTCAGGCACCTGGCGGCGCTGGCGGTGGAGCGCGGCTGCGGCCGCTTCGAATGGTCGGTGCTCGACTGGAACACACCGTCCATCGAGTTCTACCAGGCAATGGGCGCGGACGTGATGCCGGACTGGCGCATCTGCCGCGTCACCGGCGACGCGCTGGCGCGACTCGGCGCGCCGGACTGAGCCTAGCGCGGCAAAGCATCCCCCTCGCCGCTGATTTCCGCTGCCACCCGCTCGATGCAGCGGATCGCCTTCACCGCCATCGGCGAAGGCGTCCGGTTGCGCAGGCTCACAATGCCCATGCCGGCCTTCATCGCCGGCAATCCCTCCACATCGAGCGCGACCAGTTCGCCAGAACCCAACTCTGCCCGGACCGACGTATCGGTGGCGCCAAGCACCATGTCCGTGGACAAGGTGACCGCGCGAATCACGGCGAAGTTATCGCACTCCAATGCCAGCATGGCGTCCTGGCCGGCCGGCAAGCCGAGCGTCCGGGCAAACACGGCCGTCACCACGCGCGGCGCCTTGACGCTGGCCACGCCGTACTGCCAGGCCTCCTGGATCGTGCATGTCTTGCCGGCCAGCGGATGTCCCGCGCGGACAAAGAAGCGCGCCGACTGGGCCGGCAACGGGCGCACGTCCAGCGACGCATCCTCTGCAAGGTCGCGCACGTCGGCAACGAAAAATTCGATGTCCTCCGCGCGCAGGCGCTCGAGCAACAGCACCCAGTTGCTCTCTTCGACACGTAACGCGACCTGCGGATGCTCGCGCCGAAGCGCCGACAGCACGCGCGGCATCAACGTCGCGGCGGGAAACGGTCCGACCCCGAATGCCGTATCGCCAAGCTGGGTGTCCCGGTAAAGATCGACATCGCGCTGCATGCAGCGTGCCTCGAACAGCAGCCGACGCGCGCGTTCCAGCACGAATTCCCCGGCCGGCGTGGGCCGGATATCGCCGGCATCGCGCTCGAAAAGCCGCACGCCGAGATCACTTTCGATGGCCTGGATGCTGCGGCTGAACGCCGGCTGGCTCAGGTGGACCTGTTCCGCCGCGCGGGCGAAGTGCAGTGTATCGGCAAGCGCCACCACATGGCTGAGCCGGCGGAGATCCATGGGCAACCTCATTGCGTATGACACATTGGAACGATGTTGATTATGCATTGGACGCATCGGCGGCGCCAACCTAGAGTTTCCGCACAAGCAGCATCGAAGAGATCGGAGACAACCCGCATGAACCTGCAGCTACAGAACCTGCTGATCGGCAGTATCATCCTTGGCTTTGCCGTCATGGAATTCGCCACGCGGCGCTACCAGCAAGGCGTGCGCGCCGACGCCAACGACACCAAGCTCGAGTTGCTGATGTTCGTCAGCCTGATCGCCGTGACGCAGCCGTTCGCGCTGCTGGGCGCCAACTGGCTGTGCAACTGGCTCATGCCCGACATGCGCGGCGCCTGGTCCCACCTGCCATGGTGGGCGATGACGGCGATCCTGCTGGTCGCCGATGACATGACGCAGTACTGGTGGCACCGTGCGTCCCATACGCCGTGGCTGTGGCCGCTGCATCGCGCGCACCATTCGGCGTCGTACATGAGCATCCGCATCACGTACCGGAACAATTTCTTCTACTACCTGATGATGCCGGGGCTGTGGAGCGCCGGGGTGCTGCTGTATCTCGGCTTCGGCAAGGTCTACGCCGTGTACATCGTGGTCAAGATGATGGTGATCCTCGGCGCGCACTGCGCCTGGCCCTGGGACGCGCCGCTGTACCGCATCCGCGTGCTGCGGCCGCTGATGTGGGTGGTCGAACGGACCATCTCCACGCCGGCCACGCACTGGGCCCACCACGCGCTGACCAACGCCGACGGCATCGGCCACTACAAGGGCAACTTCGGCAACCTGCTGTTCTTCTGGGATGTGCTGTTCGGCACGGCCCACATCACCCGTCAGTACCCCGCGAAGGTCGGACTGGAGGATGATCGCCGCTTCGGCGCCGAGCACTGGGCCGCGCAGATGTTCTACCCGCTGCGCCACTCGCAGCGCCAGCATACGGCCTTGCGCTTCGGCGGACAGGCTTACGGCGACCAGGACGCCGCCACCGATGCCACAGCCCCTGGCAATCCCTGACGCGCGCAGCGCATCAGGACGCCTGAAACAATCAACAGGAGACCCCGTGGGAGCCATTGACCTGCCAGCCGATCACGTGGTGATGCCGGAAGAATTCCCGGCCTGTTTTGCGCGTCAGCGGCAGGCCTACCTCGCCGACCCCGAGCCGGGCCATGCGCAACGGATCGCCGACCTGATGATGCTGTCGCGCATGCTCAAGGAAAACCGCGCGCAGATCGTCGAAGCGATCGGACGCGACTACGGCAGCCGTTCCGAATTCGAGACTCTGTTCGCGGAGTTCTTCGTCGCGCTCGAATCGATCCGCGACGCCCGCAAGCAGTTGCGCAAGTGGATGAAGCCGCAACGGCGCCATATCGACAGGCTGATGTACCCGGGTGCGCGCAACCGCGTCATCCCGCAGCCGCTGGGCGTGGTCGGGGTGATCGTGCCGTGGAATTTCCCGCTCAACCTGGCGTTCTGCCCGCTTGCCGCGATTTTCGCGGCGGGCAACCGCGCCATGGTCAAGATGTCGGAAAACTCGCGCCACCTCGCGCAACTGCTGGCGCGCATCAGCCCGCGCTACTTCCCCGAAGACAAGCTGAAATTCTTCGAAGATGGCGGCGGGCGCGGGCCGGCCTTTTCCTCGCTGCCCTTCGACCACCTGCTGTTCACCGGCTCGGGCGCCACGGGTCGTGCGGTCATGGCCAACGCGGCACGCAACCTCACGCCGGTCACGCTGGAACTCGGCGGCAAGGCCCCCGCGATCGTGGCACCGGACTTTCCCGTCCAGACCGCCGCCGAGCGCATCCTGTGGGTCAAGATGTTCAATGCGGGGCAGATCTGCACCAATGTCGACTACGTCTTCCTGCCCGAGGGCGCGGTGGACGCGTTCGTCGCGCATGCCAGGCGGCTGATTGCCGAGCGCTTCCCCGACCTGACCAGCAACGACTACACCGCCATCATCGACCAGCGCGCCTATGACCGCTTGCGCGCGACGCTGGAGGATGCCAGGGCAAAAGGCGCAACGATCGTCGAGCTGGCCACCGGCGACACCGCGACACGCAAGTTCGCGCCTTGCCTGGTGCTTGATCCCCGCGAAGACATGCTGGTATCGCAACGCGAGATCTTCGGGCCGATCCTGCCCATCCGCACCTATCGCGATCATCAGGAAGTGGCCGACTACATCAACGCGCATGACCGGCCGCTGGCGATCTACCCGTTCACGCATGACAAGGCGCTGCAGCGGTACTACATCACGCACGTGATGTCCGGTGGCGTATCGGTGAATGATGCGCTGCTGCACGTGGCGCAGCACGACCTGCCATTTGGCGGCGTCGGGCCGAGCGGGATGGGGCACTACCACGGCCGGGAGGGGTTCAATACCTTCTCCAAGCTGCGGCCGGTGTTTTATCAGGGGCCGGTGTCGCTGGTGCAGAAGCTGTTTCAGCCGCCGTATGCAGGCAGGGCCTTGAAGCTGATGAATCTGCTGACGAGGCTGAAGGGATAGCGCGGCGCGCTTCGGCTTTGCCGGGCGGTCCTGTCCAGCCTCGCCAAAGCCCAAAATCAAAAAGGGCACATGCAATGCATGTGCCCTTTCGCATCTCACCGTCGCCATGCCGGAAACCCGGCAGAGGACGAGCCGGTCGTCAGACCACCACGGTCTGCGCCTGGCCTTCCGCGCGCTCGCGGATCTCGCCGATCTGCCACACGGCTTCGCCGGCAGCCTGCAGATGACGGATCGCACGTTCGGCATCTTCCTTAGCGACGATCACCACCATGCCGACGCCGCAGTTGAACACGCGATGCATTTCGTCGTCCGCCACGCGGCCCTGCGACTGCAGCCACTGGAACAGCGGCGGCAGCGTCCAGGCGTCGCGGTGGAGCACGGCCGTGGTGTTCTGCGGCAGCACGCGCGGCACGTTTTCGGTCAGGCCGCCGCCGGTGATGTGGGCCATGCCCTTGACCGGCAGCGTTTCGATCAGCGACAGCAGCGGCTTCACGTAGATATGCGTCGGCGCCATGATGGCGTCCTGCAGGCGCTGGCCGTGGAAGTCGGCGTTAAGGTCCGGCTTGGCCACTTCAATGATCTTGCGCACCAGCGAATAGCCGTTGGAGTGCGCGCCCGACGAAGCCAGGCCCAGCACCACGTCGCCCGGGGCAATGGTGGTGCCGTCGATGATCTTGCGCTTTTCCACCGCGCCGACCGCAAAGCCGGCCAGGTCGTATTCGCCGTCCGGGTACATGCTCGGCATTTCGGCGGTTTCGCCGCCGATCAGCGCACAGCCCGACAGTTCGCAGCCGCGGGCGATGCCCTGGATCACGGTGGCGGCGGTGTCCACGTCGAGCTTGCCGCAGGCGAAGTAATCGAGGAAGAACAGCGGCTCGGCGCCCTGCACCAGGATGTCGTTGACGCTCATGGCCACCAGGTCCTGGCCCACGGTGTCGTGGCGGTTCAGCTGGAACGCCAGCTTGAGCTTGGTGCCCACGCCGTCGGTGCCCGACACCAGCACGGGCTCCTGGTACTTCTTCGACAGTTCGAACAACGCGCCAAAACCGCCGATGCCAGCCATCACGCCTTCGCGCATGGTCCGCTTCGCAAACGGCTTGATGCGGTCGACCAGGGCATCGCCAGCATCGATGTCAACACCGGCATCGCGGTAGGAAAGGCCTGCCTGGCCAGCGGTCGGGGAAGCGCTCATGGGAACCTGCTTGTGTCAGAGGAGATAAAGTGGTGAATTCGCCGCTCCGGCGGCCCCGGCAGCAGCAGGGGGCGGGCGCGAGTCCAGTAGAATCGCGATTTTAACGGATACAGGCGCCCGGCTACCAGTTTCGCCATTCCATCCTATGCGCCCACCGATGAACGCTCCCCTGCTGAACCAAGAGACCAAGCGCGTCCTGCTGTGGATTGTGGTCGCCGCTGGCCTGTTTGCGGCCATCGTCGCGCTTGCGCCGATCCTGACGCCGTTCCTGCTCGCGTTCATCTTTGCGTACATCCTGACCCCGGGCGTCGATTGGCTCCAACGCCGGCGCATACCGCGCGCCATCGGCGTGACGCTGATGATCCTGCTGCTGCTGGTGATCGGCGTGGTGCTGGTACTGCTGCTGATCGCCGTGCTCCAGCGGGAAATCCCCCAGGTCCGCGAACAGTTGCCGGTGCTGCTGAAGAAGCTCAACGCCGTGGTCGCGCCGCGCCTGGCCGACTTCGGCGTGCGCGTGCGCTTCGATTTCCCTGGCCTGCGCAGCATGCTGTCGGACCGTTTCTCGGCCAGCCCCGAAGACCTGCTGGCGGTGTTCCTGAACTATGCCAAGGTCTCGGGCTCGGCCCTGATCGAAGTGGCTGGCCTGCTGTTCATCATTCCCATCGTCATGTTCTACCTGATGATGGACTGGCACATGGTGATGCGGCGCATCGAAGGCCTGGTGCCGCGCCGCTGGGTGCCCAAGGTGCGCGAACTCACCAGCGAGACCGACGTGCTGCTGTCGCAGTACCTGCGCGGCCAGATCCTGGTGATGGTGATCCTGGCCTCGATCTATTCGATCGGGCTGACTGTTGCCGGCTTTGACGTCGGCGTGCCCGTGGGCGTGTTCACGGGCCTGGCGGTCTTCATTCCCTATATCGGCTTCGGCGTCGGCCTGGTGCTGGCGATCCTGGCCGCGCTGCTTCAGTTCGGCGACTGGTACGGGCTGGCAGCGGTCGCAGTCGTGTATGGCATCGGCCAGTTCATCGAGAGCTTCTACCTGACGCCGCGCCTGGTCGGGGAGCGCATCGGGCTGCACCCGCTGGTGGTGATCTTCGCCCTGCTCGCCTTCGGCCAGCTGTTCGGCTTCTTCGGCGTGCTGCTGGCGCTGCCGACTTCCGCCGTATTGCTGGTCGGGGCCAGGCAGCTGCGCCGCGTGTACCTGGCCAGCGACCTTTATCGGAAATAACAGAAGCAACGGGAAAAATGACGGACAATAGTCGGCTTGAGCCGATTCCAAGCGCACCGCGCGAGCTGTCCCCAGCAAGCAAGCCATACGTCATGTCCCCGCGTCCCAAGCAACTTTCGCTCGAGCTTGGCAGCCCCCCGCCTTCGACCTTCGACAATTTCGTCGTGGCTTCGAACCGCGAGGCGGTGCAGCGCCTGCACGACCTGCCCAATGCGGTCGCGCAGGAGCGCGCCGTGGACCGGCTGGTTTACCTGTGGGGCGAAGTGGGCTGCGGCCGCACGCACCTGCTGCACGCCGTGTGCGAAGCCACGCCGCAAACCGGCATCAACTGCCGCTACCTGAGCCCGCACCACCCGCTGTCGGACTTCCTGTTCGATCCGGCCTGCCAGCTCTATACGGTGGACGATGTCGACCTGCTCGACGAAGCGCGCCAGATCGCGGTGTTTTCGCTCTACAACGAAGTCCGGGCGCACGTGCGTACCGCGCTGGTCGTGGCCGGGGGCCTGGCGCCGCGCGCGATGCCGGTGCGTGAAGACCTGCGCACCCGGCTGGGCTGGGGCCTGGTCTACCAGGTGCAGCCGTTGTCGGACGAAGACAAGATGTCAGCTGTGCTGCAAGCGGCACGCGAGCGCGGACTGCAGCTTTCCCCGGAGATCACCCACTGGCTGGTGACCCGCCATTACCGCGACATGCCCAGCCTGATGGCGCTGCTCGATGCGCTCGATACGTACTCGCTGGAGCGCAAGCGCCCGGTGACCTTGCCCCTGCTTCGCGAAATGTTCGCGGAGTTCCGGGAATAATCGCCACTTGCTTCGTTCCGGCCGGAGCGGTCGCGCGGGTCACGTTGCCGACCGGTCTCCTCCCTTAAGGTAAAATCGCGCCCCATGAATCTGGCACTCTTTGATCTCGACCATACCCTGATCCCGACTGACAGCGACCACGAATGGGGCCGCTTCCTGGTGCGCCAGGGCGTTGTGGACGAGGAATCCTACCGCAGCAAGAACGACGAGTTCTACGGCCACTACAAGGCCGGCACCCTGGATATCCAGGCTTTCCTGCGCTTTGCGCTGGCGCCGCTGGCCGCCAACTCGCGCGACCGGCTCGACGCCCTGCGCCAGCGTTTCATGCATGAAGTGATCGACCCCGTCATGACGCCGCAGGCCCGCGCGCTGGTCTACAAGCACCTGGAAGCCGGGGACCTGTGCGCCGTGGTCACGGCCACCAATAGCTTCGTCACGGCGCCGATCGTGGCGGCGTTCGGCATCAAGCACCTGATCGCCACCGAACCGGCAACGGTCGACGGCAAGCCGGAAAGCCAGTTCACCGGCGAGGTCGACGGCGTGCCGAGTTTCCGCGAAGGCAAGATTACCCGCGTCGACGCCTGGCTGAAGAGCCAGGGCGCGCACTGGAACGATTTCGGCACCACCTACTTCTACAGCGACTCGGCCAACGACCTGCCGCTGCTGGAAAAGGCCAGCGAGCCCATCGCCACCAACCCGGATGATCGCCTGCGCGAGCATGCCGCTGCCGCGGGCTGGCGCATCATGGATCTGTTCTGACGTGATCAAGAAGCTCATCAACCGCCTGCTGGGCAATCCTGGCCCCAAGCAGCGCCGCATCGGCCGCGCCCACACGCCGCGCATCGTTACCGTGGAAGAGCACCGCATTGACCCGACCCTGCTGTCGCGAAATGCCGTGAAAGTCACTTCCACGTTGCAACAGGCAGGCTACCAGGCGTTTATCGTCGGCGGCGCGGTGCGCGACCTGCTGCTGGGCATCAAGCCCAAGGATTTCGATGTCGCCACCAACGCCACGCCCGAGCAGGTGCAGGCGCTGTTCCGGCGCTCGCGCATCATCGGGCGGCGCTTTCAGATCGTCCACGTGACGTTCTATGGCGGGCGCGAGCAGGAGATCATCGAAGTCTCCACGTTCCGCGCGCTGGTCGATGCCGTGGCCAGCGAAACGCTGCCCGAAGGCCGGCGCCTCAAGCGCTCCGAACTCGACAGCAAGACCCACGCGATCGATGCCTCGGGCCGCGTGCTGCGCGACAACGTGTGGGGCTCGCAGGCTGAAGACGCGGAACGCCGCGACTTCACCATCAACGCGATGTACTACGATCCGGCCGCGCAGACCGTGCATGATTACCATCACGGCATGGAAGACATCCGCGCGCGCACGCTGCGCATGATCGGCGACCCGGTCACGCGCTACCGCGAGGACCCCGTGCGCATGCTGCGCGTGGTGCGATTCGCGGCCAAGACCGGCTTCGGCATCGACGAGGCCACGCGCGAGCCGATCGAAGGCCTGGCCACGCTGATCCACAACGTGCCCAGCGCGCGCCTGTTTGACGAGATGCTCAAACTGTTGATGTCCGGCCACGCCTGGGCATCGCTGCAGGAACTGCGCAAGGCCGGCCTGCACCAGGGCCTGCTGCCGCTGCTGGACGTGGCGCTGGAGCAGCCCATGGGCCAGCGCTTCGTGCAGCTGGCGCTGGACAACACCGACCGCCGCGTGCAGTCGGGCAAGCCGGTGTCGCCGGGCTTCCTGTTCGCCGCGCTGCTGTGGCACCACGTGCTGCAGCACTGGAATGCCGAACGCGCACGCGGCGAGCACCCGATCGCGGCGCTCAACACGGCCATGGACGCCGTGCTGGAAAAGCAGACCGGCCAGCTGGCAATCCAGCGCCGCTTCGTCACCGACATGCGCGACATCTGGGGCATGCAGCCGCGTTTCGAGAAGCGCGTGGGCCGCATGCCGTTCCGCCTGCTGGAGTCGCCGCGCTTCCGCGCCGGTTTCGACTTCCTGCACCTGCGCTGCCAGTCCGGCGAAATGCCGGAGGAACTGTCGCGCTGGTGGCAAGATTTCCAGGACGCCGACCCCGACGAACGCGAAGGCCTGATCGACGGCGCACGCACGCCGCGTGGCACGGCGGCCGAGGGCGAGGGCCCGGCACGCAAGAAGCGCCGCCGGCGCAGTCCGCGGAAATCGGATAAAGTTTCTTCCCGGAGCGACACGGAAGCGGGGCAGGAAGTCCATGCCGGCCGCGACCAGCCGGAGGAACATCAATGAAACTCGCCTTCATCGGCATCGGCGCCAACCTGGGCGATGCCCGCCAGGCGCTGAAGGACGCCATCGTGTGCCTGGCCCAGCAGGTCGGCATCACGGTGCTGGCACGGTCCTCGCTGTACCGGACCGCGCCCGTCGATGCCGGTGGCGACGACTACTACAACGCGGTGGTCAAGGTGCAGACCTCGTTCACCGCCGCGCAACTGCTGCGCATCTGCCACCACATCGAAGACCAGTTCGGCCGCGAACGCCCGTTCCGCAACGCGCCGCGCACGCTGGACCTCGACCTGCTGGTGTTCGGTGACGAGCAACACGACGACGAACAGCTCACCGTGCCGCATCCGCGTGTCACCGTACGCGCCTTCACGCTCGTGCCGCTGCTCGAACTGGCCCCCGATCTCGTGATCCCCGGCATGGGCCCGGCGATCGACTACCTCGCCGGTGTCGGCGACCAGCGCATCGAGAAGGTTTCCTCCTGCAAGTGCCTGCGGGCGCTGGCAGCCGGCAACGCCGGCACCGGCGGCTGAGCCGCGGGGCCGCACGCCCGCGCTGTCAACGATATGCTCGAACATCTGCGCCGCATCGTGGTGGAAGGTCCGGTCGGCTCCGGCAAGACTGCGCTGGCCCAACGCCTCGCGCACACGCTGCACGCGACGGAGCTCCTCGACGGCGTCCGCGCCACCCCCTTCCTGGAACGCTTCTACCGCGAACCCGCCCGCTACGCGCTACCGCTGCAGCTGACCTGCCTGAACAAGCGCGCCGACCAGCTCCAGCAATGGCAGAACGCCCTGCTGGCCACGCAGCGCATGGTGGCCAATTTCCTCTTCGCCCGGGACCGCCTGTACGCTTCGCTGACGCTGCCCGAAGACGAACTGGCGCTCTATGACGCGATTGCCGCACGGCTGCAGCTGCCGCCGCAGCGCACCGACCTGGTCATCATGCTGCAAGCGACGCCGACATTGCTGCGCGAGCGCATCGCCCGCCGTGGCGCGCCCGGCGAGGCCACCGGCATCGACGAGTCATACCTGCAACGGCTCACGGACGCCTACGGCGAACTGTTCCATCGCTACGACGAAGCCCCGGTGCTGATCGTGGATACCGCCCATTTCAACCCGGTGGACAACGATGGGGATTTCCGTACACTACTGACGCGCATCGAGAACATGCGCGGCCGCAGGGCCTTTCTCAACCTGGCTGCGCCCTGACCGCAGCCGGGCAGCCGAGCGATGCCCGGGGCGGTACATAACCATAACGACAGCCGTGCCGGCCGCTACACGCCGAGCACCTCTCTCCTGACTCGTCACTGCCATGAGCTACCTCCTCGACCCCACCCGCAAGACCGTCACCATCACCCGTCTGCAGGCCATGCGCGACGCCGGTGAAAAAATTGCCATGCTGACCGCCTACGACTCCAGCTTCGGCGCACTACTTGATTTTTGCGGCGTGGAAGTCATCCTCGTGGGCGATTCGCTCGGCAACGTGATGCAAGGCCAGCAGACCACGCTGCCCGTGACGCTGGAGCACATGGCCTACCACACCGAATGCGTGGCACGCGCCAACCAGACCGCGCTGCTGGTGACCGACCTGCCCTTCGGCACCTACGGCACGCCGGAAATGGCCTTTGCCAGCGCGGTCGCGCTGATGCGCGCGGGCGCCCACATGGTCAAGCTCGAAGGCGGCGACTGGCTCGCCCCGACGGTCAAGTTCCTGGTCGAGCGCAGCATCCCGGTGTGCGCCCACATCGGCCTGACGCCGCAGTCGGTGCACGCGTTCGGCGGCTTCAAGGTACAGGGCAAGACCGACGAAGGCGCGGCCCAGCTCAAGCGCGACGCACTCGCGATGCAGGAGGCCGGCGCGCAGATCGTGCTGATGGAGGCGGTGCCCGCCACGCTGGCCGGCGAGATCACGCAGCAGCTCAAGGTACCGACCATCGGCATCGGCGCCGGTGCCGAGTGCTCCGGACAGGTGCTGGTGCTGCAGGACATGATCAACGTCTACCCCGGACGCAAGGCCAAGTTCGTGCGCAACTTCATGGAAGGCCAGACCACGATCGAAGGCGCCATCCGCGCCTACGTGGCCGCCGTGAAGGACGGCAGCTTCCCCGCAGCCGAGCACACCTTCTCCGCCTGACCGGTGGAGATCGGCGCCGCCACGCTGGCCGCGTTCCGCCTGCTCGCGAGCGGCGACGCGGCGCTCTGGTTCATTGTCTGGACCTCGCTGATGGTGGCGGTGCTGGGGCTGGCCATCGCCACCGCCCCCGCGGTGGGCGCGGCGTGGCTGATCGCCACGCATCAGTTTCCGGGCCGCCGCGCGATGGTCGTGGTGGCGCAGGCCTTCCTCTCGTTTCCGACCGTGCTGGTCGGACTCATCCTCTACCTGCTGCTGACGCGGCAGGGCCCGCTGGGCAGCCTGGCGCTGCTGTTCACGCCGGCCGGCATGGTGCTCGGGCAGGCGGTGATCGGATTTCCCGTGATTCTCGCGTTCTCGCTGTCAACGCTGCAGGGCGCCGATCCGCGCCTGCGCGAAACCGCGCGCGTGCTGGGCGCGGGGCGCTGGCGCACGTTCGTCACGGTTGTCCGGGAATTGCGTTTCGGGCTGATGGCGGCAATCGTCGCCGGCTTCGGCCGCGTCATTGCCGAAGTCGGATCGGCGCTGATGATCGGCGGGAATATCGAAGGCTCGACGCGCACCATCACCACGGCGATCGCGCTGGAAACCAGCAAAGGCGAATTCGCGCAGGGGATCGCACTCGGCATCGTGCTGGTGGCGCTGGCGCTGCTCGTGAACATTGCCCTGTCTTGGCTACAAGGCGCGGGAGGCTTTCGCCGATGAATGTCCCGACCATGCCATTGCTGACCGTACGCGGACTGTCGCGCCGCATCGGCGCGCGCCGGCTGTTCGAGATCGGCGAACTGGCCTTTCCGCGCGCCGCGGCTATCGTGCTGACGGGGCAGAACGGCGCGGGCAAGACCACGCTGCTGCGCATGGTCGCCGGTCTTGAACCTGCTCCCGGCGCCACCGTGCACTGGACCGATGGCGATGCCGCCGCACGCAGTGCACCGCTCGATCCGCTGCCGCGCGACCTGCGCACGCGCATCGCCTATCTGCATCAGCACCCTTACCTGTTCCGCACATCCGTGCGCGAGAACATCGCCTACGGCCTGCACGCGCGCGGCCTGCCGCAGCAAGAGATGACGCAGCGGGTGGACGAGGCGCTGGCGTGGGCTGGCGTCGCGCACCTGCAGGACACCGCGCCCGAGCGCCTGTCTGGCGGAGAAGTCCAGCGCGTCGCGCTGGCGCGCGCCAAGGTGCTGGAGCCGGAACTGATGCTGCTCGACGAGCCCACTTCCAGCCTGGACGGCCAGGCCCGCGAACAGGTCATTGCGCTGGTGCGCGAACTGGCGGCCGAGGGCCGCACCGTGGTGATGATCTGCCACGACCGCGACCTGATCAATTTGCCCGGCGTGGTGCGGTGGAAGCTGGGGGATGGGGTTCTGGATACGCAGCATCGGTAGCACTGCGATCGCCATCCCCTTCTAGCGCAACGTCGCCCGCATCGCTCCACGCAGCGAATTCACTGCAACGATCGCCTGCGCACGCATTAGCATCGCGCGCGTCACGGTGCCCTCGCGCGCGGGGCCATCAAGCAGGGCATCGCCCTGCTCCAGCACCACGGCCCGCATCACGCCAGGCAGGATGTCCGCGCTTAGCGGCGGCGTCAGCCATTCGCCATCGACCTTGACGAACACCGAGCTACGGCCACCTTCCAGCAATTCGCCGCGCGTGTTGAAGAACAGCCGATCGAAGCAGCCTTCCCGTTCCGCTGCCTGCCAGCCGGCGTCGTAGATCGCGCGCTCGCTGGTCTTGTGCCGGCGCAGGGGATCGGCATCCGGCAGCGGTTCAACCGCGCAATCAAGCATGGCGGTCTGCGCAGCCAGCGGCTGCAGTGCACCGCTGGCGAATACAAGCTTGCCGGCCTTGTCGACGCTCATCCGCAAGCGCCAGTTGCCGGCGCCAAGACGCGCGGCCTCGGCGTCGACAGCGGCGCTCGCTGCCGCGCGGTCGAAGGCAAACCCGAACGTCGCCGACGATAAGGCCAGGCGCGCCAGATGCCGGTCAAGGCGCAGGCAATGGCCGTCCTCGACACGCAAGGTCTCGAACAGCGTGAAGCCCGGATCATGACGGGTCACGAAGCGCGCCTTCCAGCCGCATTCGGCAAATTCGTCCGCCGCCACGCTGTCATGCACGATGCCGCCGCCTACGCCCATCTCGCCGGTCCGCAGCCCGTCAGGCGCCAGTGGCGACAGCGCCAGCGTACGGATGGCCACCGACATGGCGAAGCGGCACAAGTCGTGATCGCCGGCGGCCGGCGCGTCCAGCCAGCCGATCGCGCCCGTATAAAGTCCGCGCGGCGCGGATTCCAACTCGGCAATGATCTGCATGGTGCGCCGCTTGGGCGCGCCTGTGATCGACCCGCACGGAAACAGCGCGCCGAACAATTCGCCAAAGCGCGTATCCGGCCGTGCGGTCGCCGTGACGGTCGATGTCATCTGCAGCACCGCACCGAATGGCTGCACGACGAAGCGGTCGGGCACCGTCACGCTGCCGGGCTGCGCGATGCGGCCCAGGTCATTGCGCAGCAGGTCCACGATCATCACGTTCTCGGCGCGGTTCTTGGCATCGGCTGCGAGTGCGGCGGAAGCTTGCGCGTCCATTTCCGGATCACCGGAACGCGGCGCGGTGCCCTTCATCGGGCGCGTGACGAGGCGGCCCTCGCCGTCGTGCTGGACGAACAACTCTGGCGACAGCGACAACACCCAGGCATCGCCCGGCAGGCAGGCCAGCACGCCGAACGGCACAGGCTGCGCGGCGCGCAAAGCGGCATAGAGCGCACGCGGGTCACCGAAGGCGGAGAACGCCAGCCGCTGCGTGAAATTGACCTGGTAGGTATCGCCAGCCTCGATCCAGGCGTGGATGCGCGCGATCGCGGCGTCGAAGGCTTCGCGCGGGGTATCGCCGGTGATGTCCATGAGCCCGGCCGGCGCTTGCGCACCGGGGGGCGGAAGCCAGGCGCGAACGGCATCGACGTCCAGGCGCTGCATCTCGCGGAACCACAGCAAGCGCACGGCGCCGTCATGGAACGGCAGCCTGTTGTCCGTATGTGCAGTAGCACCGACCAGCGCGCCGCCGAACTCGTAAGGCGCGAACAGCGTGGCATGCCAGCCTTGGCGCCAGCCTTCGGCAAGGAGGGTGTCGAGTTCGGCGGGATTGCTGCCGGCTGGCAGCAAGTCTTCGCGGGCCAGACCGGTGTACAGGCGCGAGGCTGCTTCGCCTGGCGGCGCGCCAGCATCGTCCAGCAGTACGAAAGATTCGGGATTGGGGCAGGAATGCGGGGAAGGCACGGCGGAAGCGGGGGAAAACGCAGCGCCTGCATTATGCGCTGCCGGCCCGCATCGCGGGCACAAAAGCAAACCGGCCACGCGCTTGCGTGGCCGGTTTGCCGGGGTTGGCTTAGCTGAAGAAGCTCTTCACCTTGTCCAGCCAGGACTGCTCCTGCGGACTGTGGCGCGAGCCGCCTTCATGGACCGAGCGATCGAACTGGCGCAGCATGTCCTTCTGCGCATCGGTCAGCTTGACCGGCGTTTCCACGGCCACATGCACGTAGAGGTCGCCCGGATAGCCCGAACGCACGCCCTTGATGCCCTTGCCGCGCAGGCGGAAGGTCTTGCCGGACTGCGTCGCCTCGGGCACCGGGAAGGTGGCCTTGCCGTTCAGCGTCGGCACTTCCAGGTCGCCGCCCAGCGCCGCGGTGGCGAAGGAAATCGGCATCTGGCAGTGCAGGTCGTCGCCATCGCGCTCGAACACCGGGTGCGCCTTGATGTGGACTTCCACATACAGGTCGCCCGGCGGGCCGCCGTTGATGCCCGGCTCGCCGTTGCCGGACGAGCGGATGCGCATGCCTTCGTCGATGCCGGCCGGAATCTTCACTTCCAGCGTCTTCTGCGACTTCAGCTTGCCCTGGCCGTGGCACTTGGTGCAGGGCTTCGGGATGAACTTGCCGCTGCCGTGGCACTTCGGGCAGGTCTGCTGCATGCTGAAGAAGCCCTGCGATACGCGCACCTGGCCGGCGCCGTGGCAGGTCGGACAGGTTTCCACGCTCGAACCGGGCTCGGCGCCATTGCCGTGGCAGTGGTCGCACTCGTCCCAGTGCGGCACGCGGATCTGTGCCTCGTGGCCGTGCGCGGCCTGCTCCAGCGAGATTTCCATGCTGTAGCGCAGGTCGGCGCCGCGATAGGCCTGCGGGCCGCCGCCTCCGCGGCGCCCGCCGCCGCCCTGCTGGCCGAAGATGTCGCCGAAGATATCGCCAAAGGCCTCGGCAAAGCCGCCGTAGCCCTGGCCGCCGCCGAAACCGCCGGCCATGTTCGGATCCACGCCGGCATGGCCATACTGGTCGTATGCTGCCTTTTTCTCCGCATCGGAAAGCATCTCGTAGGCCTCTTTGACCTCCTTGAATTTTTCCTCGGATTCCTTGCTGTCCGGATTGCGGTCCGGGTGGTATTTCATCGCGAGCTTGCGATAAGCCTTCTTGATCTCGTCGTCGCTCGCGTTCTTGCCTACCCCGAGCACTTCGTAGTAGTCACGTTTTGCCATGGTGGCTCATTACCTTTTGGCCCGGAACCGCCGCTGCAGCGGCTCCCGGCGAATAGCAAAAAAGCCGAGCGAGGCATCCGACGGCGGTTTCCCGCTGGGTCCGATGTCCGTCGCCCGGCGTCGGGACGGGGCGGCGCCGGCGCATGCCCGCGCCGCCGCCCTTCCCGATTACTTCTTGTCGTTGACTTCCTTGAACTCGGCGTCGACCACGTTATCGTCCTGCGGCTGGGCCTGCTGGGCACCGGCGCCTGCGGCACCCGCCGCGCCCTGCTCGCCGGCCTTGGCCTGCATGTCGGCGTAGACCTTCTCGCCCAGCTTCTGGCTGACTTCCGACAGCGCGGCAACCTTGGCGTCGATCTCGGCCTTGTCGCCACCGCGAGCGGCGTCTTCCAGTTCCTTGACCGCAGCTTCGATCTTTTCCTTCTCGCCGGCTTCCAGCTTGTCGCCATATTCGGTGACAGCCTTCTTGGTCGAGTGGATCAGCGCGTCGGCCTGGTTGCGGGCGTCAGCCAGCTCGCGGGCCTTCTTGTCTTCCTCGGCGTTGGCCTCGGCGTCCTTCACCATGCGCTGGATCTCGTCTTCCGACAGGCCCGAATTCGCCTTGATGGTGATCCGGTTTTCCTTGCCGGACGCCTTGTCCTTGGCGCCCACGTGCAGGATGCCGTTGGCGTCGATGTCGAACGACACCTCGATCTGCGGCGTGCCGCGCGGTGCCGGCGGAATGCCTTCGAGGTTGAACTCGCCCAGCAGCTTGTTGCCGGTCGCCATTTCGCGCTCGCCCTGGTAGACCTTGATGGTCACGGCCGGCTGGTTGTCGTCGGCGGTCGAGAACACCTGCGCATGCTTGGTCGGAATGGTGGTGTTCTTCGTGATCATCTTGGTCATCACGCCGCCCAGGGTCTCGATACCCAGCGACAGCGGCGTCACGTCCAGCAGCAGCACGTCCTTGCGGTCGCCCGACAGCACCGAACCCTGGATCGCGGCACCGACGGCCACGGCTTCGTCCGGGTTCACGTCCTTGCGCGCTTCCTTGCCGAAGAACTCCTTGACCTGTTCCTGCACCTTCGGCATGCGGGTCATGCCGCCGACCAGGATCACGTCGTCGATGTCGCTGACCTTGACGCCCGCATCCTTGATCGCGGTGCGGCACGGCTCGATGGTGCGCGTGATCAGCTCCTCCACCAGGGATTCGAGCTTGGCGCGGGTCATCTTCAGGTTCAGGTGCTTCGGACCCGAGGCATCGGCCGTGATGTACGGCAGGTTGATCTCGGTCTGCTGCGAGCTCGACAGTTCGATCTTGGCCTTTTCAGCGGCTTCCTTCAGGCGCTGCAGCGCGAGCACGTCCTTCGACAGGTCGACGCCCTGGTCCTTCTTGAACTCGGCGATGATGTAGTCGATGATGCGCTGGTCGAAGTCTTCGCCGCCCAGGAACGTATCGCCGTTGGTCGACAGCACTTCGAACTGCTTCTCGCCGTCCACGTCCGCGATCTCGATGATCGAGATGTCGAAGGTACCGCCGCCGAGGTCATACACGGCGATCTTGCGGTCGCCCTTCTCGTTCTTGTCCAGGCCGAAGGCCAGCGCGGCCGCGGTCGGCTCGTTGATGATGCGCTTGACTTCCAGGCCGGCGATGCGGCCGGCGTCCTTGGTGGCCTGGCGCTGCGAGTCGTTGAAGTACGCGGGCACCGTGATCACGGCTTCGGTCACCGGCTCGCCCAGGTAGTCCTCGGCGGTCTTCTTCATCTTGCGCAGCACTTCGGCCGACACCTGCGGCGGGGCCAGCTTCTGGTCGCGCGCGCCAACCCATGCGTCGCCGTTGTCGGCCTTGACGATGGAATACGGCATCAGGCCGATGTCCTTCTGGACTTCCTTCTCTTCGAACTTGCGGCCGATCAGGCGCTTCACGGCATACAGCGTGTTGCGCGGATTGGTCACGGCCTGGCGCTTGGCCGGCGCACCGACCAGGATCTCGCCGTCTTCCATGTAGGCGATGATCGAGGGCGTGGTGCGGGTGCCTTCCGAATTTTCGATGACCTTGGGCGTGTTGCCTTCCAGGATCGCCACGCAGCTATTGGTGGTACCGAGGTCGATACCGATGATCTTTCCCATTTGTTCTCTCCTATTGAGCCATCGCCATCCGCGCGGCTGCAATTCATCCTGAGTGCGAAATGTGGCCGTCCAAGGCCATTTCAAGGGCGGAATCTGCAAATCCGAGTAATTTTCTCGGCTACTTCCATCCGGTCAACGGCGCGCCCGCGTCCGGCCTTGAACAATCCGTACCGGCAGCGATTTTTGAAGCCAAAAAAGCAGATCTTCAGTCACTTTTATCCGAAGAATTCGCCGTATCGCGTCCGCGCTGCCACAGCACGTCGCTTCCCCCATCGACACGGTTCAGCACCCGGGCCAGCACGAACATCAGGTCCGACAGCCGGTTCAGGTACTGGCGTGGCGCTTCATTGAGCGCCTCCGTGGCGCCCAGCGCGACCAGCGCCCGCTCGGCGCGCCGGCACACGGTGCGACAGATATGGGCCTGCGCGGCGGCCCGGCTGCCGCCCGGGAGGATGAATTCGGCCAGGCGCGGCAGCCCCGCGTTGTAGTGAGCCAGCCAGGCGTCGAGCTGCGCCACCTGCTCGGGCTTGAGCAAGGTGTAGCCGGGGATGGAGAGTTCGCCACCAAGGTCGAACAGGTCATGCTGGATATGCAGGAGCGCGTCACGCACGTCGGCCGGCAGCGTTTCGGTGAGCAGCACGCCGATCTGCGAATTGGTTTCGTCGACGTCGCCGATGGCGGCGATGCGCAGGCTGTCCTTGCCCGTGCGGCTGCCGTCGCCGAGGCCGGTGGTGCCGGCGTCGCCGGTGCGGGTGGCTATCTTGGACAGGCGGTGGCCCATGCCGGTCTCCTCTGGAAGTCTTGGGGATGGCGCGCATTATGGCGTGCTTTGCCGCCCGCGCGAACGCCGGGCGTCCGCTCGTCCCGATCCAGGGGAAGGGGTGCATCAGGCGCCGCGCGGCGTAGAATGGCGGCATTCCCCAATCAACAATCGGGTCGCGCCCCATTCCGCCGCCGACACCCGCCGACGGTTCCGGAGACTGGCCGCACGCCGCAGCGACCCGCCGGAGACCTGCATGAACCACCCCACGCCACACGCCGCCCTGGCACGCCGCCCCTTGCCGCCCGCCCTGCGTGACGCGCTGCAGGCCCGCTTCGGCGACCGCTTCTCGACGTCCGCCGGCGTCTGCGAACACCATGGCCGCGACGAATCGCCGTTTCCGCCGGCGCTGCCGGACGGCGTCGTGTTCGCCCACAGCACCGAGGAAGTGGCCGAAGTCGCGCGCCTGTGCAACGCGCACGGCGTGCCGCTGATTCCCTACGGCGCAGGCTCCTCGCTCGAAGGGCACCTTCTGGCCGTGGCCGGCGGCATCAGCCTGGACCTGTCGCAGATGAACCGGGTGCTGGCGATCCAGCCAGAAGACCTGACCGTGACCGTGCAGCCCGGCGTTACGCGCAAGCAGCTCAACCAGGAGATCAAGGACACGGGCCTGTTCTTCCCGATCGACCCGGGCGCCGACGCGTCGCTGGGCGGCATGTGCGCCACGCGGGCCTCCGGGACCAATGCGGTGCGCTACGGCACCATGCGCGAGAACGTGCTGGCCCTGACCGTGGTGACCGCCGACGGGCGCGTGATCCGCACCGGCACACATGCGCGCAAGTCGTCGGCGGGCTATGACCTGACGCGCCTGTTCGTCGGCAGCGAGGGGACTCTGGGCATCATCACCGAGGTCACCGTACGCCTGTACCCGCAGCCCGAGGCGATTTCCGCCGCGGTCTGCGCGTTCCCGAGCATGGGCAGCGCCGTGCAGGCCGTGATCCAGACCATCCAGCTTGGCGTGCCCATTGCGCGCGTGGAGTTCGTCGATGCGCTGGCCATCCGCGCCATCAACCGGCACGACAACCTGACGCTGCCCGAAATGCCGCACCTGTTCTTCGAGTTCCACGGCACCGAGGCCGGCGTGCGCGAGCAGGCCGAGACCGTGCAGCAGATCACGGCCGAGCATGGCGGCCAGGACTTCGAATGGGCCACGCGGCCGGAAGACCGCAGCCGCCTGTGGAATGCGCGCCATACCGCCTACTTCGCCATGCTGCAGCTCAAGCCGGGCTGCCGCGCGGTGACCACCGACGTGTGCGTGCCGATCTCGCGCCTGGCCGATTGCGTGGCCGAGACCGAGCAGGACCTGATCGCCTCCACGCTGCCCTGCCCGATCGTCGGCCATGTCGGCGACGGCAATTTCCACGTAGCGATCCTGGTCGATCCCGACAAGCCGGAAGAGATGGCCGAGGCCGAGGACATCAACCGCCGCATCGTCGAGCGCGCGCTGGCGATGGGCGGCACCTGCACCGGCGAGCACGGCGTGGGCCTGCACAAGATGGATTTCCTGGTGCGCGAGCATGGCGAAGACGCACTCGACCTGATGCGCGTGATCAAGCAAGCGCTCGACCCCAACGGCATCCTGAACCCGGGCAAGATCTTCCACTCCGTGCGCGGCCCGGGCGGCTGAGCGGGATGGCATCGATGTTCAACCGCGTTCCGCCGCTGCACCTGCTGGTCGCTTTCGAGGCCGCGGCGCGCCTGGGCAGTTTCGCGCGCGCGGCCGAGGAGCTGTCGGTCACGCCCAGCGCGGTGTCGCACCGCATCAAGAACCTGGAAGAACTCTGGGGCGAAGACCTGTTCGTGCGCTCCAACGCCGCGCTGCGCCTGACGGCGGCCGGCACGCGCTACCTGCGCAACGTGCAGGACGCGCTCAAGTCGCTCAACGAACTGGCGCGGCCCGAGTACAACAAGCTGCGCACGCGCCTGCGCGTGGCGATCCCGCCGACCTTCGGGCGCCAGCACCTGGTGCCGCGCCTGCCCGAATTCGGCGCGCTGTACCCGCATATCGATATCGAGCTGCACCTGGCCATTCCGTTCCTGGACGTGAAGGCCGAGGACAGCGATGTCGAGATCCGCTATGGCACCGGCCGCTACCCGGACCTGAAGACCACCCGGCTGCTGGTCGAACCCGTGTTTCCGGCTTGCGGGCGCGAGTACTACGAGCGCGTCAACGGCCGCGCCATCACCAGGCCCGAGCACCTGCACGGCCTGGTGCTGCTGCGCAGCCCGCTGGAGCCCTGGAAGCCGTGGTTCGAGACTGCCGGGCTGGATTGGCCCGAGCCGCAGACCGGCCCACAGTTCAACGATATCGGCCTGATGCTGGAAGCGATCGCCTCGAACCAGGGGGTGGCGCTGGTGCGCCAGCGCATGGCGCGGCACTGGCTGTCGCTGGGGCAGATGGTGCGGCTGCTCGATGTCGAATCGGTCTCGCCGCATGGGTATTACATCGTCGAGCGCGAACATGCGCCGCTCAAGCCCGAGGCGCGGTATTTTGTTGACTGGCTGTTGAGTCTGGACTGGTAAGGACGCGTGGGCACTGTTGCAAATTGTCTGGCTTCACTGGATTGCGGGGATTAGGGTTGGAGTGGGCGGCTGGGGTGTCGTGCTTGGCGGGCGCTGCTGTTCCGCCGGCGTAGCCGGCGGGTCACTTTTTGTCCGAGCGACAAAAAGTAACCAAAAAACGCGTTTTCCTGCGGGCATAAGCCCAAGCTCGTAGGGACCACCTCCTTCGAAATCGCTGAACTCTGAGTGGCCCCCCTTTGGATAGTTTGTGGCTCACGATTGGGCATAGCCTTTTCATTGCCGTTAATCCCCGGACACGGCCAGCCCGCATGATGAGCATTTTTGATCGGCCCGGCGCGCCGAATTCACGTACCCCGATGCGCTCGCGGCGCAGGCGCTGCGCTATAGTCACCCGTCCCCTCCGGCCCGCGCCGGCTTGGCCGACAGGCCCCCACAGGAGTTGCCATGAATGCCCCGCACGAAGCCCCACTGAGCGCCAGCGCCAGCCCCGGCAGTCACGGCGCCGACGACGGCCGCCGCAGCGCGCTGCTGGCGGGCCTGGCGCAGATCCTTCCGGATGCCGCGCTGCTGTGGAAACCGGAAGACACCGTTCCCTATGAGTGCGATGGCCTGGCCGCCTACCGACAGGTGCCGATGGCCGTGGCCCTGCCCGATACCGAGGAACAGGTCTGCGCGATCCTGCGCCTGTGCCACAAGCTGGGCGTGCCGGTGGTGCCGCGCGGCGCCGGCACCAGCCTGTCCGGCGGCGCCATGCCGATCGCCGAAGGCCTGGTGCTGTCGCTGGCCAAGTTCAAGCGCATCCTGAAGATGGACCCGCTTTCGCGCACCGCCGTGGTCCAGCCCGGCGTGCGCAACCTGGCCATCTCCGACGCGGCCGCGCCGCATAACCTGTACTACGCGCCGGACCCGTCCTCGCAGATCGCCTGCACCATCGGCGGCAACGTCAGCGAGAATTCCGGCGGCGTGCACTGCCTGAAGTACGGCCTGACCGTGCATAACGTGCTGCGCGTGCGCGCGGTGACGATGGAAGGCGAGGTCGTGGTGTTCGGCTCCGAAGCGCCGGACGCGCCAGGCCTTGACCTGCTGGCCGCGATGATCGGCTCCGAAGGCATGCTCGGCGTAGTGACCGAAGTCACCGTGCGGCTGATCCCCAAGCCGCAACTCGCGCAGGTGATCATGGCCTGCTTCGACGATGTGGAGAAAGGCGGCAACGCGGTGGCCGCGATCATCGCGGCCGGCATCATTCCGGCCGGCCTGGAGATGATGGACAAGCCCGCCACGGCCGCCGTGGAGGAATTCGTGCACGCGGGCTACGACCTCGACGCCGCCGCCATCCTGCTGTGCGAGTCCGACGGCACGCCCGAGGAAGTGGCGGAGGAAATCCAGCGCATGAGCGACGTACTTACCGCCTCCGGCTGCACGCGCATCGTGGTGTCGCAAAACGAGGCCGAACGCCTGCGCTTCTGGAGCGGACGCAAGAACGCGTTCCCGGCAGCCGGGCGCATCTCGCCCGACTACTACTGCATGGACGGCACCATCCCGCGCAAGCACATCGGCACGCTGCTGCGGCGCATCGAGGAAATGGAGCGCAAGTACGCGCTGCGCTGCATCAACGTGTTCCATGCCGGCGACGGCAATATGCATCCGCTGATCCTGTTCGATGGCGCGGACCAGGACGAATGGCACCGCGCGGAACTGTTCGGCTCCGACATCCTGGAAGCCTGCGTGGAACTCGGCGGCACGGTCACCGGCGAGCATGGCGTGGGCGTCGAGAAGCTCAACTCGATGTGCGTGCAGTTCTCGCGCGCCGAGTGCGATGCCTTCTTCGGCGTCAAGGCCGCGTTCGACCCGGCACGCCTGCTGAACCCGGACAAGGCCATTCCCACGCTCGCGCGCTGCGCCGAATACGGCAAGCTGCACGTGAAGAAGGGCTTGCTGCCCCACCCGGACCTGCCCCGCTTCTGAACGGCACGCCAGCCATGCCGCCACGCCAGACCAACGAGACCCTGCGCCAGCGCCTGGGCCGGCCCGAAACCGGCTGGCGCGAGCGCTGGTACACGATCATCTTCGAGGCCGACACCCGCGAAGGGCGCGCGTTCGATATCACGCTGCTGTTCGCCATTGTCGCCAGCGTGCTGATCGTGATGGTCGACAGCCTGCAGGGCGTGAACGAGCACCTGCGCCGCCTGTTCACCGTGCTCGAATGGATGTTCACGCTGCTGTTCACGGCCGAGTACGTGATGCGCATCCTGGTGGTGCGGCGGCCGTTGCGCTATGTCTTCAGCTTCTTCGGCGTGATCGACTTTATCTCGATCATGCCGACGTGGCTGGCGTTCTTCCTGCCGGAGCTGGCGTTCCTGATCGACGTGCGGCTGCTGCGCCTGCTGCGCGTGTTCCGGATCCTCAAGCTCACGGTGTACTTCGAGGAAGCCGAGATCCTGTACCGCGCGCTCGCCAACAGCCGCCGCAAGATCTTCGTGTTCCTCGGCACGGTGTTCATCATCACCGTGATCCTGGGCACCATCATGTATGTGGTGGAAGGCCCGCAGCATGGCTTTACCAGCATTCCCGTGAGCATGTACTGGGCCGTGGTGACGCTGACCACCACCGGCTTCGGCGACATGGTGCCCAAGACGCCGCTGGGGCAGTTCATTACGTCGCTGACGATCCTGCTGGGCTACGGCATCATCGCCTTCCCGACCGGCATCGTCGGCGCCGAGCTGGCGGCCAGCATCATGAAGCGCCCGCTCACCACGCGCAGTTGCACCCACTGCCTGACCGAAGGGCATGACCCCGACGCGGCGTACTGCAAGCATTGCGGCAGCGAGTTGCCCGAATACCAGAATGATCGCCCGGAGGTCCCGGGCGGCCCCGCCGGCCGACGCCGCAAAGATACCTGACCGAACCGGAGCCACATGCAAGCCACTCTCGACTCCTTCCGCGATGCCGTGCGGCATGCCACCGAGACCCGCACGCCGCTGCGCCTGCGCGGCGGCGGCAGCAAGGACTTCTACGGCCAGGCCATGGACGGCCAGCTGCTGGATACGCGCGCGCATCGCGGCATCGTCGAATACGATCCGGCCGAGCTGGTCATCACCGCGCGCTGCGGCACGCCGCTGGCCGAGATCGAGGCCGCGCTCGCGGAAAAGCGCCAGATGCTGGCCTTCGAGCCGCCGCACTTCGCGGCTGCGGGCCAGCCCAGTGCAGCCACCTTCGGCGGCGCCGTGGCCGCCGGCCTGTCCGGCCCGCGCCGGCAGTCGGTCGGTGCGCTGCGCGATTTCGTCCTCGGCGCGCAACTGATGGACGGCCACGGCGAGGTAATGAACTTCGGCGGCCAGGTCATGAAGAACGTCGCGGGCTATGACGTGTCGCGGCTGCTGGCGGGCTCGCTCGGCACGCTCGGGCTGATCCTGGAAGTTTCCGTCAAGGTGCTGCCGATCCCGTTCGGCGATGCCACGCTGCGCTTCGCGATGAGCCAGGCCGAGGCCATCGACCGCCTGAACCAGTGGGGTGGCCAGCCGTTGCCGATTGCGGCATCGGCGTGGCACGAAGGCGTGCTGCATGTGCGCCTGTCCGGCGCCACCGCCGCGGTACAGGCCGCACGCGCACGGCTCGGCGGCGAGGCCATCGGACAGGAAGAAGGCGTGGCCCTCTGGCAATCGCTGCGCGAGCAGACGCATGCGTTCTTCGCCCCGGCGCTGCAGGGACGCGCGTTGTGGCGCCTGGCGGTGCCGCCAACCTCGGCGCCGCTGGACCTGCCCGGCTCGCAACTGGTCGAATGGGGCGGCGGACAGCGCTGGTGGCTGCCCGATGCCGGCCCCGACGGCAACCATGCCGGACTCGTGCGCGGCATTGCGCAGGCGGTCGGCGGCCATGCAACGCTGTTCCGCAACGGCGACAAGTCGGCGGGCGTGTTCACGCCACTGGCCTCGCCGCTGGCCGCGATCCACACGCGGCTGAAGGCCAGCTTCGACCCGGCCGGCATCTTCAACCCGCAGCGCATGTACCCCGGCCTCTGAGCCGCGCGCCCCGTTCAACGCCAAGGCAACCACACCCCACACCATGCAAACGACCCTGGCCGATTTTCTGCGCAATACGCCCGAAGGCGAAGAAGCCAAGTCCATCGTCGGCAAATGCGTGCATTGCGGCTTCTGCACCGCCACGTGCCCGACGTACCAACTGCTCGGCGACGAACTCGACGGCCCGCGCGGGCGTATCTACCTGATGAAGCAGGTGCTGGAAGGCAATGCCGTCAGTGAAAGCACGCGGCTGCACCTGGACCGCTGCCTGACCTGCCGCAACTGTGAATCGACCTGCCCGTCTGGCGTGCGCTACGGGCGGCTGGTCGATATCGGCCGGCAGGTGGTGGACGACCAGCTCGAAGCGCGCGGCATCCGCCGCCCCGCACGCGAACGCGTGGCGCGCTGGGTGCTGCGCGAAGGCCTGACGCGTCCGGCGCTGTTCGGCACGGCACTGAAGCTCGGGCAGATGGTGCGCCCGATGCTGCCGGCCACGCTGCGCAGCAAGGTGCCGGAACTGAGCAAGACCGCCGATCCCGGCCAATGGCCGCGCACCGCGCACGCGCGCAGGATGCTGTTGCTCGACGGTTGCGTGCAGCCTGCGATGTCGCCCAACATCAATGCCGCGACGGCGCGCGTGTTCGATCGTGTCGGCGTACAACTGGTGGTGGCGCGCGAAGCCGGTTGTTGTGGCGCGATCCGTTTCCACACTGGCGATCACGATGGCGGCCTCGACAATATGCGCCGCAATATCGATGCATGGTGGCCGCATATCGAAGCAGGCGCGGAAGCGATCGTCATGACCGCATCGGGCTGCGGCGCGATGGTGAAGGACTACGGCCACCTGCTGCGCAACGACCCGACGTATGCCGAGCGCGCGCGCCGCGTCTCGGCACTCACGCGCGACCTCTCGGAGATCCTGCCCGACTTTGCCGATCCGCTGCATGCGCTCGCCGGCGCGGTACCGCGCGACGGCCGCCGCGTGGCCTATCATCCGCCGTGCACGCTGCAGCACGGCCAGCAGATTCGCGGCAAGGTCGAAGCGCTCTTGACCGGCCTCGGCGTGGAAGTCAAACTCTGCGCTGACAGCCACCTGTGCTGCGGTTCGGCGGGCACGTATTCGGTGCTGCAGCCGGAACTGGCCTACCGCCTGCGCGACGACAAGCTCGCCAAACTGCAGGCGACCCAGCCCGAAGCCATCGTGTCGGCCAATATCGGCTGCATCACCCACCTGCAAGGCGGTACCGAAACGCCGGTCATGCACTGGATCGAACTGGTGGACAAGATGCTGGGCTGATCCCCGGCCACCCGGCCACGCGTCGGGGCGGTGTGGTTGTCGCCCCTCTCCCGCTTGCGGGAGAGGGAAGAAACCGCATCACTCACAACGCGCCCCATGCTCCAGACCTTTGCCATCCTCCTGGTTTTCCAATCCGTCGGCGAGGTGATCAGCTACGCGCTGCACCTGCCGGTGCCCGGCCCCGTGCTGGGCATGATCCTGCTGTTCGGCTGGCTCGTCTTCGACGACCGCCTGCTGCCCATCATCCAGGGCACCACCAGCGAACTGCTCAAGCACCTGTCGCTGCTGTTCGTGCCGGCCGGCGTCGGCATCATGGTCCATGCCAGCCGCATCGAAGGCGAATGGTTTCCGATCCTGGTCGCGCTGGTGGTATCGACGTGGCTGGCCATCGCCACCACCGCCGTGGTCACGCGCATGCTGATGCGCAAGCCCGCCGAACCGGTGCCGCAGGCCGCGGACCACAGCGGAGAACAGGCATGATGACGCCCCGCCTCAACGAGATCTGGGTCTACCTGGCCGCGAGCCCGCTGGTGGGGCTGACCGCCACGCTGCTGGCCTACGTCTTCGCGTTCCGCATCTATGAGCGCTCGCGCTTCTCGCCGCTCGCGAATCCGGTGATGATCGCCGTCGCGCTACTGGTCACCGTGCTGACCGTTACCGGCACGCCGTACAAGACCTACTTCGACGGCGCGCAGTTCGTGCACTTCCTGCTCGGCCCCGCCACCGTGGCGCTTGCCGTGCCGCTCTACCTGCAACTGCCCAAGCTGCGCACGCACGTGTTCCCGCTGCTGATCGGGCTGGTGGCCGGATCGCTGGTGGCCGTGGTATCGGCCGTTGGCATCGCCTGGATGCTCGGCGCCTCGCGCGAGACGGTGCTGTCGCTCGCGCCGAAGTCGGTGACGATCCCGATCGCGATGGGCGTGGCCGAGAAGATCGGCGGCCTGCCATCGCTCACCGCCGTGCTGGTGATGGCCACCGGCATCATCGGCGCCGTCAGCGCGACCAGCCTGCTGAACCTGCTGCGCATCCGCGACTACACCGTGCGCGGCTTCGCCACCGGCGTGGCGGCGCATGGCATCGGCACCGCGCGCGCGTTCCAGGTGAACCAGGAGGCCGGCGCGTTCGCCGCGCTGGGCATGGGCCTGAATGGCGTGCTGACCGCCATCATGGTGCCGGTGCTGGCGGCGTGGATGCCGCACTGACCCTGCTGCCAGGCTCCTGACAGGACGCTGTCAGCAGCCCGCGCGCATGATGCGGACTCCTTTCCCCGTGACCCAGGAGTCCATCATGAGCAATGGCCTGATCAACTGGCTTGAGATCCCCGTCGACGATATGAAGCGTGCGATTCACTTCTACGAGCAGGTGTTCGAAACGACGCTTCGCCGCGAAACCATGAGCCAGGTCGACATGGCGGTGTTCCCGAATCCCGACCCCGGCGGCGCGCTGGTAGCCGGCGAAGGCTACCGGCCCAGCCAGCACTATGGCCCGGTGCCCTACCTGCATGCGCCGGGGCTCGACGCCCTGCTCCAGCGCGTGGCCCATGCCGGCGGCAAGACCGTGTTCGGCCCGCTGCAGCTGCCCGGCGACATCGGCCGTATCGCGCATATCGCCGACAGCGAAGGCAACCGCATCGGCCTGCACGAGCCGATCGCGGGCTGAGGCCGCGCCGGAGAACCGATGAGCCGCCGCGCCGACCGCCTGTTCCAGATCGTCCAGATCCTGCGCGGCCGCCGCTTGACCACGGCGGCGCTGCTCGCGCAGCGGCTCGGCGTGTCCGAGCGCACGGTCTACCGCGATATCCAGGCGCTGTCGCTGTCAGGCGTGCCGGTCGAGGGTGAGGCCGGCATCGGCTACCGGCTACGCGCCGATTTCGATGTCCCGCCGCTGATGTTCACTGCTCTCGAAGTCGAAGCGCTGGTAGCCGGCCTGCGCCTGCTCAAGGCCTGGGGCGGCGGCGCGCTGGCGGCCGCGGCCGATCCGGCGCTGGAAAAACTGATGGCCGCGCTGCCGCCGCCGCGCCGGCTGGCCGCGCAGCAAAGCCGCGTGTTCGCCCCCGAGTACGTCAACCGCGCGCAGGTGCGCGAGGCGTTCGATGTCGTGCATGGTGCGCTGGGCGCGCAAAAGCTGCTGCTGCTCGACTATTGCGATGCGGAGCAGCGCGTCACCGAACGCGTGGTGCAGCCGCTGGGATTGTTCTTCTGGGGCAATGCGTGGCTGCTGGCGGCATGGTGCACGACGCGCACCGACTACCGCAGCTTTCGCCTGGACCGCTGCCGCGCGATCAGCATGCTCGACGACCGTTTCCACGAAACGCCGGACCGCTCGCTCAATGGCTTCCTGCGCGCGGTACGGGCCAGCGGAGCCTAAGCCTCAGGCGGCAGGATCGGCGATCAGCGTCTCGATGTCCGCGCGGATCTCTTCCGGCTTGGTCATCGACCCGTAGCGCTTGTAGACCGTGCCGTCGCGGCGCAGCAGGAACTTGGTGAAATTCCACTTGATGGCCTGCGTGCCGAGCACGCCGCGCTTCTCGCTGGTCAGCCACTGGTAGAGCGGATGCGCGTCGGGCCCCTTCACGTCGATCTTGGCGAACATCGGGAACGTCACGCTGAAGCGCGATTCGCAGAACTGGCCGATCTGCTGCGCGTCGCCGGGCTCCTGCTTGCCGAACTGGTTGCACGGAAAGCCCAGCACTTCGAGCCCGCGCGCGGCATACGCATCGTGCAGCGCCTGCAGGCCGGCATATTGCGGGGTAAAGCCGCACTCGCTGGCGGTGTTGACGATCAGCAGCACCTTGCCGCGGAACTGCGACAGCGGCACCGGCTGCCCGGCGAGGGAGTTGGCTTCGAACTGGTAGACATTGCTCATGGCGACTTGGCTCCTGGATCCGGCGCTTGCACGCTGCGCATCAGATCACGTTCAGGTGTTCGGTGCCGGCGCCCAGGTCGGCGTCCTTCCTGGTGGCACTGTGCAGCTTGATCATCAGCCGCAGGTCATTGAGCGAATCGGCATTGCGCAGCGCGTCCTCGTACGTGATCTTGCCGCTTTCGTGCAGGTCGAACAATGCCTGGTCGAAGGAGATCATGCCCTGCTCGCGCGATTTCTTGATCACTTCCTTGAGTTCGTGGATCTCGCCCTTGAAGATCAGGTCGGCCACCAGCGGCGTGCCGATCATGATCTCGACCGCCGGCACGCGTCCCTTGCGCCCGGCACGCGGCAGCAAGCGCTGCGAGATCATGCCCTTCAGGTTCAGCGACAGGTCGATCAGCAACTGCTGGCGCTTTTCCTCGGGGAAGAAGTTGACGATGCGGTCGATGGCCTGGTTGGCGTTGTTGGCGTGCAGCGTGGCCAGGCACAGGTGCCCGGTTTCCGCGTACTGCATCGCGTATTCCATGGTCTCGCGATCGCGGATTTCGCCGATCAGGATCACGTCGGGCGCCTGGCGCAGCGTGTTCTTCAGCGCGATGTGCCAGGACTCGGTATCGATGCCGACCTCGCGCTGCGTGACGACGCAGTTCTGGTGCGCGTGCACGTATTCGATCGGGTCCTCGATCGTGATGATGTGGCCGTAGGAATGCGCATTGCGGTGGTCGAGCATCGCCGCCAGCGTGGTCGACTTGCCCGAACCCGTGGCGCCGGTGACGATCACCAGGCCGCGCTTGGACATGACGATCTCATGCAGCGTCGGCGGCAGGTCCAGGTCCGCCACCGACGGAATGCGCGTGTTGATGGTGCGCACCACCATGCCGGCCTTGCCCTGCTGGATGAATGCCGAGACGCGGAAGCGCCCGGCCTTGGGCGCCGAGATGGCGAAGTTGCACTCGCGGGTGTCGTCGAACTCCTTGACCTGGCGTTCGTTCATGATCGAGCGCACCAGGCCCAGCGCCTGCGTCGGGTTGAGCGGCTGCTGCGAGACCGGCGTGACCTTGCCGTCGACCTTGATGGCCGGTGGAAAGTCCGAGGTGATGAACAGGTCCGACCCGCGGTTGCTCACCATCAGCTCGAGCAGGTCGTTGATGTACTTGGCGGCGGATTCGCGGTCGAGCATGGCATGGTCCTGCGAAGAAGCGGCCGCCCCGGAGGCGCGGCCGGCGGGCGAGGCGCGGGCCTCAGCCCATGAAAGCGTCGGGGTTCTTGGCAATGGCCCGTGCGTCGCTGTAGCTGATCATGCTGCGCTTGATCAGGTCCGACAGGCACTGGTCCAGGGTCTGCATGCCCAGCCCGCTGCTGGTCTGCATCATCGAGTACATCTGCGCGATCTTGTTCTCGCGGATCAGGTGGCGGATCGCCGGCGTGGCGATCATGATTTCGTGCGCGGCGGTGCGGCCGTTGCCGTCACGCGTCTTCAGCAGCGTCTGCGAGATCACGGCCTCCAGCGATTCGGACAGCATGGTGCGCACCATGTCCTTCTCTTCAGGCGGGAACACGTCGACCACGCGGTCGATGGTCTTGGCCGCGGAGCTGGTGTGCAGCGTGCCGAAGACCAGGTGGCCGGTTTCGGCCGCGGTCAGCGCCAGGCGGATGGTTTCGAGATCGCGCAATTCGCCGACCAGCACCACGTCCGGATCCTCACGCAGTGCCGAGCGCAACGCGTTGGCGAACGAGTGCGTATGCGGGCCAAGTTCGCGCTGGTTGATCAGGCTTTTCTTGGACTGGTGAACGAATTCGATCGGGTCCTCCACCGTGAGGATGTGGCCCATGTCGTTGTCGTTGCGGTGGTCCACCATCGCCGCCAGCGTGGTCGACTTACCCGAGCCGGTCGGCCCCGTCACCAGCACCAGGCCACGCGGCTTCATGCACAGGTCGGCGAACACCGCCGGCGCGCGCAGCTCTTCGAGCGTGAGAACCTTGGAGGGAATCGTACGGAACACCGCAGCCGCGCCGCGCTGCGTGTTGTAGGCATTGACCCGGAAACGCGACAGGCCGGCGATTTCAAACGAGAAATCGATCTCCAGCCGTTCTTCGTAGCTCTTGCGCTGGGAGTCGCTCATGATGTCGTACACCATGGCGTGGACATCCTTGTGCGCCATGGCGGCGACGTTGATGCGCCGCATGTCGCCGTGAATACGCACCATCGGCGGCATGTCCGCCGACAGGTGTAGATCGGACGCCTTGTTCTTGACTGCGAAAGCCAATAGCTGCGCGATGTCCATCTATAATGACCCCACCCGATTAATTGTCTGTACTTTTCGTACTTCTTTTTACTTCTTCTGTATGTCCGCCGGATTATGTCTGTAATTGCCGCCAACTTGCAAGCTGTGCACCGTGGCGTCGCGGCGGCGGCACAACAAGCCGGAAGAGTCCCTGAAGACGTGGCCTTGCTGGCGGTTTCCAAGACCGTCGCGCCCGGCATCGTGCGCGAGGCATTCGACGCCGGACAGCGCGCTTTTGGCGAAAACTACGTGCAGGAAGGCGTGGAAAAGATCGTGGCGCTGGCCGACCTGCGCAGCCAGGTCGCGTGGCATTTCATCGGGCCGCTGCAAAGCAACAAGACGCGGCTGGTGGCCGAGCATTTCGACTGGGTGCATGCGATCGACCGCCTCAAGATCGCGCAGCGGTTGTCGGAGCAGCGCCCGGCCGGCATGGCGCCGCTGCAGGTCTGCATCCAGGTGAATATCAGCCATGAAGCCAGCAAGAGCGGCGTCGCCCCGGAAGACGTGCCGGAACTGGCGCGCGCGGTGGCCGCGCTGCCGGGGCTTCGCCTGCGCGGGCTGATGGCAATTCCCGAGCCCGCGATCGACCTGGTCGCGCAGCGCCGACCGTTCGCCGCGATGCACGGCCTGTTGCAGTCGCTGCAAGCGGCAGGCCTGCCGCTCGATACCCTGTCGATGGGCATGTCGGGCGACATGGATGCCGCCATCGCCGAAGGCGCCACCATCGTGCGTATCGGCACCGCTATCTTCGGCGCGCGCGCATGAGCATCGCGACCGAATTCCCCCATTCAATTCCAGCCAGAGACTGACATGCTCGAAACCCTGACCTTCGGCTTCCTTGGTGGTGGCAACATGGCCACCGCCCTGATCGGCGGCCTGATCGCGCGCGGCGTGCCGGCCGGATCGATCCGCGTGGTCGACCCGTTCCCCGACGCCCGGCAGCGCCTGGTGCGCGACCTTGGCGTGCATGCGTCCGGTGCGCCGGATGCGGCCTTCGGCGCGTCAGACGTACTGGTACTGGCCGTCAAGCCGCAGCAATTCCGCGAAGCCGCGGCCAGCCTGCTGCCGCACCTGCCCGCGACCGGTGCCGGCAACCTGGTGATCAGCGTCGCCGCCGGCATCCGCCTGCAGGACATGCAACGCTGGCTGGGCGGCCGGTCGCGGCTGGTGCGCGCCATGCCGAACACGCCCGCGTTGTCGGGCATGGGCATGACGGGCCTGGCGTCACCCGCCGGCTTGTCGGCGCAGGACCGCGCCATCGCCACCGCGGTGGCTGAAGCCGTGGGCAAGTGCGCGTGGGTCGATGGCGATGATCAGATCGATGCCGTCACGGCTATTTCCGGCAGCGGGCCGGCCTATGTGTTCTTCTTTATCGAAGCGATGGAACGTGCCGCTACGGAACTCGGCCTTAGCGCGCAGCAAGGCCGTGAACTGGCGGTGCAGACGTTCCTTGGTGCAGCCACGCTGGCTGGCGAGTCGCCGGAAGCGGTGTCCACATTGCGCGAGCGCGTGACGTCCAAGGGCGGTACGACGTATGCCGCGGTGACGGCCATGCAGAGCGCGGGCATTGCCGATGCGTTCGTGCGAGCCATGCACGCGGCGGCGGCGCGTGGGAAAGAGATGGGGGAAGAGTTCGGGAAGGATTGAGCGAGCGCTCTACCCGATATCACCGGCTTGCGCATACCGCAGCCCGGCTCCCCTCTCCCATTTATGGGAGAGGGGAGAAATCCTAGCGCATCGCGTAGGCCAGCGCCGTTCCGGCAAACACGCACGCACCCAGCCAGTTGTTGTGGCGGAACGCTGCAAAACAGCGCATGCGATCGCGGTCGCGAATCAGGGTGTAGTGATAGCCAGCGCAAATCGCCGCTGCGACAAGGCCTGCCCAATAAGGCCATCCCAGCGACAGCATCGCACCTGCCCACGCCATCAGCCCCAAAAAGACCGCATAGCAGACCATGATCGCGGCCACATCGAAACGGCCGAACGTAATGGCTGATGTCTTGATGCCGATCAGCAGGTCATCGTCGCGATCCACCATCGCATACGCCGTGTCATAGGCGACCGCCCAGAACACATTGGCCAGCAGCATTACCCACGCCACCAGCGGCACCTGATCCTGCACGGCGGCAAACGCCATCGGAATGCCAAATCCAAAAGCGATACCCAGGTAAGCCTGCGGAATCGCAAAGAAGCGCTTGAAGAACGGATAGGTCCCGGCCACTACGGCGGCCACCACGGCCAGCCATTTGGTGAGGCTGTTCAGCGGCAGGATCAGTGCGAATGCGGCCAGCGCCAGCACCGCCGCCACCGCCAGCGCTTCCCACGCGGCAATCTTGCCCGCCGTCAGCGGCCGTTCCTTGGTGCGCTTGACGTGCTTGTCGAAGTCGCGGTCGGCGTAGTCGTTGATGGCGCAGCCCGCCGAACGCATCAGGAACGTGCCGGCAAAGAAGATGCAGAACACGCCCAGCGCCGGCGGCCCGCCGGCAGCCATCCACAGTGCCCACAACGTGGGCCACAGCAACAGCAGCGTGCCGATGGGCTTGTCGATGCGCACCAGGCGCGCATAGAGGGCAAGGCGTTCAGACATGGGAGCTCGGGGACAGGAAATCAGCACGGCAGCAGCGGGGACGGAAGGAATCAGAAAGACAGGGAGCGCAGTGACGCTCAGAACAAAAACGCGCCGCAGCCAGGACGGTTGCGGCGCGTCGTGCCGGCATGGCAGTCAGGCGACGATCAGGCCAGCATCGAGCGCAGCATCCACGCCGTCTTCTCGTGCGTCTGCATGCGCTGCGTCAGCAGGTCGGCCGACGGTTCATCGCTGGCGGCGTCGACCAGCGGGAAGATCGAGCGCGCGGTGCGGATCACGGACTCCTGGCCTTCAACCAGCTTGCGGATCATCTCGGTGGCTTCGGGCACGCCGTCTTCTTCCTGAATTGACGACAGGCGCGCATATTCCTTGTAGGTGCCCGGAGCCGGGTAGCCCAGCGCGCGGATGCGCTCGGCGATCGAGTCCACGGCCAGGGCCAGCTCGGTGTACTGCGTCTCGAACATCAGATGCAGCGTGTTGAACATGGGGCCCGTCACGTTCCAATGGAAGTTGTGGGTCTTGAGGTAGAGGGTGTAAGTGTCAGCCAGCAGCTTGGACAGGCCTTCCGCGATCTTCTTGCGGTCCTTGTCGGAGATGCCGATGTTCACGCTCATCTCATTCTTCTTTGCCATGGTAGGTACGCTCCATTCTGGGAAAGCACGAGGATTGCCACACGGCTGAGCCGAACCTGGCCGAGCGGCATAGCCCCGACATTATTGCACTACCGCGCAAGCCGGGACAAACCCCGAGCCAGCGCGCCGCAGTCGAAAAACAAAAACGGCCGCTCATGGCGGCCATTGATTCACGACGTACAGAAAAAACTCAGGCGGCCTCGGCCAATTCCTTGGCATTGAGCCTGCGCACGCCCGGCAAATCGCACGCCGCCACCGCGCTCGCCAGCGCTTCCATGGCGGGCAGGCGGGTGAAGCTCTTGCGCCAGGCCAGCACCACGCGGCGGTCCGGCACCGGCTCGGCGAACGGCACGTAGGCCAGCATATCGCCCTTGGCCTTCATGTCCGGCACCGAGGTGCGCGGCAGCACGGTAATGCCGACGCCGCTGGCAACCATATGGCGGATGGTTTCGAGCGACGAGCCTTCAAAGGTCTTCTGGATGCCGTCGGAAGCCTGCGAGAAGCGCGACAGCTCCGGGCAGACCCCCAGCACGTGGTCGCGGAAGCAGTGGCCGCTGCCGAGCAGCAGCATGGTCTGCTGCTTCAGCTCGTCCGGATCGACGTGGCTGACCTCGGCAAGCTGGTGCCCGCGCGGCACCGCGACGACGAACGGTTCGTCATAGAGCGGGCGCACCGTGAGGCCGGAGTCGGCAAACGGCTCGGCCATGATGGCGCAGTCGATCTCGCCCTGCTTGAGCAGCTCGATCAGCTTGACCGTGTAGTTCTCCTGCAGCATCAGCGGCATTTGCGGCACGGCCCCGATCATCTGCTTGACCAGCGACGGCAGCAGGTAGGGCCCGATGGTGTAGATCACGCCCACGCGCAGCGGACCGGCCAGCGGATCCTTCCCCTGCTTGGCGATCTCGCGGATGGCCATGGTCTGTTCGAGCACGCGCTGGGCCTGGGCCACGATCTGCTCGCCCACGGAGGTCACGGAGACCTCGGACGTGCCGCGCTCGAAGATCTGCACGTTGAGTTCGTCTTCCAGCTTCTTGATCGCCACCGACAGGGTCGGCTGCGACACGAAGCAGGCCTCGGCAGCACGGCCGAAATGGCGCTCCCGCGCCACGGCGACGATGTACTTCAGTTCGGTGAGCGTCATGACTTATCAATTTTCGATAGGCGATAGATTTTACCTTCGATTCCGCAATCTGTCAGAACAGTGCGCGAATGCGGCGCATGGGACACCAAAACGCGAAGTTTGCCCCGTTTTCAGGCCTTCAGGTAATGCTCGCGGCCCCCGAGCCAGCGTGACAGATGGGCCTCCACGGCCTCCGGAAACTGCGTCAGCATGAGCTGCGCGGCTTCCTGCGCGTACTCGACCAGCCAGGCATCGGTGTTCAGGTCGGCAAAGCGCAGCATGGCTTCGCCCGACTGGCGCGCGCCAAGGAATTCGCCCGGTCCGCGGATATCCAGGTCGCGCCGGGCGATCTCGAAGCCATCGGTGGTCTCTCGCATGGTCGCCAGCCGCTCGCGCGCGGTGGGCGACAGCGGCGCCTGGTACATCAGCAGGCAGACCGACTCGGCGGTGCCCCGCCCCACCCGCCCGCGCAACTGGTGCAGCTGCGCCAGCCCGAAGCGCTCGGCATGCTCGATCACCATCAGCGAGGCGTTGGGCACGTCCACGCCGACTTCGATCACGGTGGTGGCCACCAGCACCTGCAGGCGGTTGGCGCTGAAATCGTCCATCACGGACGCCTTCTCGGCCGGCGGCAGGCGGCCGTGGACCAGCCCGACGCGCAGGTCCGGCAAGGCGGCAACCAGCGTTTCGTAGGTCTCCACGGCGGTCTGCAGCTGCATCGCCTCGCTTTCCTCGATCAGCGGGCAGACCCAGTAGACTTGCCGGCCCTCGGCGGCCGCATGGTGAATGCGCTCGATGACCTCGTCGCGGCGCTCGTCGTTGACCAGCCGCGTGACGATCGGCGTGCGGCCCGGCGGCAGTTCGTCGATCACCGACACATCGAGGTCCGCGTAGTACGTCATGGCCAGCGTGCGCGGGATCGGCGTGGCCGACATCATGAGCTGGTGCGGCACGGTTTCCGGCCCGACCGGGGCCGTATCCGGAGCCACATCCGATGCCGGCTCGGCGCCGGCGGCCTTGCCGCGCAGCGCCAGCCGCTGCGCCACGCCGAAGCGGTGCTGCTCGTCCACCACCGACAGGCCGAGTTTGGCGAAGCGCACGGTGTCCTGGATCAGCGCATGCGTGCCGATCGCCAGCCGGGCCTCGCCCGATTCCACGCGCGCCACGGCCGCGCGCTTGTCGCGCGCCTTGAGGCTGCCGGCCAGCCACACCACCGGCACGCCGAGCGGTTCCAGCCACGCCGACAGCTTGCGGTAGTGCTGCTCGGCCAGGATTTCGGTCGGCGCCATGATCGCGGCCTGGTAGCCGGCGTCGATCGCCTGGCACGCCGCCAGCGCCGCCACGATGGTCTTGCCGCTGCCCACGTCGCCCTGCAGCAGGCGGTGCATCGGGTGCTGCGCGGTCATGTCGGCCGCGATTTCCTCGACCACGCGCTGCTGCGCGCCGGTCAGGCGGAACGGCAGTGCGGCCAGGAACTGCGTCAGCAGGCCGCCCTCCCGTCGCGGCATGGACGGTGCATTCTTTTCGCGCCGGGCCTCATGGGCACGCCGCAGCGAGATCTGCTGGGCCAGCAGTTCGTCGAACTTGATGCGCAGCCAGGCCGGATGCGAACGGTCGGCCAGCGCCGCCTCGCTTTCCTGCGGTGGCGGCGTGTGCAGCAGGCGCAGGCATTCGGCGAGCGGGCGCAGCTTCAGCTTGGCGAGCGGCCCCTTCAGCACGGCCGCGGGCAGTGTTTCCGGCATGGGCGTGCGCGTCAACGCGCCGGAAATCGCCTTGCGCAGATAGGCCTGCGAAATACCGGCCGTAGCCGGATAGACCGGCGTGAGCCGGTCCGGCAAGGCCTCGTCGGGCGCGACCGGGCGCACCGTCGGGTGCACCATCTCGGCACCGAAGAAGCCGCCCCGGACTTCGCCGCGCACGCGCAGGCGCACGCCTTCCTCCATCTGCTTGGTCTGGCTGCCGTAGAAATTCAGGAACCGCAGCGTCAGCTCGCCGCTTTCATCGGCGATCTTCACGACGAGCTGGCGGCGCGGACGGAAGGTGACCTCGTTGGAAATGACCTCGCCCTCGACCTGCGCGGCCTGACCGAGACCCGAGCGGCGGATCGCCTCGGCGATCGGCATCAGCGTGGTCTCGTCCTCGTAGCGCATCGGCAGGTGCAGCACCAGGTCGACGCTGCGCCGCAGGCCCATCTTGGCCAGCCGCGCGACCGCGGACGACGGCTTGCTGTCCTTGCCCGCGGCCTTGCCCCTTGCAGACGGCGCTGAGTCAGGGGCTGCGGCTTTGTCCTGGGTCGGTTCGGTGGCGGTTCCGGGCATCGGCAGTCGGGCAGGCGGAGAAATAAGGGGTATCACACAGGGCCGGGCGGCGCCTGGCGCCCAAGCCTTACAATATCGGATTCGCCGATTGTACCTATCCCGGTTGCCGCTCCGTACGCTGCGTACAGCGCCTGGCCGGGTCTTGCCGTTTCCTCATGCTGACGCTGTCCGATTTCGATTTCCCGCTGCCGCCCGAACTGATTGCCCAAAGCGCCCTGCCCGACCGCAGCGCCAGCCGGCTGCTGGTCGTCGAGCGCCTGGCGCCGGGCGAGCAGCCCGACGCTGTCCGGCTGGTCGACCGCGCGTTCAGCGAGATCACCGAATACCTGCGGCCCGACGACCTGCTGGTCTTCAATGACACGCGCGTGATCAAGGCGCGCTTCTTCGGCCACAAGCGTAGCGGCGGCAAGGTCGAGGTGCTGGTGGAGCGGGTGCTGGATTCCCACACCGTGCTGGCCCAGGTGCGCGCGTCCAAGACACCGCCCGAGGGCAGCCAGCTGCACCTGGCGGACGACGCCTTCGCCGTCACGGTCGGCCCGCGCGTCGACCAGTTCTTCACGCTGCGCTTCCCCGCACCCGCGCTGGACCTGATCGAGCAGTATGGACGCCTGCCGCTGCCGCCATACATCACGCACGACCCGGACGCCTACGACGAAACGCGCTACCAAACCGTCTATGCGCGCAACCCGGGCGCCGTGGCCGCACCGACCGCCGGGCTGCATTTCGACGATGCGCTGTTTGCCCGGCTCGACGCCGCCGGCGTGCGCCGCGCGTTCCTGACGTTGCACGTCGGCGCCGGCACCTTCCAGCCGGTACGCACCGAGAATATCGCCGAACACAAGATGCACTCGGAGTGGTACGCCATCTCGCCGGAACTGGCCGACGCCGTGCGCGAAACGCGCGCGCGCGGCGGGCGCGTCATTGCGGTGGGCACGACCTCGCTGCGCGCGCTCGAATCAGCCGCGATGCCCGACGGCACACTGGACGCCGGCAGCGGCGACACCGATATCTTCATCACGCCGGGCTACCAGTTCCGCCTGGTCGATGCCCTGATCACCAACTTCCACCTGCCCAAGTCGACGCTGCTGATGCTGGTGTCGGCGCTGGCCGGCGTGCAAGCCATCCGCGCCGCCTACCGCCACGCGGTCGAGGCGCGCTATCGTTTCTTCAGCTACGGCGACGCGATGTTCCTGACCCGCCAGTGAAACCCGCGGATCCGCGCCAGCCCTGAAGCCAGAACCGAATTCCGAAACCCGCCATGCTCAACTTCGAACTCCTCACCACCGACGGCAACGCGCGCCGCGGCCGCGTTACCCTGAACCACGGCGTGGTCGAAACGCCGATCTTCATGCCGGTCGGCACCTATGGCTCGGTCAAGGCCATGTCGCCGCTGGAACTGAACGAGATCGGCGCCGAGATCATCCTGGGCAACACCTTCCACCTGTGGCTGCGCCCGGGCCTGGACGTGGTGAATGCGCATGAAGGCCTGCACCGCTTCATCGGCTGGGACAAGCCGATCCTGACCGACTCGGGCGGCTTCCAGGTGTTTTCGCTCGGCGATTTGCGCAAGATCACCGAAGATGGCGTCACGTTCGCGTCGCCGGTGAATGGCGACAAGCTGTTCCTGTCGCCCGAGATTTCGATGCAGATCCAGCGCACGCTGAACTCGGACATCGTCATGCAGTTCGACGAATGCACGCCGTACGAGATCGAGGGCCGTCCTGCCACGCACGAAGAGGCGGCCAAGTCGATGCGCATGAGCCTGCGCTGGGCCAAGCGCTCGCGCGACGAGTTCGAGCGCCTGGCCAACCCGAATGCGCTGTTCGGCATCGTCCAGGGCGGCATGTTTGAAGACCTGCGCGATGAATCGCTGGCCGGCCTGTCGGAGCTGGACTTCCACGGCTTCGCCATCGGCGGCCTGTCGGTGGGCGAGCCCAAGGAAGACATGATGCGCGTGCTCGAGCACGTCGCGCCGCGCCTTCCGGCCAACAAGCCGCATTACCTGATGGGCGTGGGCACGCCTGAAGACCTGGTGGCAGGCGTGGCCGCCGGCGTCGACATGTTCGACTGCGTGATGCCAACCCGCAATGCGCGCAACGGCTGGCTCTTTACCCGTTTCGGCGACGTCAAGATCAAGAACGCCGCGCATCGCAACGACCCGCGCCCGCTCGACGAAAGCTGCGCCTGCTACACCTGCCGCAACTTCTCGCGCGCCTACCTGCACCACCTGCACCGCGTCGGCGAGATCCTGGGCGCGCGCCTGAACACCATCCACAACCTGCACTACTACCTCCAGCTGATGCGCGAAGTGCGCGAGTCGATCGAGCAGCACCGCTTCAGCGACTTCCGACGCCAGTTCGCCAGCGACCGCGCGCGCGGCGCGCGCTGAGCCGAGAACTTTCCCGCCTGGCATGGTCGAATACCGGGGTTGTGACGGCCTTGCCGCCCTTAGCGGCAAGTCGTCCAGAACGCACCCGAACAAACCCGAATTCCGGCCTAGAATGCCGGGGCGTGACCGAGTCGGGTGATAGAATGGTCGATTACTTGAATGACTTTTGTGACGGAGAATCAACGTGCTGATTTCTAATGCATTCGCCCAGACCGCCGGTGCCGGCGGCGCAGCGGGTGGCCTGATGAGCTTCCTGCCCATCATCCTGATGTTCGGCGTGCTGTGGTTCATCATGATCCGCCCGCAGATGAAGCGCCAGAAGGAAAGCAAGGCCATGCTGGAAGCCCTGGCCAAGAACGACGAAGTCGTCACGGCCGGCGGCATCCTCGGCAAGGTGACCAAGGTGACCGACCAGTACGTCAGCCTGGAAATCGCCGCAGGCACCGAAATCACCGTGCAGAAGAACGCCGTGACCACGGTGCTGCCGAAGGGCTCGCTGAAGTCGCTCTGATTCCCGTTCGCGACACTGCCCTTTGTCTTTTCCGGCATGCCCCATGTGCATGCCCTGGCAGCCGCCTGATCAGCCCGTGGGCCCCTGAAAGGCCTTCCCGTGGCGGCCAGGCGGCTGTTTGCCAACCGGTCCGGCCCCGCCGGCGTGCCCCTGGGGCCCCCGGCGAATCCGCCAACCGCAGAATGACTGGCCAGAGATGAATCGTTATCCGCTTTGGAAATATGTTGTGATCCTGGTGGCCCTGGCCATCGGCATCACCTACACGCTGCCGAATTTCTTCGGCGAGGCGCCCGCCGTGCAGGTTTCCTCCGGCAAGGCTACGGTCAAGGTGGACCTTTCCATGCAGAAGCATGTGGAAGAGATCCTGGCCCAGAACCAGCTCAAGCCTGACGGCGTGTTCTTCGATGTTTCGGGCCAGTCCGGCTCGGTCAAGGCGCGCTTTCGCACCACCGACGACCAACTCAAGGCCAAGGACGTCCTGACGCGCACGCTCAACCCCGACGCGGCCGACCCGACCTACGTGGTCGCGCTGAACCTGCTCTCGGGCTCGCCGCGCTGGCTGACCGCCATGCACGCGCTGCCGATGTACCTGGGCCTGGACCTGCGCGGCGGCGTGCACTTCCTGCTGCAGGTCGACATGAAGGGCGCCGTCGACAAGAAGCTCGACAGCCTTTCGGGCGATGCCCGTACCCTGCTGCGCGACAAGAACGTTCGCCACGGCGGCATCGACCGCGACGGCGACAAGCTGACCGTGCGCTTCAGCAATGCCGACGACGCCAACAAGGCGCGCGCCATCCTGGCCGACAACCTGCGCGAACTCGCCTTCGCCATGGACGGCAACAACGTGGTCGGCACCTTTACGGATGCCGCCCGCAAGGCCGTGCAGGACGCCGCCGTCAAGCAGAACATCACCACCCTGCACAACCGCGTGAACGAGCTTGGCGTGGCCGAGCCCGTGATCCAGCAGCAAGGCGCGGACCGCATCGTGGTGCAGCTGCCCGGCGTGCAGGACACCGCCAAGGCCAAGGACATCATCGGCCGTACCGCCACGCTGGAAGCGCGCCTGGCCGACCCCGACGCGCCGCGCAACCCGCGCCCGGGCGACCCGGTTCCGTTTGGCGACGAGCTGTTCACGCAAGGCAACGGCGCCCCGGTGATCCTGCGCAAGCAGGTGATCTTCACCGGCGACCGCATCGAAAGCGCGTCGGCCGGCTTCGACCAGAACCAGCGCCCGTCGGTCAACATCAAGCTCGACGCCCAGGGCGGCCGCGTGCTGCGCGACGTCTCGCGCGAGAACATCGGCAAGCCGATGGGCATCGTGCTGTTCGAAAAGGGCAAGGGCGAAGTCCTGACCGTGGCGACGATCCAGTCCGAACTCGGTTCGAGCTTCCAGATCACTGGCTCGTACTCGACCGAAGCCGCCAACGACCTAGCCCTGCTGCTGCGCGCCGGCTCGCTGGCCGCGCCCATGGAGATCATCGAGGAACGCACCATCGGCCCGTCGCTGGGCGCGGACAACATCCAGAAGGGCTTTGACTCGGTCGCCTATGGCTTCGGCGCCATCGCCGTGTTCATGGTGCTGTACTACATGCTGTTCGGCGTGTTCTCGGTGGCGGCGCTGGGCATCAACCTGCTGCTGCTGATTGCGGTGCTGTCGATGCTGCAGGCCACGCTGACGCTGCCGGGCATTGCCGCAATCGCGCTGGTGCTGGGCATGGCCATCGACGCCAACGTGCTAATCAACGAGCGTATCCGCGAGGAACTGCGCGCGGGTGCCTCGCCGCAGATGGCGATCGCCGTCGGCTTCGAGCGCGCCTGGGCCACCATCCTGGACTCCAACGTCACCACGCTGATCGCGGGCCTGGCGCTGCTGGCCTTCGGCTCCGGTCCGGTGCGCGGCTTTGCCGTGGTGCACTGCCTGGGCATCCTGACCTCGATGTTCTCGGCGGTGTTCTTCAACCGCGGCCTGGTCAACCTCTGGTACGGCCGCAAGAAGAAGCTGCAAAGCGTGGCCATCGGCCAGATCTGGAAACCGGGTGCGGACACCCCGGTCGCCAAGTAAGCACGGATACATCAGGACAACATCATGGAATTCTTCCGCATCCGGCGCGACATTCCGTTCATGAAGCACGCGTTGATCTTCAACGTGGTGTCCTTCCTGACGTTTGCCGCCGCCGTATTCTTCCTGTGGCACAAGGGCCTGCACCTGTCGATCGAGTTCACCGGCGGCACGGTGATGGAGGTCAACTACCAGCAGGCGGCCGATCTCGAAAAGATCCGCGGCCAGGTGGGCAAGCTCGGCTATACCGACGTGCAGGTGCAGAACTTCGGCACCTCGCGCGACGTGATGATCCGCCTGCCGCTGCAGAAGGGCCCGGACGGCAAGCCCGTCACCTCGGCCCAGCAGAGCGAGCAGGTCATGGGCGCATTGCAGGCGGCCACGCCTGAGGTCAAGCTGCAACGCGTGGAGTTCGTCGGCCCGCAGGTCGGCAAGGAACTGGCCACCGACGGCCTGCTGGCCTTGCTGTGCGTGGTGATCGGCATCGTGATCTACCTGTCGTTCCGCTTCGAGTGGAAGTTCGCGGTGGCGGGCATCATCGCCAACCTGCACGACGTGGTGATCATCCTGGGCTTCTTCGCGTTCTTCCAGTGGGAATTCTCGCTGTCGGTGCTGGCGGCTATCCTGGCGGTGCTCGGCTACTCGGTGAACGAGTCGGTAGTGATCTTCGACCGGATCCGCGAGGCCTTCCGCAAGTACCGCAAGATGACCACGCACGAGGTCATCGACCACGCGATCACCAGCACGATGTCGCGGACCATCATCACCCACGGCTCGACCGAAATGATGGTGCTGTCGATGTTCTTCTTCGGCGGCCCCACCCTGCACTACTTCGCCCTGGCGCTGACGGTCGGTATCCTGTTCGGTATCTACTCGTCGGTGTTCGTTGCCGCGGCGCTGGCCATGTGGTTTGGCGTCAAGCGCGAAGACCTGGTCAAGGGCGACAAGAAGGCCGGAGGCACGGATCGCGATGATCCGAACTACGGCGCGCAGGCCTGAGCCTGACGCTGGACAAAAAAAGGCGCACCTTTGGGTGCGCTTTTTTTTTTTGCTCTTCATTGCGGGTGGATTAGTGATCTTGTACCGGCGGGACTGGTGTCGTGAAACTGGGCGGCGCCAGAGTCCAAGAGTAGGATTAAATCCTACTCACGCAAGGAGGGTGCCATGCGGACCACTCAACAACTGAGCGTCACCCTTCCGACCGAAATGGCCCAGGCCATCAAGGAAAGGGTGCGTAGCGGGGAGTACGCCAGCGAGAGCGAGGTGATTCGAGATGGCCTTCGCGCACTCTTCGCTCGTGACCGGACCGTGGAGAACTGGCTGCGCGAAGAGGTCGTTCCAGCCTATGAGGCCATTAAGGCGGATTCATCGCGCGGCCGGACGGCAAGTGAAATCCGTTCCCGTCTGGCTGAAGAACTTGCCCAGAAGACCCGCGAAGGATGAGATCCTGTCAGGTCATCTTTACGCCGGAGTTCGAAGAACGGCTTGGCGAGCTGTTCCACTACATCGCCGATGAATCCGGCTCCGCGGCGGTCGCTGCGCAACACGGATGCAATCGTCGGCTATTGCGAGAGCCTCACTACCTTTCCGCATCGGCGCACCATGCGCCATGACCTTCAGCCAGGATTGCGCATCACCCACTATCGGGGGCGCACAGTGATTGCGTACTTGGTGGAAGGGGACCAGGTATTCATTACCGGCCTGTTCCATGGTGGCCGGAACTACGAGGCGGAGCTGGGAGCGGACGACTAATCCGTCAGCATTGGCCAGCCCCCTCATCCATGAAAAACGGGACCAGCCCATACGGCTGATCCCGCTCCTGTCATGATCCGTGACGGCAGCACGCCTCCGATCACAGCACAGCCTCACCCCCGTTCCGAAAACCGCTCGATCCAGATCGCCAGCCGGTCCGTCGAAAAGCTGGCCGTGCGTGTGCCGGCACGGCAGGCAATGGTCTCGCCTTCGCGCGTGAACTGCAGCGCGCCGCCGGCTTCTTCGAGCCACAGTAGGCTGGCCAGCCACGCCGCGTGCTGCGCAGAAACCGCCTCGCCCACCGGCTTGGCCAGGAATTCGCTGAGCGCGGACGGTGCGGTCCATACCACCGTCTCGCCTTCGCGGCGCACGGTGCTGTCGCCCAGCGCCTCGGCCACGACCTGCAGCGCATCGGCGGCGCCGCGCCCGGCATGGCGCGTGCGCAAAGCCGCCAGCTGCGTCCCCACGGCATGGCCGAAGGTGCCGCTGCGCTCGCTCTCGGCGCCCACCAGGTCGGCATAGTCCATGCGCTGCCAGTCGGGTTCGGCATTGCGCGCGCCGCCCAGCTCCGTGCCGGCCAGGTAGGTCTCGACGGGTTGGAAGCGGCCCGGGCCGATCAGGCTCGCGCACAGCGCGTGGATCATGCCGATGCGCGTGGCCACGGTCTGGGTCTGCAGCACGCTCAGCTTTTCGCGCACGAGCTGGTCGCGCTCCTTGCGCAGGCCGGCCATCTCCAGCGCCTGCTTCAGTTCCATGCGCAGCGCGGTGATGTCCCACGGCTTCTTGATGTAGCGGTGGATCTGCCCCTGGTTGACGGCCTCGACGGTCTGGTCCAGTTCCGAATACGCGGTGGTCAGGATCCGCACGATATGGGGATAGCGCTCGCGCGCATGGCGCAGCAGCTCGTTACCATACTCGCCCGGCATGCGCTGGTCGGACACCAGTACCGCAAGGCTGTCGGCGTGCGCCTCGAGCAGTGCCTTGCCCTCCTCCACCGAGCCGGCGGTCACCACAGGGGCCAGCGCGCCGATCGCGCGCTGGAAATACTTCACGGCCGTGGCTTCGTCGTCGACGAACAGAATCGCCGGGGGTGGTGCCTGGGTGGCATTCGGTTCGTTCATCGGTCACTCCTGTTCATTCGATTCTTGAAATTTGGGAAGTCCAGCGTCACGGTCGTGCCGGCTCCGGACGCTGAGGCGATCCGGATGCCGCCGCCAAACGACTGCATGACGCGGTTGCAGAAAATCATGCCGAGGCCGCTGCCGCCGGCCCCCGCGTGAGTGGTGACGGGGTCCACCAGCAGGCGCTCCATCACCTCGGGCGGAATCCCCGGCCCGTTGTCGCAGATGCGGATCTCCTGCCGCGGCTTCGACACCACGACAAAGCGCAGCAGGGGCGCACCGACGTCGCCAAGCGCGCGCAGCGCATTGCTCATGACCGAGGAAAGCACCAGCGCCACGCAGTTGGGCAGCGTCTGCACGGGAAAATCGCCGTGTATCTCCACCTGGACCCAGTTGCGCTGGTCGGCATTGAACGGATAGCTATCGAGCAGCGACGCGACCAGCGCGCCCGCGCTCACTTCGGTGCCCGGCTCCTGCCGCGCCGGCGTGCTGCCCGCGCTGCTGCGCACCGATTGCAGGAACGACGACAGCACCGCCAGGCAATACTGGGCGTTGTCGCGCATGGCGCTGGCGGCCTGGCCGATCTCGCCCTGGCGCTGCGCGGTGTATTCGGCCGTCACGCGCCCCTCGATGCCGCGCGCGAAATTGGCAATGGCCGCGAGCGGCGTATTCAGCTCGTGGGCCAGGAAGGCCAGCGTTTCGTCGATCGCCATCAGCCGCTGCTGCCGCAGCGCCCGCTCGCGCGAGCGCTCCACGGCCAGGCGCAGGACGTTGCGCACATCGCCGACGCTCAGCGGCTTTTCCAGGATGCGGAACACTTCGCCGCTGTTGACGGTCTGCAGCAGCACGTCCTTGTCGGCATACGCCGTGACGAGAATCCGGACGATCTGCGGGAATTCCTCGGCCACCTGGCGCAACAGGTCGCCGCCGTCCCGTCCCGGCATGCGGAAATCGGTGACCAGGATGGCCGTGCGCGCGCCGGCGCCACGCAGAATGTCGATCGCCTCGTCGGCGCCGGCGGCGGTCAGGACTTCATACTCGTTGCCCACGGCGCGCGCAAAGTACTTGAGCGCCATGTCTTCATCGTCGACGTAGAGCACGGTCGGCCGTGCCTGCTGGACTTCGCTCATGGCCAGATCACTCCGCGCGCGGCAGGTCGAAACTGAAGGCGGCCCACTTGCCGAATTCGCTCTCGGCAAACAGCTGGCCACCGTGCCGCTCGATCACCGCATAGCTGATCGACAGGCCCAGCCCCAGCCCCTGCCCTACGTCGCGCGTCGTAAAGAACGGCTCGAACACGCGCGCCAGGTTCTCCGGCGCAATGCCCGGGCCGTTGTCCTGGACTCGCACATGCAGGCGGCTTTCCACCCAACGGATCGTGGTATGGATGGCCGGCGCCACCGTGCCTGCCTTGCGCATCGCCAGCGCGGCATTGGAGAACAGGTTGATCAGCACGCCGATGACGGCCGCTTCGTCGCCGAGCACCAACGTGTCATCGGGCAGTTCGCGCGTCACCTTGACGCCTCGCAGCTCGTGGGCCGTGAGGCGGATGGAGGAATCGAGCGCCTTCTCGAACAGGAACGGCGTGCCTTCGACCTCGGCCCCGGGCTTGCGGTAGGCGAAGGTTTTCAGGTCCGACACGATATGCTGGATGCGCTGCATGCCCTGCTTGGCATCGACCAGGCATTCCTCCAGCGACGGATTTTCCTTGGCCTGCGGCTCTTCCATGGCCACCTCGATGGCCATCAGGCAGAAGTTGACCGGATTGTTCACCTCATGCAGCAGGCCTGCCGCGAGCGTACCGATGGCCGCCATCTTTTCCTGCTGCAGCATCTGGCCCTTGATGTCCGCGAGCCGGCGGTTGATGTCGGCCAGTTCCTCGTTCTTGCCCGCCAGCTCCTGCTTGAGCCGGATCAGGTGAAAGTGCCCGCGCTCGTTCATGAACGTGTACACGGCGCTGGCCACGATCGAAAACACGATGAACAGCGAATTGACGAGGAAGTGCCCATTCTGTGCCAGGCCTTCGGGATGGACCAGGCAGGCCACGAAGTACAGCAGATAGGTCACCGCGCCAAAGCCGACGGTCTGCCACAGGCCCATGGGCATCGCTATGCCGACCGCGAAGATGACAAGGTTCAGTCCCGCATAGTAGATCGAGGAAGCGCCGTCGGTCGTGGCAATCATCCAGGCGATCATCACCTGCGGCAGCAGCAGCCAGGCCAACGTGAGCGGCTGGACAAAGCGCCGTCCGGCCCCCTTCACCAGCAGCAGGAAAATCAGCCCGATCAATACCGAGACGACCAGGCGTGCCACGAAGAACTGCAATTGGTGGCCGGGATAGATGCCGTAGTCGAGTCCGACGCCAGCCATCACCAGCACGATGGCCGTCAGCGCGCCGGCCCGGCTCGAGATCAGGCGGAAGTCGCCCAGCTCGGCCTCGTACCGGGAATACTGCCCTGCAGTCCGTTTCAACATGGTGGTCAGGCCTTGGCCGGATCGGTCACGACGGCTTCGACGAACACATTGACGCCGGTGACATCAACGTACGTGCGGCCGTCACGCGTGTTGGAGGGCAGCAGCGCCTGCATGCCCGCCTCATCGCGATAGATCAGGTACCACTCCAGCATATGTTCCATGCTGTACCGTTCCGGATTGTTGACGTGAACGTTAGTGGCCAGGATGCGCCCCTCGGGATGCGTGCGCGACGAGAAATAATTAAGCAGGCGCGCGCAAACGCGATCCGACAGGTAGTCGAACAGGCCAGCGCAATAGACCCCGTCGAACTCGCGCAGCGACGGATCAATCTCGATGCGCCGCTTGAGCAGCTCATGCACAGAGTGATGGACGTATTCGACATCGACCTTCACACCGGCCAGCCGGCAACTTTCATCGATGCGCGCGCGGGTGTAATCCAGCGTTTCCTCGCTGAAGTCGAGCAGCTGGAACGACAGCCACTGCGGTTCCGGGTACTCGGCAATGAAACGGCGGATCTCCACCGCGGGCCCGCAACCGACATTAAGCAGGCGAAACGGCCTGCCCGCGGCCTTGGCCTGCTCGGCCACGCGCACCAGGAAATCGACCAGCAGGTCGATGCGGTTGCGGTGGGCAGCGGCCACGGAGGACTGCAGGAAGGTCGCGTTGACGATCTGGAAATAGGTGTTCGGGCCCTCGCGCGGATCCGAGAGGATCTGGTTCACCATCTCATAGTCGCCCGCGTAGCCGAGCGGCTTGGTGTAGGTGCGAAACACGAACGGGGAGCGCAGCAGCAAGGGATGCAGCGCCGCCTGCGTGAAAGTGCGGTGCATCACGGTCTGCTCTTCCGGCACGTTCGCGGCTTCGCCATCGAGCACGGCGGAATAGTGGCGTATCTTCAGGGCGATCGGCGTGGCCAGCTCTTCGAATACGTCCATGCGCAGCGTATCGCCCTCCTTGGGCAACGCGCTGGACATGTCGACCTGCTCGACCCAGCGCGAAACCTCCGACAGGAACGCGCGCATTTCGTTGACCACGATCTGGTAGTCGCGCCGGATATTGAAACGCTCGTTCCAGTCCTGCACGAAGCGCTGCGACTCGCGCGCGACCGAATTCGGCTCGTTGTCGAGGTTGCTCAGCTCCAGCCACTCGTCGATCAGCGTGAGCGACACGACCGCGGTCAGGCCGGTATTCACCAGGCTCATCACCACGGCCTTGCCGAGATAGGCGTTCTTGGGCCCCATGCGGATGCTGAGTTCGCTCAGCACCTCGCTGACCTGCACGATCGAATACGGATTGTAGATTTCCATCACCAGAGACTTTCTCTGGAGATTGATGATCGTGCCCCGCACCTGCTCGCCCTGCGAGTTGCGAAAGCTGACTACCGGATCGATTTGCGTTTTGGAATACACGGTATTACGCCAGGGAAATCCGAGAAAGGCTGGTGGCCATGCAGCCGGACGGACCGGATGGCCAGGTACAGCACAGGAGGGGCGACAGGGTCGCGGAGACGGCTACCGTTTTCGGAATGTACAGCGAATGCTCATGTCGGGTGCGCGAATGCCTGTTGGAGGCTTGGTCACCGGCGGTACGCGCCCCGGTTTCCTGCCTGGATCGGGAAGAATCTGATTCAAGACAATTTGCTGCGAGCCATTGTACTGTGGCAAGAGCGGCCCATACAACCAAGTGGATGAAACGTCCCCCCGTACTCCCGAGTACAAGTGTGGGCAAGCATGCGGCAACTAAAAAAGGCCGGCAAGGCCGGCCTTCTCAAATTGGGCTGCAGCCCCGGGTATTACTCCGCGCGGACGCCTTCGACCTGGATCGCCAGCTTGACCTGCGGGTTGAAGCCCATCTTCACGCCATAGTCGAGACCGAAGTCGGCACGGTTGAACTGGCCAACCGCGTCGGCGCCGCAAGCCTCGCGCTTGAGCATCGGGTGCTGGATGCACTTGAAGTCGCGGATTTCCAGCTTGACCGGCTTGGATACGCCGCGCAGGGTCAGCACGCCCTCCACTTCGGTCGGGACATCGCCCTTGAACTTGCTGAACTTGCCCTTGTAGCTCGCTTCCGGGAAGGCCTCGACATCGAACATGTCCGGGCTCTTGGCGTGCTGGTTCAGCTTGGAATTACCAAAGTCGATCGAGGCCGGATCGATCTTCACGTCCACCGTGCCGCTCTTGGCGGCGCGGTCCAGCGTGACCACGCCGCTGGATTTCTCGAACTTGCCGCGCCAGGTCGACAGGCCGCCGAGGTGGTCGGCCTCGAAGCTCGGGTAGGTGTGGGTCGGATCGAGGTTATAGGTCACGGTGTTGGCCGAAGCCACGCCGAAGGCGGCGGTTGCAGCAACGGCCGCCACGGCGGTCATGAGGGTACGCAGTTTCATGGGATCTCCCGACAAAAGGTTGGAGAGGAACATCAACGGGAATGGCAACAGCTGTTCAGTTCGAGAAGACCGGCGCAGCCGGCCTTCACTTCTTTGCTGCCGTCACGATATGGAACTTGATCTGCACGTCGTCGGCGACCACGGAAGTATCCTTCCATTCACCGTCGCCGATATTGAAGGCCGTGCGCTTGATCGGCAGCACGCCTTCGAACACCTGGGCAGCGCCGTCCTGGCGATACGTGGCCGGGATGACGATGTCCTGGGTCTTGCCCTTGATGGTCAGCTTGCCGGCCACCTCGTACTTGCCCGGCGTGCCGTTCTTGATGCTGGTGGACTGGAACACGGCCTTCGGGTACTTCGCCGCGTCAAACCAGTCCTTGCCCTTCACTTCCTTGGTGGTCTCGGCGTCGGCGATCTCAAAGCTCGACACGTCGATCTCGACCTTGGCCGACGACGTCGCCAGCTTGGCGGGATCGAAGTCGACGTTGGCGTCAAACTTCTTGAACTTGCCTTCCATGGGCACGCCGATCTGGCGCGCCACCGCGGTCACAGAGCTCTTGGCGGTGTCGATCTGCGCCCAGGCAAGGTTGGCGGCGACTCCGGTGGTGGCCAGCACGGCGGCCAGCAGCAGCGAACCGGGGCGGGGAATGCGTTTCATCAATGACTCCTGTCAGTGGGCGGCGCGCTGCGCCGCGCATCAGAACCGAAATGGGATTTCCCGAACAGCAACGACCGGAGCGACCTGCTCCGGTCGCGAGGCCTAGCGCAGGAACGGCAGCATGCGGCCAAGCGTGCCGTCGCGATCGACGACCTGGTGCTTGATGGCAGCGGCCGCGTGCACCGTCACCACGCCCGCCATCAGGTAGTTCAGCGCGACATGCGCGACCTTGAAGACGGCCTTGAGCTCTTCATTGGCCTCGATCAGCACGGGCATCTTCCACAGGCCCAGGTAGACCACGGGCACGCCCGCGGCCAGGCTGTACAGGTAACCCGTGACCGGCACCACGATGATCAGCACGTAGAGCAGGTGATGGGCGCCCGCGGCGGCCCTGGCCTGCCACGCCGGCGTACCCGGTGCGACCGGCGGCGCGGCATGCGTGGCGCGCCAGAGCACGCGCAGCACGGCGATGATGAACACGGTCACGCCGAGCCATTTGTGCCACGAGAACAGCTTGAGCTTGGTTGGCGTCAGCCCGGGGATGCCGGTCATGTACCAGCCCAGCCCGAAGGCGGCGAAGATCAGCAAGGCAATGATCCAGTGCAGGCCGATGGCCGTGGCACCGTAGCCGGTAGCAGTAGCGTTCGAACGCATCAAATTCCTCAGCCCTTGTCGCGGGCATTTCACAATCTTTGGGCAAGTCTGCAACGGGAAATCTGGCCCCGCGCTTCAGATTCTCGCATTATTGCGGCGGAGTGTGCGCGCATGCAGGACAGTCCTTAATTAAGTTATTCAAATGATTTGAAGTGGCATTCTGTCGCAGGGCGCGCCCCTGCCCTTTCCTTCAAAACAAGCAAAAAAGCCACCCGATCGGGTGGCTTTCTTGCTTCAAGCGGAGAGGCGCGTCAGATCCGCTCGGCCAGAACGATAGCCTTGCCGATGTAGCTCGCCGGCGTCATGGCCAGCAGCAGGTCCTTGGCGTCCTGCGGAATGGCCAGGCCGGTGATGAACGTCTGCAGCGCCTCGCGCGAGATGCCCTTGCCGCGCGTCAGCTCCTTGAGCTGCTCGTACGGGTTGGGCACGCCGAAGCGGCGCATCACGGTCTGCACCGGCTCGGCCAGCACCTCCCAGCAGTTGTCGAGGTCTTCGTTGAGGCGTTCCGGGTTGGTTTCCAGCTTGCCCAGGCCGCGCAGGCAGGCCTCGTAGGCCAGCAGGCTGTAGCCGAAGGCCACGCCGATATTGCGCAGCACGGTCGAATCGGTCAGGTCGCGCTGCCAGCGCGACACCGGCAGCTTCTCCGACAGGTGGCGCAGCACCGCATTGGCCAGGCCCAGGTTGCCTTCCGAGTTCTCGAAGTCGATCGGGTTGACCTTGTGCGGCATGGTCGACGAGCCGATCTCGCCGGCCTTGGTCTTCTGCTTGAAGTAGCCGACCGAGATATAGCCCCAGATGTCGCGGTTCAGGTCCAGCAGGATGGTGTTGGCGCGCGCCACGGCGTCGAACAGCTCGGCCATGTAGTCGTGCGGTTCGATCTGGATGGTGTACGGGTTGAAGGTCAGGCCCAGGCGGGTTTCGATGACCTGCTTCGAAAACGCTTCCCAGTCGAACGTCGGGTAGGCCGACAGGTGCGCGTTGTAGTTGCCCACGGCGCCGTTCATCTTGCCGAGCAGCTCCACGCGTTCGATGCGCTCGATGGCGCGCGCCAGGCGCGCGGCCACGTTGGCCATTTCCTTGCCGAGCGTGGTCGGGCTGGCCGGCTGGCCGTGGGTGCGCGACAGCATCGGCTGGGCGGCGTTGGCCTTGGCCAGTTCCACCAGGCGGGCCTGCACGCGCTTGAGCGCCGGCACCACCACGCCTTCGCGGGCGCCCTTGAGCATCATGCCGTGCGAGGTGTTGTTGATATCTTCCGAAGTGCAGGCGAAGTGGATGAACTCGCTGGCCGCTTCCAGTTCGGCGTTGCCCTTGACCTGCTCCTTTAGCCAGTACTCGACCGCCTTGACGTCGTGGTTGGTGACGGCCTCGATTTCCTTGATGCGGGCCGCGTCGGCTTCGGAGAAGTTATCGACCAGCGCCAGCAGCGCGGCTTCCGAGGCTGCGGAGAACTTCGGCATGTCGGGCAGGCCGGCCTGGGCCAGTGCGATCAGCCAGTGCACTTCGACCTTGACGCGGTTGCGCATGAAGGCCGCTTCGGACAGCCATTCGCGCAGCGCATCGGCCTTGGAGGCATAGCGGCCATCGATGGGGGACAGGGCGGTGAGCGGCGAAAGCGAAGAGGTGGACATGCTGGCAACCGGGGAAAAATGAGGGCGAGTACGGGATGGATCGCAGGCGCGCCAGGCGTGGGAGGCACCCCGCGGGCAACTGGCAAGCGGCCGATGCGCCGCACCGCGTGGGTTCCGCGGAGAACGGCGCTGACGGGCCGGCGCCGCGCAACGGGCGATTTTACCACCCATGCCGCCGTCCCGGGGCAACGCTACAGCATGGCCATGGGACATCCGTGCGCGAGGCCTCATTCGCCATGCGGCGCGGGTATACTCGCGCTCGCCATTCCACTAGCCTGTTATGAAGTGCATCGGGCAAGCGTTGAAAGCCAGGGGCTCCTGCGCCGCTTGCCGCCGAGCGTCGATGCACTTCATAACAAGCTCGAGGGGAGAAAATGAAGCTGTTCGCGTCCCAGACCAGTCCCTACGCGCGCAAGGTGCGCGTAGTGATGGCGGAAAAGAAGATCGACTACCAGTTGATCGAAGAGAATGTCTGGTCAGCCGATACGGTGATCGGCCAATACAATCCGCTCGGCAAGGTGCCCTGCCTTGTCATGGAGGACGGCAGCTCGATCTATGACTCGCGCGTGATTGTCGAATACGTCGACACGCTGACGCCGGTCAGCCGCCTGATTCCGCAAGGCGGCCGCGAACGCCTGGAAGTGCACTGCTGGGAAGCGCTGGCCGATGGCCTGCTCGATGCCGCGCTGCTGGCGCGCCTGGAAAACACCCAGCGCGAACCGCACGAGCGCAGCGAGCGCTGGGTGCAGCGCCAGCTTGGCAAGATCGACGCCGCACTGGCCGCCATGTCGAACGACCTGGCCGATCGCCCGTGGTGCAGCGGCAACCACTATTCGCTCGCCGACGTGGCCGTAGGCTGTGCGCTGTCCTACCTGGATTTCCGCTTCCCGGAAATCCACTGGCGCGAGCGCCATCCGAACCTGGCGGCGTACCACGAGAAACTCGCCAAGCGCCAGTCGTTCATCGACACGGAACCACCGGCGGCCTGATCATGGCGCCAACGAAAAACGCTCGCTTGCGCGAGCGTTTTTCGCTTTCAGGGCACGCTTACTGCGCCGACTGGATGATGCCGCCGCCCAGGCAGACATCGCCGTCATACAGCACCGCCGACTGGCCCGGCGTCACCGCCCACTGCGCTTCGGCAAACGAGAGACTGAGCGTGTCGCCATCGACCCCCTCGACCACGCACGGCGCATCGCTCTGGCGGTAGCGCGTCTTCGCCGCCATGGCGGCACCGGCAGCAGGCGGCTCGCCCGCCACCCAGGACAGGTCGGCCGCGGCCAGCGTGGGCGTGAGCAGCCACGGATGATCGTGGCCCTGCACGACATACAGCGTATTGCTGGCCATGTCCTTGCGCGCCACATACCACGCGTCGCCGTTGCCGTCGCGGCTGCCGCCCAGGCCGATGCCCTTGCGCTGCCCGAGCGTGTAGAAGGCCAGCCCGATATGCTCGCCAACCACCTTGCCATCGGGCGTCTTCATCGGCCCCGGCTTGGTCGGCAGGTAGCGGTTCAGGAAATCGCGGAACGGCCGCTCGCCGATAAAGCAGATGCCGGTCGAGTCCTTCTTCTTCGCGTTCGGCAGGCCGATCTCGGCAGCAATCTCGCGCACGCGGGTCTTCGGCATCTCGCCCAGCGGGAACAGCGTGCGCGAAAGCTGCGCCTGGTTCAGGCGATGCAGGAAGTAGCTCTGATCCTTGGTGTGGTCCACCGCCTTGAGCAGCTCGAAACGGCCCGCCGCGTTCTGCCGCACGCGCGCATAGTGGCCCGTGGCGATGGTTTCCGCGCCCAGCGACATGGCGTGGTCGAGAAAGGCCTTGAACTTGATCTCGGCATTGCACAGCACGTCGGGGTTCGGTGTGCGGCCAGCGGAATACTCGCGCAGGAAATCCGCGAACACGCGGTCCTTGTACTCGGCGGCAAAGTTCACGGCCTCGACATCCACGCCGATCAGGTCGGCCACCGACACCACGTCGAGCCAGTCCTGCCGCGTGGAGCAGTATTCGCTGTCGTCATCGTCTTCCCAGTTCTTCATGAACAGGCCGATGACCTCATAGCCCTGCTGCTTGAGCAGCCACGCGGTCACCGACGAATCGACCCCGCCCGACATGCCGACCACGACCCGCTTGCCGCTCACAATGCGTCTCCGGTGGCCAGGACGGACGGGTGCGTGTAGAGCGCATCAAGCGCAAAGCGCTTGCCGGCCAGATAGTCGTCGATGCAGGCCAGCACCAGCGGCGTGCGGTGGCGCTCGGGGCAGGCGCGGATCTCGTCGGCGCTCATCCACACGGTGCGCACGATGCCGGTATCGAGCTGGCGGCCCGCGTCGAGCGAGCCGAGGTCGCCGGTGAAGGCAAAGCGCACATAGGTCACGTCTGAATCCGTGCGCGACGACGCCGCGCGGCCCATGTAGCAGCCCAGCAGTGCGCGCGGCTCGAAGGTGTGCGCGGTCTCCTCCAGCGTTTCGCGGATGACGGCGCGGATCAGGCTTTCGCCCGGATCAAGATGGCCCGCCGGCTGGTTCAGCCGCAGGCCATCACGGGTTTCTTCTTCCACCAGCAGGAACCGCCCGCCGCGCTCGATGACCGCGGCAACCGTCACGCTGGCATTCCAGTCACGTGGCATGATGCACATTTTTTAGGCAATTCGGCATTTTACCGGTTGCGCCGGCATTGTGCAGCGCGGCGGCGGCGGCGGTCCAACCGTCTCGCGCCACCCTTGCAATACCCGACCGATCAGTCACCAACAATGGTCAGATTCCTGTAAGCTGCGTGAAAAATTGTGCGCTGCGGGTGTCAACAACCGTTGGCGCGCAACGGGCCAGACGTCGGCCCGCCCATCAGATATGACGCCAGCAAAGGAGAAATTGACGATGTACATCGGCATCCCGCAGGAGACGCGGGCCGGCGAGACGCGTGTCGCCGCCACCCCTGAAACCGTCAAGAAGTATGTCGCCCAGGGCCACAAGGTTGTGGTGCAGGCGGGTGCCGGCGTACGGGCCAGCCAGCCCGACAGCGCCTACGAGGCCGTCGGCGCCACCATCGGCAGTGCCGCCGAGGCGCTTGGCGCCAACCTGGTGCTGAAGGTACGCGCGCCGGAAGCCGCGGAGCTGGCCCAGATGAAGCCGGGCTCGGTGCTGGTGGGCATGCTCAACCCGTTCGATGTCGAGAACAATGCGCGCATGGCGGCAGCATCGATCACCGCCTTCGCGCTCGAAGCCGCGCCGCGCACCACGCGCGCGCAGAGCATGGACGTGCTCTCCTCGCAGGCCAATATCGCCGGCTACAAGGCCGTGCTGATCGCCGCGCACTATTACCAGCGATTCATGCCGATGCTGATGACCGCCGCGGGCACCGTCAAGGCGGCGCGCGTGCTGATCCTCGGCGCCGGCGTGGCCGGCCTGCAGGCCATCGCCACGGCCAAGCGCCTGGGCGCGGTGATCGAGGCCTCGGATGTGCGACCGGCCGTGAAGGAACAGATCGAATCGCTCGGCGGCAAGTTCCTGGACGTGCCGTTCATCACCGACGAAGAACGCGAGATCGCGCAGGGCGTCGGCGGCTATGCCCGCCCGATGCCGCCCGACTGGATGCGCCGCCAGGCCGAACTGGTGCACGAGCGGGCGAAGCAGGCCGACATCATCATCACCACCGCGCTGATCCCCGGCCGCAAGGCACCGGTGCTGCTGCAGGAAGCCACCGTGCAGCAGATGAAGCCGGGCTCGGTGGTGGTCGACCTGGCCGCCGCGCAAGGCGGCAACTGCCCGCTGACCGTGGCCGACGAAGTGGTCGAGCGCAATGGCGTCACCCTGATCGGGCACACCAACCTCGCCAGCATGGTCGCGGCCGACGCCTCGGCGCTCTATGCCCGCAACGTGCTGGATTTCCTCAAGCTGGTCATCGACAAGGACGCCCAGTTCACGCTGAACCTCGAAGACGACATTGTCGCGGCCTGCCTGATGTGCAACAGCGGCGAAGTCGTGCGCAAGGCGGCGTGAGTCTTCCCGGCGCCCGCGGGCGCCGGCTGCATTCCGCATCAATATAAGGACGTATCACCCATGCAACGCATCATGCTCCGCGCCAAGCTCCACCGCGTCACCGTGACGCAGGCGGACCTCCACTACGAGGGTTCGTGCGGCATCGACGAGGACCTGCTCGAAGCTGCCGACATGAAGGAGTTTGAGAAGATCGACCTGTACAACGTGCAGAACGGCGAACGCTTCTCCACCTACATCATCAAGGGCCGGCGCGGCAGCGGCGAGATCTCGCTCAACGGCGCCGCCGCGCGCCGCGCGCATATCGGCGACCATCTGATCATCTGCACCTACGCGCCGATGACCGAGGAGCAGATCGCCACGTACAAGCCGAAGATCATCCTGGTCGACGAGAAGAACGGCATCAAGGAAATCAAGAAGGTGTAAGCCCATGACGGCCAGCCTGTGTCGGAATTCCGTAGCGAGGGCGGCACCGTGGCGTGCCCGCCTTGGCATGCGGTTCGCGCAGGCGGCCGGCATCGGTCTGCTGGCCTTGTGCGCGGCGTGCGGGACATCGGGCGGCGGCAGTGCGTCCGGTTCCGCCAGCGCTGCCGCCACCAGCGGCCCCAGGCTGCTTGACCCCTTGCCCGCATGGCGCGATGGGGCCGCCAAGCAGTCCATCCTGCATTTCGTCAGCAAGACCACCACGCCGGGCAGCCCCGAGTTCGTCGCGCCGGAAGACCGCATCGCCGTGTTCGACAACGACGGCACGCTGTGGCGTGAAGACCCGGTGGTGGAGCTGCTGTTCGTGGTCAGCCGCGCGCAGGAGCGCGCGCGGGCCGAACCGGCACTGGCCGGTCGTTCGCCCTACAAGGAATTCCTGGCCGACCCCGCGGCCTATTTCAAATCCACCGGGGAGGCAGGCGCCGTGCGCCTGCTCAACGAGCTCTACGGCAACACATCGCTCGACGCCTTCCAGGAAGACGCGCGGCGCTACTTCGCCAATGCGCGCCATCCGAAATCCAAGGCGCCGCTGCGCGAAGGCACCTACCAGCCAATGCTGGAAGTGCTGGCATTGCTGCGCGCCCATGGCTACCAGACCTGGATCTGCTCGGGCGGCACGACCGACTTCATGCGCGCCGTGTCGCAGTCGTACTACGGCATTCCTCCGCAACAGGTGATCGGTTCGCGGCTTGCCGCACAGTTCCGCGAAAGCGGCCGCGACAACGAAATCTGGCGCGAGCCGAAGATCGAAAGCTTCAACGACAAGCAGATGAAGCCGGTCAACATTGCGCTGCAGATCGGCAAGCGGCCAGTGTTCGCGGCCGGCAATGTCGGCGGCAAGGGCGATATCGCCATGCTGTCGTACTCGCAGGCGCGCAAGGGGCCGTCGTTCCAGCTGCTGGTCAACCATGACGACGCCGAGCGCGAATCCGCGTATGCGGAAAACGACGGCGCGTCGCTGAAAGCCGCGGCAGAACGCGGCTGGACCGTGGTGAGCATGAAGCGCGACTGGGCCCGTGTCTTTCCGGCGCCAGGCGCGGCGGCGGCAACGCTGGCACCGGTGCGGGCGCAGGCGCCTTAGCGGCCCGCGACATCCCGGTCGTTCGCATACCAATACAGACAACGCAAGCGGCATCCAGGATTCAATGCAAGGGAGGAGAAGTCGATGGAGATGGTGAACCACACGGTGATCAACCTGATCATCTTTGTGCTGGCGATCTACGTGGGTTACCACGTGGTGTGGACGGTAACGCCCGCGCTGCACACCCCGCTGATGGCCGTGACCAATGCAATCTCGGCCATCATCATCGTCGGCGCCATGCTGGCGGCCGGCCTCACCGAGGGCGCCACGGGCCGCATCATGGGCACGCTGGCAGTCGCTCTCGCCGCCGTCAACGTGTTCGGCGGCTTCCTGGTGACCCAGCGCATGCTGGAGATGTTCAAGAAGAAAGAGCCCAAGGCCAAGGCCGGTGCCAAGGGAGGTGCGTGATGACCGAACTCGTCAGCATGAACCTTGTCACCCTGCTCTACCTGGTCGCCTCGGTGTGCTTCATCCAGGCGCTCAAGGGGCTTTCGCATCCGGCTTCGGCCCGCAAGGGCAATGCCTTCGGCATGATCGGCATGGCCATTGCCGTGGTCACCACGCTGGTGCTGATCATCAAGCTCAAGAACGAGTTCCTGGCGGCGGGCACGGCGCAGTCCTCGGTCGGCTCGGGCCTGGCGCTGATCTTCGGCGCGCTGGTGGTGGGCGGCGGCGTCGGCGCCTATGTGGCGAAGAAGGTCGAGATGACCAAGATGCCCGAACTGGTCGCGGCGATGCACTCGCTGATCGGTCTGGCCGCAGTGTTCATTGCCGTGGCGGCGGTGGCCGAGCCTTCGGCGTTTGGCATCGCACCTGCGGGCTCGCATGAGATCCCGACTGGCAACCGCATCGAGCTGTTCATCGGCTGCTTCGTCGGCGCCATCACGTTCTCCGGTTCGGTGATCGCCTTCGGCAAGCTGGCCGGGCGCTACAAGTTCCGCCTGTTCCAGGGCGCGCCAGTGGTCTTCCCCGGCCAGCACATGCTGAACCTGGCGCTGGCGGTTGCGATGGTCGGCTTCGGCATCGCGTTCTTCATGACGCAGGACTGGCTGCCCTTCCTGGTGATGCTGGCCATCGCCTTCGTGCTCGGCGTGCTGATCATCATCCCGATCGGCGGCGCCGACATGCCGGTGGTGGTGTCGATGCTGAACTCGTATTCGGGCTGGGCGGCCGCCGGTATCGGCTTCTCGCTGAACAACCCGATGCTGATCATCGCCGGCTCGCTGGTGGGGTCGTCCGGTGCCATCCTCTCGTACATCATGTGCAAGGCGATGAACCGTTCGTTCTTCAACGTGATCCTGGGCGGCTTCGGCGGTGAAGCGGCAGCGGCCGGCGCGGCCGGTGCGCAGGCCCAGCGCAACGTGAAATCGGGCTCCGCCGATGACGCGGCCTTCCTGATGGGCAATGCCGAGACGGTCATCATCGTGCCGGGCTACGGCCTGGCCGTGGCGCGTGCCCAGCACGCGCTCAAGGAACTGACCGAGAAGCTGCACGAGAAGGGCGTGACCGTGAAGTACGCGATCCACCCGGTGGCGGGCCGCATGCCGGGCCACATGAACGTGCTGCTGGCCGAAGCCGAAGTGCCGTACGACATGGTCTTCGAGATGGAAGACATCAACAGCGAGTTCGGCCAGGCCGACGTGGTGCTGGTGCTCGGCGCCAACGACGTGGTGAACCCGGCGGCGAAGACCGATCCGAAATCGCCGATCGCCGGCATGCCGATCCTGGAGGCCTACAAGGCCAAGACCATCATCGTGAACAAGCGCTCGATGGCCGCCGGCTACGCCGGGCTGGACAACGAACTGTTCTACATGGACAAGACCATGATGGTGTTCGGCGATGCCAAGAAGGTGGTCGAGGATATGTTCAAGGCGGTCGATTAACCACGCGGTCGTCCGGAATCCGTGCAGGACACGACGCGTTGCCGCCCGCCGTGGCGGCAGCGCGTTATACTGGCCTGCGCTGAATTCCCAGCGTTGCCGCATGGCCCGAACGCACCATGACCTTCAACCCGCACGACCGGAACCTGTCGGTCTTCCATCACCCGATCCTGACCGTCCTGGTCGATGACAGCAAGTCGTTCATCGACAGCCTGGCTTTCCAGATGGACGCGTCTCGCGCGGTGGTCACGTTCACGGACCCGCGCGAAGCGCTGCAATGGATCCGCGACGCCTACGCCACCCGCTTTCCCGCCTTCCTGCCGGTGCGGGTCACGCACGACGACCTGACCTTCCTCACCGAGCGGCGCACCGTGCAGCTCGACATCGACCGCATCCACCGCCAGATCCACGACGTCAACCGCTTCCTGCAGCCGGGCGTGATCGTGGTGGACTATTCGATGCCGCAGATGGACGGGCTGGAATTCTGCCAGGCGCTGCAGGACCTGCCGTGCAAGACCATCCTGCTGACCGGCACCGCGGACGAAAGCATCGCCGTGCAGGGCTTCAACCATGGCCTGATCGACCGCTACGTGAAAAAGCACGAAGCCAATATGGTCGAGCGCCTGAGCCAGGAAATCGATGCCTTGCAGCAACAGTACTTCGCCACGCTGTCGCGCACCTTGCGCGAACTGCTGACGCGGCATTCGTACTCGTTCCTGTCGGATCCTGCCATGACCGAGCGCGTGCGGCAGATCACCGCGCGCTATGGCTTTGTCGAGTACTACCTGTACCCCAATCCGGTCGGCATCCTGATGCTGACGGCGCAGGGCCATGCCACGCTGATGGTGATCGAAACCCGCGTCGGGCTGATGAGCCAGGTCGAATCGGCCGAGGCCTACGACGCGCCGGCGGCGCTGATCGAAGGGCTGCGCGAAGGCCGCCTGGTGCCCTTCTTCTGGCCCGGCAACGGCATGTACACGCCAGCCTGCGTCGACTGGGAGCAATATTGCCTGCCGGCCGAACGCTGCGAGGGGCGCGAGGAATATGTCTACGCCCTGTTCGACCTGCCGCGCCACCTGCTGCAGGAGCCGGTGGTCAGCCAGCAAGCCTTCCTGGCCGACTTCGCGCGCAATCCGGACACGCTGACGGGCCGCAAGCGGCCCTGAGGTTCAGGCGGCCGCCGCGTCGGCCGCCGGCCATTCAGGCCGGCTGCGGCCCACGGTTGCCGCCCCGCACCATGTCAAAGCGGAACAGGCGGCACTCGATATTGCCGTTGTAGAGCGGCGTGCGGCGCGATTCCTTCAGCCGCAGGCGTTTTGGCATCGACAGATCCCCGGTAAAGACCCAGGCCTGCCAGCCCGCGAAGTTCTGCTTGAGCGTGGTGGCGAAGGCGCTGGCGAACTGGTTGGCGGCGGCCTCCTCGGCCTCGTCGCGCGGCATTTCGTCCTGCGCCATGCGGCGCTCGCCGCGCACCACGATCCGTTCGCCATACGGCGGGTTCATCAGCATCAAGCCCGGCTCGGCGAACGGCGGCTGCGCGAAGCGCGCATCCACCTGCTTGGTACGCGCTTCGTCGGGCAGTCCGGCACGCGACCAGTTGGCGTGCGCCATGGCCAGCATGTCGGTGGAAATGTCCGATCCGGCAATCTGCAGGCCATCCGTCGACGCCAGCATGCGCGCGCGCTGCGCGTCCGACTTGAGCTTCTGCCAGGCCTTGGTATCGGCACCCTTGAGCCATTCAAAGGCAAAGCTGCGGCTGCCGCCCGGCGCGATATCGAGTGCCACTTGCGCGGCTTCGATCAGGAATGTGCCGCTGCCGCACATCGGGTCATAGAACGGGCGGTTGGTCTGTCCCTTCACCCAGCCGGCCAGGCGCAGGATGCCCGCTGCCAGGTTCTCCTTAAGCGGTGCCTCGCCCTTTTCCATGCGCCAGCCGCGCTTGAACAGCGGCTCGCCGGTGGTATCGATGTACAGCGTGCAGTCGTACTCCGTCAGGTGGGCATAGATGCGCACATCCGGGCTCACGGTATCCACGCTGGGGCGCGCGCCCAGGCGTTCGCGCATGCCATCGCAAATGCCGTCCTTGATGCGCAGCGCCGTGAAATTCAGGCTGCGCAGCTGGGACTTGGTGGAAGTCAGATCCACGCGGATCGATTCATCGGGCGAGAACCACTGCTCCCAGCGCTGGTTGCGCACCAGCGCGTAGATATCGTCCTCGTGGCGGTAGCCGCGCGCGGCCACGCGCATCAGCACGCGGCTGGCAATGCGCGAATGCAGGTTGACGGCGTACGCGGCCGCCAGTTCGCCCGAAAAGCTGACGCCGCCCGGCACCTCGCGATGCACCTCGAACGGGGCCACCGACGCCATTCCGGGCCGCGCGGCGATCTCGCGCAGTTCTTCGGCCAGCGCGCCCTCCAGGCCACGCGGGCAGGGAGCAAAGAAAGCTTGGGTCATGGATTCAGGTTTCCTGCAAACAAAAACGTCCGCCGTGGCGGACGGGAATCAAATTAGCCTAGGCGACGGTTCAACCGGCCGCCAGTGCACGGTCGAGGAAGTCGAGCCGGTCCTGGCCCCAGTAGGGCTGGCCATCATAGACGTACCACGGGGCGCCGAACACGCCCGCCGAGATCGCGTCCTGCGTGTTCTGCGCGTAGGCAGCCAGCACGGCCTGCCCGTCGCTGGCCTTGAGCAGGCTGGCGCCGTCGAGACCCGCCTCGTCGGCCAGCTGCGCGAGCGTGGCGGCATCCGCGATATTGCGCTGCTGCGCCCAGAGTGCCGTGCCAATCGCGCCAAGGAGCTGCATGGCTCGCGCCGTGCCATGCGCGAGCTGGGTCGCGATGATCAGCTTGCTGGCCGGGTCGCCGGACACCGGGAAATACGTCGGCTGCAGGTTCAGCGGCTTGCCCAGGAACTCGCTCCAGCGCGCCAGCTCGACCAGCCGGTATGCCTGGCGCTGCGGCGGTCGCTGCGCCAGCGGCAGGCCGCCTGACACCGAGAACACCTTGCCGAGATCGCAGGGCTTCAGGTTGACCAGGGCGCCATGGCTGGCCACGATGGCGGCAAAGCGCTCATGCCCGAGATAGACGTACGGAGACTGCGGCGAGAAATAGTAATCGACCTGCTTGCTCATCTTTCGCTCGATTGGGAGAGTCCCGACGGACCAGGTTTCAGAACGGCTTGACCACCACCAGGATCACCACTGCCAGCAGCACCAGCACGGGCAGTTCGTTGAACCAGCGGTAGAAGGTATGCGAGCGCGTGTTGCCGCCCGCCTCGAACTTCTTCAGCAGCCTGCCGCAGCCGTGGTGGTAGCCGATCAGCACCAGCACCAGCGCCAGCTTGGCATGCATCCAGCCCTGCCCCGGACCGCGGCCGATGCCATAGCCCAGGTACAGCCACAACCCGAACACGACCGCCGGCACGGCCAGCATGGTCATGAAGCGGTACAGCTTGCGGGCCATCAGCAGCAGTCGCTGCGTGCTGGCGGGATCCGTCTCCATGGCCAGGTTGACGAAGATTCGCGGCAGGTAGAACAGGCCGGCAAACCAGGACACGACAAAGACGATATGAAGCGCTTTGACCCAGAGCATTCAGCGACGCGTTGCGGCAGTAGTTGTTGTTCTTTGCGGCGGGCAAGGCGGGCCCGCCCCCGATTCTCAGGTGCGGATCTCGCCGTGGCCGAACACCACGTACTTCAGCGACGTCAGCCCTTCCAGCCCGACCGGGCCACGCGCGTGCAGCTTGTCGTTGGAGATACCGATTTCCGCGCCCAGGCCATATTCGAAGCCATCGGCAAAACGCGTCGACGCATTGATCATCACGCTGGCCGAATCGACCTCGCGGATGAAACGCATGCCGGTCGAGTAGTTCTCGGTGATGATCGAATCGGTATGGTGCGAACCGTATTCGTTGATATGCGCGACGGCTTCATCCAGCCCCGGCACCGTCTTGATGGCGAGGATCGGGGCCAGGTATTCCAGGCGCCAGTCGTCCTCGGTGGCGTCGACGAGACCGCTGAAGCCCGCGGCCTCCAGCGTGGCGCGGGTCGCCGCGCAGACGCGCAGTTCGACGCCCTTTTCCTGGTAGATGCGGCACAGCGGCGGCAGCGCGCGCGCGGCGATGTCCTGCGACACCAGCAGCGTCTCCATGGTGTTGCACGGCGCGTAGCGCTGCGTCTTGGCGTTGTCGCAGACGCGCACGGCCTTGTCGAGATCGGCGTCGGCGTCGATGAACACGTGGCAGATGCCGTCCAGGTGCTTGATCATCGGCACGCGCGCTTCTTCCATCAGCCGTGCGATCAGGCTCTTGCCGCCACGCGGCACGATCACATCGACATACTCGGTCATCGTGATCAAGCGGCCGACCGCGGCGCGATCCGTGGTCCCGATGACCTGCACGGCCTCGGGCGGCAGGCCGGCGCTCGCCAGGCCTTCGGCCACCAGCGCGGCCAGCGCGGTGTTGGATTCGATCGCTTCCGAACCGCCGCGCAGGATGGTGGCATTGCCCGACTTCAGGCACAGCGCCGCCGCGTCGATGGTCACGTTGGGCCGCGACTCGTAGATGATGCCGATCACGCCGAGCGGCACACGCATCTGTCCGACCTGGATGCCGGTCGGGCGGAACTTCATGTTCGAAATCTCGCCGATCGGGTCGGCCAGCGCGGCGATCTGCTCCAGGCCCTCGGCCATGGTCTTGATGGCCTTGTCCGACAGCGTCAGGCGGTCGACAAAGGCGGCGTCCTGGCCGTTGGCGCGCGCGCGCTCGACATCGCGCGCGTTGACGGCCTTGAGCTTGTCGGCGTCACGGCGGATCGCCGCGGCGATGGTCAGCAGCGCGCGATTCTTGTCGGCGGTGGAGGCACGCGCCATCGCGCGCGATGCCGCGCGTGCCTGGCGGCCGACGCGGTCCATGTATTGGTTGAGGTCGAGCTCGGTCATGTTCGTGGCCTTCAGACGACGGCCGTCTGAGAATGTTTCTTCCCTCCCGCGAGCGGGAGAGCGGGGCAAGGATCAGCGCGCGATCATCAGCGCCAGCTGCTGCAAGCCATCCCATGGCTCCGCCGGCAGCGGGCCGCTGCCCGGAGGCGGCAGGTCGGACAACCCCTTCACCTGCCGGTCCAGCCGCGCCGCCATGGACAGCGCCGCATCGAGCCGCGCCGGCGTCAGCCGCTGCGCGGCCTGCGGCACCAGGCGTTCGCGCGGGCCCCAGACCCGCAGCTCGCGCATCAGCACGGCGGCGGGCTTGCCGGCCGCAATGCCTTGCCGGACCTTGGATAATACGCGAATTTCCTCGGTCAGCGCCCACAGCACCAGCACCGTGGCCTCGCCCTCGCCGCGCAGCCCTTCGAGCATGCGAACCAGGCGCGGGACGTCACCGCCCAGCATGGCTTCGGACAGCTTGAAGACGTCGTAGCGGGCCACGTTGAGCACCGCATCGTGCACCTGGTCGAACGTCAGTTCGCCGGGCGGATACAGCAGGCCGAGCTTCTGGATTTCCTGATGGGCGGCCAGCAGGTTGCCTTCGACCTTGTCGGCGATGAACTGCAGCGCGCGCCGGCCGGGCTCGCCGCCTTCCACGCGCTGCTGCTGCAGTCCGAGGCGCTCGCCGACCCACGCCGGCAGGCGCGTACGGTCCACGGAATCGACCTTGATCGATACGCCCGCGCCTTCCAGAGCCTGGAACCATGCCGACTTGGACGCGGCGAAATCGAGCCGCGGCAGCGTCACCAGCATCACCACGTCGGGCGACGGCTGGGCGGCCACGGCGCGCAGCGCCTCGCCGCCGTCCTTGCCCGGCTTGCCCGACGGAATGCGCAGTTCGACGATCTTGCGGTCGCCGAACAGCGACATCGACTGCTGCGCCTCGACCAGGTGGCTCCAGTGGAAATTGCGCTCCGCCACGAGCACGTCGCGCTCGGAGAAACCGGCCTCGCGCGCGGTCTGGCGCAGGCGATCGACGGCCTCGAGCACCAGCAGGTGCTCATCGCCATGGACCACGTACAGCGGGGCCAGGCCCTTGGCCTTGGCCTGCCGCAGATGGGCGTCGAGTCCGTCTAGCTTGAGCTGCATGCCGGTGCGATGGCCCGTACTCAGATGGCCTTGACCGCGGCCAGGCGGCGCATCAGCTGCTGCACGATGTCGCGCTGCATGTCGCGGTAGAGCTGCTGCTCTTCGTAGTCCTTGGCCAGCGTGTTGGCTTCGTTGTACGTCAGGTCGCGCGTGAGGATGAGCTGCGACGGCGGGATCAGTTCCTTGCCGGCGGCATCGCGCAGGCGGAAGCTGAAGCGCTGGGTCAGGCGGTATTCGCGCACCACGCCTTCGGTCGTGATCGACAGGATGGTCTTGGTGCGCGTGTCCTGCAGCACGTCCAGCAGCGCGTCGGCCTCTTTCTGGTCGTTGACGACCGTGGTGTCCGAACCGCCGCGGATCGCGCGGCGCAGGTCCGAGCCCATCAGCGTATTGGGCGGAATGCCGATATAGAGCCGCTTGAACGCGAAGTCGGCATTGCCGCGCATATGGAAGCCGCAGCCCGCCAGCAGGCCGGTGGCCAGCATCGCGGCAAGCAGCTTGCGGCGGCCCTTGTCCAGTCGATCCATTCTCGGCGATTCCTTCATCGGCTTATCGGTTTCCGATCCCTGCTTACAGCACCACGTTGACCAGTCGGCCCGGCACGACCACGATCTTCTTGGGCGCCTTGCCCTCGGCAAACTTGGCCACGGTCTCGCTGGCGGCGGCCACGGCCTCGATGGCAGCGCGGTCGGCATCAGCCGGCACGGTCACGCTGCCGCGCACCTTGCCGTTGATCTGCAGCACCAGTTCGATCTCGCTGCGCACCAGCGCGCCTTCATCGACCAGCGGCCACGGGGCGTCGAGCAGGTCGCCGGCGGCGGCGGCATAGCCCAGCGCTTCCCACAGGCCGTGCGTGATGTGCGGCACCACCGGGTACAGCACGCGCAGCAGGATACCGAAGCATTCGCGGCGCGCGGCCGGCGAAGCGCTCTTGGCACCTTCGAGCGCGTTCAGCATCTTCATCGTGGCGGACACCACGGTGTTGTACTGGATGCGCTGGTAGTCGTAGTTGGCCTGCTTGAGCACGCTATGGATCTCGCGGCGCAGGTCCGCGTCTTCCGCGGTCGGCGCGGCACCGGCGCCATCGCGCACGGCGGCGGCGTTGGCATAGCCGTAGTTCCACACGCGGCGCAGGAAGCGCGACGCGCCTTCCACGCCCGAGCCGCTCCACTCGAGCTGCTGCTCCGGCGGCGCGGCGAACATCACGAACAGGCGCGCGGTGTCGGCGCCGTGCTGGTCGATCAGGGCCTGCGGGTCGATGCCGTTGTTCTTCGACTTCGACATCTTCTCGACGCCGCCGATCACCACCGGCTGGCCGTCGGCCTTGAGCGTGGCGCCCAGCGGGCGGCCGCGCTCATCGGTCTGCACGTCGACGTCGGCCGGGTTGTACCAGGTCTTCTTGCCCGCGGCGTCTTCGCGGTAGTAGGTCTCGTTGAGCACCATGCCCTGCGTGAGCAGGTTGGTGAACGGTTCGTCGAACTTGACCAGGCCCAGGTCACGCATGACCTTGGTCCAGAAACGCGCGTACAGCAGGTGCAGGATTGCATGCTCGATGCCGCCGATGTACTGGTCCATCGGCATCCAGTAGTCGTTGCGGGCATCGACCATCGTGGTCGCGTCCGGGCACGTATAGCGCATGTAGTACCAGCACGAATCGATGAACGTATCCATCGTGTCGGTCTCGCGGCGCGCCGGCTTGCCGCACGACGGGCAGGTGCACTGCAGGAAGCGCGGGTCCTTGTTGAGCGGGTTGCCGGTGCCGTCCGGCACCAGGTCCTCGGGCAGCACCACGGGCAGGTCCTGCTCGGGCACGGGGACCACGCCGCAGCTGTCGCAGTGGATCAGCGGGATCGGCGTGCCCCAGTAGCGCTGGCGCGAGATGCCCCAGTCGCGCAGGCGCCAGGTCACCTTCTTCTCACCCAGGCCCATCGCGCCGAGATCGGCGGCAATCGCCTCGATCGCGGCCTGGTAGCCGAGGCCGTTGTACTTGCCGCTCTCGATGCAGACGCCGTTTTCCTTGTCGCCGTACCACTCCTGCCAGGCTTCGGTCGAATACGGCTGACCCTTGACGTCGATGACCTGCTTGATCGGCAACTGGTACTTGTTGGCGAAGGCGAAGTCGCGTTCGTCGTGCGCGGGCACGCCCATGACGGCGCCGTCGCCGTAGCTCATCAGCACGTAGTTGCCGACCCACACGTCGACCTGCTCGCCGGTCAGCGGATGCGTGACCTGCAGGCCGGTCGGCATGCCCTTTTTCTCCATGGTCGCCATGTCGGCTTCCATGACCGAGCCGTGCTTGCATTCGTCGATGAAGGCGGCCAGTTCGGGATTGTTCGCGGCAGCATGCGTGGCCAGCGGGTGCTCGGCGGCCACGGCGCAGAACGTCACGCCCATGATCGTGTCGGCGCGCGTGGTGAACACATACAGCTTGCCGTCGTTGATCAGCTTGCCATCATCGCCCTGGATGTCATGCTTGAACGCGAAGCGCACGCCCACGCTCTTGCCGATCCAGTTCTGCTGCATGATCTTGACGCGCTCGGGCCAGCCGAGGTTGTCCAGGTCGCCCAGCAACTCGTCTGCGTAGTCGGTGATACGCAGGTAGTACATCGGGATCTCGCGCTTTTCGACGACGGCGCCCGAGCGCCAGCCACGGCCATCGATGACCTGCTCGTTGGCCAGCACGGTCTGGTCGACCGGATCCCAGTTGACGGTGCCGGTTTTGCGGTAGGCGATGCCCTTCTCCAGCATCTTCAGGAACAGCCACTGGTTCCAGCGGTAGTAGTCGGGGCTGCAGGTGGCGACTTCGCGCGACCAGTCGATCGCCAGGCCCATCGACTGCATCTGCTTCTTCATGTAAGCAATGTTGTCGTAGGTCCAGGCGGCCGGCGCCACGCCGTTGTTCAGTGCCGCGTTTTCCGCCGGCATGCCGAAGGCGTCCCAGCCCATCGGCATCAGCACGTTGTTGCCATTCATGCGCAGGTAACGCGCCATCACGTCGTTGATGGTGTAGTTGCGCACGTGTCCCATGTGCAGCTTGCCCGACGGATACGGCAGCATCGAGCAGGCGTAAAACTTGGGCTTCTCCTTGCCGTCGGGGCCGGTGGCATGCTCGGGCACGCGGTAGGCGTCGATCGCCTGCCAGTGCTGCTGGGCGGCTTGTTCAACGGCGGAAGGAAGATATTTGTCTTGCATGGTCGGGGACAACGTTCAGGACAACGGTCTGCGCGGCGTCTGGAAGGCCCGCATCCGGGGGACAGGAAGGCAGACGGCGGGCGCCCGCTTTGAGGGCGCCCGCCAGTCGTGCAATGCGAAAGAAGCTGATTATAACCGTGCGGCCGGGCCATCACGGCCACGCCGCCAGGGCCGGTCTTACTTCAGGCCGAGCACGTCCTGCATGTCGAACAGGCCATTCGGCTTGTCAGCCAGGAAGCGGGCCGCGCGCACGGCGCCATCGGCGTAAGACTGGCGGCTCGACGACTTGTGGCTGATCTCGATGCGCTCGCCGATGCCGGCGAACATCACGGTGTGGTCGCCGACGATATCGCCGCCGCGCACGGTGGCAAAACCGATGGAATTCGGATCGCGCTCGCCGGTGTGGCCTTCGCGCGCGTAGACGGCGCAGGTCTTGAGGTCGCGGCCCAGCGCGTCGGCAACCACTTCGCCCATCTTCAGCGCCGTGCCCGACGGGGCATCGACCTTGAAGCGGTGATGCGCTTCGATGATCTCGATGTCGTAGCCGGTGGAAAGCAGCTTTGCCGCCACTTCCAGCAGCTTGAACGTGGCGTTGACGCCCACGCTCATATTGGCCGCGAAGACGATGCCGACGGACTTGGCCGCGTCGGCCAGGGCAGCCTTGCCAGCGTCATCGAAGCCGGTCGTGCCGATGACCATCTTTACGCCCAGGCGCCTGGCGGCCGCCAGGTGGACCAGCGTGCCTTCGGGGCGGGTGAAATCGATCAGGCAGTCCGCGCCGGCCAGGCCCGCGTCGAGGTCGTCCGTGATCGCCACGCCGGTACGGCGGCCCAGCAGCAGTCCGGCGTCCTGGCCCAGCGCGGGCGAGCCCGGCAGGTCGAGCGCACCGGACAGCGAAACCCCTTCGGTGGCTAGAACGTGTTCGATCAGCATGCGGCCCATGCGGCCGGATGCGCCAGCAATGGCGATGTTCATGGTGTTTTACCTGGCGATATCGGAAAACGGCCGGTCGCTGAGCGCCGGCCGGAAATCTAGGTGCGCGGCGTGGCCGCAGCGGTGCGCGTCAGTTCGGCTGCGCTGCCGGTTCCGCTTGCGTGGATGCGGCGGGCGTTGCTGTAGAAGTGGCAGGCGCTGCACTTGATTGCTCAGCCGGTGCCGCTGTTGTCTCTTGCGGGATAGCTGGTGCTGACGCGGGCGCGGGCGCCGCCTGCGTCGCCGAGCTTCCGCCGATACCGGGCTTCTGTTCTTTCAGGGCCTTTTTCATGCCGTCAATTTCGGCAATCAGCTCGTATTCGGACGGCAATTCGTCACCGCCAAACTTCACCAGCTTGTCGCCATCAAAAAAGACAGTGAAGCGGCGCTGCTGCACGACCGGCGTATTGCCGCGGCGGAACGAGAAGATGTAATCCCAGCGATCGCTATGGAAGACATCGGTCAGCAGCGGCGTGCCCAGCAGGAATTTGACCTGGTCGCGGGTCATGCCCTCGTGCAGTTGCGAAGCCGCCTCGCGCGAGACGAAGTTGCCCTGCACGATATTGATCCGGTACGGCGTGATGACGTTGGCGACCTTGCGCGAGGTGGAGTCGTAGGTCGAGCAGGCGCCGGCCAGAAGTGCGACGGCCAGCAGAGAAAACACCAGCGTCGGGCGCATGGCAGACGAACGGGATGAACGCATTGATCTCGCTTCCAGAGGGAAAGGAAAGTGCCGCCAGGGACATTTCCGCCGTGCGGCGGCGCCTGGTCTGCCACGGCATCCGGCGGGCTGAAGCCGCCTTCGCTGGCCTTGGCACCGGGCGACTTTTGTCGCCAAAACCCTTATGATTCAACTATCCAGACATTGTACTCTAGGGAGTCACGCCCATGCCGAGTCCGGCGGAGCTCAAGAATATCGGCCTGAAGGCGACCGTGCCGAGGCTGAAGATCCTTGAGATTTTTCAGACCAGTGAACAGCGCCATCTGAGCGCTGAAGACGTCTACCGAATCCTGCTCAACGAGCATATGGATATCGGCCTGGCGACCGTTTACCGCGTGCTCACGCAGTTCGAGCAGGCGGGCCTGCTTTCGCGCAACAACTTCGAATCCGGCAAGGCCATCTTCGAACTCAACGAAGGAAAGCACCACGACCACCTGGTGTGTCTCGATTGCGGCCGTGTCGAAGAGTTCTTCGACGGCGAGATCGAGCAACGCCAGCAAAGCATTGCGCGCGAGCGCGGCTTTGCACTGCAGGAACATGCATTGTCGCTGTACGGCAATTGCACCAAAACCGATTGTCCCCACAGACCAAAACGATAAGCCGTCCGTCGCCCTGTGCGCGGAACGGAAGCAAGAAAAAACCGGCGCCCAGCGCCGGTTTTTTCATGGGCCTGCCGTGCGGCACGTCAGGGCGCTTCGACGTCCTGTTCAGCCACCACGCGCAGCGGCCTGGCCGCGGGCACGCCGACGAACTCACCGACCACCTGGCGGAACAGGCTGCGCGCCCAGACCAGCATCGGGTGCGTGTTGCGGCTGCGGTGCCAGAACATATTCAGGCCTACCGTGGTGTTCAGCTCGGCTGGCAGCGGGAACGCCTTGAGACCATAGGTTTCGCAAGCCATGTCCTTGGTCAGGGCATTGACCGTGAAGATCATGTCCGTCTGCGCGGCAAGTTCGGCCTGCGCGCGCCACGAATGCACGGTCAGCGTGGCATTGCGCTTCAGTCCGCGCTGCTGCAGTGCGTAGTCCAGCGGAATCAGCGACGGCGCAGGCCGGCCGGCGCCACCCGAGTGCGCCATGAAGATATGGCCGCAATCGAGATACTGCTCCAGCGTGCACTGGCCTTTCAGCAGGGGATGGTTCTTGCGCGCGCAGACCCACAGGCTCAGCGACGTGACCATTTCCTCGACGATTTCCGGGTGCCGCGTGGGGAACGGTGAAAACGCCAGGTCGAGCTCGTTGGCGCGCATCGACGCCACGTCGCTTTCCCAGGAATGCGATTCGACCAGCTTGATATGCAACTCGGGCGCCAGCTGCTTGATGCGCAGTACGAAGCGATTGAACACCGTATCGCCGAGTTCGGCGGCGAAACCAATGCTCAGGGTACCCGTCGCGATCGCCGGGTCGAAATTGTCGGCGTCGCCTTCATTGATCGACGACCACAGGTCCAGCATGTCGCGGATCTTTGGGCCCAGTTCCAGCGCGCGCGGCGTCGGCGTCAGACCGTGCGGCACGCGGATAAAGAGGGGATCGTCGAAGATCTCGCGCAGCCGGCCCAGCGAATGCGATACGGCCGGGGCCGTCATGTGCATTTTCTCCGCGACATAGGTCGCGTTCCGCTTGCTCAGCAGTTCGGTGAAAATCACAAGAAGCTTGGTGTCCACGTTCACCATGATCAGGCCCTGTTCCGATTTATTCTCAACAAAGATGGCCCCGCGACTTGCACTGGCTGCACATCAGATATCAACGGCTCGTTATCAGTGTAAGTGGAAAAAACGGCAGCGGAAAGCAGATTCGGCATTTCGCTCCTGACAATGGTCGGCGTTTTACCGCCAGTATGAGCAAATTTCGCCTACTTTCATGAAACTCCAGCCGTGCCTGGCCGGCGCTGCGGCGCAGGCCGCTGTCGGCAGCGGCGCGCCCAAAACAAAAAAACGCGCCCGAAGGCGCGTTTTTTATGACAAACGGGCTTACTTGGCCACGACGCGTGCCATTTCCAGGCACTTGTTCGAATAGCCCCACTCGTTGTCGTACCAGCTCACGACCTTGATGAAGGTGCCGTCCAGCGCGATGCCGGCTTCAGCGTCGAAGATCGACGTGCGTGCATCGCCGCGGAAATCCGTGGCAACGACCTTGTCTTCGGTGTAGCCCAGCACGCCCTTCAGCGCGCCCTGGCTCTGTGCCTTCATCTCGGCGCAGATTTCTTCGTACGACGCCGACTTTTCCAGTTCGACGGTCAGGTCGACCACGGACACGTCCGAAGTCGGCACGCGGAACGACATGCCGGTCAGCTTCTTGTTCAGCTGCGGGATCACCACGCCAACGGCCTTGGCAGCGCCGGTCGACGACGGAATGATGTTTTCCAGGATGCCGCGGCCGCCGCGCCAGTCCTTGTTGGACGGGCCGTCAACGGTCTTCTGCGTGGCGGTGGCAGCGTGCACGGTGGTCATCAGGCCGCGCTTGATGCCCCACTTGTCGTTCAGCACCTTGGCCACCGGAGCCAGGCAGTTCGTGGTGCAGCTGGCGTTCGAGATGATCGCTTCGCCCTTGTACGTCTCGTGGTTCACGCCGTACACGAACATCGGGGTGTCGTCCTTGGACGGGGCCGACATGATCACCTTCTTGGCGCCCGCGTCGATGTGCTTCTGCGCGCCTTCCTTGGTCAGGAAGATGCCGGTCGACTCGATCACCACGTCGGCGCCGACTTCGCCCCACTTCAGTTCGGACGGGTCCTTGACGGCCGTCAGGCGAATCTTCTTGCCGTTGACGACCAGCGTGTTGCCGTCGACCGACACTTCACCGTCGAAACGGCCGTGCACCGAGTCGTACTTCAGCATGTACGCCAGGTAGTCGGGCTCGAGCAGGTCGTTGATGGCAACGACTTCGATGTCCTTGAAGTTCGCGGCGGCGGCGCGGAACACCATGCGCCCGATGCGGCCGAAGCCGTTGATGCCGATCTTGATGGTCATGTTTATCTCCTGAGATGCCTGATGCTAGAAAACTGGGGCGTCGGATTGTCCGCCGGAAACTTATTGCAACGTGTCCTTGACGGTCCGGACCACGTTGTCGACGGTGAAGCCAAAGTGCTTGAACAGCACGCCCGCCGGAGCCGATTCGCCGAAGGTGTCGATGCCCACAACAGCCTGGACCTGGTATTTCCACCAGAAATCCGTCACACCGGCTTCCACGGCCACGCGCGGCACGCCCGCGGGCAGCACGCTGGCCTTGTAGGCGGCGTCCTGCTTGTCGAACACGCTCGTCGACGGGATCGACACCACGCGCACATGTACGCCTTCGATCGCCAGCTGGTCAGCGGCGCCGACAGCCAGGCCGACTTCCGAGCCGGTGGCGAGGATGGCCGCGTCAGGACGGCCGGTCTTCGGGTTGGTACCGTCGCGCAGCACATAGCCGCCGCGGGCGATATTGGCGCGGGTCACGTCGTCACGCTGTTGGAACGGCAAGTTCTGGCGGCTGAATATCAGGCAGCTCGGGCCGTTCTCGCGGCGCACGGCCTGGGCCCAGGCCACCGCGGTCTCGGTGGTGTCGGCGGTACGCCACACGTCCAGGTTCGGGATCAGGCGCAGGCTGGCGACGTGCTCGATCGACTGGTGCGTCGGGCCGTCCTCGCCCAGGCCGATGGAATCGTGCGTGAACACGAACAGCGAGCGAATCTTCATCAGCGCCGCCATGCGCAGCGCGTTGCGGCTGTAGTCCGAGAACGTCAGGAACGTCGCGCCGTAGGGGATATAGCCGCCATGCAGCGCGATGCCGTTCATGATGGCGCTCATGCCGAACTCGCGCACGCCATAGTTGATGTGGTTGCCCCAGGCATCGACGCGCACCGGCTGGCTGCCCGACCAGTTGGTCAGGTTCGAGCCGGTCAGGTCGGCCGAGCCGCCGAGGAACTCGGGCAGCACCGGGCCGAAGGCTTCGATGGTGTTCTGGCTGGCCTTGCGGGTGGCGATGGTCTCGGCCTTTTCCTCGCACTTGGCGATGAAGGCGTCAACGGCAGCGTCGAATGCCGCCGGCAGCTCGCCGCGCATGCGGCGCCGGAATTCGCCGGCTTCGTACGGATGGCGGTCGGCGTAGCCGTCGAACAGCGCGGTCCAGGCCTTTTCCAGGGCCTGGCCGGTAGCCTTGGCGTCCCAGGCATCGTAGACATCGGCCGGCACTTCGAACGGGGCATGGGCCCAGCCCAGCGCCTCGCGCGTGGCCAGCACTTCGGCGCCGCCCAGCGGCGCGCCATGCACATCGTGGCCGCCTTCCTTGTTCGGTGCGCCCTTGCCGATCTTGGTGCGGCAGCAGATCAGGGTCGGCTTGTCGCTGGCCTTGGCCTGCGCGATGGCGAGGTCGATGGCGGTCACGTCATGGCCGTCGATGCCACGGATCACGTTCCAGCCGTAGGCTTCGAAGCGCTTCGGGGTGTCGTCGTTGAACCAGTGCACCACGTCGCCGTCGATCGAGATGCCGTTGTCATCCCACATCGCGATGAGCTTGTTCAGCTTCAGCGTGCCGGCCAGCGAGCAGGCCTCGTGGCTGATGCCTTCCATCAGGCAGCCATCGCCCAGGAACACGTAGGTGTGGTGGTTGACGATGTCGAAGCCCGGGCGGTTGAACTCTTCGCCCAGCAGGCGTTCGGCCAGCGCCATGCCAACCGCGTTGGTGATGCCCTGGCCCAGCGGGCCGGTGGTGGTTTCGACGCCGGGGGTAATGCCGTACTCGGGGTGCCCCGCGGTCTTGCTGTGGAGCTGGCGGAAGTTCTTCAGCTCTTCGATCGGCAGGTCATAGCCGGTCAGGTGCAGCAGCGCGTAGATCAGCATCGAGCCGTGACCGTTGGACAGCACGAAGCGGTCACGGTCGGCCCAGTGCGGGTTGGCCGGGTTGTGCTTCAGGTGCCGGCCCCACAGTGCCACGGCGATATCGGCCATGCCCATCGGCGCGCCCGGATGGCCGGAATTGGCTTGCTGGACGGCGTCCATGGCAAGCACGCGAATGGCATCGGCCATCAGCTTGGCAGGCTGGGAAGCGAAAGGACTTGTGGCGGGATGAGCGAGGGCGGACATGCGGGCGTAATGGCGCTGGGCCTGGCGGCAGGAAAACCGGAATTTTAACAGATACCGGGGGCAAATCCGGCCGTAGCGGCGGGAGCAGGCGGGGCGGGCGCGGGGCGGTAATCGCACAAGCGCGGCGGCGCCCGCATATTGCCGTTGCCGCACTTTCCCCGTCGGGGCGCGGACTTCGACAGCGCTCTCCGGCACGCGTAAGATGCACTCTCGCACCGCGTGCCGTTTGGCAGCGCCAGGTTTCCCGACAGGAGACGATCATGACGAGACCGGCCAATACCCCGAGGCTCACCCCTTACCTGACCGTCAGCAACGCACGCGCAGCCCTGGACTTCTACCAGCGCGCCTTCGGCTTCGCGGCGGCCAACGTGGTCGATGAAAACGGCGTGCCCACCCACGTCGAAATGCACTACCAGGGCGAACTTATCGTGATGTTCGCGCCCGAGGGCGCCTGGGGCAGCACGGCACGCACGCCGCGCTCGCTCGGCGTGGAGTGCCCGCAGACCTTTTACGTCTATTGCGATGATGTCGACACCATGCACGCGCAAGCCGTCGCCGGCGGCGCCATCAGCCTGATGGAGCCGGCCGACCAGTTCTGGGGCGACCGCTACTGCATGGTGGAAGACCAGGACGGTTACCGCTGGGGCTTCGGCAAACCCGTAGCCGCCAACCAGGAAAGCAAGACAAGCTGATGCCACCCCGTTTCTTTGTCGGCAGCGCCGAGGCGGCGCTTGCCGCCGGTACCGATTTCGCGCTGCCCGAAGCCGTCGTCCGCCACGTGCAGGTGCTGCGCCTGGAGACCGGCGACGCCATGACGCTCTTCGACGGGCGTGGGGGCAGCCATGCCGCCACCCTGGCGGAACTGGGCAAGCGCCACGCGCTCGCGCGTGTGGGTGATCACGACACGACCGAAGCCGAGCCGCCGTTCCGCGTCACGCTGGCGCAAGGACTGGCCGGCGGCGACAAGATGGACTGGCTGATCGAGAAGGCTGTCGAGCTTGGCGTGGCGGCGATCCAGCCGTTGCAGGCCGCGCGCTCGGTCGTGCGGCTGAGCGGCGAGCGCGCGCAGAAGCGGCAGGCGCACTGGCAGGCCCTGGTCGAAGCCGCCTGCGAGCAATGCGGACGCAATCGCTTGCCGACAGTCGCGCCGGTAGCTAACTTGGATACTTGGCTGCGCGCGCCGGGCGACAGCGCGCGGCTGCTGGTGTCGCCGCGCGCGGTTCAGACGCTTCCCGCCTACGCTGCGGCAAACCGGGAAACGCTGCTGGCCGGCGGCGTCACGCTGCTGATCGGACCGGAAGGCGGCCTGGCGCCGGAAGAAGAAGAGGCAGCGCGGCATGCCGGCTTCACCGCCGTGTCACTCGGCCCGCGCATCCTGCGGACCGAAACCGCCGGGCTGGCTTGCCTGGCTACGCTGAACGCCTTGCTTGGCGGATTTTGATGGCGGCGCACGCCGTCCTTCTTGAAGAGGAGTCGACCATGGGATTACTCGATAGCGTGCTGGGCGGAGTGCTCGGGCAACTCGGCGGCGCGCGCCAGGGCGAGAGCGAAGGCCAAAGCGCCGGCGGCCTGAACCCGAAGCTGATGATGGCGCTCGGGCTGCTGGCCATGATGGCGATGCGCCACAAGGAGGGCGGCGCAACGGAAGGCACGGCGCAGCCGGGGCAGGATGACGGGCTTGGCGGACTGGGAAGCCTCGGCGGCTTGCTCGGCGGGCTGGCCAGCGGCGCTGGAGGCGGCGCCAGCGGCGGCCTGGATCTCGGCTCGCTGCTCGGTGGGCTGCTCGGCGGCCAGGGCGGCGCGCCGGCCAACAGCCAGGCGCTCGGCGCTGCCACCGGCGGCATCGGCGCATTGCGTGACGTGCTCGCGCAGGCCGGCCTCGGCGAGCAGGTCGATTCGTGGATTGGCGCGGGCAGCAACCAGCCCGTGACGCCATCGGCTCTGAGCAATGCGCTAGGCGACACTGGCGCGCTCGAATCGCTGGCCAACTCCACCGGCATGTCGCAGGACGACGTGGCGGCTCAGCTCAGCGAAGGCCTGCCCGAACTGATCGACCGGCTGACCCCGCACGGGCACTTGCCGTCGCAGTCCTGAACGCTCCGCAGCCAGGTCCGCAAAAAAGCCAAAGCCCGCGATCGTCGATGACGATCGCGGGCTTTGTTTCTTCACGTCTGACCGGAGCTTAGCCCCGCGCAGCGAACAGCTAATAGCTAGTAGCTAATCAGGCAAACGAATAGAACACGCGGAACTGGACCTTGCGCTCGCCCCAGAACTCGGCCGCATCGCGGAACACGTCCAGCAGGACCTCGCGCGCTTCCTTGTCGAACTTCTGCGCGATCGGCAGGCCTTCCAGCACGATCACGAAGCCCGGCTGCTGGCCAGCCTTGTGAATCATGTCGGTCAGGCAATCGGCCAGCGCGTCGAAGTTCTTGCCGAAATGCTTGGGGAACGTGAACGATGTCGCAATCGTTTCCAGGATCTCCGCCTTGCTCGCGCAATGGGCGCAGTTCGCATACAGGAAATGCTGGCCAAGTTCGGCGGCCGCCTGGGCGAGGTCAGGCACGCGGAACGCGCGGATCGACTGGACAATGTTCGGGCGCACCGACTTGAACAGGTTCATGGCTCCCTCAGCCCCGTCGGCCCAGCTCGCGATGGCCGGCACGGCGGCCGGAGCGGCGGGCGGAAGTTTGTGCGTGAGCTCTTGGCGCGGCATCATCAGCACGTTGTCGTAAAGGTTCTGGGCCTGGTGCTGCGCCCGCTGCCAGCCATCTCCGGCGCCGCGCTCCTCGCGGGCGGCAAGGGCGTCGCCCAATCCGAAAATGTCAGTCATCATTTGGTTATCCGTTTGAAGCTGTTGTAGTGGTCTTCTGTGTAATAGCAGTCGTTCGCCGCGCGCTGGTCGCCGCCGCAAATAATCCGCTTTGCTCCCCGGTTCCGGCTGCTCGGGCTCTTGACCGTATATTCACGGTAATAACCGCGTTGTTGTTGAGGGAGGATACGTTCGTAATTGCCGAACCGCGAACCGTCCTTCTCATAGGGATACGGGCCGCCGGCCTCAATGCGCTCCAGCGTCTGCCGTGCTTCATTGGGCAATTGCTGCACGGCAATGGTTCCCGGGAGCCCTTCGGACTGCTGTCTTGCCAGTGACGGCTGGATGCATGCCAGCGCCAGGACCATGCCCGTCAGGGCGCTTGCCAGCACGCGCCGGACGCGAACGGGCGTTTGCCGCTGTTGAATCAGGGGAATCTGGGAACCCACGTTGGTTGTCTTGGTTGAACCGGAAATCGAGCCTGCCGCCTGCTGGGTAGACAAGTTGTCCGGGCCACCCTGGCCGGCTTGCTAGCCGCCGACCTCACCGGAGCGCTCGTGGCGAGCGCCTGCATCAAAGGCGTAAGGGTACGCGCATGCAGGAAATTAATCAATCCCGGCCCACCGCCAGCGCAAAATCCTCAATTGTTTCAATGTGTTAATAGGATGTGTGCGCATACTAACGTGAAAATTCAAGTCGCAAAAAAAGCCGGGCAAGCCCGGCTTTTTCGCCACGGTGAGCCGTATTCGGCTTAGCGCTTGGCAGCGGAGTCGACCACGACCAGGGAGGTCATGTTGACGATGCGGCGCACCGTCGCGGACGGCGTCAGGATGTGCACCGGCGCCTTCACGCCCAGCAGGATCGGCCCGATTGCGACGTTGTTGCCCGCAGCAACCTTCAGCAGGTTGTACGAGATATTGGCCGCGTCGATGTTCGGGCAGACCAGCAGGTTGGCTTCGCCCTTGAGCGAGCCGTCCGGCACCAGGCTGTCGCGCAGCTTCTGGTCCAGCGCGCTGTCGCCATGCATCTCGCCATCGATTTCGAGTTCCGGCGCACGTTCGCGCAGGATCGCCAGCGTATCGCGCATCTTGCGCGCCGACGGCGCTTCGGACGAGCCGAAATTCGAGTGCGACAGCAGCGCCACCTTGGGTTCGATACCAAAGCGCTTGAGCTCTTCCGCGGCCATCAGCGTGATCTCGGCCAGTTCGTCGGCAGTCGGGTCGACGTTCACGTGCGTATCGACCAGGAAGATCTGGCGGCCCGGCAGCACGAGGCCGTTCATGGCTGCGTAGACCTTGTTGGTGCCGCCAAGCACCTGGTCGATGTAGCGCAGATGCGCGGCGGTGTTGCTGACGGTGCCACAGATCATGCCGTCGGCTTCGCCCTTCTTGACCAGCATCGCGCCGATCAGCGTGGTGCGGCGGCGCAGTTCGAGCTTGGCGTATTGCGGCGTGACGCCTTCCCGCGCCATGGTCCGGTAGTAGGTATCGGAGTAGTCGCGGAAACGGTCGTCGTGCTCGGGATTGACCACGGTGAAGTCCACGCCCGGGCGCAGGCGCAGGCCGAAGCGTTCGATGCGGTGCTGCAGCACCGCCGGGCGGCCGATCAGGATCGGGTTGGCCAGCTTTTCATCGACGATCACCTGCACGGCGCGCAGCACGCGCTCTTCCTCGCCCTCGGCGAAGACGATGCGCTTCTTCGCCATCTCGACCTTGCGGGCGGCGGCGTAGATCGGCTTCATCAGCGTGCCCGAGTGGTACACGAACTGCTGCAGCTGCAGGCGGTAGGCGTCCATGTCCTCGATCGGACGCGAGGCCACGCCGGACTTCATGGCGGCTTCCGCCACGGCCGGGGCCACCCACACGATCAGGCGCGGGTCGAACGGCTTCGGGATCAGGTATTCCGGGCCGAACGACAGGTCCTGGATACCGTAGGCCGAGGCCACGATATCGCTTTGCTCCTGCCGCGCCAGTTCAGCGATCGCATTGGCGGCGGCGATTTCCATCTCGCGCGTGATGGTGGTCGCGCCGCAGTCGAGCGCACCGCGGAAGATGAACGGGAAGCACAGGACGTTGTTGACCTGGTTCGGGTAGTCGGTACGGCCGGTGGCCATGATGGCGTCCGGGCGGACTTCCTTGACCAGTTCAGGTGCAATTTCGGGGTTCGGGTTCGCCAGGGCCAGCACCAGCGGCTTTTCGGCCATGCGCTGGACCATGTCCTGCTTGAGCACCCCGGCGGCGGACAGGCCCAGGAAGATGTCGGCGCCGTCGATCACCTCGCCAAGCTTGCGCTTGTCGGTCCTCTGGCAGAAGCGTGCCTTTTCCGGGTCCATCAGCTCGGTACGGCCTTCATAGACCACGCCGGCCAGGTCGGTCACCCAGATATTCTCGATGGGCAGGCCCAGGTCCACCAGCAGGTCCAGGCAGGCCAGCGCCGCTGCGCCCGCGCCCGAGGCCACCAGCTTGACCTTCTTGATGTCCTTGCCCACCACCGTCAGGCCGTTGATGACGGCCGCGGCGACCACGATGGCGGTGCCGTGCTGGTCATCGTGGAAGACGGGGATCTTCATCTTGTCGCGCAGCGTGCGCTCCACGTAGAAGCACTCCGGCGCCTTGATGTCTTCCAGGTTGATGCCGCCGAAGGTCGGTTCCAGCGCAGCAATGACCTGCACCAGCTTTTCGGGGTCTTTTTCGTCGATTTCGATGTCGAAGACGTCGATGCCGGCAAACTTCTTGAACAGGCCGGCCTTGCCTTCCATCACCGGCTTGGACGCCGCGGCGCCAATATCGCCCAGGCCCAGCACGGCGGTGCCGTTGGTGATCACGGCCACCAGGTTGCCGCGCGCGGTGTAGCGGAACGAATTCGCCGGATCGGCGACGATTTCCTCGCAGGCAGCGGCCACGCCCGGCGAATAGGCCAAGGCCAGATCGCGCTGGTTGGACAGCGGCTTGGTCGGCGTGACGGAGATCTTCCCAGGAGTCGGAAACTCGTGGTACTCGAGCGCCGCTTTGCGCAGCGCCTCACGCTGCTGCTGTTTCAGATCGTCTTGGGACGGGGACTGCTGAGGGCTGGTCATCGGCGCATATTCCAATCGGTGGAGCCGTCATTTGACGTGGCTTCGGGATGATGGCGGACCGGCTCCACGTGCCCGCCCATCTCTTCCTCTGGACCCGGCATTTTACATTGTGAAATATTATTTCACAATAAGCATTTTGCGAGGACCAGCATTGTGATTCGGTACAATATGCCCCAAGCCGCAGGCCTTGACCAGCAAGCAACAGTCACTGCTGCCGCCCGCTGCGGTATCTTGCCGAGCCTCCTGGCAGGCAGCATCCTTGTCCCGATCCGCCTTTTTTGCGCCGGCGCCGGCCTGGCCCGCTTAATCCCATGTCCACGATCCGCCGCGCGCAGCTCTCCGAGTTCGACCTGATCCGCCGCTTCTTCACCCGGCCGGTGCGCAAGGCCGTGCTCGGCGTGGGCGACGACTGCGCACTGATCGATCCGCGGCCCGGCCATCACCTCGCCATCAGCACCGACATGCTGGTCAGCGGCCGGCATTTCTTTGCCGATGTCCCGCCCCGGGCGCTCGGCCACAAGGCGCTGGCGGTTAACCTGTCCGACCTGGCGGCCATGGGCGCCGAGCCGCGCGCGTTCACGCTGGCGCTGGCGCTGCCAGAGGCCGATCCCGCCTGGCTGGAGGAACTGGCTGCAGGCATGCTGGCACTGGCCGACGCCCACGGGTGCGAGCTGATCGGCGGCGACACGACACGCGGGCCGCTTACGCTCAGCCTGACCGTATTCGGCGATGTGCCGCCGCGCGCCGCGCTGCGGCGCGACGCCGCGCGTCCCGGCGACGATATCTGGGTTTCCGGCACGCTTGGCGATGCCCGCCTGGCCCTCGGCGACTGCCGTGGCGAGTGGCTGCTCCCCGAACCCGACTTCAGCCGCGTGCGCCCGCGCATGGAGACGCCCTCCCCGCGGATCGCGCTGGGCCTGGCGCTCCGCGGCATGGCGCATGCCGCACTCGATATTTCGGATGGACTGATCGGCGACCTCGGCCACATCCTGGCGCGCTCGCAGGTCGGCGCACTGCTTGATGTCGATGCGCTGCCGCGCTCGGAAGTGCTCGCCAGCCAGCCCGAAGCCCTGCAGCGCGAATGCGTGCTGGCCGGGGGCGACGACTACGAACTCTGCTTCACCGCGCCCATCGGCAACCGCGAAGCCATCGCAGCGATCGCGGAGCGCCTGGAACTGCCACTGACACGGGTCGGCGCGATCACGCCCGAGCCAGGATTACGACTGGTCGACCGCCATGGCAGCCCGGTGAGCTATGCCGGCGCCAGCTTCGACCACTTCGCCTCGTCCTGACAGCGGCATACGACCGTGTCATGATGCCGGCATTGTCGGCGCCGGCAAACCCGGGAGGGAACCCGGGAAACTGGCACGCAAGGCGCCGCGGACATAAAACATAAGCACACGAGCCAATCCTGATGTCGACCTCCCCTCCCGCGGCCGCGCCGCGCGACCCCGCCATGACCCTCGAAGCCGGGCAAACCGCCAAGGTGACCCGGCCCACGGCCCGCTTCATGCTGGCGCACCCGGCCCGCCTGATCGCCCTCGGCTTCGGCTCCGGCCTGTCGCCGGTCAGCCCCGGTACCGTGGGCACCCTCTACGGGTGGCTGTCCTTTGCCGCGATCTCGCTGTGGATCGAGCCGACCACCTGGCTGTGGATCATCGGCGCCGGCTTCCTGATCGGGCTGTGGGCCTGTGCACGCACCGCGCGCGACATGGGCGTGCACGACCACGGCAGCATGGTCTGGGACGAGATCATCGCGTTCTGGCTGGTGCTGACGTTCGTCATGCCCACGGGCCTCTGGGGCCAGTTCGCCGCCTTCCTGTGGTTCCGGCTGTTCGATATCGCCAAGCCAGCGCCGATCGCCTATTACGACCGCTCGCTCAAGGGCCCGGGGCTGCGCGGCGCGTTCGGCGTGATGTTCGACGACATCTTCGCGGCGTTCTACACCTTGCTGGTGTTCGCGTTGTGGCGCTCGTTCTGACATCCTTGCCACGCTTGCACGACGGTTCACCCGCCAAGCCCCTTCCATTGCCAGGCAACTTTCACCTATGTCCATCAGCCGCTTGCTCGATCAACTTGCCATCCAGGCTGGCGTAGCCCTCGCCGAAAGATCGCTGATGCTGGCCACGGCCGAGTCCTGCACCGGCGGGCTGGTGGCCGCGGCCATTACCGATGTCTCCGGTTCGTCAGGATGGTTCGAGCGCGGCTTTGTCACCTACTCGAACGAGGCCAAGAGCACGATGATCGGCGTGCCCGCCAAGCTGATCCGCGACCACGGCGCCGTCAGCGAGGAAGTCGCCAGGGCGATGGCCGAGGGCGCGCTGCTCAACAGCCGCGCACAAGTATCGCTGTCGATCACGGGCGTGGCCGGGCCCAATGGCGGCACCGCCGACAAGCCGGTCGGCATGGTCTGTTTCGGCTGGAGCAACCGCATTACCACGCGCACCGAGACCCAGCGCTTCAAGGGCGACCGCGCGCAGATCCGCCGCCAGGCGGCGGAGCACGCCATGCGCGGGCTGCTTGAACTGGTACGCAACGAGGCCTGAAACGGAAAAGGCCGCGCCTGTTGGCGCGGCCTTTTCCGTTGTCACGGCGCTTTGCGCCTGCCCGGCGCGGCTCAGCCGTGGCGATAGCGGTTGATGACATCCCGCGTCTGCATCGCCACATTGCGCGCCGCGGTCGCGAAGTCCTTCTCGCGGCTGGCATAGAGGATGGCGCGCGACGAATTGATCATCATGCCGGTCCCATCCGCCGTGCGGCCAGCCTTGACGGTGGCCTCGATATCGCCGCCCTGCGCGCCGATGCCCGGGATCAGCAAGGGCATGTCGCCAACAATCTGGCGCACGCGCGCGATCTCGTTCGGGAAGGTGGCGCCGACCACCAGGCCCATCTGGCCGGTGGTGTTCCAGCGCTCCCTGGCGGCCTCGGCTACCAGCTGGTAAAGCGGCTTTCCATCCACCTGAAGGAACTGCACATCCGATCCTCCCGGGTTCGACGTCCGGCACAGCACGATCACGCCGCGGTCCGGATAGGCCAGGTACGGCTGCATCGAGTCGAAGCCCATGTACGGGCTGACGGTCACCGCATCGGCCTTGTAGCGTTCGAACGCTTCGCTGGCGTAGTGCTCGGCGGTGGAGCCGATGTCGCCGCGCTTGGCGTCCAGGATCACCGGGATGCCCGGGTGGGCGTCATGGATATAGTGGATCAGCTGTTCGAGCTGGTCTTCGGCGCGCTGCGAATGGAAGTAGGCGATCTGCGGCTTGAACGCGCAGACCAGGTCGGCGGTGGCATCGACAATCTCGCGGCAGAAGGAGAAGATCGCGCCGCCCGCCCCGGTCAGGGACAGCGGCAGCTTCTGCGGATCGGGATCGAGTCCGACGCAGAGGAGGGAATCGTTGCGCTGCCAGGCGGCAGACAGCTGCTCGATAAAGGTCATGGGCTACTCGATATCCTGTTGGCTCCGGCGCCGCCTGCACAGGGGCGGGCGACCGGTCGCTGCGGGCTGGGGCGCTGGGACGGATAGGCCCCTCCTGTACGCAGCATATGTCGTTTCCGGCAATTTTACCCGCTGCATGCTATCGTTTCGCGCTCAAAGTCAAAACAAAGAGCGGCGTGACACGCAGCCGCCATTCACGACATGTCTCTCGATCGCCGCGGCCTCATCCTGCTGGTCATCCTGACCATTGCCTGGGGCGTGAACTGGCCCATCATGAAAATTGGCGTGGCGCATTTCCCCGCCATGGGCTTCCGGCTGCTGTGCATGGCCGGCGGCGTGGTGGCGCTGGGCCTGGCGCTGCGCGTGCGCGGCGAATCACTGCGCGTGCCGCGCGCGCAATGGGCCACCATCGTCAAGCTGGCCATCCCGAACATGGTGTTCTGGCACCTGCTGGCGATCTGCGCGGTCAAGATGCTGTCGTCCGGACGCGCCGCGATCCTGGGCTACACCATGCCGATCTGGGCCGTGGTGTGGGGCCTGGTGCTATACCGCGACCGCATTGGCGTGTCGGCCTGGGTCGGCATTGCGTGCGCGCTGGCCGGCACCATCCTGCTGCTGTCGGGCGAGATCCGCGCGCTGACCGGCAGCCCGGCCGGTACGTTGCTGATGCTCGCGGCGGCAGCCGGCTGGGGCTTCGGCACGCAGCTCATGAAGCGCACGCAGATCGACATCCCGATCGGCACGCTAACGTTCTGGATGCTGACGGTCACCCTGCCCTTCCTGGCCGCGGGCACGTTGTTGCTGGAGACCGGCTGGCGCATGCCGAATGCTGCCGAATGGGGTGCCATCGCCTACAACGCCGTGGTGGTATTCGCCTACTGCCACCTGGTCTGGTTCGCGCTGGCGCGCAACCTGCCACCGGTGGTATCGAGCCTGTCGGTCATGTTCATTCCCGTGGTCGGCGTGTTTTCAGGCATGTGGATGCTCGGCGAGCAGCCGCACTGGCAGGACTACACGGCGATTGCGCTGATGTTCGCGGCACTGTCGTCGGTGATGCTGGTGCCACTGTTGCGGCGACGCCTGCAGGCCGGCGCCGCGCGTGGAGATTTCACTTAACAAGCCCCCCCGCGTTGGGCTACACTCGCGGCCATCACAATCCCGGAGAAACTACGTGGGCAGTAGCATCGGGTGTTCGAGTTGCCGCGGTAACACAGTTAACGCAGCTTCGTCGGATGCCATGTCACTGCGGGCTGCGTAGACGAACCGCCGGAGCCGCCACGCGCTCCCGCCTCGTCGCATCGCCCGCAGAATCCATGCGGGCGAGTGTTTTTCCGTATCGCCGACGGCCGCCGCAGCGCGTGCCGCGCCATTGCGGATCTTCCCTCTCCCGGCTTGCCAGCCACCCCAGGCAAACGCCATCGCCTTGCGCCCGCCGGCCTGATGCCGTCCGCGCAGCGCGATCACGCTTGCCCGTGATTCCGCACTGAACCGGTCCGGACCACCTGGGATGCGGCGAGCCTGCCTGCGCTTGTCTTCGCGCTTGTCATTGTTTTTTCGTCGTAATCAGCATTAGCAATAAGGAATCCCGGGGATGATCAACCTGTTCGTCCTGCAAAAAGGCCGGCTTGCCCAGGAGCAGGTCGACGAGCGCAGCGAGCTGCTTCAGCACAAGCCGATCTGGATCGACGTCGTCAGCCCCGACGACGAGGAACTCGCCTGGATCAAGGAAACCTACGGCGTAGCCCTGCCGGAACTGGAAGACCTGGGCGACCTGGAAGCGTCCGCGCGCTATTTCGAAGGCGAGGACGAGAACATCCACATCCGCACCGACTTCCTGCTCGACGAGGAAGAAGCGTCGCGCAACGTGCGCGTGGCCTTCGTGCTCACGCGCGACGTGCTGTTCTCCATCCACGACGAAGACCTGCCGGTGTTCCGCCTGGTGCGGCTGCGCGCCCGCATGCGCCCGGGCTCGGTGCGCAACGCCAAGGACGTGCTGATGGACCTGTACGCGACCGATGCCGAATACTCGGCCGACTCGATCGAGGAAGTCTACGAACGCCTGGAAGAAGCGAGCCGCCGCGTGCTGGCCGAGAACGTGACCGACGCCGCGGCCGCCGACGTGCTGGAAACCATCGCGCGCGAGGAAGACCTGAACGGCCGCATCCGCCGCAACGTCATGGACACGCGCCGCGCGGTGTCGTTCCTGATGCGCAGCCAGTTGCTGTCAGCCGAGCAGCAGGACGAGGCGCGCCAGATCCTGCGCGATATCGACTCGATCGAGAACCACACCGCGTTCCTGTTCGACAAGATCAACTTCCTGATGGACGCGACCGTCGGTTTCATCAACATCAACCAGAACAAGATCATCAAGCTGTTCTCGGTGGTGTCGGTGGCGCTGATGCCGCCCACGCTGATCGCAAGCATCTACGGCATGAACTTCAAGTTCATGCCGGAACTGGACTGGGCCGCGGGGTATCCGTGGGCGATCGCGCTGATGGCGGTGTCGGCGGCGATTCCGCTGGTGTATTTCCGCAGGAAGGGATGGCTTGGCTGAGGAGCCGCGTTACGCGACCGGATTCAATCCGGCAGCGTAGCGGCCCCCATCCGCCGCGCAATAATCCCCGCCTTCACCTTGAAGTTGACGCGCACGTTCGCGCAATACTCCTTCTTGTCGAAGCATTTCGGCGCCGGCAGCGCTGCCGCCAGGCGCGCGGCCTGGCCCACGCCGAGCTTGCCAGCGCTAGTGCGGAAGTAGTGCTGGGCCGCGGCCTCGGCGCCGAATACGCCCTCGCCCCACTCCACGGAATTCAGGTAGATCTCGAAGATTCGCTGCTTGTCGAGCCAGAACTCGAGCATCCATGTAATCGCCAGTTCCTGGCCCTTGCGCAGGTAATGCTGCTCGGGCGACAGGAACAGGTTCTTGGCAAGCTGCTGCGTGATGGTCGAACCGCCGCGCACGACGCGGCCACGCTTCTTGTTGCGCTCCCAGGCGTCGAGCATGGCGTCGATCTCGTAGCCGGGATGGTTGACGAAGTCCGCATCCTCGCTGGCGATGACCGCGCGCTTGAGGTTGCGCGAGATCTGGTCGTATGGCACCCAGCGGCGGTCGATCTCGCAGTTCCAGACCTTGAAGCCGCACAGGCGCCAGCGCTCGGCGCGCATGAATGACGTGGACGAAGGCGCCACGTATTGCCAGGCCGCGATCTGCAGGAAAAAGTAGGCCTGCATCGCCAGGATGCCGGCCGCTACGCAGGCGATCAGGTAGCCAACCCAGCGCATCGGGGCGAATGCCGTGCCGGCGGCGCGCACGGTGCGCTGTCGGGTGGCCACGGGTGCTGGCGGTGCGTCAGCCCTTGCGCTCGGCCTGCAGCGCGGCGCGCAGGTCGGCCAGCACGGGCGCGGTGCGCGGACGTACGCCGCGCCAGATGTAGAAGGCCTCGGCGGCCTGCTCGACCAGCATGCCCAGCCCGTCGGCCGTGCGCGCGCCGCATTGCGCGGCATGGCGCAGGAACACGGTCGGGTCGGCGCCGTACATCATGTCGTAGGCCAGCACGCCTTCGCCAAGCAGGAAATCAGGCACCGGCGGCAGTTCGCCATGCAGGCTGCTGGACGACGCATTGATGACCACGTCGCAGGCCTCGTCCTCGGACAAGTGCTCCAGCGCATCGAGACCGCCGCCCCACAACTCCACGCCGAAGGAATCGGCGGCTTCCACGAACTCTTCCAGCATGTCGCTCGCGCGCGCAGCCGTGCGGTTGGCCACCACGATGCGCGACGGCCGGCATTCGAGCAGCGGCAGCATCGCACCCATGGCCGCGCCGCCCGCGCCGAGCAACAGCACGCGTTTGCCTTCGAGCAGCGTGTCGAGGTTGTCCTGGATGTCGCGCACCAGGCCAATGCCATCGGTGTTGTCGCCGTGGATCAGCCCGTCCTCGATCCACATCGTGTTGACCGCGCCGGCAGCTTCCGCGCGCTCCGTCAGGCGATCGGCCAGGTCATAGGCCTGCAACTTGAACGGCACCGTCACGTTGAAACCGTGGCCACCGCCTTCCAGGAACGCGCGCACGGTCTCGGCGAACGCGTCGAGCGGTGCTTCCAGCCGGCTGTACTCGACGGCCTCGCCGGTCTGCTGCGCAAACGCGGCGTGGATGAATGGGGAGCGGCTGTGCGCAACCGGGTTGCCGACCACGACGTAGCGGTCAGCCAGCTGGGAGGATTCAGTGGATGTCATCAGCGGGCCTGCAAGCGGGTTTCCAGACCGCTGCGCGAGAACTTGAAGGTGGAAATGACTTCGAGGATGTCCTGGCGCGCCGCCATCTCGGCCGTGAACGGGCCGAACGGCGCGGCAGCGCGGACGATGGCAACGGCCTGGCGGTCCAGCGCCGGATCGCCCGAGCTCTTGACCACGTCGATGGCGTCGACGTTGTAGCCGTCGCGGTTGTAGCCAAGCTTGCCCAGGCGGTTCACGTTGATCACCAGGATCAGCTGGCCGTACAGCGGCTTGCCGTTGCGCTGCGGGAAATCGCTGGTGCCGCGTGCCTCGATCCGGTGGCGCAGCCGGTCATAGTACTGGGCGTAGTCGACTTCGCGCGCGCTGGTGGCGGTGAGCTGGTAGCGCTTGGGCCGCTTGGCATACTGCTCGAGGTTGCGGCCGATTTCGGCCTCCAGCTTGGCCATCTCGTCCGTGGAGGTACGCTCGTCCTGGCCGCGCAACGGCGTGTCCTGGCGCTGCTCGCCCGGCTTGAGCGGCTGGCTGCGCACCGACGGGGCGGCTTCGCGCGTCTGCGTCATCAGGCGCTGCTGTTCCTGCTCGAGCTGCTCGACGCGGCGCTGCACCTGGCGCACCAGGTCGCCGTCCTGTGACACGGTCTGCGCCGGCAGCGGCGTGGTGGCACGCTGCTGATCGTGGTCGCCGCCGCCATCGAGGTTGGCCTGCGCCAGCACGGTCGGGTTGCGCGGCTTCTGCGCGGACTTGGAATTGACGAGCACCACGTCCAGCGCCGCGTCCATGCGCTTGATCTCGAACACCTCGGGCGCCGCGATCCGCACCATCAGCAGCACCAGGTGCACCGCGACCGAGATGGCCAGCGCCTTGACCAGCGTATTGCTGGCGCGCCACCAGTGGCGGGGATCGACGAGTGCGGCGTTCACGATGGAGAGCTGGCTGGACAATGGCTTGGGGGAATCGCTTGGAAGATCCGCCGGGGCAGCATGTCGCCACGCGCCCCCGGCCCGGCGCCGCCGGGTCAGATGGGCATTGTATGTGAGCCGCCGGCTTTTCCGAAGGGATCAGCCCTGGCCGGGCAACATGGTGTCGCGCGCGGCAGACGCCCCGTCGCCACCGCCCTCTCCGGCCGGCTCGCCGGCTTCGCCTGCGGTGGGTTCGGCGCCTTCCGCGGACTGCTTGGCTGCGTCTTCGGCCGCCATCTCCGCCGCGGCTTCCGCCGAGACTTCAGCGGCTTCCTCGTCGCTTTCGAGTTCTTCCTCAGGCAACGCGCCTTCCCCGGCAAACACTTCAAGCACCCGGCACGACACATCGAGCGAGATTTCGTCGATAGCGCCAATCTCCAGCAGCACCTGCGTGCCGCGCTGGGCTTGCATCAGCTCCGGCACGCGCGTGACCAGCGGGATCTCCATGAAACGCACCGCGCCTTCCTTGAGCGTGCTGGCCATCATGCGCTCGCGTTTTTCCTGCTGCAGCCAGCGCAGGCACCAGTAGCGCTCCATGGTGGACTGGTGGTCGGCATAAGCCGCATAGGTGCCTTCGAAATCCGCCACCGCGGCCAGCAGGTCGGCGTCCTTCGGCTTGAACGGCGCCACCAGCTTGGCCGTGATGCCATGCTGCGCCACCGCCAGGATCTGCCACTGGTTGACCAGGTCGACATAGCGGCGCAGCGGCGAAGTACTCCATGCGTATTGCGCCACGCCCAGGCCTTCATGCGGCGCCGGGTAGGTCTGCATGCGGGTGCGGTGCATGCCCCAGGCCTTCTGCGTCCGGTAGATACCCGGCACGCCGTTGTCCGCCAGCAGCTTGCCCCACGTGCTGTTGGCCAGGATCATCAGCTCGGCCACGATCTTGTCGAGCGGCGAGCCGCGCTTGCGCTGCTCGATGCGCACGCGCTGGCTGCCATCGGCCTGGTCGTCCAGGTAGAAGTTGAAGTCCGCGCGGCTGTGCGATTCGGGCCGCAGGCCGCTGGCCAGGCGGGCTTTCTGGCGCTCGTCATGCAGTGCGCCGGCAAAGTGCCACAGCCGCGTGAGTTCGGCGCGGAACGGATAGTCGCCGGTGCCGTCGGCCAGCGACGCCTCGGTGATGACATCATCGAGCAGGTTGTGGCGCAGGTTGGCCGCGATCATGACCATCTCGGCGCGCGTCTCGCTGCCAACCACTTGCCAGAACTGTGTCTCGACCGTCACGTAGAGCGACAGCGCGGGGCACTGGCGACCCTCCTGCAGCGTGTAGCGCTCGACCACGGCGTCGGGCAGCATGGTGATCTTGTCGCCTGGGAAGTAGACCGTGGACAGCCGATTGCGCGCGATCACGTCGAGCGGCTCGCCGCGGCGGATGCCCAGCGCGGGCGCGGCAATATGGATGCCCACGCGCAGCTTGCCGTCGGGCAGCTCGGTGACCGACAGCGCGTCGTCGATCTCGGTGGTGGTCACGTCGTCGATCGAGAACGCCTGCACGTCGGCCACGGGCAGGTCGGCCTGCGGCTCGGGTACGTCGATGTCCGGGAAGCCCGTGCCCTTTGGGAAGCACTCTGCGAGGAACTTGGCCTCGTGCAGCGCGCGCGCGCTGGCCACGCCCCCGGCGCTTACCATCAGGCGCATCGGCGTCATGCCGAGCGCCGTGCAGGCGGCATCCATGGCCTTGTATTCGAGGCTGTTCTTGTCCGGCTTGAACAGCAGTTGCAGCACCTTGTTGCGGAACGGCTCCGGCAGCGTCAGCGCCTTGAGCTGGTCTTCGTATTCGGTCTGCAGCAGCGCCTGCTGCTTCTTGCGCTCGACTGCGGCCAGGGCGGCCTTCAGCTGGTCTTCCGGCGCGCGCTGGTAACGCCCGCGGCCCTTGCGGCGAAAATACACCGGGTTGCCATGCAGCGCCATGGCCAGCGCCGCCTGCTGCACGGGGCCGGCATCCGCGCCGTAGTATTCGGCCGCCAGCTCGGGAAAGCCGAATTCGGCTTCGGGCGCGCATTCCCACAGGAAGTCGAGGTCGATCTCGGCGGTCATCTCGCCGGTCTGGCGCACCAGTTCGATCGCCGACGGCTGCGCAAACTGCAGCAGCACGTCCCGGGACTTGACCTTGGTGCGCTTGCCGGCCGGCAATTCGACCTGGTAGGCCTCGCCCTGCTGGGTCAGCACGGTGCCGGCGCGAATCTCGCCGCCTTCTTCGAACAGCAACTGCATCGATCGGTACTTTCAGAAATGCCGGGAACCCTGCCGCTCAGGCGGCAAAGACGCGGGTTCCGGGGAGATAAGTGTGAGCGCCCTTGGCGGGCGGGCTGGCCGCAAGTGCCAAAGTCAGAATGATACCGCACTGGTTCCCGCCGCCCTCCCGCAAACGGGTTGGCGGGCACGGCAGCAGGACGGTCCGGTGACGTCAGAGCGACATGCCGCCGCTGGTCTCGATGGCGACGCCGTTGATGTAGCTGGCGTCATCGCTGGCCAGGAAGGCGTACACGCTGGCGATCTCCGACGGCTCGGCCAGGCGGCGCATCCAGCAGGATTCCTTCATGCCGTCGAGCACCTTCTCCGGCACGGTCTGCAGGATCTCGGTGTTGACGAAGCCAGGGCACACGGCGTTCACGCGCACGCCCTTGGGGCCGAGTTCGCGGGCCCACGTCTTGGTGAAGCCGATCACGCCGAACTTGCTGGCCGCATAGTTGGTCTGGCCGAAGTTGCCGTACAGGCCGACCACGCTCGATGCGTTGAGGATCACGCCCTTGCCCTGCTCGGTCATCACGCTGGCCACGGCCTGCGCGCAGTTGAACACGCCCTTCAGGTTGACGTCGATCACGGCATCGAACTGCACCTCGGTCATCTTTGCCAGGCGAGCATCCTTGGTGATGCCGGCATTGTTGACGAGTACGTCGATGCGCTCGTGCGCGGCCAGCACGGCGGCGACCATGGCGTCGACCTCGTCACGGCGCGTCACGTCGACGCGGAAGGCCTTGGCAATGGCGCCGTTGGCGGCCAGCTTCTCGGCGGCCTCGCGCACGCGCGCTTCCTGGACGTCGCACAGGATGACAATGGCGCCTTCCGCGGCAAAGCGCTCGGCCGTGGCAAACCCGATACCGGCAGCTGCGCCGGTGATGATGGCAACGCGACCTTGCAATTTCATGATGTCTTCTCTTCTGTAATTCTGGGTAGTGTGTAAGTCAGTCGAGGCTCCGGTCTGATGGACTACGTTGCCGGGGTCCCCGTGAAGGCCGTGCCAGCAGGTCAGGCAAGAAGACCTCTGTCACGAGCATGATGCCGGCGCCGCGCCGGAATACGGAACGGCGCGCCGGCAGCATTGGTACCGGCCCCATGGCCGGCAGGATCCGCTGCAGCGCCTGGCGCAGCGGGTGGTGCGGCAGCAGCCGCGCGAATTCGAACGGATCGCGCCGCACGGCCGGATCCACGAACAGGCGGCCGCCCAGCGGGCGCTCGCCGAGCCCGCGCAGGAAGGGCCAATCGCGGCGCGCGTGGCGCTCGCGCACGACGGTGTGCGCGTAGATGGCCGGCTGCTCGTCGCAGATCAGCAGCACTTCGCGCGTCAGCGCCGGTTCACGGCCGCATTGACCGAGCGCCTGCCATTCGTCGAGATAAGGTCGCGCCGAAGCCTGCAGCAGGCGGTGCACGCGAAAGCGTTCGGAGGCGGCCATCAGCCGCGCGGTCAGAGAACCTTCGCCCGTGACCCAGTGCCGCAGGTTCGGCGGAATCTCCGGATCGAAGGGCAGGTGGCAGGTCCAGCCGCAGCGGCGCGCGAACTGCGCGCTCATGCCGCGCGGCCCGGCACTACGCCGCCGGGCCCGTAGCCGCAAAAGGCCAGCACGTCGTCGACGTAGTTGGCGAACTCGCCGATGCCGTGGTCGCTGCCCGTGAGGATGCGGATATGCGCGCCCGCGCAAGCCGCGACCATCTCGCGGTAATCGAGAACTTCGTCGCCCGTGGCGGCGATCAGGTAATAGCGTTCGGGCCGCGTGATGGTGTCCACGCGCAGGTCGATCAGTTCCTGCATATGGCGTGGCTCGACCGTGACCGAGCCGCCGCCGTGCCACAGCGGCTGTTCGCCGATGTATTGCTGCAGGTCGGTCCACGGATGGATAGCCGGGTTCAGCAGCACCGTGCGGCAACCGTGGCGCTCGCCGAGCCAGCGGGCGTAGAAGCCGCCAAGCGAGGAACCGACGATTGCGATCTCCTGGTCGCCATCCGCGCGCGCCGCGCCAATGGCGGCTTCGGCCTGGGCGATCGCCTGGGCGGGGGAGACATTGAGCAAGGGGCAGGCATAGTAGCGCCCCACGCCCCACTCGCGCATGCGCTCCTGCAGCAGCCGCGCCTTGAACGACTGCGGCGAGGAGCGGAATCCGTGCAGGTACAGCAGCATGTCCGCGTCCTCAGCCGGCGGCGCCCTGGCCGAGCGCGTCCAGCAACTTCTGGTGCACGCCGCCGAAGCCGCCGTTGCTCATGACCAGCACCTGGTCGCCGGGGCGCGCCGCGGCGCGCACGGCCTCGACCAATGCGCCGAGATCGTGGAAAGCCGCGGCCTTATTGCCCAGCGGTGCCAGCGCGCCGGCCAGGTCCCAGCCGAGTGCGTCCTTGCCGGCCGGAGCGCCATAGCCGAACACCAGGTCGGCCTGTTCGAGGCTGGCCGGCAGCTGCGCCTTCATCACGCCGAGCTTCATGGTGTTGGAGCGCGGTTCCAGCACGGCCAGGATGCGCGCGCCACCGACGCGGCGGCGCAGACCTTCCAGCGTGGTCTGGATCGCGGTGGGATGATGGGCGAAATCGTCGTAGACGGTCACGCCGCCCGCCACGCCGCGCACTTCCATGCGGCGCTTCACGTTGGCGAAGCGGCCGAGCGATTCGATGGCCTGCGCGGGCGGCACGCCGACATGGCGCGCGGCGGCAATCGCGGCCAGCGCGTTCATGCGGTTGTGCGTGCCCTGCAGATCCCAGGTCACGCGGCCCTGCACGGTCTCGCCGAACCAGACATCGAAGGCGTCCTTGCCGCCATCGCCGCCTGCGTCGCTTTCGCGCCAGTCACCGACACCGAACTGCTCCGCCTCGCTCCAGCAGCCGCGTTCAAGCACGCGCGCGAGGCTGGGTTCGATGCCGTTGACCACCAGCCTGCCCTGCCCGGGCACCGTGCGCACCAGGTGGTGGAACTGCGTTTCGATCGCGTCGAGATCCGGGAAGATGTCGGCGTGATCGTATTCCAGGTTATTGAGGATGGCCGTGCGCGGACGGTAGTGGACGAACTTGCTGCGCTTGTCGAAGAAAGCGGTGTCGTATTCATCTGCCTCGATCACGAAGAAGTCCGACTCCGTCACGCGCGCCGAGATGCCGAAGTTCTGCGGCACGCCGCCCACGAGGAAACCGGGGTTGTAGCCGGCATCTTCGAGGATCCACGCAAGCATCGACGTGGTGGTGGTCTTGCCATGCGTGCCCGCCACGGCGAGCACCCACTTGCCTGCCAGCACGTGCTCGCCCAGCCATTGCGGGCCCGACACGTAAGGCAGGTTGCGGTTGAGGATGGCTTCCATCAGCGGATTGCCGCGCGACACCACGTTGCCGATCACGAACAGGTCCGGCTCGAGCGCGAGCTGGGCGGGATCGAAGCCTTCGATCAGCTCGATACCCTGGGCCTCGAGCTGCGTGCTCATCGGCGGATAGACATTGGCATCGCAGCCGGTGACACGATGTCCCGCCTGCTTGGCGAGGACCGCCAGGCCGCCCATGAAAGTGCCGCAGATGCCAAGGATATGAATATGCATGGGGTTCCCGGAAAGACTTGGGACCGGCCGGGCCGGTCGGCATGCCGGCGCGGGTCCAGCGGACCATGCCGGGCAGGAAGGCCCCGATTGTACCCGAGCGCCTGCGCGCTTCGCTGCACTGCGGTAGCGCCGCGCGCTGCGGCTGCGCGCCCTGCTCCGGTATCATCGGGACATGTCCCGACACGCCTTTTCCGACCCCGTCCGCCTGCGCGAGGAGATCGCCCAGGCCGCGGCGCGCATGATTGCCGAAGACGGCGCCGACTACGCCACCGCGAAGCGCAAGGCCGCGCGCCAGTTGCTCGGCGACCAGCGCGTGGCCGGCGAATGGCTGCCCGATAACGACATGATCGAGGCCGAAGTCCGCGCCTATCAGGCACTTTTCCACGGCGACACGCAACCGCGCATCCTGGCGCTGCTGCGCCGGGTGGCCATCCTGGCGATGGAGGACCTCGCCGCCTTCCGTCCATACCTGGTGGGCGCCGTGCTCAATGGCACCGCCACCGAGCATTCAGATATCTATCTGCAGTGCTTCTGCGACAGCCCCAAGGACGCCACGTTGCACCTGCTCAACGCGGGCGTCGACTTTGAAACCAGCGAATCGCGCCATTTCGCCGGCCGCGGCGACGTGGAGACGCTGAGCTTCCTGTGGAAAGGCCAGTGGCCCGACCGCCGCGAAGCGCGCCTGCTGGCCGGCGAGGTACGCGCCGAACTGGGCGCGCCGGTCGGGATCCATATTGCTCTGTATGATGCCGACGACGAACGCGGCGCCGCGCGCACCGATGCAAGCGGCCGTGCGGCCAGGGCCGACCTGCAAGCCGTGCGCGCGCTGCCTGGGGACCCCGACACGTCGAACTGAAGCGCACCCGACCGGTCAGAAGTTCACCATTTGCCGGTATCGGCGCCGATACCGCCGTTGCTTACTGAAGACAACATGAACGCTACCACCCAGAAACCTGTCCGCCGTTCCCGCCTGTGGCTGTGGATTGCCGTGGCCGTGGCGGCCTGCGCCGGCGGCGCGCTGGCCGGTCACTTCGTGTTCTCGCCGAAACCCGCGTCGGAACAGGCCGTCGAAACCTTCTTCCAGACCCGCCTGCCCGACCCGAGCGGCACCGATATCGATCTCGGCAAGCTGCGTGGCAAGACCGTGGTGATCAACTTCTGGGCACCGTGGTGCGGGCCGTGCGTGGAAGAAATGCCGGAGCTCACCGCCCTGCATGCGGAGTACGCGGCCCGCAAGGTCGAGTTCGTCGGCATCGGCATCGATTCCGCCGCCAACATCCAGCAGTTCGTCAAGAAGGTGCCGGTGGCCTATCCGCTTGCGGTGGCTGGCTTCGCGGGCACGGAGCTGTCCCGCAACTTCGGCAACAACGCCGGTGGCCTGCCCTATACCGTCGTGATCAACCCGGACGGTTCCGTCAAGTACCGCAAGATGGGGCGTATCACGTCGGACGAATTGCGCGCTGTTCTGCCCCGTTCCTAGGTGCAGTCGGCGATATAAGGTGCTTCTTCGCCCAAGTTCGTCGAACCGTCCCGAAACTGCGCTGAAACCGGGCGCATATTGCCGGAAATGGCCAAATGTGCCTTAATCAGCGCACAATCGCCATGCCGGGGCGTGAAGGCTTGTATCGCCCGCTAGACAAATCCCTCTAAGCTACGGTAATCTCCGCGCAATTTCGTTGAACTGGTCGAGCCGCCGTGACTGCAACCCGCTCCAATCGTCGCTCAGCCCGCTACCGCAAGGTGCTGGTCCTGCATGGGCCAAACCTCAACCTGCTGGGCACGCGCGAACCGGAGACGTACGGGCACACCACACTGGCCGATATTGACGCCGCCCTGGCACGGCATGCCGCCGACGCCGGAATCGCGTTGTCGTCGTTCCAGTCCAACCATGAAGGCGCGCTGGTTGACCGCATCCATGCCGCGCGCACGGAAGCGGTGGATTTCATCATCATCAACCCCGCCGCCTACACGCATACCAGCGTGGCGATACGCGATGCGCTGGCCGGTGTGGCCATTCCGTTTGTCGAAGTACACCTGTCGAACGTGCATCGCCGCGAAAGCTTCCGTCACCATTCGTATTTCTCCGACCTCGCTGTCGGCGTGATCTGCGGACTGGGCTGGCAAGGCTACCTGATGGCGCTGGACTATGCCCTCGGGCTGGAGCAGCCGCCGCCAGGGGGCTGAGGCCAACCGGCATACAAGGCTTTACCCGAATACATCAAGCGCGCCGCCTGGCGGCCGCGCCCGCAGCCTGTGCAGCACGGCACTGCGGACGCGGACAGCCGGTGGCCGTACCGACGATTTCTTCCGCCGCTGCCCCGCCAGGGCACGCCCGGACAACCTGATTCAGGAGGATAAGAAGATGGACCTGCGCAAGCTGAAGACGCTGATCGACCTGGTGGCCGAATCCGGCATCTCGGAGCTGGAAGTGACTGAAGGCGACGGCAAGGTACGCATCGTCAAGCAACCGCCGCAAGTCATCGCCGCACCGATGGCCATGCCGCAGATGCAGGCGCTGCCGGTCATGCCCGGCGCGGCGCCTGCCGCCAGCGCTCCGGTCGCTGCCGCCGAGCCAGCCGCTGCGCAGCTCCCGGCTGGCCATGTGGTCACCTCGCCCATGGTCGGTACCTTCTACCGTGCCCCGTCGCCGGGCGCCGCGCCGTTCGTCAACGTGGGCGACACCGTCAAGGAAGGCCAGACCGTCTGCATCATCGAAGCCATGAAGCTGCTCAACGAGATCGAGTGCGACAAGGCCGGCGTGATCAAGGAAATCCTGGTCGAGAACGGCCAGGCCGTGGAATACGGCCAGCCGCTGTTCGTCATCGGCTGATGCTGTCCGGAGTACCGCGCAGCATTGCGCGGCACTCCGGATCTCGTGGATGTTCGCACGTTGCGGCCCGCATCCCACGCCATGAAGCGGCCCCTGGCACCGCCAGTTTCCCGGCCGCGCGCCCGGTGTGCCGCTGCGGCACCTGACGGGACCGCTCCCGTTCTCGCAGAGAGAGACCATGTTTGAAAAAATTCTGATCGCGAACCGCGGTGAAATCGCCCTTCGCATCCAGCGCGCCTGCCGCGAGCTGGGCATCAAGACCGTAGTGGTGTACTCGGAGGCCGACAAGGAAGCCAAGTACGTCAAGCTGGCCGACGAAGCCGTGTGTATCGGCCCGGCCCCGTCGCCGCTGTCCTACCTGAACATGCCGGCGATCATCTCGGCTGCCGAAGTGACCGACTCGCAGGCCATTCACCCGGGCTACGGCTTCCTGTCGGAAAACGCCGACTTTGCCGAGCGCGTCGAAAAATCCGGCTTCGTCTTCATCGGCCCGACCGCCGAGAGCATCCGCCTGATGGGCGACAAGGTCTCGGCCAAGCAGGCCATGATCAAGGCCGGCGTGCCGTGCGTGCCGGGCTCGGAGGGCGCGCTGCCCGAAGACCCGAAGGAAATCCTGGCCATCGCGCGCCAGGTGGGCTACCCGGTCATCATCAAGGCCGCCGGCGGCGGTGGCGGACGCGGCATGCGCGTGGTCCACACCGAAGCCGCGCTGGTCAACGCCGTCAACATGACGCGTGAAGAAGCCGGCCGCGCCTTCGGCAATCCCGAGGTCTACATGGAGAAGTTTCTGGAGAATCCGCGTCACGTGGAAATCCAGATCCTGGCCGACCAGCACAAGCAAGCCATCTGGCTGGGCGAGCGCGACTGCTCCATGCAGCGCCGCCACCAGAAGGTGATCGAGGAAGCGCCCGCGCCGCACATCCCGCGCCGCCTGATCGAGCGCATCGGCGACCGCTGCGCCGAGGCCTGCCGCAAGATGGGCTACCGTGGCGCCGGCACGTTCGAGTTCCTGTACGAGAACAACGAGTTCTACTTCATCGAGATGAACACGCGCGTGCAGGTCGAGCACCCGGTCACCGAGATGATCACGGGCATCGATATCGTGCAGGAACAGATCCGCATCGCGTTTGGCGAAAAGCTGCGCTTCCGCCAGAAGGATGTGCAGTTCCGTGGCCATGCGATCGAGTGCCGCGTGAACGCCGAGGACCCCTTCAAGTTCATCCCGTCGCCGGGCCGCATCACCGCCTGGCACATGCCGGGCGGCCCCGGTGTACGCGTCGACTCGCACGCGTATGATGGCTACTTCGTCCCGCCGAATTACGATTCGATGATCGGCAAGATCATCACTTACGGCGCCACCCGCGAGCAGGCCATCGCCCGCATGCGGATCGCGCTGTCGGAAATGGTGGTGGACGGTATCCAGACCAACGTGCCGCTGCACCGCGAACTGATGATGGACGCCAACTTCGTCGAAGGCGGCACCAGCATCCACTATCTCGAGCACCGCCTGGCGCAGCGCGAGAAAGCCTGACGCGGCAACTGCCGCACTGCTGTACTGCTGTAAAAAAGGAAGCCCGTGGCATTTCAGGAATGTGTGATCGAAGTGGCACAGGACCAGGCCGAAGCCTGGTCCGACGCCTTGTTCGACCTTGGCGCGCTGTCGGTGTCGGTGGAAGACGCCGACGCCGATACGCCGGACGAGCAGCCGCTGTTCGGCGAGCCCGGGATGGAGCCGACAAGGCTCGCCTGGAACCGCTCGCGCGTGGTGGCGCTGTTCGGTGACGACACCGACCCGGCGCTGGTCGTCGCGGCCGCGTCGAATACGCTTGGCATCGATCCGGTGCCCGCCTACCTGCTGCGCGATGTCGAGGACCAGGACTGGGTGCGTCTGACGCAATCCCAGTTCGAGCCGATCCGCGTCGGCGAACGCCTGTGGGTCGTGCCGTCGTGGCATGAGGCACCGGAGCCCGATGCGGTGGTGCTGGAACTCGACCCGGGCCTGGCGTTCGGCACCGGCAGCCACCCGACCACGCGGCTGTGCATGCAGTGGCTGGAGCAGAACCTGAAGGCGGGCGAAACCGTGCTCGACTATGGCTGCGGCTCCGGCATCCTCGCCATCGTGGCAAAGAAGCTCGGTGCCGGCGATACGCTCGGCATCGACATCGATCCGAACGCCGTGGAAGCGTCGCGCTACAACGCCGAGCGCAACCGCGTCCAGGCGCAGTTCGCGCTGCCGGAATCCGTTTCGGAAGCGACCTACGACCTCGTCGTCGCCAATATCCTCTCCAACCCGCTCAAGCTGATGGCCGCGATGCTGAGCGCCCGCGTGCGCTCCGGCGGACGCCTGGTGCTGTCCGGCGTGCTCGAGCGCCAGGCCGAGGAAGTGGCCGCCGCCTATGCCGCCTGGCTGCCGCTGACGGTCTGGCGCAGCGAGGAAGGCTGGGTCTGCCTGCACGGCACGCGCCCCTGAGGTGAGCCGATGGCCGCCGCCAAGCTTGTCACGCGCTGCCCGGCCTGCCGCACCGCCTTCCGGCTGGTGGCCGACCAGTTGCGCCTGCGCCAGGGACTGGTGCGTTGCGGACACTGTGAAACGGTCTTCGATGCACGCGAGCATCTGATTGAAGTGCCCGTGCCGGGTGCCCCGGCCGCCGCGCGCGCGCCACAGCCCTCGCCTGGACCCGCAGCGGCTCAGCCCGCTGCACCGGCTGAAGCGGAAAGCGAAGCCAGGGCGGCTTCGTCCGCTTCGTCCGCCACTCACTTCGACCCGGGCTACGACCCGGGGTACGACGTGCCCGCGCTCGATTCGCCCACCATGATGATGATGCCCACCGAGGAGGAAGATGCTTCCGCCGAGGAGGAGCACGAGGCACCGGTCAGGCAGGACGCGGACGCAGCTTCCATCGAGCCGTCGCCCGCTGCCAAGGACATCGCGCAACCGGCACTGCAGCAAGCCTCCGCGGCCGTGCCGGCCGATGACGACAGAGCGCCGGCAGAGACGCCTGCCGAGTCGGGCGAATTCGAAGACACGCGCCCCTCGCAAGCCGAACAATCTGAACACGCCGAACCGGGACCTGCGGACGCGCCACCAGAGGCTGCAGGTCACCCCGACGACAATCCTGTCGCGACTGCCAACGGCATGCATCATGCCGACGAGGCAGACGAAGCATCGGCCGCCATCGTGGCCGCTCATGCGCCATGGCCGACGCTCGATCGCTCTGCGCTCGGAGACGAAGAGGCCTCCGCGCGCGCACCCGCTTCCCACGCAGTCGAGGCGCCGGACGAACCGGCAGGCGAAGCCGCCGCCGAACCCGCGCTGCGCAGCGCCAGCGAGTTCCTGCGCGCGGAATCCAGTGACACCACCGAAGCCCCGGCCGCCAGGACGGACACGCCGGCAACAGCCGCCGCCGCCGAAACGCCGCACGAGCCTGGCCACGACTACGGTCTCAACTACGGCCCGAGCTACGGGCCTGGCGGAGCCAGCACGGGCGATGCCTTCAGTGCCACCGCCGGCGCGATTGCGCGCGAGAACGTCGCGCGGCGCTGGACACGCCAGGAACCGCAATTGGGTCCGGCCTTCGCGCCCGATTTCCTGCGCCAGACCCGCGAGCGAGAACGCGAACGCACGCGCGAGACCGCCGCGACCCCGGCACGGCCGCGCCTGCGCTTCGGCTGGCATATCGCCGCCGGTGTGCTGGCGGTTGGCGTAGTCCTGCAAGGGCTGTACCTGCTGCGCGGACAACTCGCCGGTCAGTTCCCGGTGCTGCGCCCGGTACTGGAAGCCGCGTGCGGGCCGCTGGGCTGCACCGTGCCGCCGTGGCGCGACATCGATGCGCTGCGCATCGATACCTCGCAGCTGCAGAAGCAGGACGAAGGCAGCGATGCGTACGTGCTCGCGGTTACGCTGCGCAACCAGGGACGCGCCACCACCGCCCTGCCGGCCATCGAACTGGTCATGACCGATCTGCAGGACCAGTTGCTGCTGCGGCGTGTATTGGAGCCATCCGAGTACCTGGAGCCGACGCAGAAAGCCTTCGCCACGCATGGCCTTCGCGCGGGCACGGAGCTGCCGGTTCGGGTACGATTCCGGACTCAGCAGGCGGCGGCCAATTACCGCGTGCTGATTTTCTATCCATAGGGCCTGTTCACCCAAGGCGCATGCCTTTCACCGTGAACGGTCCCTGGATTTCGCAGGCTTGCTGCCAAGGGCCGAATCGAGTCCGGCCGCAAGCTGCGCCCCCCCGAAGATCCTGAACAGGAAGGAGCAGTGATGAGCAACGTGACTCTCGGCGGCAACGCCATTGAAGTGGCAGGCAAGTTCCCGCAATCCGGCGACAAGGCCGCCGACTTCAAGCTGGTCGGCAAGGACCTGAAGGACGTGACGCTGGCCGACTTCGCCGGCAAGCGCAAAGTGCTGAATATCGTACCGAGCCTGGACACCCCGGTGTGCCAGGCCTCGACGCGCAAGTTCAACGAAGCCGCCAGCGGCCTGGCCAACACCGTGGTCCTGACCGTCTCGGCCGACCTGCCGTTCGCCATGGGCCGTTTCTGCACCGCTGAAGGCCTGGCCAACGTGGTGCCGCTGTCGACCATGCGCGGCGCGGAATTCAAGGGCAACTACGGCGTCGATATCAAGACCGGCCCGCTGGCCGGCGTGACGGCGCGCGCCGTGGTGGTGCTGGACGAAAACAACATCGTCAAGTACAGCCAGCTGGTGCCCGAGATCAAGAACGAACCCGACTACGACGCCGCGCTCGCCGCACTGAAGTAAGCCGCACCGGCATCTCGCACCGGCCGCCCGCATTCCCGGGGCGGCCGCTTCTGTTTTCCGAAACCCCTCGGGCTGCACGCGGCCCGACCATCCCAAAGTACCTGGAGAGAGCATGGCCAGCCTGATCTGCGGCTCCGTCGCCTACGACACCATCATGACGTTCGACGGACGCTTCCGCGAACACATCCTGCCGGACCAGATCCACATGCTGAACGTCTCGTTCCTGGTGCCGGGCATGCGGCGCGAGTACGGCGGCTGCGCCGGCAACATCGCCTATACGCTCAAGCTGCTGGGCGGCGAGCCCGTGGTGATGGCCACGGTGGGCGCGGACGCCGAACCCTACCTGCGGTACCTGCGCGGCCTGAACATCGACACCACGCATATCCGCGTGCTGCCCGATACGTTCACGGCGCAGGCCATGATCACCACCGACCTGGACAACAACCAGATCACCGCCTTCCACCCCGGCGCGATGAGCCAGTCGCAGCTCTCCAACGTGAAGGATGCGCTGGGCGGCAGCGCGGCGCCGAAACTCGGCATCGTCGCACCGGACAGCCGCGAGGGCATGCTGCACCACGCGCGCCAGTTCGCCGAGGCGGGCATTCCGTTCATCTTTGACCTGGGTCAGGCCATGCCATTGTTCAACGGCGAGGACCTGCGGCAGTTCGTTGAACTCGCCAGCTACGTCACAGTCAATGACTACGAAGCGCAGGTCCTGCTGTCCCGCACCGCCTGGACCAGCGCCGAGGTTGCCGCCAAGGTTCGTGCCTTCATCGTCACGCACGGCGAGCGCGGCGCCAGCATCTTTGCCGATGGTCAGCAGTACGCGATCCCGGCCGTTCCGGCCGAGCGCATCGTGGACCCGACCGGCTGCGGCGACGCGTTCCGCGGTGGCCTGCTGTTCGGCATCGAAAACGGGTTAGACTGGGACACCACTGGCCGCCTGGCATCGCTGATGGGATCGCTCAAGATCGCGCAGCAGGGTCCGCAGAACCACGGCTTGCCGCTCGACGAAATCGGCAACCGTTTCCAGTCTGCATTCGGCTACCGCTACGCCTGACCTGCGGCACGGGCGTGGCACGTTTACGGGAAATGAAATGAACAACAAGCTTCGAACCGGTGTCGTCGCCGTGATTGCCGGAGCGGCACTGGTCAGCGGCTGCGCCACGCAATCGAACTCCAACAGCGTCTACTCGACCGGACAGGCACAGCGCGAACAGACCGTGCGCTATGGCGTGGTCGAAGGCGTGCGCGACGTGATGATCCAGGGCGGCCAGACCGGCGCCGGCACCCTTGCCGGCGGCGCCATTGGCGGCGTGGCGGCGGGCAGCCTGATCGGCAGCGGGAACGGGTCCGTGGCGGCCGGCATTCTCGGCGCGGTGCTCGGCGGCATTGCCGGCAGCGCGACGGAGAACAAGGTCAACCAGCGGCGCGCGCTCGAGATCACGGTCCGCCTGGAAAACGGCGAGATGCGCGCGATCACGCAGGAAGCCGATGAACTGTTCCGCCCCGGCGAGCGGGTGCGCTTGCTGACCTCCGGCGGCGTGACGCGCGTCACGCACTGATCCGCCTGCGTCCCGGCTTCTGGAAGCGCCGCGTCCGAGAGGATGCGGCGTTTTGTTTTTGCAAGGGCGGGTCAGCCTGCCAGCCGCGGCGACATCGATCCCGTCCCCCTCCGCGCAGCGGCAGCCCAAAAGAAAAAACCCGCCGGGCATGCGCCGTCGGCGGGTTGGCAAGACTGGTGTCTTGCAGGCCGGATACGGTGTATCCGGCCACTATGGCACGCCGTACGTGCCTGGGCGACTCCTTGCGGTAGTCGTGGCCCCCACTCGACCGAGTGAGGCTTACGGACGGTTGCCCGTCGGGAACGGCCAGGCCGCCGCCGGGTTCAGCGCGGTCTTGGCAGCGGCAGCAGGCGCAACCGCAGCGGCAGGAGCCGCCGCAGGGGCAGCCTTGGCCTTCTTCGCAGCAGGCTTCTTGGCAGCGGCCTTCTTGGCAGCCGGCTTCTTCGCAGCAGGCTTCTTGGCGGCAGTCTTCTTGGCAGCAGCCTTCTTGGCCGGAGCCGCCTTCTTGGCAGCAGCCTTCTTGGCCGGTGCGGCCTTCTTGGCGGCAACCTTCTTTACCGCTGCCTTCTTGGCCGGTGCTGCCTTCTTGGCGGCGACCTTCTTCACTGCTGCCTTCTTGGCCGGTGCGGCTTTCTTGGCGGCAACCTTCTTCACTGCTGCCTTCTTGGCCGGTGCGGCCTTCTTGGCGGCGACCTTCTTCACTGCTGCCTTCTTGGCCGGTGCTGCCTTCTTGGCGGCAACCTTCTTCACGGCGGCCTTCTTGGCGGCCGGTGCTGCCTTCTTGGCGGCAACCTTCTTCACAGCGGCTTTCTTTGCCGGTGCAGCTTTCTTGGCTGCCGGCTTGGCGGCCTTCTTGGCCGCCGGCTTCTTCTTCGCAGTCGTTACCATGGATAACTCCTTCCACACTAGAGAGTGAATATCGAATGACCTAGGTTGGCGACCCGACCGACCCGAGGCGCGGCAATTCTGCCGCTACCCCAGTCGAGCGAGCGATTCATCGGCGCACGACACTATCTCCGCCGCACGCTAATGAATTCGGTAGCAGGACCGTCGCCCATGGCGACGCCCCGGAATATTCGATTGGCCCGCGCCGCCCGTCGAGTCGGCGCGCAGCCTGCAATGAGGAGATATCGGACGGCTTGCCTGCGGTGCGGGCCTGGCCTCGCGCACGGCAGACGGCATTCATCTTGAGGTAGCCGGCCCATCCCGTCAGTGGGCCAAAGGAGACTGCACGCGTTTTAAGAAGCCGGTTCGGCCTGGTCTGCGTCAAAGTTCTCGTGCTCCTCAGCTACCTGCATCACTGTGTCACTGCATCGAAGCGCGCATCGCGCTCGTCGTTCGATCTTGCTTCCTGCTTCGTTGCAATGAAGTGAGACTCTTGTCAAGGCGAATCATAATTCGTTTGCACGATGATGTTAAGAAAAAAGTGCAAAAAAACTTGCGCGCGCGAGCGAGTCGATCTAGCCAGCGCTCACCGCTTCGCGAAGACGTCGCCGACACCCTCGCGCAACCACGCCTGCATGCCTCGACGCATGTCCTCATCGGCGTCGCGAACACGCGCCTCCGCCCACGCGAACGCACGCACGCCAACACGAGCGCCACGCCGCTCGCACGCTGCGCAGCGCGCGGCCGGAGGCCCGCTGCCACAGCGTTGAAAGGCCCGTGCAACGATCATCGCGCTGGCTGGAAACCCGCATGAACAAAGGCTCTCCGGCAAGCGAAGCAAAACCTGCGGAGGCGCGCTCCAACGCTCGCGCAGCGCGTGTGTCGCCAAGCGCGTCGCCATCATCGTCACGGCTGAAGCACCGGATGCGACGCGTGTCACGTGCGATGTTCCACCTGCGATGACGACACGCACGCTGGCCGCTTGCATCGATGTCTCCGACTACGCGAGACAGTGATGCGCCAACGCAACGGTTTGCATCGAAGCAACAACTTCGCATCGACCGAAAGCGTTGCGATCCGGCAAAGCTTTCGCAATGAACGCGCGTTGCGAACGCCGAAGGCAACGATCGACATGCGCATCGACACCTTCGCGCGACGTCGCTGCCCTTAGGACAGCCACTCGCGAGACACGTTCGTACCGCGTTCGGGACGCCCCGCGAAAAGCGCGCGAGATGCAAGGCTTAGAGGATTGCTTCGGGCACGCGCGTGGCGCGTTTTGCTGCAATACAAAATTCCCGCAAACGGCGTGCGCATGCGCCTTTCGGACAAGCGCGCCACGGCGGCGCCGAGCCTGGTCGCACACGCCCGCCGATTGCGAAGCGTCAGCGGCGCCAGTAGATTGGCGGGCACGCCTGATGCCGCCAGACTGTGCGATCGGCCACACGGCATCGCGGTCGGCATCGATGCCGACCGCCACCACCACCCAAGAGGAGATTTCATGCGCGTTCATCCCCAAGCCATCGCCGCGCGCACGCTGCTGCGCGCCGGCATGTTCGCCGCCGTCACGCTCGCGAGTGCCGCGGCACTCGCCCAGGCCACGCCGAGCGGAAGCTGGAAGACGATCGACGACACCACCGGCAAGCCGCGCGGCCTGGTGGAGATCACCGACAAGAACGGCGTCTACAGCGGCCGCCTGGTGAAGACCTTCGGCGACGACGACGGCAAGCCGAAGCTGTGCGTGAAATGCACGGACGCGCGCAAGGACCAGCCCATCATCGGCATGACCATCCTCTCCGGCCTGCGCAAGACCGGCGACAACGAATGGAGTGGCGGCGAGATCCTCGACCCCGAGAACGGCAAGGTCTACAAAAGCAAGATGTCGCTGTCCGACGATGGCAACAAGCTCGACGTGCGCGGCTTCATCGGCATCAGCCTGCTGGGCCGCACGCAGACCTGGGAGCGCGAGCGCTGATGCCGGGCCGTCGGCGCCAGGCAGTACCTTGACGGGACGTTGAAGCGCGTCAGGGTTTCTCCGCATCACCGTGCAAACGCGACACCCGCTCTCGCGCCTTGCGCGAAAGCACCGCAAGGCGCACGTCAAGCGAACTGACAGCGAGTCCCGGTAACATGGCCCGGCATCCGCGGCAGAGGCCAGCGTTGTGGCACCGCAGATCCATCCAACCCATCCAGCCGGAGACAACATGCGACAGATCACCGCCAGCCGCGCGCTGGCCCTTGCCTTGCCTTCTCTTGCTGCGGCCGCAGCGGTCACCATCGCCATCGTTTCCCCAGCCAGCGCGCGCGGCCGATGCATGGCCCAACCACCTGATCAAGTTCGTGGTGCCGTTCACGGCCGGCGGCGCCAACGACCTGGTGGCGCGTGCGGCGGCCGACGCTGTCGGCAAGCGCCTGGGCCAGACCGTCGTGATCGAGAACCGTCCCGGGGCCGGTGGCGTGGTCGGCGCCGACTTTGTGGCCAAGAGCAAACCCGATGGCTACACCTTTCTTGTCGGCGCGGTCGGCACCGTGACCAACAGCCTGATCCGCACGAAGATGCCGTACGCCGCGGACGATCTCATCCCCGTGTCGCTGATCGCAGTGAGTCCTTCGGTGATCGTGGCATCGCCATCGCTGCCGGCAAACAATCTCAAGGAGCTGATCGACTACTCGAAGAAGCAAAACGGCGGCGTGAACTTCGCCACGGCGGGCAGCGGCAGCACGCCTCACTTCGTCGAAGAGATGCTCAAGGAGAAAGGTGCGTCGCTGACGCCGGTGCCCTACAAGAGCGGTTCGGAGAGCATCAGCGCGGTGATTGGCGGCCAGGTTGCGGCGACGTCCGAAGCCAGCGTCGTGGTGCTGCCGCAGATCAAGGCGGGCAAGCTCAAGGCGCTCGGCGCAACCTGGGACAAGCGCATGAGCGCCGCGCCGAACATCTCCACCACGGCGGAACAGGGCATGCCCGAAGTCCGCATCGGACACTGGGCCGGCATCTTCGCGCCCAAGGGCACCGACCCTGCCATCCTGAAGAAGCTCAATGCGGAAATGACAGCGGCCATGCAGACGCAGGAGACGCGCGATCGCCTGCTGCCCAATGGCATCGAGCCGGCCGGTGGCTCGCGGGAGAGCTTTGTCGCGTTCATCAAGTCAGAACGCGAACGGCTGGGCCGGATTGCAAAGAACGCCAAGATGAGCGCCGACTGAGAAATATTTTTAAACTGCCCTGCCGGTCATTTTCCCCAATGTATTGAGACGGCCCTTCTGGCGAAGGGCCGTTTTCTTTTCCGCGCACCGCCTCTCCGCCTCTTTAGCGTTGTATCGCCAATGTTTATGGCGTTTAACGCACTATTTTGAATTTATTGTTTTTTATTAAGGACATTGATATGGCCAGATCAATGTCTGTGTCATGTCCGCAACGTCAATTGCAACGCAAATCATTCGCATTTATATTCGCCGAGCCAAAATCATCGCCCTCATGACCGCATCGTCGATCCTCGCGCATTCGCGCTGGCGGCGGCGCCGGCCGGATCCACGCCCGGGCGAACAAAAGACACACGCCATGAATCGCCGCTCCCAACGTACCCCCATCGCCACCGCGCTGATCGCGCTGTTTGCCGCGCCCGCAGCATCGCTTGCCCAGCAGGCGCCCGCAGCTCCCGTGCAGCAGTCCGCGGTGCCCGCCACCACGCTGCAGGAGGTGGTCGTTCAGGGCGCGGCCTCGCGCGACGATTTCAACGCGGGCCGCAGCTCGCTCAGCAAGCTGCCGGAAGACCTGCGCGACGTGCCGCAATCGGTCACGGTGGTGAACAAGGCGCTGATGGAATCCCAGGGCGTGAGTTCGCTGGCCGAAGCGCTGCGCAATGTGCCGGGCATCACCATCGGCGGCGCCGAAGGCGGGCAGATCGGCAACAACATCAACCTGAACGGCTTCTCCGCCCGCACGGACATCTACCTGGATGGCTTCCGCGATCGCGGCCAGTACTACCGCGACACCTTTGCGCTCGATTCCGTCGAAGTGCTGATGGGGCCGTCGTCGATGCTGTTCGGGCGCGGATCGACTGGCGGCGTGATCAACCAGGTCAGCAAGAAGCCGCAGATGAATGCGGCGACCGAAGTGACAGGCTCGGTCACCACCAATGGCCTGGTGCGCGCCACGGCCGACTACAACACGCCCACGGGCGACACCTCGGCCTTCCGCATCTCGGCGATGGCGCAGGACGGCCGGACCAGCACCCGCGACGAGATGACGGTGCAGGACTTCGGCATTGCGCCGTCGTGGCGGTTCGGCATCGGCACGCCGACGGAAATCACCCTGTCGGCCCTGCTGCAGCACAATCACGACATGCCGGACTATGGCTTCTCGAACCTGAACGGCCATCCGACCAATGTCGACCGCAATACCTTCTACGGCTTCACCGACGACCGCACCAACCAGGACATCGCGGCGCTGAGCGCGGGCATCACGCACAAGTTCTCGCCCAACCTGCGCCTGCGCAACCAGACGCAGTTCAACTATGTCGAAACCGACGCCCGCGAAACCGCGCCCAACACGGTCGGCTCGGTCAGTGCGCGCGGCTTCACGCCGCTCACCACCAGCACCCTGCCGCTGGATCAACTCTTCGTGCGCCTGCAGAGCCACGACCGCAAGATCCGCGACTATTCGATCTTCAACCAGACCGAACTGACGGCCAACTTCGACACCGGCTCGGTCAAGCACACCATGCTGGTGGGCGCCGAGATCGGCCACGACGGCTACAACAACCAGAACTACTACCGCAACGGCAGCTGCAACGGGCAGCCGCTGGTCAGCGGCACGACCGCCGCGACGGTCGGTTATGTTGCCTGCGAACCGCTGGTCAACCCGACCTACACGGCCTCGCCCGCCAACGTGGCGACCAGCACCGGCAACCTGCAAGGCGGCTCGGCAAATACGATTGCCGCCTACCTCAACGATTCGATCGAGTTCAGCAAGCAATGGAAGGCCGTGGCCGGCGTGCGCTATGACCGCTACATCGCCAGCGTCAGCAACTCCATCAACTCGTCCAATTCCGCCGGTGCCCCCTTCTTCAGCACTGCGCTGGCCAACGCCGACCAGACCGTCAACTTCACGAGCGTGCGCCTGGGCGGTATCTGGCAGCCGACCGAAGCCCAGTCCTACTATGTGTCGTATGGCACGTCGTTCAACCCGTCGCTGGAGCAGCTGGTCGGCACCGTCGGCCAGCAGAGCCTGGACCCGGAGAAGAACAAGTCCTATGAAGTCGGCGGCAAGTGGGACCTGATGGGCGGCGACCTGTCGCTGACCTCGGCGCTGTTCCAGATCACCAAGGACAACGCCCGCAGCCAGATCGACGCCACCACCTACGCGCTGTCCGGCAAGATCCGCGTGAAGGGCTTCCGCGCCGGCGCGACGGGCCATATCACCAACAAGTGGCAGGTATTTGCCGGCTATACCTACCTGGACGGCGAGATCATCAACGGTATCGGCGCCAACACCACCGGCAAGGTGCCCACGAACACGCCGAAGCACACCGCCACGGCCTGGACCAGCTACTCCGTCCTGCCCAACTGGGAGATCGGCGGCGGCGCCTTCTATATGTCGGAGCGCTTTGCCAACAACACCAACACCGTGCAGGTGGGCAGCTTCGTGCGCTGGGATGGCATGGTGGCCTACCACCAGCCGAAGTACGATGTGCGGCTGAACCTGTTCAACATCTTCGACAAGAAGTATTACGATGCGCTGATCCAGTCCGATGGCGGACGCTCGGTGCCGGGCACCGGCCGCACCGCCATGCTGTCGTTCACCTATCGCATGTAAGCGTGTAAGGAAAGCCGCCATGCTGGTTGTCATCCCCCAGGTCCTCAACGCCGAACAGGTCGGCGCGGTGCGCGAGCGGCTGGAACAGGCGGGCGAAGCCTGGATCGACGGCCGCGTGACAGCCGGCTACTCGGGCGCGCCGGTCAAGTTCAACCAGCAGATCGACGAACGCTCCGACGTGGCGCTGGAATGCCAGCGACTGGTCCTTGGCATGCTCGAGCGCAATCCGCGCTTCATCAGCGCGGCGCTGCCCAATCTCGTCTACCCGCCGATGTTCAACCGCTACAGCCAGGGCATGACGTTCGGCGCCCATGTGGACGGCAGCGTACGCATTCATCCGCATGACGGGCGCAAGCTGCGCACCGACATCTCGGCCACGCTGTTCCTGTCGCCGCGCGACAGCTATGACGGCGGCGAGCTGCAGGTGCAGGACACCTACGGCATGCACGCAGTCAAGCTTGAAGCCGGCGACATGGTGGTCTATCCGGCCACCAGCCTGCACCAGGTCACGCCGATCACGCGCGGCACGCGCGTGGCCAGCTTCTTCTGGATCCAGAGCCTGGTGCGCGACGACACCCAGCGCGCGCTGCTGTTCGACATGGATAACGCGATCCAGCGGTTGAACCAGACCGGCGCCGATGAAGAGGCGCGCCGGACGCTGGTGGGGTGTTATCACAACCTGCTGAGACAGTGGAGCGAGACCTGAGGCGGTCCATGCGGAGACAGTGCAAAAAGGCCGGGCGGTGAGTAACCGCCCGGCCTTTTTGCTGGCTGCCGATGTCGTACCGGCTTACATCCGGTAGCGCAAGGTCGCCATGACGCTGCGAGGCGCGCCCGGCATGTTCAAGTTCGGGTTGGTGCCGTGCGCCGAGACGATGTAGCTCTTGTCGAACAGGTTGTACAGATTCAGCTGGGCCTCGAAGGCGCCACGGCGATACCAGGCCATCATGTCGGCCGTGACATAGCCAGGCAGCGTCACGGTATTGGCGGGGTCGGCGTAGCGCGCACCCACCATGTTGAGGCCGGCGCCGACGCCAAAGCCATAGCCCAGGCTCTTGGTCAGCCAGACGTTGCCCGAATGCTTCGGCGTGATTGTCGCGCTCTTGCCCTGGAACGCCGCCGTCGACTTGGTCACTTCGGTGTCCAGGTAGGCGTAGCCAGCCAGGAAGCGCCAGCCGTTACCCAGCTCTGCCGCCCCCGACAGTTCCACGCCGTCGGTGCGCTGCTCGCCGATCGGGATCAGCGCCGTGTTGGTGGCATTGGCCACCTTGATATTAGTGCGTTCCAGCCGGAACACCGACACCGTGGCGCTGGCCTTGCCGTCCAGGAAGTCATACTTGGCCCCGACTTCGGTGTTGTTGGTCGTCTCGGGCGCAAGCTGCGTGTTGTTGGCGGCGAGCGCAAAAGCCTCTCCCGACGGCTGGAACGACTTGCTCCAGGACACGTAATAGGACTGCGCCTTCGTCGGTTGCCAGACCAGGCCCGCGCGCGGACTCCACGCATTGTCGGTGCGCGACAGGTTCGGCTGGCCGGCCAGGTTCTGGCGCGTCTCCTGTTCAAAGCGGTCGAAACGCAGGCCCACCAGTGCCTTCCACTGTTCGCTGAGGGTCACCATGTCCTGCGTATAGAACCCCAGGGTATTGAACACGCCAAGGTTGTCGGTGCCCGGCGTGCCCGGGTTCACGCGCGCCAGCGTTGGCAGCACCGGATTGAACAGGTTGAAGCTACCCGGCACGGGCTTGGTGTTGTTGACCTGGTTCTTGTTCTGCTGGCCGATCTCCATGCCGTACAGCAACTCGTGCTGCATGCCGAAGAAGCTGGCCTTCTGCGTCAGGTCGGTCTGGTTGAACCAGCCATGCTCCTCGCGGCCGACATTGCCGTGGTTCATCGTGAACGTCTGCGCCGCCTCGTTGACCGCATTGGTCAGCGTGTTGTTGCGGTCAAGCGAATAGTGGTAGTAGCGCGTGGCATTGCGGATCGACCAGTTGTCGTTGAAGCGATGGTTGATCGTGGCCGTGCCCGAGTACACGCGCGACTGCGAGTAATCGGCATCGCGCGCATTGGCCGCGCCGTAGTAGCGCGAGGCCGGCACGTCGACCGGACGGCCCTTGTAGGCCGGAATGCCGAAGTCCGTCACGCGGCGGTCCTCAAGATAGTCGGCCTGCAGCAGCACGGTGGTCTCGGGCGCGATCCGCAGTTCGAGCGACGGCGCGATCGCCTTGCGATCGAGGAATTGCTGCGAGCGGTAGCTGTTGGCCTTCTCCACGGCGCCCGTCACGCGGAACGCGGCGGCGCCATCGGCGAACACGCGGCCGACATCGGCCTCGGCGCGGCGGTCGGCCCACATGCCGTAGCTCAGCGCGAAGTCGGTCACGTCGATGCCCGGCTTCTTGGTCACGCGGTTGATCAGCCCGCCTGACGAGCCGCGGCCATAGAGCACGGCTGCCGGCCCCTTGATGACTTCGACGCGGTCGACGTTGGACAGGTCGCGGAAATACAGCGCGTCGTCGCGGATGCCATCGACGAACTGGTCGGCAATCGCGGTGAAGCCGCGGATCGACACCTGGTCGCGCTGGCCGTCGCCGGTGGAAAACGACACCCCCGGCACGTTCTTCAGGGCATCCTGCATCGAGGTGGCATGCTGGTCGCGCATGACGTCGGCCGTGACCACGTTGACGGTCTGCGGAACGTCGCGCAGCGGTGCCTCGGTCTTGGTCGCGCTGACCGTCCTGGACGGGTTATAGCCACTGCCCAGGTCCTGGCTGGCATCGGCCCTCACCGTGACCTCTGGAAGGCTCTGCTGAGGCGTCGCGACAGCCCCGGCCTCCTGAGCGTGGACGATGCCGGCCAGCATGGGCTGGAAAGCGAATACCGTCAGGACGGCGCGGTGTACCGGATGCAGTTTAAGGCTCATTTCCCTGTAATTTTTTGTAATGCAATCGATAAAATGCGACGCATTATCATTTACCGGGGAGCCTTTGGTCAAATTTGCGGATAAATATCCGCTTTCGCTTTGCGGGAAAGGGAGGCGCTACGCCCTATTTTTCGGGAGCCGCCTGAGCGAGCGACGCTCACCCGAACTGTTCCGCAAGCGCATTGCGCGCCGCCGCGATGAAATCCGGTTCGCCGCGCCTGGGCGGCAACAGGAAAAACTCCGCTTCCGGCAGGGCCGGCAGGCCGAGCCTGCGTTGGCTGGCGGCATCCAGCGGCGCCACGCCCGGGCCGATGGCCGAGGCATTGAGGCAGGACAGGCCGAGCCCCGCGGCCAGCGCCAGGTGCAATCCGGCCACGCCCGAGGCCGAATGCGCGATCTCGAAGGACCGATGCTTGCGCACGAGCAGCTTCACCACGAACTGGTGCAGCGAGCACGAGTCGGGCAGGAGCACGAGCGGCAGCATCGGCGTCAGGTTGCCCGCCTCGCCCTGCGCCGTGACCCATGACAGCGACTCGCGCCGCAACAGTGTCCCGCGCCGTGCGGCCGCGTGGCCGCGCGTGCCGACGATACGCATGCTCAGGCCGATATCGAACGCGTCCATGTCCGCCGTGGCGTCGATCACGGCGCTCTTCATCACCGTGACGTGCAGGCGCAGCAGCGGATGGCGCTCGCGCAAGCGGCGCAGCATGCCGGCGATCTCGGCGGGCCGGAAGTAGTCCGTCACCGCTAGCCGCAACTCCCCTTCCAGCACGCGGCCGCGCAGCTCCTGCAGCGCCATGTCGTTGAGCGCCAGGATGCGCCGCGCATGCTCCAGCAGACGCGTCCCGGCAGGCGTCGGCGCCGCGCCCTTGCGGCCGCGCGTAAGCAGTGGCACGCCGGCGCGCTCTTCGAGCTTGCGCAGTTGCTCGCTGACGGATGACTGCGACAGGAATAGCCGGGGCGCGGCCGCGGACAGGCTGCCGCTGTCGGCCACCGTGACGAAGGTACGCAACTGATCGGTGTCGAATCCGCGCATGGCGACTCCTGATTCCTGATTCCTGATTCCTGATGATTCGGTGATTCGTTGATTCGGAGAATCCGATGGTTCATATCGGAACTTCCCGCTTTTCCGATATTACACCGCCACCTACCATGACCTTGCCAACGCAATCATCAAGGAGCCAGACATGCCCCACATCAACCTGCAGATCTCCGGCCAGCCCGACGCAGCCCTCACCCGCCGCAGCGCCGCCGCGGTGTCCGAACTCACGCAGCGCGTGCTCGGCAAGAAGCCCGATGTCATTGCCATTGCGGTCCAGTACGTGCCGCGCGAGCAGTGGATCATTGGCGGCGAGCCGCTGTCCGGAACCGGGCGCAATGCCTTCCATCTCGATATCAGCGTGACCGATGAAACCAATACCAAGGCGGAGAAGGCTGCGTACCTGAAGGCCATCTTCGAAACCCTGTCCGAGCTGATCGGTAACGTGCATCCGGTGTCGTATATCCACGTTATCGATGCGCGGGCTGCGGCTTACGGGTATGGCGGGCTGACGCAGGAGTATCGGCATCAGCATGGGTGAACCGAACGGGCGTCCGCGATGCCGGTGGGTTGGCTCCCCTCTCCCACTGCGCGGGAGAGGGAAGCAAGCCCAGGGCCCGTGCATCGCCCTCGCCACGTACAGGCTGACCCGACTATTCCCCCCTTAATCCCCCGCTCATGTTCTTGTAGATTGATGGCTTGTTAACCAGCGCAAGCGTGTGCCGTCCCACGCACCGCCCGCCTTAAGGAATAGCCACCATGAAACATGTCACCCTGCCCGATGGCGAGCGCGTGCCCGCGCTTGGCATGGGAACGTGGAATATGGGCGAACATCCCGCCGCGCGTGCCGAGGAAATTGCCACGCTGCGGCTGGGCCTGGACCTGGGTCTGAGCCTGATCGATACCGCGGAGATGTACGGCGAGGGCGAGTCCGAGGAGATGATCGGCGAAGCCATCGCCGGCCGGCGCGACGAGGTCTTCCTGGTCAGCAAGGTCTACCCGCATAACGCCAGCCGGCGCGGCACCGTGGCCGCGTGCGAGCGCAGCCTGCGGCGGCTTGGCACGGACCGCCTCGACCTCTACCTGCTGCACTGGCGCGGCGGCATCGCGTTGGAGGAAACCGTTGAGGCGCTGCAGAACTTGCAGCGCGACGGCAAGATCCGCCACTATGGCGTGAGCAACCTCGACCTGTCCGACATGGAGGAATTGTGGGCGGTTCCGGGCGGTGGCCAGGTTGCGGTCAACCAGCTGCTCTACAACCTGACCCGCCGCGGCATCGAATGGGACCTGCTGCCCTGGATGCAAGCGCGCGGCGTGCCGGCGATGGCCTACTCGCCGATCGAGCAGGCACGGCTCGCGCGGCATCCGAAGCTGGTGCGTTTCGCGCAGGCCAACAGCATGACGCCGGCACAAGTCGCGCTGGCGTGGCTGCTGGCCCGCGACGACATCATCGCGATTCCCAAGACCGGACACCGCGACCGCCTGACCGAGAATTTCGGCGCCTTGCAGCACCCGCTCACGCCGGAACAATTGCGGGAACTCGACCGCCTGTTCCCGCCGCCGAGCGGGCCCGCGCCGCTTGAAATGCTATAGCGGCAGCCGGCCTTTTGAGGTGCTATCGCGGATTACTGCGTGCGCGCGATATAGCGCTCGCGCTCGACGTATTTCGTCAGGTAGGCGCGCGCCTTCTCGCGCGTGTCGGTGGTGACCCGGTCGGCCGCCTGGCGCGCACCGGACTTGCCGTGCGAGGACGACATCTGGCTGCCGAGATAGGTGCCGAAGGCATCGTGCATGGCCTTCAGTTCGCCGTTGCACGCCGTCAGCGCGGAGGACACCACGTCCTTCGTCTGCGCCTTGCCGGACGCGCCTGCGTCGGCCTGGTGCTGCACGCAATCCATGTAGCGGGCGCGCAGCGCCTGCCAGCCGTTGCTGGCTTCCGTGCTCGCGCTGGCGGCGCTGGCGGCGCCGGCGGCCTCGCCCGCATCGGGCGCGGGCGGATGCGAGCCGCAGGCGCCGAGCAGCGCGGCAAGCATCAGGATGGACAGTTTGGGGGCATGGAGGATCGTCTTCATGCGTCGGGACTGTACCGCAGCGTCTGCACCCTTGCAGGGGCAAAGTCGACCATACGCCACAACATTAACAAATGGAAACGACTTCAACGTGTTGCAGCCAGTCGAGCATTGGTCCGCAAGCGGCCGGGCACTATGCTTCAAAGAACACAAACAAGCAGAAGGAGATCCTATGAAGCGCCGCTCATTCCTCCAAACCGGTGCCGGCCTCGTGCTGGGCAGCCTGTCGTTGGCCGCCTGCACCACCACGGGTCCCGATGCGCCCAGTGACAAGGCCGCGCGGCGGCGCGAGCTGGATTCGGGCGTGGATGCCACATTGGGCAAGTTGTACGGCAGCGTCAAGGGCTCGCGCGAGCTTGCCAACAAGGCGCGCGGCATCCTGGTGTTCCCGAAGACGCTGTCGGCGGGCTTCGTCGTCGGCGGCGAGTATGGCGACGGCGCGCTACGCTCGGGCGGCGCCACGCACGGCTACTATCGCCTGGTCGCGGGCTCGGTCGGCTGGCAGATCGGCGCACAGTCCAAGTCGATCGTGCTGATGTTCCTGACGCCCGAGGCCTACGACAAGTTCGTGCGCAGCAATGGCTGGACCGCCGGCGTGGACGCCACCGTGGCGCTCGCCACGATCGGCGCCAACGGCGTGCTGGACACCAACACCGCGCAGGCCCCGATCGTCGGCTTCGTCATGACGAATGCCGGCCTGATGGCCGGGCTGAGCCTGGAAGGCAGCAAGATCACCAGGCTCGATCTGTAGCGCACCACCGCGCGATGCCGCCGCGCTTTTTCAGGCGGCATCGCGGCGACCGGCTAGAATTCGTCCCTTTCATCCGGCCGAATTCATCCCATGTGGTTCAAGAACCTCCAGCTCCACCGTTTTTCCGCTCCATGGTCGCCCCGCGCGGACGAAGTCGAAGCCAGCCTGGCCAAGCACGCTTTTTTCCCCGGCACCAGCCTTGAAATGCAAACGCAGGGCTGGGCCTCGCCGCGCGACAACGGCCAGCTGGTTCACACCGTGGGCGGCCAGATGCTCCTGACGCTGCGCACCGAGAAAAAGCTGCTGCCCACCACCGTGGTCAACCAGGTCACCAAGGCGCGCGCCGTCGAGATCGAAGAGCAGCAGGGCTACAAGCCCGGCCGCAAGCAAATGAAGGAACTGAAGGAGCAGGTCACCGAAGAACTGCTGCCGCGCGCCTTCAGCATCCGCCGCGACACGCGCGTGTGGATCGACCCGGCCAACGGCTGGCTGGCCATCGACGCTGCCAGCGCGGCCAAGGCCGACGAGGTGCGCGGCATGCTGTTCAAGGCACTGGACCCGCTGCCGCTCGCGAACCTGCACGTGAACCAGTCGCCGGTGGCGGCCATGACCGACTGGCTGGCCACCGATGTCGCGCCCGCCGGCTTCACGGTGGACCAGGAGATCGAACTCCAGTCCGGCGCCGAAAGCAAGGCTACGGTGCGCTACGTGCGCCATCCGCTCGATGCCGAAGACCTGCGCCGCCATATCTCCGGCGGCAAGCGCTGCACGCGCCTGGCCATGACCTGGAACGACCGCGTGTCGTTCGTGCTGACCGACTCGCTCGCGATCAAGCGCGTGGCGCCGCTGGACGTCATCAAGGAACAGGCCGACAACACCGGCAACGACGAAGACGAGCGTTTCGACGCCGATTTCACGATGATGGCCGGAGAACTGGCCGGCATGCTGGGCGACCTGACCGAGGCGCTCGGCGGCGAACGCAAGGTCTGAGGCCAGCGCCGCACGACCTGAAAACCTGCCACGGCCGCCTTGCGCGGCCGTTGTTTTTTATGCCGCCTCAGCCGACCCAGTTGACCTTGGGGAAGCGCCCGGCAAAACCGGCCGGCATCGGCATCACCTTCTTCTGCTGATAGTCGAAGAACACAAAACCGGACTTGGCCATGGCGATCAGCGCGCCGTCCTGCGGGCGCGTGATGCGGAAGATGATGTCGCCGCCATACTTGTTGAAATCCATCACGCCGACCTCGAACAGCAGTTGGTCGCGCGCATGCGCCTCATTGCGGTACATCGTGGCCAGGTCCGTGACGATGATGCCGAGACCCTCCACCCTGTCGCCCTCGCTGCCAAACTCATAGAGAAAGCGGGCGCGCGCCTCGGAGATCATCGAGATCATCGCATCGTTGGCCAGGTGGTTGGCCGAATTGATCTCGGTGACGCGCACGGTCATGTGCGTCGAATAGCAGAACTGGTCGTCGGGGAGGTCGAGTTGAAGACGGGCCATGGCGGCATCGGGCAGAGTGGACGGAAAGCCGCCGCCAGACGCACCAGAGGGTCGTCGATCCCGGGCAGGCTGGCGGCGAGGCGCCCATCATAGTCGATCCCGGCGGTTCGGCCAGCAGGCCTCAGGGGTTGAGCGGCGGCAGCGCTGCCGGCGAAGCCCGGTGCAGCGGGACAGACCGATGTGGGGCGGCGTATTTCGACAACAGCGCCGCCAGTTCATTGCCGTTCCACGGCCCGGCGCTGGCAACGGCGCCGAACAGCCGCCGTTCGAGCGCATCGACGGCGGCGGCCAACGCCGCGTCGCCAGTGCCGGCCACCCAGTCCGCCGGCGCCTTGCCCCATGCGGTGCGCGACCACACACCCAGCGCGCGACAGGCCGCCGGCGCGTCGTTCGCGCGGCAGGCCCGCAGCAGCGCCGCGAGCCGCGCCTCGCTTCCGGTAGCCCTTGCGGTGCGCCGTGCCGCGAGAACCCGGCGCAGACGCGCCACGTGCGGCCGCAACCCATGCAACAGCCCCCACGCGAGCAGCAGAACCAGCGCGCCGCCTGCCGCCCACAGCCACAGGCGCCATGCGGAGCCGCCCTCTCCGGGCAACGGGGCAGCGTGGGGGCCGGTCGGCGACAGCCCTGCCAGCCCCGGCGCCGAGGCCACGTCCACCTTCACCTCGGGCGCTTCCGATTCGCCGGGCTTGCGCGTGACCGGATCGAACCATTCCACCTGGATCGCCGGCAGCGTATAGGTGCCCGATTGCTCGAACACGTAGGTGATGCGGTCCGTGCGGCTGCCGCCCGTATTGCCGGCGCTATCGTGCGCGGCATCGCTCAGTTGCGGATCGCCCGCGAACACGCGCACGCCGGACGGCGCCTCGATCTTCGGCGGCCGGATCATCATCGCCTGCGTCCGCGGCGCGAACGTGGTGATGGTGCGCACCAGCGCGTCGCCGGCATGGAACTGCGCCTGCGGACCGCTGACCGGGCGGTCGAAGCGCTGCGTGACGTTCAGGCGCGCCACCGGCAGCGTGGCACCGGCCGGCGCGCCGGCAGCGCCCGCGGCGCGGATCGTGGTGGGCGGCAGCGTCACGCTGCCCTGGCGCGGCTTGCCGTCATCACCGGAATAGGTGAAGGCGATGGAAACCTGCGGCAACTGGAAATCGCCGCCCTGCTCCGCGGCAAACAGATAGGTCTTGCGGATGCCGGCGTAGCTCGCGCCGTTAATGGTCTCCACCGTGTTCTGGCCGCGATCATCGGGCATGGTGATGATGGCGCCGGGCACCTGCAGCGTCGGGAAGACGGGCGCCGACAGGAAGAAGTTGGGCGCCAGTATGGTCACATCGATGCCGATCTGCTGGCCCGGCAGTATGGGTTGCTGCGCCGCGACGTTAACCCGCACGAGAGGATCGGCCGCCAGCGCGAGCGCGCTCGACAGCCACATCATCAGCCCCATGAACCAGATGCCGAGACCCCGAACCGTGCGCGTCATGGCTTGGCTCCGGCGCCGGGCTGTGCCTGGCTCTGCAGCGCGAACTTGCGTTGCAGCAGTTCCGTCGGCGTGGTCTGGATTGCGCGCATCCACGTCTCGGCGCTTTCCACCGCGCCCAGCTCGCGCTTCTTGCCCTCCCCCTCAGGCGGCTTGGAATCGCTGTCGTACTTGACTTCGTCGGGCTTGATGTCGGGCGGCTCCTCGCCCTCCTTTGGCTTGTCCGCCCTGGCCGCCAGTTTTTCCATGAGCGCCAGGTTGGCCGTGGCCGCGGGCCATTGCGGGCGGTGCTTCAGGGCCTGCCGGTAGCGCGCCGCCGCGTCCTTGTACTTGCCCATCCGCGCCAGCGCATCGCCCTGGTTGAAGTCGCTCTCGGGCGAATCGATCAGCGCGAAGCTCTGCACCGCCTGCGCGTATTGCCCCGCGCGGTACTGCGCCACGCCGCGCCACATCGGGTCGTCGAACAGCGCCGCGGCGCCGGCAAAGTCGCCACGCTCGAACGCGCGGCGGCCCTGCTGGTCGTGCGTAAGCCACAGGTCGACAAAGCGCCGTGCGCGCGGCGCGTCGGCATCGGGTGCCGATGCCTGCGCGCAAGATTCCTGCGGCGGCGCGGCCAGCATCGCGGCAAGCAGCACGCCGGTGATCCAGCGCACGGTCCAGCCCTTGCGGAACCACAACACGCCAAGCAGTGCGATCGGGATCGTCAGCCACCAGCCCTCATCCTTCCAGCGCGTGTTGTCGACCGACTGCTTTTGCGCCAGGTGCGATTGCACGTGGCGCTGCACCCAGGCGACGTCATCGTCGCTGTCGGGCGTGAACGTGGCGACCGGCACGCCGGTGTCGTCGCCAAAGCGCTTGAGCGCGGCCATGTCCATGCGCGCAAACACGCGCACGCCGTCCTTCTCGACAAAGCCTTCGGTGCCGCTGCGCAGCGGGCCGCCGCGTTCGGTGCCGATCGCCAGTACCACCGGCTGGCTGCGCCCGCTGCTGACCTGCGCCTTGAACGCGCGCACGGCGGCGGTCTCCACGCCATCGGTCAGGAACAGGATGGTGCCGGGCACCTCTTCGTGCCTGAGCGCGGCATCGAGGGTGCGCAGCGCGAGCGCGGTGTCCCTGCCGGGCGCGGGCATGATGCGGGTCTGCAGCGCATCGACGAAGGTCTGCAGCAGCGTGGCGTCGTCGGTCAGCGGCAGCACCAGGTGCGTGGAGCCGGCATAGGCCCAGAACGCGGTCCGCCCGCCGTCGCGGCGCGCCAGCAGCGCCTTGACCTTGAGCTTCGCGCGTTCGAGCCGCGTGGGACTCACGTCGATGGCGTCCATGGTCGGCGACAGGTCGACGGCAATCGCCAGCGGCGCCTTGTCGTCGAGGAACGGCGGACGCTCGCGCTCCCAGCTGGGCCCGGCCAGCGCGATGGCGCCGAGCGCAAGCAGCAGCGCGGTCAGGTGCACGGGGCGAATGGCCAGCCGGCGGCGCTCGCCCACCATCAAGGCGTCGAGCAGGTGCGGGGCGATGGCGTCGCGCCAGCGGCGCCGTACATCGCCGCGCCGGCGCAGGGCCCAGACCAGCAGCACCGCGGGGATCAGCACCAGCAGCCACCAAGGGCGCAGGAAGTGGAAGTGCGCCAGCGCGTGCATCACGCTTCCTCCGCCGCTGGCTGCTGCACGCCACCACTGCGCGGACGCGACAGCCACGCCGACCACAGCGCCATGATGAGTTGGTACACCAGCACTACGCCCACCGCGGCGCCGAGCGGCCACATGAACAACTCGCGGCGCGGCCGCCACGACAGCGTCTTGTGGTTGTGCGGCGTGATGCGATCCAGCGTCGCATAGATGCTTTCGAGTCCCGTCTGGTCGGCACCGAAGAAGTAGCGTCCGCCCGTCGATGCGGCGATGCGCTGCAGCACGCCGAGATCGACGCGCTGCTCGCCCTCGGCCGACGGATCGCCGATGCCGATCGTATGCACGATCACATGCCGCTGCTTCGCGATTTCCGCGGCGCGTTCGGGGGGCATCTTGCTGGCGGTGTCGTTGCCGTCGGTCAGCACGATCAGCACCTTCTCGGGTGTCTGGCTCTGGTCGAACATCTTGATGCCCAGGCCGATGCCATCGCCGAGCGCCGTACTGGGGCCCGCCATGCCCGGCAGCAGGTCCTTGATCATGGTCTGCACCAGCGTGTGGTCCAGCGTGAACGGCGCCAGCGGGTACGGGGCATCGCCGAACACGAGCAGGCCGATGCGGTCGCCGGGGCGGCGCGCCACGAAGCTGCTGACCACCTCGCGCACCGCCTGGACGCGCGGGATCAGCGCGCCGGCCGGGTCGCGGAAGTCGCGCGTGTCCATCGACTGCGACAGGTCCAGCGCCAGCAACAGGTCGCGCGCGGGCTGCACCTTCTCGATCGGCGCCTCCAGGAACTGCGGCCGCGCCAGCGCCGTCACCAGCAGCGCCCACGCGAGCGGCGCCAGGATGCGCTGCAGCCAGTTGCTGCGCGGCACGACCGCGCCGGGCGCCGGCTTCAACCCCGCCGCGCTGGCCACCTCGCCAAAGAACGGCAGGCGCACCGACGGGCTTTCCTCGCGATACGCCGGCAGCAGCCACCACAGCAGCAAGGGCAGCGGCAGCAGCACGAAGAGCCACGGATATTCAAACTGGTACATGGTGGCCCGCAATCCATTGCCGGCAAGCTGCGGCAGTGGCCGCTACCTGGGTGTCGGGCCATTGCGCGAGCGCCGCGGCATCGCGGTACTGCGCGTCGTTGACCAGCGCCGAGAGCACCGGCACCGCGGTGCCGGCCTTGCCCGCATTGGCCTGCAGGAATTTCGCCCACTCCGCGCCGGCCATGCTGGCCACCTGGGCGCGCGGCCACGCCGCCAGCGCGGTGCGCTTGAGCAGTTCCGCCATGGCGGCCAGTGCGTGCGCGCGCGCCTGCGGCGACGCGGTCATGCCGGCACGCAATTGCTCCAGTTCGGCCAGTGCCTCGCGACGGTAGCGGTTGGCGCGGTAGCGGCGCCACCAGCGCCACGCCGCGACCGACAGCAACGCCAGCACGATCGCGCCCGCCACCGGCCAACCGATGGTCTGCGGCCGCCACGATGGCGGCGGCGGCACGACCACTTCGGCCAGATGCAGGAGATCGCCGGCAATCGTCGCGCTGTCGGGTGCGGCCGTGCTGTGTACCAGGTCACTCACGGCCGCGCTCCCTGCCGTGCGCGCAGCGTGCCATGGCCTTGCGACAGCGCTTGCCCGAGCAGGCGGCGCAACTGCTGCGGCGTTTCCTCCGCGGCTGACAGCGGCAGCAGTGGCACGCCAATGGCGCGATGCCAGGCCAGCAGATCGCGGCTCTGCGCATCGACGAAGTCGGCGATGCCCTTGCGCGTCGCAGCGTGGCCAAAGCCCAGCTCGACCTGGAGCTCGCCGTCGCTGACGACAAGCTGGCCGGAGTCAGGCAGTTCGAGCAGGAACGGGTCGTAGACCAGCATCGTGAGCAGGTCGTTGCGCGCGCACATCGACAGCATCAGGTCGCGCGTGGCCGCATCGTGCCCGTCGAAGTCGCTGATGACGATGACGAGGTGGTCATGCCGTGCGAGCCGCGAGGCCCGCTCCAACGCGGCATTGAGCTGACCCGCGCCACGCAGCGCGGGCGCATCGGCGCGCAGCGACTGGTTCTGGCGCGCGATCTCGCCAAGCAGGTGCTCCACGGCCTGGCGGCTTCGGCGCGGCGCAAGCTCGGTGCATGCGCTGTCGCCGAACACCAGCCCGCCGACACGGTCGCCTTCCGACAGCACGCGCCACGCGGCCAGCGCCGCAGCCTCGGCCGCGGCCACGGACTTCATCGCGCGGCGGCTGCCGAAGAACATGTTGATACGCTGGTCCACCAGCAGCAGCACCGGACGGTCTTTCTCCTCGCTGTACACGCGGACATGCGGCTTGCCGGTGCGCGCCGTGACACGCCAGTCCATGCTGCGGATATCGTCGCCGGGCAGGTAACCGCGCACTTCCTCGAACGTCAGCCCGCGCCCGCGCACGCGGGACGCATGCCGGCCCGCCAGCACGCTGTGCACCGGCTGGCGCGGCAGGAAATGGAAATCGCGCGCGGCGAGTTCAAGCGCCGCCAGCGCCGCGGCGTCCACGCTGACGCCCGGCTGCACGCGCGAGGCAGGCCCTTCGCCGGCAGGCAGCGGCGAACGGCCAAGCGAGGCAAGATGGGAACGCATGGCGCCGGCCGCCGCGTCAGGCCACGGCGACCTGCTGCACCAGGCGGTCGATCACGGCATCGGCGCTGACACCGGCGGCGTGGGCCTCGTACGACAGGATCAGGCGGTGGCGGAACACTTCGTGCACCACGGCCTGCACATTCTCGGGCGAGACAAAGTCATGCCCGTGCAGCCAGGCGTGCGCGCGCGCCACCTTGTCCAGGCCGATGGAGCCGCGCGGGCTCACGCCGACCTGGATCCATTGATCCAGCTCGTCATCGACGGTCTTGGGCTCGCGCGTCGCCTGCACCAGCGCGACCATGTAGCGCGAGACCGCTTCGCCCACGTGAATGCGGTGGATCTCGGCACGCGCGGCGAAGACCACCTCCGGCGCGAGCCGCTGTACGGCAGCGGCTTGCGCGCCGGCCTCGGCGCCCGACTCTTCGGCACGCGCCAGCGCCACGATCCGCGCTTCGGCATCGGCGTCGGGATAGGTCACGTTCACGTGCATCAGGAAGCGGTCCATCTGCGCTTCGGGCAGCGGATAGGTGCCTTCCTGTTCGATCGGGTTTTGCGTGGCCATGACCAGGAACAGCGGGTCGAGCTTATGGGTCGTGCCGCCGACGGTGACCTGGCGCTCTTCCATCGCCTCGAGCAGCGCGGCCTGCACCTTGGCCGGCGAGCGGTTGACCTCGTCGGCAAGGATCAGGTTGGCGAAGATCGGGCCCGCCTGGAAGCGGAATTCGCCCTTGCCGCCCTCGGTGTAGTAGACCTCGGAGCCCGTGATATCGGCCGGCAGCAGGTCGGGCGTGAACTGGATGCGCGACAGCTTCGCCTCCAGGTTGCGCGCCAGCACCTTGATCGCGCGCGTCTTGGCCAGGCCCGGCAGTCCTTCCACCAGCAAGTGGCCATCGGCCAGCAGACCGAGCAACAGCCGCTCGATCATATGCTGCTGGCCGACGATGGATTCGCCCATTCGCTGCTGCAATGCCAGCACGTCGTCACGGGTGCTCATGGGACATTCCTCGATGGGGCGGGGCCAGGCGCCCGGCGGCCGCCCCCGAACCAGCCGTAGTAAGGGTTGTCGGGATCGGTGCGCATGACCTGTTGCATATGCAGCGCCCAGGCATCGCGGTCGCCGTAATAGGCATCCAGACCGGCCGTGTAGAAGGTGTGCAGCGTTTCACGTTCGAGCCCGATATCGGCGATCAGGGCCGCATCCGCTCCGATCAACGGCGGTTCCGTCTGGAGCGTCAGCAGGCGCTGCAGGACTTGCGGGAACTCGGCACGCCGCACCCACGTCGCGTATTCGATGCGGGGATGGTCGTCGGTCACGGCGGGCGCGTCACCCGCATAGCGCTCCAGTCCCGCGCGGTCCGTGACCCACGTTGCCAGCAGCGCAGCCGGTGACGCCACGCCCACCGCGCGCAGCGCTGCCGCGACTTCCGGCTGCGCAAAGCGCTCGCGGATGCGCGCGGCATCGAGCGTGACCGGCGACATCGAGCCCACCAGCATCATCTCGTGCAGCTCCGTGGTCCACAGCGTCGCGTGCGGGAACACGTCGAGGAAACTGCGCACCAGCGAACGCGTGTCTTCATCGTTCTGCGTAGGCAGCGGCAGCCATTGCGCCACCAGTCCGCCCGCTTGCAGCCGAGCCGCGGCGAGGCGATAGAAATCGGTCGAGTAGAGGTTGACCACGCCCGCGGCCGAAGGCGGCGGCGGCTCCAGCGTGATCAGGTCGTAGCGCTGCTCGCTCTGCAGCAGCTCGCGCCGGCCGTCCCGGAGCCGTATATCGACGCGCTTGTCGCTGGCAACACCGAAGTTGCCCTGGAACTGCGGCACGGCACGCAGCACCGGCGGCAGCAGCTCTGCCACCACGCGCTGTTCCAGGCCTGCAAACGGCAGCGTGGCGCCGGCGGTGATGCCCGTTCCAAGGCCGATCACCAGTGCCGAGCGCGGCGTGCCGCTGTGCACGATCAGCGGCAGCAGCGCCTGCAAGCGCATGTAGCGCAGCGACGTCATCGTGTCGCCAGAATTGGACACGCCCTGGATATAGAGCCGGTTGAAGCTGTGGGTCGCCGATGATTGCTTCACCACCGCCACGGTAGCGCCGCGGCCTTCCTCGTAGAACACCATCTCGCCGCCGCGTGCGCGCGCCAGCAGCGTGGCAAGGCGGTCCGCCGGCGCCAGCGCCGCGGCAATCACCGCGAGCAGCGCCACCATCGGCACCGCCCAGCGCGCCAGTTTCGTCACGCCCGAGCCTAGCGCCGCGGCAATGACGCCGACAATGCCTGCGCCCACAGCCAGCAGCGACAAGGTATGCACGAGCCCGATGCGCGGCACCAGCACAAACCCGGCCACTGCCGTGCCGGCGATACCGCCCAGCGTATTGAGCGCCACCACCGCGCCCACGCCGGCACCGAGCCGGTGATTGTCCACGCCCACGCGCAGCACGAACGGGAATGCCGCGCCCAGCAGCAGCGTCGGCACGAACACCACGCACAGCGCCGCCACCGCGAAGCTCGCGCAGGCGGCTACGAGTCCGTTCGAGGTTGCCGACTGTGCCCAGGCCGATACCGCTGCCTGCGCCTGCAGCAGCCATTCGCCGAGCACGACGATCTCCAGCAACGCAACCAGCCCTGCCGCGGCGATCAGCATGGCGAACGCGCCCCACGGGTCTCGCGCGCGGTCAGCGCGTTTTGCGGCGAGCGCGCTGCCGATCGCCAGGCCCGCAAGGTAAGTCGCGAGCACGATCGTAAAAGCAAACGTCCGCGTGCTGATGAACTGCACGATGGCTTGCGACCACACCACCTCATAACCCAGTGCGATGCCACCCGCAGCCGCATAGAGCACGAGTGCCAGTCGGCCAGCTCCCGCATCGCGCCCCGGCTCCGCGGCGGCTGTCGTGGCGTCCGTGGCGGCAGGCTCGTCCGCCGGCACCGGGCGCGATGCCATGCGCAGCGCCGCAGCGGCGGCAAGCCCGTTGAGCGTGGCAGCGGCCAGCGCGCTGCCCGTAATGCCGAGCCACGGAATCAGTACGAAGCCCGCCAGCAGCGTGCCCGCAATCGCGCCGGCGGTGTTGGCGGCATACAGGCGTCCGCCGTGCGTGCCGACCTGCCCCGCGCGCGACGCCAGCACGCGCATCAGCACCGGCAGCGTGCCCCCCATGGCCGCCGCGGGCAGGATCACCAGCACGAACGGCAACGCCCACGCCAGCAGCCCGACGCGGCCCTCCAGCCATGCGAACGGTGCGGCGGCGCGTGCGAGCGCCAGCGTGGCGCCGATGGCCAGCACCAGCACGGCGATCTCGAGCCACGCATACAGCCGCAGCGGCTGCGCATGGCGGTCCGCCACGCGTCCCAACAGCCAGCCGCCCAGTGCAAGGCCGGCAAAAAATGCGCTCACGGCCGTGGTGACGGCGTGTACATCGACGCCGACCACCAGCGCGAGCTGCTTGATCCAGAGAACCTGGTAGATCAGTCCGGCCGCGCCGGACGCGAAAAGCAACAGGGCAGGTGCCAGCACGGCGCCGTCGTGCGCCAGTTGGCCCTGCCCTGCCTGCACGGCGGCGCTTTGCGCGCGCCGCGGTTTGCCAGATCTGTGCCGCGCTTGCTGCTTGCCGGCGTCTGCGCCGGCATGCGCTTCTCTCATGGTGCGATCCTGGTGAAGAGGTTGGCCGGGATAGCCCGGCCAACCGTTGCCGCTGGAATTACTTCCCGGTCCCCCCGCTCCCCTTGTCGATCGACTTCATCACCGCCTCGGTCATCTGGTCGATGGTGAAGCTCGCTCCGCGCTGGCTGGGCGGATAGTCCTTGAACGTCTGGAGGAATGGCGCCACGCGCGAGCCCGCATAGCTGATCATGTAGGCATTCTTCGCGGTCCAGTCATAGTACTGATCGGAGACGATATCCGCACGCTCATAGGGGTCCATGCGCAGGTTGAACGCCTTCGGCACGCGCAGGCAGGTGAAGGGGTTGGCCCACACCTGGAAGCCGCCCGGCTGGCGCTGCTCGCAGAAGACGAACTTCCAGTCGTTGTGCCGCATGGCCACCAGCTGACCATCATCGTTGAAGTAATAGAAATCCTGGCGTGGCCCGGTATTGGTCTGGCCGGTCAGGTACGGCACGAAGTTGTAGCCATCGAGGTGCACCTTGAACGATTTTCCGCCGATGCTGGTGCCCTTGAGCAGCCGGTCCTTGATGTCGCCATCGCCGGCGGCGGCGAGCAGTGTCGGGAACCAGTCGAGCCCGGACATCATCGTCGTGGACACCGTGTTGGGCTTGATGCGGCCGGGCCACCGGACCAGCGCCGGCACGCGGAACGCGCCTTCCCAGTTGGTGTCCTTCTCGCTGCGGAACGGCGTGGTCGCGGCGTCCGGCCAGCTGAACTGGTTCGGGCCGTTGTCCGTGGTGTAGACCACGATCGTGTTGTCGGCGATCTTCAGGTCATCCAGTGACTTGAGCAGCTTGCCGACGTCGCCGTCGTGCTCGATCATGCCGTCCGCATACTCGTTGCCCGGCATGCCGCTCTGCCCGCGCATCGATTCGCGCACGTGCGTGAACAGGTGCATGCGCGTGGTGTTCATCCAGACGAAGAACGGCTTGTCGGCCTTGACCTGCTTCTCCATGAAGCCGATCGCCGCCGCCGTGGTTTCGTCGTCGATGGTTTCCATGCGCTTGCGGTTCAACGGGCCGGTATCTTCGACCTTGCCGTCGGCAAAGGAATGGATCACGCCGCGCGGCGCGTTCGCCTTGACCCAGGCCGCGTCGTTCTTCGGATAGTACGGACGCTCGGGCTCCTCTTCCGCATTCAGGTGATAGAGGTTGCCAAAGAACTCGTCGAAGCCGTGCGCGGTCGGCAGGTATTCGTTGCGGTCGCCGAGGTGGTTCTTGCCGAACTGGCCGGTGGCGTAACCGAGCGGCTTGAGCGCCTGCGCGATCGTGACGTTCTGCGCCTGCAGGCCGACCGTTGCGCCTGGAATGCCGACTTTCAGCAGGCCCGTGCGCAGCCCGACTTCACCCGTGATGAAGGTGGATCGTCCCGCCGTGCAGCTGTTTTCGCCGTAGTAGTCGGTGAGCATCATCCCTTCGTTGGCGATGCGGTCGATGTTCGGCGTGCGGTAGCCCACCACGCCATGGCTGTAGGCGCTGATGTTGGTCTGCCCGATGTCATCGCCAAAGATGACCAGGATGTTCGGCTTCTTGCCCGACGGCGAGGTGGCGGCCACCGCGGGTGCCGAGGCCACGTCGACTGGCGCACTGGCGGCAACTGGCGGGTTCTCCTTCGCCGGCACTGGCGCGGCCGCGGTTTCCGGCGCCGCAGCTGACGCCTGTGCTGCTGGCTGCTGCGCCTTGGGCGGCGTCTCTTTCTTGCCGCAGCCCGCGACGGTAAAGACGGCGGCGGCCATGGCCAGCATCACCAGCCTGGTGCCTCCTCCTTTTGCTTTGCCTTTTTCAACTCGGTGCATGTCCCGCCTCCGTTCATTGACCCATTACGGTCGGTTTGCTGCGCTCATCGTGCTCATGGCTTGCTGGCCGGATAGACCTGCAGCCAGTCCTGCTTCATGCTGATCACCGTCCAGCCTCTGGCCGGGGCCGCGTCGAGCGCCTTGTCGAGCTTGCCGACCTTGGACTGCCGGTCATAGGCGAACTCGCGTTCGGCGTCGTCGTGGTGGACCAGCACGGCCATGCGCGGCCCCTCGCCGCCGGTGGTGTACTCCAGCATCTGCAGGTCGCCGTCGGAGTTGCCCACGGCAAGGATCGGGCGGCGGCCGATATGGCGGTAGATGCCAACCGGCTTGCCCGGTCCGTCATCGATGAATTCGAGCTTGGGGTCACGCACCAGCACCGGCTTGCCGTCGCGCACCATGTACTTCACCGCCTGCGAGGAACCAATCACCTGCTCGGGCGGAATGCCGTAGATCTTCTGCACCCACGGCCGCATGAATTCGATGGTGCCGCCCGAGACGATGTAGGTCTTGAAGCCATTGGCGCGCAGGTAGGACAGCAGTTCCAGCTGCGGCTGGTAGACCAGCTCCGTGAACGGGCGCTGCAGCTTGGGATGTTTCGCTTGCGCCAGCCATGCACGGATGGTGCGGTCGTATTCCCCCACCGTCATGCCGCTGTTGGCCACGGCGATCAGCGACAGCAGCGCCTTCTCGTTGCGCATCAGGGCCTGCATGTCGTTGGCCATCAGCGCCTTGAAGGCGGGATTGTTCTTCCATTCCGGATGCTGCGGCGCGGCCGCCCTGACCTGGTCGAGCAGGAAGAAGAACTGGAAATAGAGCGGCTGCTCGCTCCACAACGTGCCGTCGTTGTCGAACACGGCGACGCGATCGTCGGGCGCCACGAAGGTCGGCGAGCCCGGACGCGTGATATCGGCCACGAACTTGATCAGCGCCTGCCTGGCCGCGCCCTCGCGCCAGGAAGGCAGCGCTTGCGCGGCGGCCTCGGGCGCCTGCGCCGATTGCGCGCCCGCCGCGGCGCCGCCCTCGGCCGGTGCCGCGCATCCGCCCACGCCGGCACCGGTGAACGCCAGTGCAGCCAGGCACAGCGCGGCCAGCGCGGGACGCAACGCATTGCGCGCGGGCGGCTTGAAGGTGGAGGGTTCCATCACGCGTACTCCGGTCATCGGGAAGGGGCGCAGGGGGGGCGCGGCTATCGCGCCATGGCCAGCGGCTGCTGCTTGCGCTGTTCGGCCCAGCGGCTGTCGTCCATCACCAGCCGGAAGCCGAGATGCGACATGCTGTTGTACGGGTCGGTGCCGCGACGGGCGCTGGGCCGGTAGCTCAGGCAATAGTCTTCGTTGCAGAGGAAGGAGCCGCCGCGCGTGACGCGCTTGGGCGCGGTGACGGGCACGCCGGGCTCGCTCGGATCCCACGACGCCACAGGGCCCGCCGGGTCCGCGATCAGCTTGCCCAGCGCGGCCTCGCGCCGGAACTGGTCCGCGCGGTACCAGTCCGCGACCCACTGCCACGCGTTGCCGGTCATGTCATAGAGGCCGTAGCCGTTGGCCGGGAACGTGCCGACCGGGCTGGTGCCGAGCGCGCCGCCCGCCTTTGCGCTGACCACCGGAAACGGCTGGCCCTGCTGGCCTTGCCAGACATTGGCCATCTGCTTGCCGTCCGGCGCGAATTTCTCGCCCCAGGCGTAGGTGGCCTGCTCCAGGCCGCCGCGCGCGGCGAACTCCCACTCGGCCTCCGTGGGCAGGCGCTTGCCGGCCCACTTGGCATAGGCCTGCGCATCTTCATACGAAACCTGCACGACGGGGTGGTTGTCCTTGCCTTCGATCGACGTGCCCGGGCCGCCCGGATGACGCCAGTCGGCACCGGGCACGTAGCGCCACCAGCGCGAATAATCCTGCAACGGCACGGGGCGCGCGGTGCCCACGAACACCATGCCGCCCGCGACCATCGCGCTGTCGGGCGGGCGCGGCGTGCCGGGCGGCAGCTGGACTTTCAGGGTTTCCCAGTCGGGCGCTTTTTCCGCGGTGGTGACGTAGCCGGTGGCCTCGACGAACTTGCGGAACTCGGCGTTGGTGACGTGGCGCTGGTCCATCCAGAAACCGTGGATGCGCACCTGGTGCGCAGGCTTCTCGTTGGCCTGCGCCATCTTGCTGTCGCTGCCCATGAGGAATTCGCCGCCGGGGATGTGGACCATGCCGGCCGGGCCGCGCACGCCATCACCGACCACGATGTCCTGCGGCTGGCCGCCGTCGCGGCCATGCATCGTCCACCAGGTCGCGCCAAAGCCCGCCGCGACACCGGCGCACACGAGCATCGCGATCATGGCCCCACGCCAACGGCGCGGCGCGGCGGCGACCGCTGTTGCAGCGGAAATCCCGCGCTTCTTGCCCATGGCTCTTCCTCCGCAAAGCACAAGTGGTGCGTAAAGCGCACCGCGAAGCTATCGTTGCAGAAGGAAAAGCGAAACGGAATTCAGTTTTCTTGGCACGTGATTTTAGATATTTCGCATCGACAATCACGCGAGTCTCTGCCAGGCCCGACGCGCCACCGAATTCAACGCTGTGTGCAGCAATTCGGCGAGGCGGCCCGAATTCTTGCGCGGCTGCGCATGCACGTCGGTTGATATGCTGCGATCTGCACACAAACGCCAGGTATGGGACAGGAGCATTTGTCCCATCAACGGGCCGTCGACAGGGCCACGTGGAAAGGGCGCGACAGACAAAGGTCGCGCCCCGAAGCCTGCATTGGCCTTGCCAGTTTCAGTTCGTGCTGGCGTCCAGCGCGCCGGCGCGCGCCGTCATGGTGCGCTTGGCGATATTGAGCTGGTGGATCTGCGTGGTGCCTTCGTAAAGCCGGAACACGCGCACGTCGCGGTAAAAGCGCTCGGCAACCGTGCGCGCCATGTAGCCGCTGCCGCCGAATACCTGGACTGCCCGGTCCGCCACGCGCCCGGTCATTTCGGAAGCAAACATCTTGCACATCGATGCTTCCATGGTCACGTCCTCGCCGTTGTCGCGACGGCGCGCGGTTTCGAGCACCAGCGCACGCGCGGCGTGAAGTTCGGTGTTGCTGTCGGCAATCATCTGCTGCACCAGTTGGTACTCCGAGATCGGGCGTCCGAACTGTTCGCGCGCGCGGGCATAGCGCACCATCTCGTCGACCAGCCGGATCGCCGGGCCGATGCACAGGCCGGCCAGGTTGATGCGTTGCTTGTTGAGCGCCTTCATGGCCGTGGTGAAGCCGCGCCCCGGCTCGCCGCCCACAATGGCGCTGGCGGGAACCCTGCAGTCCCTGAGGATCACGTCACCGACGGGCGAGCCGTGCTGCCCCATCTTGCGCTCGGGCTCGCTGGTGTCGAGGCCCGGGGTGCCGCGCTCGACGAGGAATGCACTGATGCCGTGCGCGCCAGGCGTATCCGGCTCGGTTCGCGCAAAGACGGTGAACAGGTCCGCCAGCGGTGCATTGGTGATGAAGCATTTGGTCCCGTTGAGCACATAGTGGTCGCCGTCGCGCGTCGCGCTGGTGCGCAGCGACGTGGCGTCCGAGCCGGCCTCGGGCTCGGTCAGCGCAAAGCACCCCGTGATCTCGCCGGAGGCCAGGCGCGGCAGGTAGCGCGCCTTCTGCGCGGCCGTGCCATCGACGACGAGCGACTCCGAGGCAATGCCGGTGTTGCCGCCGAAGCGGGCGCGGAACACCGTGGCGGCCTGCGACACCTCGATGTTGACCAGCGTAAGTTCTTCCGATGTCAGCCCCGCGCCGCCATAGGCTTCGGGGATGCTGTGCCCGAACAGGCCGAGCTGGCGCATGGCGTCGACCAGCGGTTCGGGAATGCAGTCGTCGTGATCGATCTGTGCTTCCTGCGGAATGCAGGTTTCAAGGACAAACTGGCGCAGGGTGGCAAGCAGTGCCTGCAGGCGGGCGGGATTCTGGATCATGGCGGTAACAGGATGGGTCGGAAGATAGGGGGACAGCGGGCTTACTGCGAGGCAATGCCGGCCGTTTTCAGCACCCCGGTCCACTTGCGGGACTCGCTGGCGATGTAGCGGTCGAAGGCCGGCGCCGATTGCGGCGCGACGTCCATGCCCAGGTCTGCCAGGCGCCGTGCGATGTCCGGATTGGCGACGGCCTGGGCGACGGCATCGGCAAGCTTCTTCACCAAGGCATCCGGCGTCTTGCGCGGCGCCACCAGCCCGAACCATGCGCCGACCTCGTAGCCGGGAATGCGGGCCGCCTCCGCGACCGTGGGGACGTCCGGCAGCGCCGGCGAACGGCGCGCCGACGTGACGGCGAGCGCGCGCAGCTTGCCGCTTTGCACCTGCTGCCTGGCAATGGCGATGGTCAGCGCCATCATCGACACGCGCGCGCCGAGCAGGTCCGACAGCGCTTCGGGCTGCCCCTTGTAGGGCACGTGCGTCAGGCTGACGCGGGTCATCTGCGCCAGCAGTTCGCCGGAAAGATGGTTCGAGGTACCAACACCCGCGCTCGCATAAGTGACCGCGCCGGGCTGGTTGCGCGCGGCACTGAGCAAGGCATCAAGGCTCTTCGCCGGCGACGCGGCCGGCACGACGATCACGTTGGGGATGAACCCTAAGCCGGCGATGGAACGGAAATCCCGTTCCGCATTCCAGGTGATGGCGCTGTTCAGCAGCGGTCCCACCACGTGGCTCGGACTGACGGCGAGCAGTGTGTAGCCGTCCGGCGCGGACTTGGCGACGAAGTCGGTGCCGATGGCGCCGCCCGCGCCGGTCTTGTTCTCGACGATGACCGGCTGCCGCAGGATCTGCGCCACGCGTTCGGCGACGATGCGGGACACCGAATCCACCACGCCGCCGGCGGAGAACGGCACGATGATGCGGACCGGGTGCTCCGGAAAGCGTGCGGCGGCCGGCTCCTGCGCGGCGGCCATTCCGGCGGCGCACAGGCACAAACCCGCCGCCATGCGTGCGATTGCGCCGGCAAAACGGTGCCGGCTCCAAGCCTTGCTGCTGTGCATCACGTCTCCTTGTCGGGTGCCCGCCGTCTTCGTGAACGACAGGTCAGGTTGCCGTCGCGGCGCCCCGGGGACGTGGCTCCACGACTGCTATCGTGCGCAGGCCAGTTCGATCTGCCGAACGGCCTCGGTCAGCTTTGGCGCCACCTCGCGAACCAGCAGGTCGCCGGCATCGCGCATGGCCGACACCGTGCAGTTCAGCGCGAACGCGTCCTGCTGGAGCGACTGCCGGATCGGGGCGGCAATCGCATGGATCTCGCGCCGCCATTCGCCGCGGCTCACGCAGAAGCCGTGTTCCGCGAAATGCTTCTGCTCGGCGACCCACATCGGCTTCTCCGCGGCGAAGCGCTCCGGGTCTTCGACCCGCAGCCGGTTCAGCACGGCGGTGCGCTCTTCGCGCTCGCAAGCCAGCAGCAATGCGCGGCCGATCGAACTGCTCAGCAGCGGGCGCGTGCTGCCGATGTCGGGCTGGTAGAAGTTGGCCGGGTCGAGCCGGCAGCTATCCACGTACACCACCGACAAGCGCTCGCGCATGCCGAGGTTGACGGTGCAGCCGGTCTCGCGCGCCAGCGCTTCCATGTGCGGCCTGGCCACCTGCCGGATGGCCAGCCCCGCCAGCATCGGGTACGCCAGCGCCAGCACGCCCGCGCCCAGCCGGTACTTCTGGTTCGACGCCACGCGGCTCAGGAACCCGAGCAGGCACAACGTGTACGTCAGCCGGGACACTGTCGCCTTGGGCAGCCCGGTGCGTTCCACGATGTCCTGGTTGCCCAGCACGGGACGGTCCGGCGAGAACGCCCTGAGCACATCCAGGCCGCGCGCCAGGTTGGTGGCGAACTGGCGATCCACGGAGAGTTCATCGGAACTCGCGAGGCCTGGCAGCGGGTGGCGTTCCATTTCCGGTTGGCGTTGCGTGCTTTCCATGCTCGTGTCCGCAAGGGGGGAAGTCAACGTTGTATCACGACGGTTTCGCTGTGCGGAACCGTGCTTGCGCACAGCGCCGAGGGCTGCCACCTTGCCTGGAAGCCCAACCACAGGTCATTCCCATGCAGGCATCTCAGGCAGTACCAACGCCCCGTTCCACGCCCTCTTCCGCAGACTGTTCCGCTTCCACGCAAGGCCCGCTGGCCGGTGTGCGCATCCTCGACATGGCGACGGTGGTGGCCGGCCCGTTTGCCGCGACCTTGTGCGCCGACATGGGCGCCGAAGTGGTCAAGCTGGAACTGCCCGACGGCAGCGATCCGCTGCGCACGCTGGCGCCGGTCAAGGACGGCAGCCCGCTCTACTGGAAGGTCACCAATCGCGGCAAGCGCGGTATTTCGCTCGATGTGCGCACGGCCCGCGGCCGCGAGATCTTCCTGCAACTGCTGCCGCGGTTCGATGTGCTGGTCGAGAACTTCCGCACCGGTACGCTGGACCGGTGGGGCCTGGACATCGGGACGCTGCGCGCGGCGAATCCGCGGCTGACCGTGCTGCGGCTGACCGGCTTTGGCCAGACCGGCCCCGCCGCCACGCGACCCGGTTTCGCGCGCATCTTCGAAGCCATGAGCGGTTTTACCAACCTGGCCGGCACGCCCGAAAGCGGCCCGCTGCACATGAACTATCCGGTTGGCGACATGATCGCCGGCCTGTTCGGCGCCTTCTCCATTGCCACCGCCGTGGCCGAGCAGCGCAGCGGACGCGACACCGCGGCGCGCGAAATCGACCTGGCCGCCACCGAGGCCGTGTTCCGCCTGCTCGACCCGCTCGCGGTCGAATACGAACAACTGGGCCAGTCCCGGCAGCGCGCGGGCAATCGCACGACCTATGCCGCGCCATCGAATATGTATCGCACCGCGGATGATGTGTGGGTCACGGTGGTGGCCTCTTCCGACGCCACCTTCGCGCGCCTGGCGCAAGCCATGGATCAGCCAGAACTGGCCGCCTGCGCCGACTACGCCGGCAACGTCGAAAGGGTGCGCAACATCGACAGGCTCGATGCCATCGTCGCCGGATGGTTCGCGCAACACGACCATGCCGCGGCCAGCGTGGCGCTGGAGCGGCACGGCGTGCCGTTCAGCAAGGTTTTCGGCATGGCAGACATCCTGGCCGATCCGCACTTGCGCGCCCGGAACGTGGTAACGCGGCTGCCCGACCCGGATTTCGGCTCGCTCCCCGCCCCGTGCGTCGTGCCGAGGTTCTCCGGACATATCTCGCCCGCGCCCCGCACCGGTCCGTCCGTGGGGGAACACAACGCGTCGATCTACGGCGAACTGGGTCTTGGCGCGGAAGAACAGGACGCGTTGCACCAGGCGGGGATTATCTGAACGCCCCCATATTGCATACAATTATGGAATACAATGACTCTTCTTGAACCATGCCCGGACAGGAAGAGACCATGACATCGCACCAAACCAGCCCGACCACCCAGCACGTTGCCGCACTGGAGCCAGTAGAGAGCTACCTGAAAGGCCATGCGACCGGCAAGGGCGAGTACATCCGCAAGGCGTTCCACGCCGATGCGCGCATCCAGTCGTTCCGTGAAGGTGTGTATTACAGCCTGAGCGTCGAGGAGTTTATCGCCGCCCGATTCCAGGGCGAGCCCGCCGCGGACGAGGCGCAGCGCAAGCGCTTCATCACGCAGTTCGATGTGACCGGCAACGCCGGCACGGCCAAGGTGGTGCTGCAGTATCCGGGCGTGACGTTCACCGACTATTTCACGCTGCTGGAGATCGATGGCGTATGGGGTATCGCCAACAAGACGTTCAGCGCAGCGACGCCGGCGTAAGCCACGTGACTGTCGCCAGGCGCGTGCCGGTGGCGCGCGCCTCGGGCCGCGCCAGACGGGCCTTGAGTTCGGCGCGTTCGCTGAAATGTGGCGCGGCCAGCCACGCGCCGAGTTCATCGCGCCAGTTCTCCCAGGCGTTTTCGTCGAACTCGAATTCCTCGTCGAGCCGCCCGCCGTCGCGCAAGTAGAAGCCCGCCACGCTGGTGCCGTTCCAATAGGCGACGGCCACGTCGGAGAAATCCGCGGTGGTTCCCGCTGGCATATCGCGCAGCAGCATTGCCAGGGTTGCCTTGAACGGTTTGAATTCGACGGTGGGCATGGCGGCCTCCGCTGCATGGTAGGACGATACCAACAGGGTGCTCCTGTTCTCCTGGCCCGTCAATTTACTGAGTGGCCTCGGCCACGCGCTGTCGATGTCGTGCATAACCGCTGCGCGATGATTCGCAATGGCCTGACGACGCCCGCTTGCTGTTGACACATTCCTCGTCAAGAATGGGGCAATGCCCCTCTTCCACCTGGAGTTGCCGACCATGCCCGAAGCCAGCATCACCGCACATCTTCCGACGATGGATATCGAACTCATGCGGCACAGGCTGCCCGAAGAGAATACCGATGTCATTTCCGTTCTGATCCGCGCTACGCCGTCGTTCGCCGCCATGGAGCACTGGCTGGCGCAGTCCCCGCCGCTGCCCTTCGAAGATGTCATGCAGTGGTGGGCCGACATGGTGCGCGCGACATGGCAGCCCTGGCTGGCGCTCAATCCCGCGCTGGCGCTGATGCTGCCGCCGCCGCAGCCGGACGCGCTGGTGGACGCTCCGTCGGACAAATAGCCGTCCCGCCACCGGGTCTTTGAGCTTGATCCGGCACTCGGGCTGACCTAGACTGAACTCCGGCGTTCTGCGCCGTGCACCTTCCGCGGCCGTCGCACAGCCAGCGTTCCGTCACCGGGCTGGCGTCCGGCCGCGCCCTGCCAGGAGACAAGCGATGCTGCAAACATCCATTTCCGAGCGGGCGCTGTCCCGCGGGTTGCTGGACGTGCTGATTCGCGCGGGGCTGATCGCCACGCTGGTGATCTTCTGCTTCGAGATCTTCCACCCGTTCTTCGACCTGGTGGTCTGGGCGCTGATCCTGGCCGTCACGATCTATCCGCTGCAGGTGCGGCTGCGCGGGCGCATGGGCCTCAGCGAGGGGCACATCGCCACGCTGATCATCGTGCTGTCGATCCTGATCATCCTGGTGCCGGCGTACCTGCTGGGTCTCGCCGTGTTCGAGTCCGTGGAGCGCGCGATCGAGGTCGTCAAGGGCGGAAACCTGCGTATCCCACCGCCGTCCGACGCGGTGTCCCAGTGGCCGCTGATAGGCCAGCAGCTTTACGGATTCTGGCAACAGGCCGCCAACGACCTGAGTGGCCTGCTGATGAAAGTCGCGCCGCAACTGAAGGAGTTCAGTGTCCTGATGCTGGGCAAGCTCGCGGGCGTCGGCACGGGGCTGCTTGTCTTCGTGTTTGCGTTGATCATCGCCGGCATCATCATGGCGTACGGCGAAATGGGCACGCGCAGCGCGCAGCGGATTGCGTCGCGCATTGTCGGGCCGGACCGTGGCCTGCGCATCGTGGAGTTGTGCACCGCGACCATCCGCGCCGTGGCGCAGGGCGTGGTGGGCATCGCCTTTATCCAGATGCTGCTGATCGGCGTCGCGTTCATCATGAAGGGCATTCCCGGCGCCGGCCTGCTCGCGCTGGCCGTGCTGCTGCTAGGCATCATGCAGCTGCCCGCGACGCTGATCACGATACCGGTCATTGTCTACGTCTTCGTCACGGAAGGCGCCAGCGTCACGACGATCGTCTTCGCCGTCTATGTGTTCGTGGCCGGTCTTGCCGACAACGTGCTCAAGCCGCTGCTGCTGGGGCGCGGCGTCGACGTGCCGATGCCGGTGGTGTTGATCGGCGCGCTCGGCGGCATGATCAGCGGCGGCATCATCGGGCTGTTCATCGGGCCGGTGATGCTGTCGGTCGGCTACCGCCTGTTCTGGCTGTGGGTCGACGAGCCTGCCGCGGCGCCGGTCGAAGCCGTGGAGCCCCAGCCGGCCGAGACGCTGTCGCCAGCGCCGCCGCGCGTGAGCTGAAGCCGGCCGCCGCCCGGCGGCCGCATCAGCGTTGTTCCCCGCCCTGGCGTGCCAGCAGGTCCGCCATGTCATCGGCGTGCTCTTCCTCCACGGCAAGGATCTCTTCCATCATGCGGCGCGAGGTCGGATCGCGATCGCCGAGGAACTTGACGATCTCGCGATAGCTGTCGATCGCAATGCGCTCGGCCACCAGGTCTTCGCGGATCATGTCGGTCAGCGTCTTGCCTTCGACATACTCGGCGTGGGAACGGCTGGTCAGCCCGTTGGGCGCGAAATCGGGCTCGCCGCCGAGCTGCACGATGCGCTCGGCAATCTGGTCGGCATGGCCCTGCTCTTCATTCGAGTGCGCGAGGAATTCATCGGCCACACTCTTCGAGTTCGGCCCCTTGGCCATGAAGTAGTGGCGCCGATAGCGCAGCACGCAGACCAGCTCGGTGGCCAGCGCGTCATTGAGCAGCTTCAGCACGGTGTCGCGATCCGCCGCATAGCCGGCCGTCACCGCGCCATCGTCGATATGCTTGCGCGCGCGCTCGCGCAGGGTCTTTACGTCTGTGAGGAAGGGTGTTGTTGTCGTCATCACGGGCTCCTGTACGGATGGCGCGCAGGGGGACGCGCAGTCCGGGGTGGGATGAATGGGAGTGTGACGCGAAAAACATGCCAAGCGGGCGACCCTGGTTCATCAACGTCGTAGCGGCCACGCGGCATCGCGGCGTGCAAAAAATGCACGCTACGCGACGGGAAGGGTGACGAGAAATTGCAAACCGTCGCGCGTGCCTTATGCCGCCACGCGCATCCGCTCGACTACGTTGGTGTAGAACTTCTCGCCCAGCGCCGTGAGGCACGGCCGCGGCCGTGTGATGCCGCGCTCTTCCCACTGGATCATGCCCTTGCTCGCGAGCTCTTCGAGTTCCAGCGTATTGGTCGCCTGGTATGGCGCGTTCCGCACAAGAATCAACGCCGAAACTTCGTGGTGAGTGAGCATCTTGTCTCCGATTCTGCATCCTGGCCTGCACCACTGGGGGTGTGCGGCCTGATCCTCGATCTTCTCGCTGCGTCGGCCGCTTTCGCGCACCGGCAACTGCGGCGGCGCATCGACACGCCCCGGGCCGTGTCGCCCAGACAGCGCCGTCCGGACAGGTTGCTATTCTGGTAAGGGAAGGCGCCTGCGCAAAGCAATGATTGGCGATGCCGCCATAACGAAAATTCAAGGCAAGACCGGGCGCCACGGACGAGTGCTGCGGACGACATGAGCCAGCTTGACCCGCTTTCCCTGCAACTCTTCATCCATGTGGTGGAACAGGGAACGATTGCCGCGGCGGCCGAGCGCGAACACATCTCGGCCGCTGCCGTCAGCAAGCGTCTCAGCGAGCTGGAAAGCCAGTTGCGGACCCAGTTGCTCGTGCGCACCAACAAGGGCGTGGAAGCGACGCCCGCCGGCCAGGCACTGCTGACGCTGGCGCGCAGTGCGTTGCATGAGCTCGATCAGGTGTGGGCGCAGATGCAGAGCTTTGCGGCCGGCGTGCGGGGCGTGGTCCGTATCTGCTCGAGCCTGTCGGCGATCCTGCAGTTCCTGGCGCAGCCGCTGCAATCGTTCTCAGCGCAATACCCGACTGTCCAGCTCGAGCTTGAAGAGAGGACCAGTTCGCAAGTCCCGAAAGCCATTGCGGAGAATGCGGCCGATATCGGCATCTATGTGCCGATCCTGCCCGTGCCGGGACTGCAGACCTTTCCTTTCCGCCGGGACCGCCTCGTCGTGATTACGCCGGGGGGACATGCCCTGTGCGATCGACCTCATGTCACGCTGCGCGACCTGCTCAAGCATGAGCTGGTCAGCATGCACACCGGCAGCGCCATCGATGTCGCCCTGTTGCGCGCCGCACAGGACCTGCACTGCCCCCTGAAACTGCGCATCCGCGTGACCAGCTTCGACGCCTTGTGCGTGATGGTCAGCGCCGGGCTTGGCATCGGCATCCTGCCGGAGGCGATCGCCGAACGTAACCGCGCGACCATGCCGCTTTGCATCGTGCCGATCGCCGATGCGCTGGCCATGCGCGAGTTCCTGCTGGCCGTGCGCAGCATGGATGCCCTACCCGTGGCCGCGCAGTTGCTGGTGCGGCACCTGCTGGAGTCGGGAGGCGGCACGGGTACTGACTGATCCCTTTCCCTCGCGCCATCGCAAGCCTGTTGTGCGCGAGCAATACCGGCGCGTCCTAAACCATCGGAATTCTCCTAAAACACTAGTCCGTTGATCTGAAATCAAGTTTGCTTGCAGCCCTCTCCCTAGGATCGGTCCGCCTTACCAAGACCACCCAACCAGGAGAATTCGATGCGAGCCATTCCATCCCAGATCGCCATTGCCGCGCTTGCGGCGTGCGCGTTGCTGAGTGCCTGCGGAGGCGGAGACGATAGCGGCAATAGCGGAGGCGCCACGCCTGCGCCGAGCACAACGCCAAGCCCGTCGCCCACCCCGTCGCCCACCCCTTCGCCAGCACCTTCCCCCGATCCTTTGCCTGCACCGCGCAAAGGCGAAGCATTACCGAGCCTTTCCGCCCCTCAGACCGGCTCCACGGCCGCGGTGGGCAATGGCAGTGAAGGCATCTGGTCCGAGTCCATGGGTGCAACATTCATCGACAATGCCGGTCGCTTTGTCCGTGGCGATCGGCTTGGTGCGATGAGCGGAGGCTTCCGGATCGCCGGGGCAACCTGGAATTTCACGCCGGATACGTTGGCCAATCTCGGCTCGATCGACTACGTCACCGGCTCAGGCACCATCACGCCGAAAAACAGGCTGGACGGCTTCTATCAGGCGACTGGATCGGACGCGCAAACGCCCATCCATCTCATCTACGATGCGGCAAACGCACTGGCCGTGGAACAAGCAAGCATTCAGGGAGACTGGAAACAGAATGACTTCGATATCTCGGTTGACGACCAGGGGAATGTCAATGGCACCTACACAAATGACACCAAAAATTGTGTGTTGACGGGTACCGCCGTGCTGGCGGAGCCTGGCTCGGCCAAGAACTTCTACCGTGTCAGCTTGACCGCGTCCCTTCCGACACAGCCCGCTGGCGCCATCTGTCCCATTGACGTTGGCGTCCCCCTCCAGGGCTATGCAGCGATCCGCTTCGTGCCTGCCGATGGCAGCAACCTCATCACCAGCAAAACGTTGTACAGCCGCTCTCTGACTATGGTCGCGACCACTAAGGACGGTGGCTACCTCAGAACCCAGATGCTCAAGAAGTAACTGTGCAGACACTGGGGGAGGCGCGCATTGCGCCTTCCCCCCGATTGGCAGCTCGCATCTTGCCGCAGGCCTTGATGCCCCCGCGCAGCAGCGCTCGGCGATAAGGCACTATCTCGCACCCCGTTTCAACACAGCCTTGCCGAGACTCCTCTCCATCGCGCCCGACCCCGCAGCCCTGACCAGCTTGCGGAACGTCGGACACTCCGCATGGCTCGGCGCCGGGCACTCCGCCGCGTGCCGCAGCCCGTGGCTCATTGCCCGCAGCCGCTTGATCAGCGCGTCGATCTCGTCGGCCTTGTCCCGCAGCAACTGCCGGTCGATGTGCGGCCGGCCATCGGGCGAGAACATCGAGCGGATCTCGTCCAGCGAGAGCCCCGCCGTCTGTCCAAGGGAAATCAACGCCAGCTGATCCACCACGCCATCGGCAAACCTGCGCCGCGCGCCTTGCGGACCCAGCGACACGATGAGCCCCTTCTTCTCGTAGTAGCGCAGTGTCGACGCCGGCACACCGGTGAGCTTTGCGACTTCGGATATATCCATGAGACGGCCCTTGACTTGAAGTTGACTTCAACTTCTATAGTGGCCACATCGTTTCCGCAAGTCAATCGCAAGGGGCTCTCATGACACGCCTGCCAGAAATCGCAACAATCATTGCCATCGGGATCGGCGCCACCGCTTTCATGGACGTCTGGCTGACGTTCCTCAAGCGCATAGGCGTGCCGACACTCAATTTCGCATTCATTGGCCGGTGGGTCGGGCACCTGTTTCACGGCACTTTCGCGCATGCATCCATCGGGCAGGCGCGGCCGATTCCCGGCGAACGCGCGCTGGGCTGGCTCACGCACTATGCGATCGGTATCGCTTTCGCGGGGCTGCTCATGGCAATCCGTGGGATGGACTGGGCGCAAAGCCCTACGGTGCTGCCGGCAGTGCTTGTCGGCATGGCCACCGTCGCGGCGCCGCTGTTCGTGATGCAGCCGGCAATGGGATCGGGCTTTGCAGCATCGCGGACGCCGACGCCACTCAGGAACTGCCTGCGCAGCTTCGCCAACCACACCGTCTTTGGCTTCGGCCTGTACCTTGCCGCGCTCGCCGTCGCCTGGGCGCAATGAGCGCAAGCCCGCCGAAGCCCACACAACGCCAACTGGAGTGATCCAATGAAGAAACTCGCCATCATCTATCACAGCGCCCACGGGCACACCAAACACATTGCTACTTGTGTGCAGGAAGGCGCAGCAGGCGTGGCCCACACCGAAGCCAGGCTACTCCCGGCCAGGGACCTCACCGAAGCTCCGGAGGAACTGCTCGGGTATGACGCCTATATCCTCGGCACGCCAACCTACCTCGGCGGTGTCTCCGGTCCCTTCAAGACCTTCATGGATGCCACCGGGGGCCTGTGGCGAACGCAGCAGCTCAAGGGCAAGCTCGCCGCCGGCTTCACCGTGTCGTCGCTGCCTGCCGGCGACAAGCAGTCGACGCTGATGTCGATCTTCGTGTTCTCCATGCAGCACGGGATGTTATGGGTCGGCAACCCCATCCTTCCCGAGCAGCACGCCGGCGTTCCCTATGACGAGGCCGCCAACCGGCTGGGATCTTGGTCCGGACTGATGGCCCAGTCCGCGCACTCGGCCGCGCCGGATGCGTTCGCTCCCGGCGATGTGAAGACCGCCCGGATGTTCGGCAGGAACTTCGCCGAGACGCTGCACCGCATCCTCTGAAGCTGCGCATGCTTCGTCATGAACAGGAGGAACTTCGATGATCCCGAGGAAATACAGCGCGCCGCTATTCAGCCTGGTGCTGTCCGGGCTGATGTCCCTGATCGTTGCCGGCATCTCGACGTATCGCGCTGTCGGCCTGGTGCCGGACTTTGCCGGCATGTGGGCCAGCGCATGGCTGACGGCATGGCCCGTTGCGTTCCCGGCCGTTTTGCTGCTCACGCCGGTTGCGCGCAAGGCTGTGCAAGCCCTTGTCGTGAAGGAGTAGCAATGCAACGGCTGTTACCAGCCGTGCCCACCTTTCACTTGCCTTTCCACCGCGGCGGCCGCTTGCCCACGAAGGCTTCCACCCCTTCGCGGAAGTCTTCGCTGCCATAGCACTCCCGCACCAGGTCATCCGTATCCGCCACCGCCTCCACAGTCTGGCGCCGCAATGATTCCTTCACGACCCGCTGCGTGACCGGCGCCAGTGCTGCGAGCCGGTCGCACAGGTCCCTGGCCGCGCCGTCCAGCGCTTCAGGCGCATATACGCCCTCCAGAAACCCGCACGCCAGCGCCGCATCGGCATCGAGTATCTGCGCGAGCAGCAGCATGCGGCGCACGGGCTGCAGCCCCCATGCCGCACGCAGCTTGGCGAGATTTTGCGCGGACAACGTATTGCCGAGCGTCTTCGCAATCGGCACGCCGAAGCGCGCTTTGGGCGTCGCCACGCGGAAGTCGCATGCGGTGGCAATTGCCAGTCCGCCGCCGACTGCCCAGCCTTCGATAACTGCCACGGTCGGCATCGGCAATCGCTCGACCAGCCCGATGCCTGCGTCGATGCGCGCTTCGTAGCCCACCCCATCGTCACCGCCGGAGAACTGCTGGAACTGGGCGATATCCGTGCCCGCGACAAAGGCTTCGCCGCCCGCGCCGCGCATGACCACCACGCGCGCGCCAGCGTTGCCCTCGGCGGACAGCGCGCGGCAGTGCGCGGCGAGTTGCTCGTACATGGCCCACGTCATCGCGTTGCGTGCTGCCGGGCGATCGAAGGTCAGCGTTGCAACCTGCCCTTGCATCGCGAGCGTGACCCGCCCCTCATCTGACTGGGCGGTACTCATGCGCCGAACGCGCCGGCCGCCGCCAGCGACTGCTGTTGATCGCGCGAAATGCCAAGCTCGGCCAGGATTTCCTCCGTATGCTGGCCCAGCAGCGGCGGCGGGCGCCGTACCTGTTGCGGCGTGCCGCCCATCTTCACGGCGAAGCCGATATTCGGCACCTTGCCCTCGATCGGATGATCGATCTCGATGCGCATCTGGCGGTGCCGGCCATGCTCGCTGTCGAAGGCCTGCGGATAGGTCAGGATCGGCCCCGCCGGGATGCCGACCTCAAGCAGGTGTTCGATCCAGTAGTCGCTACCCTGCGCGGCGAAGCTCTCTTCCAGCGCCGCGATCAGTGCCTTGCGGTTGTTCAGCCGCAGCGCCACGGTGGCAAAGCGCTCATCGGCCAGCAAATCCGGACGGTCGATGGTCTTGCACAGCAGCTGCCACAGCTTCTGGTTGGTCGCGCCCATGACGAAGTAGCCGTCGGCGGACTTCATCGCCTGGTACGGCGCACTCATGCGGTTGGCCGTGCCCAGCGGCTCGGGCTCGCGGCCGGTGCCCCAGTATTCGCAAGTGTCCCAGATCGAGAACGCCAGCGCGGAATCGAACAGCGACGCATCGACATACTGCCCCTTGCCCGTTGCCTTGGCCCCGATATACGCGGACAGCATGCCGTAGGTCGCGAACAGCGCGCAGCCGATGTCGGCCACCGGCACGCCCGCCTTGACCGGCGCGCCGCCCGGATAGCCGGTCACGCTCATCACGCCCGACATGGCCTGCGCCATCAGGTCGAAGCCCGGCCGGCTGGCCCACGGGCCGCTCTGGCCGAAGCCGGAGATGCTGCAGTAGACCAGTTTCGGATTGATCTGGCTGAGCGTCTCGTAGTCGATGCCGAGGCGCTTCATCACGCCCGGGCGATAGTTCTCGACCAGGATATCGGCCGTCTGCGCCAGGCGATACAGCACCTCGCGGCCCGACTCGGTCTTGAGATCGAGCGTGACGCTGCGCTTGTTGCGGTTCATGTTGAGGAAGCCCATGCTGTCCGGCCCCTTCATCTTGAACCCCATCGATCCGCGCGTCTGGTCGCCACCCTCGGGCGGTTCGATCTTGATCACGTCGGCGCCAAGGTCGGCCAGCAGCATGCAGGCATAAGGGCCGGCCATGACCTGGCTGACGTCGAGCACGCGCACGCCGGCCAGCGGCAATGGGCGCGCGGACGCCTGGTCGCGAGGTTCGCTGAAATCTGTCATCGGGTACTTCCTGGAGAGATAGTTGGAGCGGCGTGCGAGGTTTCGGCGCCGCGCGGCCATCAGGCCTCTGCCTTGACGCCGGCGTCCTTCACGACCCTGGCCCACTTGGTGGACTCGGACGCGATGAAGGCGGCGAATTGCTGGCTGGTTCCGCCGGAATCCTCGGCACCAAAGCTCTTGAGGCGTTCGACCACATCGGGCATGGCCAATGCGCGGTTGACGTCCTCGTTCATGCGCTGCACCAGCGCCGGCGCCATGCCCTTCGGGCCCACCAGGCCGTACCACGAGGCTGCATCCAGCCCGGGAAAGCCGGACTCCGCCAGCGTCGGCACATTGGGGTGGCTGGCCGCGCGCTTCAGGCGGGTCTGCGCAATCGCGATCACCTTGCCCTGCTGGATAAACGGCGTGGCGGCGGTCATCGTGTCGAAGGCATAGTCGATCTGGCCGCCGAGCAGGTCCGCCACCAGCGGGCCCGAGCCCTTGTACGGCACATGCACCACATCGAGCTTCGCCTGCATCCGGAACATCTCCAGCGCCAGATGCTGCGCCGAGCCGATGCCCGAGGAGCCGAATGAAATCTTGCCCGGGTTCTTGCGGCACAGCGCCACAATGTCCGCCACCGTGCGCACCTTCTGCTCCGGACGGCAGGTCAGCATATTGGGCGTGACGCCGACCATCGAGATCGGCGAGAAATCGGTGCGCGGGTCGTACTTGACGTCGAGCAGCGCCGGGGCAATGGCATGGCTGTTGACGTGGGCCATCAGCAGCGTGGTGCCGTCAGGCGGCTGCTTGGCCACATAGGCGGCGGCAATCGCGCCGGTGGCGCCCGGCTTGTTTTCGACCAGCACACTGGTGTTCCACATGACCCCGAGCTTCTGCCCGATCACGCGCGCCAGCACGTCCGTGCCGCCGCCCGGCGCAAAGCCGACCACGATCCGTACCGGACCATGCACCTCGACTGCGGCCCGAGCAAGGCCGGGCACCGCCAATCCGGCCGCAGCCGCGAGAATGAATTGCCTGCGCTGCATTGCGTGTCTCCGTCCTGTGTCTGGTCGTTATGGAGCCCATGATGCGCAATGCGCCCGCCGCGGGCTATCGCTATTTGGACGATCCAGGTTTCGCGTTTTGCGCAAGCACCGCCAGCACGCCCCGCGCGGCCGACGACAGCGCGCCTTCGGGCCGGTGGCACAGCACGAACTGCCGCGCCGCCCAAGGCCCGGCGATGGGCAGCCGCAGGAACCGGCTGCCGGCAGCCACCTCGGCCGCGATCGCTTCCGGCATCACGCCACCGCCGAGGTTCTGGGCGACCAGCGCGGCGATGCTATCGAAGCCCCCTACGCGCATGCGCATCCGCAGCACGCGGCCGGCCTCCTCCGCCAGCCGCTCCAGCCCGATCGAGATCGCCGAACTCTCGCCGAGCACGATCAGGTCGCAGTCCAGCACATCGTCCGTCGTGACTTGCTTGCGCCGCGCCAGCGCATGGCCGCGCGCCACCACCAGCACGAGCCGGTCGGCGCGGTACGGCTCGGTCGGCATGTCGATCACGCCGAGGCTGCTTTCGTAGATGCCGATATCCACCGTGCCACGGCGCAGGCATTGCTGGACCTCCTGGCTGTTCATCTCCTGCAGGTCGATGCGGACACCGGGGCAGGCGGCGGCGCAGCGCTGGATATCGAACGGCAGGAACTGGATCACGGCCGACTTCGGCGCCGCCACCCGCACCACGCCGAGATCGCCGCCGATGAACGAAGACGCATCGTCCTGCATCCGCTGGACCGTGTGCGTGATGCCGCGGGCGTGGGCCAGCAGCGCGCGGCCGGCTTCGGTCAGGGCCATGCCGTGCGGCAGGCGTTCGAAGAGCGAGACGCCGAGCTGGGATTCCAGTTCGAGGATGCGGCGCGACGCGGCGGCGGCGGCCAGGTGCAAGCGCTCCGCGCCGCGCGTGATGCTGCCCTGGTCGGCCACGGCGATAAAAAGCTGGATGGTGGTGAGGTCGAAATGGAGGCGGGGGTTGCGCGAGTAGGCGGAGGACGTCAAGGTGATCTGCGCGCGGTGGGGCGCCGTTACAGGGGCGAGCTATGGATGAAGGTTAGTAAAGCCACCATGCATCCTGCGAAAGATTGCGTTGGCCGCCGATTATCGGCTTGCGCCCCGGCTCCGGCAATTGCGGATTTCCCGCGGCCCATGCGCATGTCTGGGCGGCATGGAACGGGGCCAGTACAACAGCCGCCGCTGCCTTGCTTTTGTTCCTCGGCGAATTGCAGGGACGTCGTGCTTGGCAGACGCGGCTGTTTCACCAGGCTCTCTGGCAATGATCGGGTTGCCGTGCTTGGCAAGCGCCGCTGTTTCGCCGGCGTAGCCGGCGACCTACTTTCTTGTCCGAGCGACAAGAAAGTAGGCAAAGAAACGCGTCGCTTACCCTAACGGGCGAATATTGATCGTAGTGTGCGAGAAATTTCGTACGGGTATTCGCTTCAGAGTCTGCCCCGCTGCCTGCCGCGTGGAGCGCGTCCGCATGCAGGCTCTCCGGCAATGATTGAACCAGCCCCGAAACTGTCCGTGGCCCGACACTGCCACCGTTATCGCATCATCGCCTTCGGCTGCTGCGCGGCTCAGTAGTCGGCAAGCGGGACGATATCAACAGCGCAGATGCTGGTGCTTCCGTTTCCTTCCTTGCCTTCCCTTCCCTTCCCTCGGTTTCACTGAATGCGCGCAGCGCAGCCGTCCCGGCTACGCCGGCGAAACAGCAGCGCCTGCCAAGAACTACATCCCCGCAATTCAGCGACGAACTCTATTGCTTCGAGTAGTCGCCCCGAATCGTCGCCACATAGCGCTGCACCGCCACAACCACCGCATGGACCATGCGAGCCTGGTTCCCCGGATCACTGACATAACCCTCGTCAGTCGGGTCCACGATGACCCCCGCCTCCAGCAGCACGGCCGGCATGACGGTTTGCCGCAAGACAACCAGATCATCGAAGCGATAAATGCCGATATCCGGCGCCAGCAGTTCCCGCGATTCCCCGGCGATGGGCTCCGCATGGTGCAGCGTCGGCGCCCGGCCCAGCTTGCGCATCTCCTCGCCCAGCATCTGCGCAAACGCATAGCTCTCGGCGAAGCGTGGATTGCGTTGCGACACGAAGATCGAATAGCCGGCGATGGGCCGCGTAGTCCGATACGCGTCGAGATCGCCCGCCTTGATTTTTTCGAGGTACTGCAACTGCGCCGAGTCGTGGTGGATCGCCAGGAACAGGGCCGCCTGCCGCGCATTCGCGTACTGCGCCCGCCCTTCGAGCGATACGTTCTCGGTCGGGCCACGGGTCAAGGCGACATCGAAGCCCGCCAGCGAAAGCGCCTGTACCAGCCGCGCTGCCAGCCGGTCGTTGTATTGCACCTCATGGACACCGCGTACGCCCAGCGCGCCGCCCAGCGACGGCGTGTGGCCGGGATCAATGACGATGCGGACCGGGCGCGGGCCAGCCGGCGACTGCGACGCGCAGGCGACCGCAGAAAGACCAGCCACCAGCCCCGCCACCACCGCGCGGCGGCCACGAGAGATCGCCCGCGTCATCGGATCAGTTCCAGGACTTCTTGCTGATCATGTCGTTACGGCAGGTGCCTGCCTTGCACTCGCGCACGCGGTCGCGCAAGTACTCGGCGCGGTCGCGGTTGACGCGATAGTTGCAGTCAACATCGATGGCGCCGCTCGCTTCGCAGGACGCGTTGCGGTACTTGATCCATTCCAGCTGGGTATCCTTCAACTGCTGCTTCACGCTATCGCCGACCAGGCCGCGCAGGTCGTTGTAGCTGGTATTCAGTTCCTTGTCGGATTCGAGGAACAGTTTGGCGAAGCAATACGTCTTGTCGTAGCTGGTGCGGTACTTGTCGCATTCATTGGCGGCGTGGGCGGCAACGGGGGCCAGCAGGGCGAGGGCCAGGGCGGAGAGGATGGCTTTCATGGGTTCCGGATAGGGCAGGGAAAAATCGACTGCCGGCGGCCAAGCCGCCGACATGCATCGCGAAGCACAGCGCAGCAGTGTATCTGTGGAAACCGACGCCCGCATTTCTTTTCTCGGACAAAGAGGCGCGCTTCGCCGGGGGCTTCGGTGCAAGGCGCGGGGGCACAGATGAAAGATTTACCCGCCAGAGCTCATCTGATTCTCGAAATTACTTGACCATCACAATGCTTCCAGCCGCGCTGAGGGAGCTAAGCCCCAAATGCCGCCTGTAGAAGCCATGGAGAGCCCGCGCTGGCAATCCAGGCACAAGTAGTGCTTCCTACCTGTCGGCTGACGGAGGGCAGCATGCCCGCCGCGTAAGGGTCCGGCGCTAACCCGTAGACAGGAGATCCACATGGAAGAATTCGGAGACACCCGGCGCCGCGCCATCCTGGAAGAGCCACCATCGGCGTCGTCACTTGGCAGCGCAGTATCGTGGGGGGCGATTCTCGCGGGCGCGGTCGCTGCTGCGGCGTTTTCCCTCATCCTCCTCATGCTCGGATCCGGGCTTGGCCTGTCGGCAATCTCGCCCTGGGCGCCCCGGGGGGAAAGCGCCGCACGATTCGGCATCGCGGCTGTTGTCTGGATTTGCGTGACGCAGATCCTGGCTTCCGGACTTGGTGGCTACCTGGCCGGCCGGTTGAGAAAACGCTGGGTCACGGTCCATGCGGACGAGACCTTTTTCCGGGATACCGCGCACGGCTTTCTGAGTTGGGCAGCGGCAACGCTCGTGACGGCGATCCTGATCGCGTCTGCCGCGTCGGGGCTTTTTCACACCACGGCGCAAGCGGCGTCGGCCGGTGCAGCGGGTAGCGGACTGGGCACCATGAAGGACCGTGGGAATGCGTCCGCCGCGGTCGATACATGGCCGATGGGCTATCTCGTCGATGGCCTGTTTCGCGAGCCAGACGCTGCGGCGGCTACCCCCAATGCCAGCCCCGAAGGAAGGGCTGCAGACCGGGAAGAAGTCGTACGCATATTCCTGAACAGTCTGGCATCGGGCGGCCCGTTGTCGTCCACGGACACTCGCTATGCCGCGCGGCTGGTTGCCAGGCGAACAGGGTCCTCACCGGACGCCGCGCAGACCCGTGTCACGACCACCTATTCGCAGCTTCAGCAAAGACTGGCGGACGCCAAAGCCGCCGCAAAGGCTGCAGCCGACAAAGCGAGAAAAGCCGGTATCTACGCATCACTCTGGCTTTTCGTTTCGCTGCTGATGGGCGCGTTCGCGGCAAGCCTTTTGGCCACGATCGGCGGCCGGCAACGCGACCTTTGAATTCCATCTATCCAACGGGAGACAATCATGCGTTCCATCCTCCTCTTCCTGCTTGGCGTACCCATTCCTCTCATCATCCTGATCGCGCTGTTCTCGCATTAGCCAGAAGTTCAAGGCGCCTTGAACCCTTCGAATGAGGATCCCTTGCGTCGAGCAAGGGTATCCGCGATGGGCAAGAACCGACCTGAATGGCCCACAACGAAGGTGGCGCCCGCGGACGCTCCTACGCTGCGGGAGCTGACCTCGCTCATCACCGCGGTTGTGGTCATCTGCGCCCTGGATCTTGGCCGTGATGTGTTGATGCCCGTTACGCTCGCGGTGCTGCTCAGTTTTCTTGTCGCGCCGCTGGTGGACATTCTGGCGCGGCTCAGATTTGGACAAGTCCCTTCGGTTGTCATTGCGGTGTTGCTGGCGCTGGCAGTCATGGGCGGAATCGGGACACTGATCGGCGCGCAGGTCGCGCAGCTCGCCGCCGACCTGCCGCGTTACCAGGCTACGATCGAGAAAAGAGTCCAGTTCGTCCAGCAGGCCACGGTCGGGCGGCTTGACGATCTCCTGGCGAGTGCATCAAACCTCATCAAACGGCCGGTTCACGCTCCGCATATTGCTGGCGGCGCGGGCGTCCCAAGTGCGACCGTCTCAGGCCGCAAACAGGAAGAGCGGGCACCGATGCCCGTCGCTGTCCAGGAACCCCCGGCATCACCGCTCGCCCTGATGAGGGAATATCTTTCGCCCATCGTCGGCCCGCTCCAGACTACAGGCATCGTGCTGGTGGTGGCGATCTTCATTCTCCTGCAGCGCGAAGACTTGCGCGACCGGCTGATCCGACTGTTCGGGTCTCGTGACCTGCATCGCGCCACGACGGCCATGAACGAGGCCGCCCACCGCTTGAGCCGCTACTTCCTGACGCAGCTCGGGGTGAACGTCGGCGTGGGCATCGTCATTTCGGCTGGCCTGGCAACCATCGGGGTGCCGGGTGCCATCCTGGTCGGCGTGATCACGGCGCTGCTTCGGTTCGTTCCGTATGTCGGCACGTGGATCGGGGCGCTGCTCGCGCTCGTGCTGGCGGCCACGGGCCCTGACTGGACCATGCTGCTCTGGACGATTGGCCTTTTCGGCGCTGTGGATCTCCTCACCGCGCAGGTCATCGAGCCTCTGCTATACGGCCGCAGCACGGGGCTTTCTCCCGTCGCGGTAGTGGTTGCCGCCATCTTCTGGAGCTGGATCTGGGGACCGGTGGGGTTGATCCTTTCGACGCCGCTCACGCTGTGCCTGGTCATCCTTGGACGGCATGTCGACAAGCTGGAGTTTCTTGAAGTCCTGCTGGGGGACCGACCGCCGCTATCGCCGCCGACCAACTTCTACCAGCGCATCCTTGCGGATGATCCGGACGAGGCGTTGCGACAGGCCGAAACCCTGCTGAAGGACATGACCCTTGCCGAGTACTACGACACGGTCATGCTCGAGGGATTGAAGCTCGCGCACAACGACATGATGCGGGGCGTTATCCAGCCCGAACAGCTTGACCGCATCCGCGAAGCGCTGCTCGATATCATCGACGGCCTCGAAGATATCGATGAGCCGGTCAGGGACGCACCAGTATCCGGCGGTGATGACGGACCGGTCCCAGGCCTTCCACCTGCCCGCGAAGCAGCCGGAATCGCCGCCGTGGCGGCCGCGTCCGGCGCGCCGGTTGTCGGCCCTGTGCTCTGCGTTGCCGGTCGCGGGGGACTCGATGAACTGGTCGCCGCGGCCACCGTACAACTCCTGTCCAGGGCAGGTATTCAGGCAGAGGCCGCCAGTTATGAACAGTTCTCCCGCACGCGATTTTCCCCGGACAATCTGCCGGCGATGGGGACAATCTGCATCACGTCGCTCGATGCGGGACAGTCGAACGTCTATCTCCGTGTCCTGCTGCGCCGGCTTCAGCAGCGAGCGCCTGCCGCGAGGCTGATTCTTGGGTTCGTGTCAGAGATGTCGCGGGACACCCAGGAGCATCGCGGCACGACAGCATTTGCCGCGTCGTCCTTCAGCCAGGTGATAGCCCTGGTCCGTTCGGAGCGCGCGGCGGAAGCCGCCGGGGAAGCCGGGAGTGCGGCTGGCGCCGACTTGCCCCACCCTGCCGTGACGCAAGGGGTGATAACGGCGCCGCAATCCAGCTGACGCCTTTTCCATTGCGTTGCCGCTACGCCACCATTGCGCGCGGCGCGCGGTCGATGCGCAAGACATGTCTTTCGCAAGGCGTTCTACGCTCAATCGATCAGCTTGCCCTGCGCATCGAAGAACGGATGCTCGGCGCCATACTCGCCGATTGCGGCGGCGTGCGTGACCAGGCCGTGCTGCGGATGCCACCAGTGCAACAGGTAGCCGGGCGGCTCCATGCGGAAGCGCGACGGTGCCCGCGGGTCCAGGTCCAGCGCCACCTGGTGCGCGGGACCGGGCGCGGTGATCGCGATGGTGCCGGCGAAGCGTCGCGTGATATGGCGATGCAGGTGGCCGCACAGTACGCGCTCGACCTGCGGGTGCTGCCGCACGACGGCCTCGAGCGCCGCCGCATTGTCCAGCCCCTGTTCATCCATATGCCCGATGCCCGTGTGGAACGGCGGATGGTGCAGCAGCAACAGCGTCGGCGTGGCCGGCGCTGCGGCGAGCGCGGCCTGGAGCCATGGTAGCGCGGCAGGATCCACACGCCCGCCCGGCTTTCCGGGCACCGTGCAGTCGAAACCCACGAGGCGCAGCGGCCCCGCGTCGACGGCATAGTGGACGGGCGCCTCGCCGTCGCCGTTCTCGAACAGGTAGCGGTGATCGGCAAAGACGGCGCGCAGCTGGCTACGGCTGTCGTGATTGCCGGGTAGCAGCCGGTACGGCATCGGCAGGCGCTGCAAACTATCGCGCAGGAAACGGTACTCGGCCTCGGCGCCGAAGTCGACGAGGTCGCCCGTGATGATGACGAGGTCCGGGCGTTGCGGCAGGGCCAGCAGCGTGTCGATCCAGCGGTTCAGCGCGCCGGCGGTATCGACCATCCGGTAGGACAGCTTGCCGCCGGCCTTGATGTGCAGGTCGGTGACATGCGCGACGAGATATGACGTGTTCATGCTGCCTCGGCCTCCGCCAGGGTGATCATGTGCGCGGTGTCGATGCGCAGCCCGATGCGCTCGCCGGCCGGCCAGCGGTCGCGCCGCGTGGTGTCGACGATCAGCGGCGCGCCGGCGCCGACGTCCACCAGCAGCCGCGTGCAGTTGCCGAGAAACAGCGCGGTAACGACGGCACCCTGCACGTGCGCATTGTCGGCAGGTGCGAGCGCCACGTCTTCGGGCCGGAACATGAGTTCGGCGCGGGGGCCGGCCACGGTCGCGCCGTTGCGCGGCACCACGCCGCCCGGCACGCGCCACGCGCCGCCGTGCTCGGCCGTGGCGGGAAGGCGGTTCATCGTGCCGATGAAGTCGGCGACAAACGCATTGGCCGGCGCACGGTAGATTTCCTGCGGCGTGCCGGCCTGCGCGATACGGCCGCGGTCCATCACGACGATGCGGTCGCCAAGCGCCATCGCCTCGGCCTGGTCATGCGTCACGTAGACGGCCGTGATGCGAAGGCTGCGCAACAGCTGGTTGATGTCGGCGCGCAACGCGTCGCGCAGTTTGGCGTCGAGCGCGGTCAGCGGCTCGTCCAGCAGCAGCACGCGCGGCTGCACGGCAATGGCGCGTGCCAGCGCCACGCGCTGGCGCTGGCCGCCCGAAAGCTGGTCGACGCGGCGGTCGGCGAACGGCCCGAGATGCATCATGCCGAGCATGTCGTCGATGCGCCGGCGTTGGGTGGCGGCGTCCACGCGGCGCACGCGCAGGCCGTAGCCGATGTTCTCGGCAACCGTCATGTTGGGAAACAGCGCATAGTTCTGGAACACCATGCCGACGCCGCGTTGCTCGATCGGCAGCGCCGTCACATTGGTGTCGCCGAACCAGACTTCGCCGCCGGCGTCCGGCGACTCCAGCCCCGCGATGATGCGCAGCGTGGTGGTCTTGCCGCAGCCCGAGGGACCGAGCAGCACCAGCGTCTCGGCCGCGCCGATGTCCAGGTCCAGCGGCTGCAGCGCCAGTGCGCCGTCGGCGAAGGTCTTGCCGCAGCGGCACAGGCGGATGGTCGTGGATTCATGCATGGCGGGTCTCGGTGGAAGTGGCGGGCGCGGCGGTCATGGCCGGCACCTTGGCGCGCACGTGCTTGCGGGCGCGCGCGCCCATGGCGGCCAGCGCCTGCATCAGCACCAGCAGTGGAATGATCATCACGAAGAAGACGATGGTGTAGGCCGAGCCGATCTCGAGCCGCATCGACGCATAGCTGTCGGCCAGTCCCACGGGCAGCGTCTGCGTGGTCGGCGTATGCAGCATCCAGGTCAGGTTGAACTCGCCGACCGACAGCGTGACCACCATCAGCGCGCCGGCCAGGATCCCCTGGCGGCAATTCGGCAGGATCACCGTGAAAAAGCGCTGCATGCGGCCGGCGCCAAGGCTGGCGGCGGCGTCCTCGAGCGTGCGGATGTCGATGGCCGACAGAATCGCCAGCACGGCGCGCACCATGAACGGCAGCGTGAACAACACGTGGCCGATCAGGATGAACACCCAGCTCGTGCGCAGCGCCTGCCACTGGCCGTAGAGCAGGATCAGGCCGAGCGCGGTGGCCAGGCCCGGGATCGCCACGGGCAGCATCAGCAGCTCCTCGATCAGGCGCGTGACGCGGTTGCGGCGCAGCGCCATGTAGTACGCGGCGGGTACGCCGAGCACCAGCGTGCAGGCGAGGCACGCGAGCGCGATGCCGAGCGACAGGAAGATCGTGTTGCGGTACAGCGACCAGACCTCTTCGAGCCAGCGCGTGGTGAGGCCGCTGGCAAGGCCGACGAAGATATTGTTGGTGAGGCCGGCCAGCACGGAGAGCACGACCGGCACGATCATGAACAGGCAGACCGCCAGCGTCAGCGCGAGCTGCAGCCAGTAGCGAAGGCCGGGGCGAACGTTAGACATGATCGGGCTCCTACGCGGTGGCGGCGACGGCATCGCCGGAGAACCAGCGCGCCACCGCGAGCAGGGCCCAGGTCACGCTGCCCAGCAGGATGGAGAGCGCGGCGGCCATGCCGAAGTTGGCGTAGTTGGTGAATTCGTTGTAGATCGTCAGCGGCAGCACGTCGAGCTGCGTGGCCAGCGTGAATGCCGTGCCGAACGCCCCCATGCTGGTGGCGAAGCAAATCGCGCCGCTGGACAGCATCGCCGGCATCAGCGCGGGCAGCATCACGTCGCGCACCACGCGCCACGGGCTCGCGCCCAGCGAGCGCGCCGCTTCCTCGAGCGAGGTATCGAGCTTCTCCACCGCCGCCATCACGGTCAGGATCACGCGCGGAATCGAGAAGTACAGGTAACCGACGAAGAGGCCGGCAAGCCCGTAGGCAAAGGCCCAGCGCTCGCCCGCGAGCCAGTCGCCGACCATCGCCGAGAGGCCGTTGCGTCCGCCCAGCATGATCACCATGAAGCCGATCACGACCCCGGGGAACGCGAGCGGGAACGTCAGCACCGCGACCAGCGCGGACTTGCCTGGCACGGGGTTGCGCTGCAGAAACGTGCCGGCGATGCCGGCGATAACCAGCGTCGCCAGCGTGACCGCGCCGGACAGCAGCACGGTCACCATCAGGCTGTGCAGATAGCGCGGGCTCGTCAGCACGGTCCAGTACACGCCGGCGCCCTGCGGGCCGTTGACGCTGACCGCGACCAGGCGCGCCATCGGCAGGCAGAAGAACGCCAGGAACACGACCAGCGCCGGCAGCGCGAAGCCGAACAGGAGGAGATTTCGCTTTGTCATGGGAGGGGGCCTTGCCGTGGCGTCGTCCCCGCGCGAACGGCGCGCGGGAACGACCGACCATCGCCAGCGCGTGCTCAGCGCACTTCCTTCAGGTACTGATCGCTGAAGGCCTTCTGCACGTCCGCCATGCGGCCGAAGTCGACCGGCTTGGCGCGCGCATACTCGGAAGCCGGCAGGAAACGCGCCTGGACTTCCTTCGAGACCGCGCTGCTGCGCACCGGGCGCAGGTAGGCATTGGCCCACAGCGCCTGGCCGGCATCCGACAGCACGAAGTCCAGCACCTTGCGGCCCTCGGCCTCATGCGGAGCCTTGTTGACCAGGCTCATCACGTAGGGCACCACGACCGTGCCTTCCTTCGGGATCACGAAGGCGACGTTGGCGTGGTCCTTGTAGCGGGCGCGGTAGGCGTTGAAGTCATAGTCGAGCAGGATGGGGATCTCGCCGGAGAGCACGCGCGCGTAGGCGGTCTGCTTCGGCACGATCGGCTGGTTCTTCTGCAGGTCCTTGAAGTACTTGAACGCGGGGCCGAAGTTGTCGAAGGTGCCGCCCAGCGCCTGGTTGACGGCGACGGCGCCGACGTAGCCCACGAACGCGCTGGCCGGGTCCAGGTAGCCGACCAGGCCCTTGTACTCGGGCTTCTGCAAGTCGGCCCACGACTGCGGCACGGGCTTGCCGCGCAGCGCGTCGACGTTGACCATGAAGCCGAGCGTGCCCGAGTGGATCGCGAACCAGTTGCCCTGCGGGTCTTTCAGGCCGTCCGGGATGTCGTTCCAGTGCGCGGGCTTGTACGGGGTGGTCACGCCGTCCTTCTTCGCCTGGATGCCGAAGGTCACGCCGTAGTAGACCACGTCGGCGACCGGGCTCGCCTTCTCCGCCACCAGTTGCGCCAGCGACTGGCCGGAGTTCTTGTTGTCCAGCGGCACGGTAACGCCGGTCTTTTCCTTGATGGCGCGGATCTGCGCGGCCCAGTCGGCCCATTCGGGCGGGCAGTTGTAGCAGATGGCGGTCTGCGCGAAGGCTCCGTGGCTGAAGGCCGCGGCGGCGAACATCAGGGCGATCCGGCGCAGCGGGCGGCGCCAGGCGGAGAACGGTTGCATGAGAGGCTCCTTGGTTGGCAACAGTCGGTGTGGGAAACGCTGGGTTATGGGGTACGCCGGATACGCACGGCGGCGATACGTGGGTTCGCACGCTCCGGCGGCGCCGCGATGGTGCCGGTCACGCGCAGCGCGTGCGGCAGCAGCGTCACGCGCGCGGGCGCCGGCGCGTCGTCGGGCGCGGCCGTCAGCCGCGCCAGCAGATGGCGCACGGCGCGGGCGCCGATATCGGTGTTGGGCTGCACCACGGTCGCGAGCGTCGGCTCGACCACGCTGCCGAGTGCGATGCCGTCGTAGCCGAGCACGGACACGTCCGCTGGCACGCGCAGGCCGAGCCGGCCGAGGTCGGCGATCACGCCAAGCGCCAGCAGGTCGTTGGTGCAGAAGAAGGCGGTGGGAGCGTCGTTACCGTCCATCAGCGCGCGGATCTGCGCCGCGTTGCTGGCCGTGTGCGACGGCAGGCACAGTGCCGGGACCGGCTCCAGCCCGTGTTCGCGCATCGCGTCCTGGTAACCGGCAAAGCGCTGGCGCGCGCGGTCCGAGGCGACGAAGGCGCCCGAAACCACGACGATGCTCCGGTGCCCGGCCGCGATCAGCGTCTCCACGCCCGCGCAGGCGCTGCCGCGGTTGTCGACGGAAACCGAATGCCGCCGGCCGCGCGCGCTGGCCTGGTTGTACGCGAGCACATAGGGCACGCCTTCGGCGTCGAGTTGGTCCAGCACCGCGCTGCGGGCGGCATCGGCCACCGTCAGCACCAAGCCGTCGACGCGATGGCGCAGCAGGTACTCCACGCGCTCGCGCTCGCGCGCCGGGTCGTAGCCGCTCGTCACCAGCATCAGCGAGTAGCCGGCGGCGAGCGCCGCCTCCTCGATCCCGCGCCAGCATTCGGCGAAAACCGCGTTGTCCATCGTCGGCAGCATCACGCCGATCATCCGCGACTGCTGGGCGCGCAGCTTGCTGCCGAGCAGGTTCGGGCGAAAGCTCAGCTTATGCGCCGCGTCGAGCACACGCTGTGCGGTGCTGTCGCGCACCATGGCGGGCGTACTGAAGACGCGCGACGCAGTCGCCAGCGACACGCGCGCGGCCTGGGCCACGTCCAGCAGCGTCGCGCCGCCGCTGTCGGGCCTGGCTTCAGGCTTGCCATCGATGAGGTGTCTTCGCGTTCTATTGCGGCAGATACTGGAGGACGACCCTATGGCACAAATCCTCGTCACGGCCAAGGATCATGCCGCAGTGGACGTGCTGCTCGACAAGGTCATTCGCCAGGCATACAAGGATGCTCCGGCAGAGGAGCACCCACTAGCCATCCGGTTGAATCGTCGCGATGGAAATGACCACGCCAGGGAACTTGTCGACGAGTTGATGCGTACCGCTATCAACGCAATCCGCAATCGGACGCAGCAGGCGGTTGGTGATCCGTATGAGAGTAACCGTGACAGGTGGCTCCGGTTGCTTGAGGAAGCATCCAATGAAGGCGATGCGTGGCCGGAAGACCTTCAGGCATTGCGATACTCCCTACTGGAACTGGTTCAACGCGGGGCAAGTATCACGTATTGCACGACTAGTTCCGGCGACCTAGAGGAACTAGCAAAGGGGGCGCACTCGTTTGATTGGTCCATCATTGAGGAGGCGGGAAAAACTCACGGCTTCGATCTTGCCCTGCCGCTCCAAGCGGGCCATCGCTGGCTACTGCTCGGCGATCACAAGCAACTGCGTCCCTTCCTATACGGGGAGTTTTCCGATTGCTTCAACCGTCTAACGGGAAGCGACGCAATTAACGAGGGTGTCATCAACACACTAGAACAGCTGGGAAATCGGCCTGGCAATGCTCGCCTTATCGACATCGAATGGCTAAAAGCGAAATTTGATTCTGATCCGGACTGGGTAAACTCATTTGCGAATTTTGCCCGCAGCTGGCTCGCCAGCTTCGCAAAAGTCTTTGAAGATCGCCGTAAGCTCAATGATGTCACCCAAGGCAAATCCATCGGCGCCTCGGCAGGCTTACTGACACGCCAATACCGGATGCCGCCAGTCATTGGCGACTTGAACTCCACCGTCTTTTACGACGGCGAGGTGGGCAATGCGACCGCCGATGCGGAAGGCCGCCCCGACGCGGACCATTGCAATCCCTTTGTTGCACCATCCTGGCTTGCCGAAAAATCTCTGATCTGGCTGGATACACCCTGGGCGGAAGAGAACAAGGAGACCAAGAGAAAGGGCTACTCCAACAGCAGCGAGCAGCAAGCCATTTCTCGCCTCTTGCAAATGGCGAAGGTGGCGGATGACTCCCCATCGAAGCCTTACACCATTGCAATTCTCACCCCGTACAACATGCAGAAGAATGAGATAAACAGAAGCACCATTCCGGCGCCGGCAGGTTGCCAGTTCGGCAGTGCGCAGGGCCTTGATCCGGGCAAGTACAAAGCGTACTCGGTCGATTCTTTCCAGGGCGACGAGGCAGACATCATTGTGGTCAGCCTTGTGCGTAACAAACTTCGGGCGCAAGGCGTGCCGGCAGCAACCGACATCAAGTTCATTACCCAACCAGATCGGTTGAACGTAATGCTTTCCCGCCCGAGACGCATGCTGGTTGTCGTTGGGTGCTGGGATTACATTTCTGCCTGTGCGGATGCGGTTTCATCTGAGACGGATGCGCAGGGGAATTACAACGACCCCGATTACGGGCCTTTCAAGAAGACGCTCGAAGAGCTCAACGTTATGTTCAAGGATGGTCGAGCCTTGAAGATTTCTGTGGAGGAGGCACTGCGATGACACGCACGGAAATACGAGTTCCTCTTACCGAAATTCGGGTCAAATTCCGGGCTGGTACCCTGCGCCCCGTCACGGAACTGGACCGCATGGTGATGCAGGCAATCACCTCTGGTGCCAGCTCCGTCGATAGCCTAAAACCCATTTTCCAACTTCCCGAAAGGTTGTTGGTCGAGTGCTTGGTGGACCTAATGGATATGGCCTTGCTTGCGCTGGACACCAGTGGCAGCGGGTTCCGACTCACTGAATTTGGAGAGCGAAGCTTGGCCCAGGGCATGACCTCCTTCGGAGAGCGGGTGGATGGCACCGACGAAATGACTTTCCTGCGTGAGGACCTGACAGGGCGTATAGCTCCAGGGCAAATAATTCGTTACAACCGCGAAAAGGCCGACGTGCAATCTGCAGACGTTCGAGGCGGCATCCCACATGGAGAGATCGAGCAATTCCTTATTCAGAGACTCAGGAAGGACCGCAAGCATCTTCACTCGGTGGAATCCATCGTCCCCGTACGCGATGGCATCAGTTTCAAGGTGACGGTTGACAAGGGATCCGTCTCCGGTCTGCCGAGTCAGTGGAGCCACCTTAAGCAACTACTTCAGGCTGAGGCTGAAACGCGCACGGGCATCAGCTATGCGGCACCGGAGCTCGACCGCAAAAGTGAACAAGATGACTCACTCTGGACCGAGGTCAGCGTCGACGTATCTCAGCTACTACTTAAGGCTTCAGCCCATGAAGAGGTGCTAGCCCAAGCCATCGAGCAGGCCCACAGCCGTTTACTCATCTTGTCGGCACATGTTTCGGAAACGGTCCTGACCAAGCTGAAGGAGCCCATCAAAGCAGCGATTGATCGCGGCGTGCGCGTAGATGTTCTTTGGGGTCTTCCTTCCCTTGATGAAGTCGGAGAATCTCATGCAAAAACGACTAGAAAGTGGCTGCAGGAGATGCGTAAGTCATTATCCGACGGCTCGGGTGATTACCTGACTGTCAATGAAGAAGCACTCAATTCGGACGCCAAGATTCTGGTGTGGGATGCTCAGGACGGCTCTTACCAAGCTATCGTCGGCAGCTACAATTGGCTTTATGGATTGAACGGCTCTTCGGCCGAATGCACTGGATCAGAGGTCGGCGCCCGACTGAACGATCCACGGTTAGTCGGTAACATCTGCACGACCTTATCAGGGTGGCTCGACGCCCGCGGCCAACAGTTGAACGGTGTCGCCCTTCGATGGCGCAACATTGGGCTAAGCCTTGCTCAAAAGGCCCCATGCTCCCCAACGGGCGATGATGTCGCAGTGCTGAAGGTACGTGTACTCTACGATGAAAGTCACGCCGAGCTTCTCCGAGAGGGACTTGTGAACGCCGCTAAGCGACTTCTTGTGACTAGTCACAAGCTCAACCGTAGTGCCACGGGGAACCCCAGCAGCGGTGGTGGAAAGCTCGATTGGCTGGCCAAGAGAAACCCGGTGCCTGAATTTCAGTTTTCCCTCGTAACCGGCAGGACCCCCAAGGCAGATTGCTGGGCTACCGAAGATCAAAGTCGACTTGAAGCATTGGTCGAAGGTGTCGATGGCTCGCTTCGCCTCGGGGAAGGGACGCATGCCCGGGTTTTGGTCTATGACGACGTAGCTGTCGTATCGAGCTACAACTTCCTTTCCACGACACACGATAAACGCCAGATCGGTGTGATGTTCCGAGGGCCTACCGTTGCGAACGCACTCTGGGATGCGTTCAATACAATAGATACCTGAAACCAGCGCTGGCGGCGAACGTGATCGACATAACCTTGCCGGCCCCGTAGCCACTTGCAACGCTACCGTCTAACGGCTATTGGACGGCAGTGACTGAATTCCTACCGATACAGTCGGCCGTCGTCTCGGAGGGCGCCGAGCACGGCGATAAACGCGTGCGCTGGAATTCAATGCTGAATCGCTGAATCCGCAATCGATAGCTGCCACTTTGATTTTTCTGAGTCCGTAGCAAAAAAATGGGAGCCTCGGCTCCCATTTTTCGTCCTTAAAAACAGCAGAGCGAGCTCAATCCCAGCTCAACGCCCCACCCGTCTGATACTCAATAACGCGCGTCTCAAAGAAGTTCCGTTCCTTCTTCAAATCGATCATCTCGCTCATCCACGGGAACGGGTTCTCCTCGTTCGGGAACAGCTGATCAAGACCAATCTGCTGGCACCGACGATTGCAGATGAACCGCAGATACGACTTGAACATCGGCGCATTCAGCCCCAGCACCCCACGCGGCATCGTGTCCTCAGCGTACCGATACTCCAGATCCACCGCCTTCTTGAACAGCTCCGTGATCTCGGCCTTGAATTCAGCCGTCCACAGATGCGGATTCTCCAGCTTGATCTGATTAATCAAATCAATCCCAAAATTGCAGTGCAGCGACTCATCCCGCAGGATGTACTGATACTGCTCCGCAGCCCCAGTCATCTTGTTCTGCCGCCCCATCGCCAAAATCTGCGTGAAGCCCACATAGAAGAACAGCCCTTCCATGATGCAGGCGAACACGATCAGCGACTTCAGCAGCTTCTGGTCGTTTTCCGGCGTGCCGGTCTTGAACGACGGGTCGGTCAGCGTGTCGATGAACGGGATCAGGAACTCGTCCTTGTCGCGGATCGACTGCACTTCGTGGTACGCGTTGAAGATCTCGGCTTCGTTCAGGCCCAGCGATTCAACGATGTACTGGTAGGCGTGCGTGTGGATGGCCTCTTCAAAGGCCTGGCGCAGCAGGTACTGGCGGCATTCCGGCGCGGTGATCTGGCGGTAGGTGCCCAGCACGATGTTGTTGGCGGCCAGCGAGTCGGCGGTGACGAAGAAGCCCAGGTTGCGCTTGATAATGCGGCGCTCGTCCTCGGTCAGGCCGTTGGGGTCCTTCCACGTGGCGATGTCGCGGGACATGTTGATTTCCTGCGGCATCCAGTGGTTGGCACAGCCGGCCAGGTACTTTTCCCACGCCCACTTGTACTTGAACGGGACGAGCTGGTTGACGTCGGTCGAGCCGTTGATGACGCGCTTGTCGGCGGCGTTGACGCGGCGGTTGCTTTGCGCGGCGGCGGCGTTGGGGTTGTTGCCCAGGATGCCGGCTTGCGTGGCGCTCGGCGGCAGGACGCCTTGCTGGTCAGCGGTGGCAGCCGATGCAGCGGGTTGCAGGGCAGGCTGCGGTGCGGCCTGCGGGGTGGCTTGAACGTCGTCGTCCCAGCTCAGCATGATGTTGTTCTCCGTGATTCGATTGGGGGGCGCGGTGGTCAGAAATGACGGCTCACCCTGTGGTGGCGCCGGCCCTCTCCCCCGGCCCCTCTCCCGCTGGCGGGAAAGGGGTGCAAACCCCGGGGGTGGTTGGTTACTGCGTTAGGTCGCTACTGCGTGATTACTGGCAGGCTTCGCACTCTTCAAAGCCGGGATCACCCGGGCGCATCGTGCAGACCGCGCCTTCCGCTTCCGGCATGGCCGGGGCCGATGCGGCGGCCGCGTCCAGAGCCGAGCCGCTGTCGCTGCCCGACGACACCGCGTTCAGCGAGCCGCGCGACACGGTGGACTTCTCCACGTGCGTGGCAGCCATGGTGCGCAGGTAGTACGTGGTCTTCAGGCCGCGCAGCCAGGCCAGCTTGTAGGTGTCGTCCAGCTTCTTGCCCGAGGCGCCGGCCATGTAGATGTTCAGGGACTGGGCCTGGTCGATCCACTTCTGGCGGCGGCTGGCGGCTTCCACCAGCCAGGTCGGCTCGACTTCGAACGCGGTGGCGTAGATGTCGCGCAGGTCTTGCGGAATGCGGTCGATGCGCGACAGCGAGCCGTCGAAGTACTTCAGGTCGGCAACCATCACTTCGTCCCACAGGCCGCGTTCCTTCAGGTCGCGCACCAGGTAGTCATTGACCACGGTGAACTCGCCCGACAGGTTGGACTTGACGTACAGGTTCTGGAACGTCGGCTCGATGCAGGCGGACACGCCGATGATGTTCGAGATCGTGGCGGTCGGCGCGATCGCGATGCAGTTCGAGTTGCGCATGCCGTGCTGCTTGATGCGGGCGCGCAGGCTGTCCCAGTCCATGCTGCTGGACAGATCCACGTCCAGGTAGCCGCCGCGCTCTTCGGCCAGCAGCTTGAGCGAGTCCTGCGGCAGGATGCCGCGGTCCCACAGCGAGCCGGTGTAGGTCTCGTAGCGGCCACGCTCTTCGGCCAGCTCGGTGGAGGCCTGGTAGGCGTAGTAGCACACGGCTTCCATCGAGGTGTCGGCGAACTTCACCGCGGCGTCGCTGGAGTACGGCGTGCGCAGCACGTGCAGGCAGTCCTGGAAGCCCATGATGCCCATGCCGACCGGACGGTGGCGCAGGTTGGAGTTGCGGGCCTTCTCGACAGCGTAGTAGTTGATGTCGATGACGTTATCCAGCATCCGCATGGCGGTGCGGATGGTCTTCTGCAGCTTGGCGTGGTCGAGCGCGTACGAGCCGTCAGCCTGCTTGGCCAGGTGGGCCACCAGGTTCACCGAACCCAGGTTGCACACGGCGATTTCGCTGTCGTTGGTATTCAGCGTGATTTCCGTGCACAGGTTGGAGCTGTGGACGACGCCGACGTGCTGCTGCGGGCTGCGGATGTTGCAAGGATCCTTGAAGGTGATCCACGGGTGGCCGGTTTCGAACAGCATGCCCAGCATCTTGCGCCAGAGCTGCATGGCCGGAACCTTCTTGAACAGCTTCAGTTCGCCGTTGGCGGCCTTGGCTTCGTAGCCCAGGTAAGCCTTTTCGAACTCCTTGCCGACCTTGTCGTGCAGGTCCGGGCAGGTGGACGGCGAGAACAGCGTCCATTCGGCGTTTTCCATCACGCGCTTCATGAACAGGTCCGGAATCCAGTTGGCCGTGTTCATGTCGTGGGTGCGGCGGCGGTCGTCGCCGGTGTTCTTGCGCAGCTCCAGGAATTCTTCGATGTCCAGGTGCCACGTTTCCAGGTAGGCGCAGACGGCGCCCTTGCGCTTGCCGCCCTGGTTCACGGCCACGGCGGTGTCGTTCACCACCTTCAGGAACGGGACCACGCCCTGGCTCTTGCCGTTGGTGCCCTTGATGTGCGAGCCCAGTGCGCGCACGTTGGTCCAGTCATTGCCCAGGCCGCCGGCGAACTTGGACAGCAGCGCGTTTTCCTTGAGCGCTTCGTAGATGCCTTCCAGGTCGTCCGAGACGGTGGTCAGGTAGCACGACGACAGCTGCGAGCGCTGGGTGCCCGAGTTGAACAGGGTCGGCGTGGACGACATGAAGTCGAACGACGACAGCAGCTGGTAGAACTCGATGGCGCGCGCTTCGCGGTCGGTTTCGTTGAGGGCCAGGCCCATGGCGACGCGCATGAAGAATGCCTGCGGCATCTCGATGCGGGTCTCTTCGATGTGCAGGAAGTAGCGGTCATACAGCGTCTGCAGGCCCAGGTAGTTGAACTGGAAGTCGCGGCCGGCGTCCAGCGCGGCGCCCAGGCGGGCCAGGTCGAAGGTGGCCAGCTTCTCGTCCAGCAGCTCGGCGGCGATACCGCGGGCGATGAACTTGGGGAAGTACTCGGCGTAACGCGTGGTCATTTCGGCCTGCGTCACTTCGGCGCCCAGGATTTCCTTGCGGATGGTGTGCAGCAGGATACGGGCGGTGACCTGGCTGTAGTCCGGGTCCTTTTCGATCAGGGTACGCGCGGCCAGGATGGCGGAGTCGTACACCTGCGTCATCGGCACGCCTTCGTACAGGTTCTTCAGCGTTTCCTTGAGGATCGGCTCGGCGCTGACGGCCTTGCCCAGGCCGGCGCAGGCGTTATCGAGCAGCGCGTGCAGCGCGACGATGTCCAGCGGCTTGCTCACGCCGGCGTCGCTCACGTTGAACTGGATGCCGGCTTCCTGCACGCGGGCGACGGCCTGCGCGCTGGCACTGGCACGCTCCTGGGCGCGCTTTTCGCGGTACAGCACGTAGGAACGGGCCACTTCGTGCTCACCCGAGCGCATCAGGGCCAGTTCGACGTGATCCTGCACGTCTTCGATATGGATCGCGCCACCGCTCGGGCGGCTGCGCACCAGCGCGCGCACCACGGCGTGCGTCAGTTGCTCGACGATCTCGCGCACACGCGCGGAAGCCGCGCCCTGCCCGCCGTTCACGGCGAGGAAGGCCTTGGTCATGGCGACGTTGATCTTGGACGGCTCGAACGCCACCACGGCGCCGTTGCGGCGGATGATCTTGTAATCCTGGTAGTTCGTCGTGCCGGCTTGGGTCGCGGGGGCCTGTTGCTCGGTACCTGCAATACCGGCGGCGCCCGCTGCGCCCGTGGTGATTTCGTTCTGGGCCGTCTGCATAAGAACTCCTGTCTTTTTAGCCTGTTTTAAGAGACAAAAGAGTCCCTGGCGAAATGGGCTGCGAAAGTGTCCTGCCGCACAGGGTTGGCGGTGGGACTGACTGCCGTTTGCTAAACATTTCGCCAGGGACTCTTGTGATGCGCTGACCCCACATCAGGGTTTCAACCACTATCGCCACGTCTGCGACAGCAACCCTTCACTGCTAGGCCAGCTCCCCGGTTGAACTACTAGATATAGTGGTCACTGCGGAAAACTGGGCTAAGTATAGTGAAAGAAATCCGGATGACCAGTCTTGACAAGCGTGGTTGCGACACCCCGATGACAAGTGCGGCAGCGCCACATTCCCGGGAACCGCGCTACGACAAGGGATCGCGCCAAGTCGTTCGCAGACGCACATTTTTTGGAAATTTTTTTTATCCGGGCGGCGCGTCCGATAGCCCCACACCGACGTGGGGATTTGGCATGTGACATCGTGCCGACATGGTGCTGTGGCAACAGCTTGGCGGCCCCGCAAGCACCTTAACTGTGCGAGGGGCGGAAGGGTAACAGGTTTTCCGGAACGTCGGCGAGACGCGCGAAACGGTCCCAGTCGAAGTGGGGTCCCGGGTCGGTCTTGCGGCCCGGGGCGATGTCGCTGTGGCCGGCAATCGCCTGCACCGGCAATGTGGCGCGCAGGGCCTTCACCAGCGTGGCGGTGGTGGCGTACTGGGCGGCCGTGAACGGCTGGTCGTCGGCGCCTTCGATCTCGATGCCGACTGAAAAATCGTTGCAACGGACCCGGCCGAAGAAATCGGACAGCCCGGCATGCCACGCACGCTTGCCGCAAGGCACGAACTGCACGAGTTCGCCATCGCGCCGGATCAGGAAGTGCGCGGACACCTGCACCTGGTGGATCGTGGCGAAAAACGGGTGGCGGTCCGGGTCGAGCCGGTTCTGGAAGAAGGCTTCAATGTCATCGCTGCCGAACTGGCCCGGCGGCAGGCTGATGTTGTGCAGCACGACCAGGTCGACGGGCATGCCCGTAGGCCGCTCGTCGTAATTGGGCGATGGCACGCGGCGCGCGGCCGGCACCCAGCCTTCGGCGTCCGGCAGGAAGCTGGCTGGGACGGGGCCGGAAACCGGAGCCGTCATGCCGCGCCCTCCCCTTCGTCGCGTTCGTCCCGCCCATCGCGGATACCAAGCTGCTGGATGCGATAGCGAAGCTGGCGCAGGTTCAAACCCAGCAGCGGCGCGGCGGCCGTGCGGTTGAAGCTGGTTTGCGCCAGCGCCTGCAGGATGATCTCGCGCTCGACATTCTCGAGCCGGGCCTGGAGATCGATCGGGAACGCCACGCCGCGGCAGGCACGCTCGGCGGCATCGGGCGCGTCTTCAGCCACGGCCACGGCTTCCGCCTCGGGCGTTGCTGCAGCCTGCTGCGGCACGATCGGCATGGGGACCGGGGCGGGCTCGGCCGGCATGATGCCCGCCGGCACCCCGCCGAAGGCCCACGGTGTGTACGGGGTCAGCGGCGACGGTGCCGCACGCAGCGCCGCGCGTTCCATATTGGCGTCGAGCGGGCCCAGGTCGGCCACCTGGATATCTTCGGACTCGGCAAACGCGTAGGCGCGTTCGAGCAGGTTTTCCAGCTCGCGCACATTGCCCGGGAACGGATAAGCCACCAGCCGCTCCAGCGCGGCCTGCGACAGGCGGCGCGGGCGCGGATCGCCATAGCGCACGGCCAGGTGCTCAAGGATGGCGCGCGCGAGCACGGGGATATCCTCGGCACGCTCGCGCAGCGTCGGCATGCGCAATTCGAGCACATTGAGCCGGTAGTACAAGTCCTGCCGGAACTGGCCAGCCGCGACCATGGCGGCGAGATCCTTGTGGCTCGCGCACATCACGCGCACATCGACGGCATCTTCGCGGCTGGCGCCGATCTTGCGCACGCGGCGCTCCTGCAGCGCGCGCAGCAGCTTGACCTGCATGGCCAGCGGCAGGTCGGCCACCTCGTCCAGCAGCAGCGTGCCGCCGTTGGCCGACTGGAAGAAGCCGCCGCGCTCGCCGTCGGCGCCGGTGAACGCGCCCTTGACGTGACCGAAGAACTCGGACTCCATCAGGTTTTCCGGGATGGCACCGCAGTTCACCGCCACGAACGGATGCGCGGCACGCGCGCTGGTAGCGTGGATGGCGTGTGCGGCGCGCTCCTTGCCGCTGCCCGATTCGCCGCTGATCACCACCGGCGCCATGCTGCGCGCCAGCCGCGAGAGCGAGCGCCGCACCTCCTGCATGGCCGGCGAGTGGCCGGGCAGCAGCGCGGCGGCGCGGTCGGCGCCCTGGCTGGCATCGGCACTGGCGGCGGCGTCCTGGTCTTCGCGCGCCTGCTGGCGGCCCAGCGCGTTCATCACCAGGCTGCGCAGCTGGTCCAGCGACACCGGCTTGGCGATGTAGTCGAACGCGCCGGCCTTGAGCGCTTCGACGGCGTTGTCGGCGCTACCGTAGGCCGTGATGACGGCCACGGGCACGCGTTCCGGCGAAACCGACAGCTGCCGCACGATCTCGATGCCCAGGCCGTCGCCCAGGCGCATGTCGGTCAGCACCAGGCTGTAGCGGCGCTGCGCGAGCTTCTCGCGCGCTTCGGCCAGCGAGCCGGCCAGCACCACGTCATGCCCCATGCGGCGGATGGAAATATCCAGCAGCTCGCGCAGGTCTGCCTCGTCATCGATGACGAGGATCGGGTCAGGGCCGGGCGTTCTGGGTGGCATGGAGCGGCGTGTCAGGTGCGGAAGTTCAATGGATCTGCGTGTCTGCCTGCATTGCATCGCCGGTGTCGATGCGCAGCGTCAGCACGAAGGCCTTGGCGGGCAGTGTATCGCGCGGGGCAGCCAGCAGGCCGGTGCGCGCGAGCAGGTCATCCAGCGCGATGGTGCCGTAGCGGACCTGTGCGTCGTTGGCGCCGCACAGCTCGCGCGCCATGAACAGGCCCAGCCCGGTGCCCTGGGCATTGCTGGTAAAGAACGGCTCGAACAGGCTGCGCTGGTGTTCGCGCGGAATCTCGGTGCCATCGTTCCAGACGATCAACTCGGCATGGTGCTGGTCCAGCGCGTGCGCGAGCAGGCGGATGGCGCCCGGCAGGCGGCTGCAGTAGCGCCACGCGTTGTCGAGCAGGTTGCCGAGCACCTGCTGGAGCTGCGAGGTGTCGAAGACCACCGGCTGTGCCACGTCGACCGTGAGGCGGACCGCATTCGGGTTGATCTCGCCGCGGCCCGGCTGGCGCGTGTCGCCGGCACGCGGCCGGCGCGAGCGCATCTCCAGCCGCCAGCGCTCGACGATCTCGGGCAGCGCCTGCGCAAGCTGCGCGGTGCTGCGGCCCGTGCGCGGGCGGCGCGACAGCTGCAGCACGTCGGACACGACCTGGTCCAGCCGCCGCACGTTGTCATGGATGATGCGTAGCAGACGTGCATCGACATCCGACTCCACGCCACCATCGCCGCCGATGCCCGCCCCGTCGCCCAGCAGCTCGCTGGCCTGGCTGATGGCCGCCAGCGGATTGCGGATCTGGTGCGCGACGCTGGCCACGAGCCGGCCCATGGCGGCGAGCTTTTCCTGCTGGACCTGCTCGGCGATGCGCTCCCAGCTTTCGATATGGACCAGCACGGTGTCGCGCATCTCGCTGCGCAGCAGGGCCTCGTCGTCGGGCGACCAGGCCATGGCTTCCTGCTGGGCGATGGCCAGGCGCAGGCGCGCCGCGACTTCGGGCGTCAGCTCGTTCCACGCGGCGGTGTCGAGGCTGGATGGCAGGGTCGACGTGCTGGCGATGGTATTGCGCAGCCCGGCCAGGCCCGGCAGCACAAAGCGCAGACGCAGCCGCGTGTGCCGGTTGCCGCCCCCCGGCGGCGCGGAGCGCGAGACGATGGGCAGCAGTTGCAGGATGCGCGGCACGTCGTCCTTGCTGCGCACCCAGTCGCGCAGCATTTCCATCAGCGGCTGCAGGCGCGGGATGCGGCGCAGGTCGAACAGCACCGACTGACTCCCTTCCACGCCCATGCTGTCGCGCGTGGTGCGCGAATAAACGCGTTCATGCGGCTGTACGCCAAGCAACACCACGGCGGCAGGGTTGGCCGCCACCACCATGCCGTTGGCACGCACCAGCATCACGCCGTCCTGCATGTCGTTGACCATCAATCGGTTCACGAGCTGCTGCAGCCGCAACTCCTGCTCGCGCGCGAGCGCCAGTTTTTCCTGCGCGACCTGCCGGTACGCCAGCATGTACATCAGCAGCGCCGCGATCATGAACACCAGCCCATACAGGCCCGAGCCGAGCAGGCCGCCATCCGCCTGGCGTTGCAGGATGGTCAGCGCGAACGGGTGCGCCATGACCACCAGGGCCGAGACCGAGGCGGCAAACAGCGCGAACAGCAGGCTGGTGAGCGCGCCGGCCTCGAGCGCCGGCAGCAGGAAGATCATCGCCAGCCCGTCGGCATGGCCGTTGCGGCCGAGCGCCTCGTAGATCAGGCCGAGCATGGCCAGGTCGGCCAGCACCTGCAGCCGCACGCGCAGGTGGAAGCGCCGCCGCCACAGCGTGCCGGCCAGCATGGCCAGCGCGATGCCGAGGTAGGGCAAGGCAAGCTGCATGGCCGCCGTCTTGTAGGCGGGCAAGGCGAGCTGGAACGGCAGCACGAGCGACGCGCCATGCGACTCTGCGCCGCGCTGCATGATGGTGAAGGCCAGCAGCAGTAGGCCGACGGCGATGCGGGTCCAGCAGAAATAGCGCAGCAGGCGCCAGTGGAAATCAGGCGGCTCGGGCGCGCGCCACAGTTGCGCGAAGCCGGGCCATGCGGCGAGCCGGGCGGTATGCGTCGGCCGCGCCGTGATCATGCGCGGTCGCCGCTGTCGTCCGGCAGGTGGCTGCGCCGGCAATAGTGCAGGCCGCGCCAGGCAATGGCTTCGCTGCCCGGCAGGTGAACGCCGCAGTGGGCGCACTGGACCATGGCCTCGGGGTTGCTCTTGCCGTTGCCCGAGGCGTCGGCCGGTCGGGATGGGTGGGATGCACGGAGGGCTTCGTCATGGCGGGCTTCGGCGCGCGACCGCAGCCACCAGAAGACCCCCAGCACCACGGCCAGCAGGATGAAGATTCTTGCCATGGCGGTCTCAGAGCCGGTGCAGGATCACTTCGATCACGAAGCGGCTGCCGACATAGGCCAGCAGCAGGATGCCGAACGATGCGATGACCCAGCGCAGCGCCACGCGGCCGCGCCAGCCGCGGAAATGCCGTCCGGCCAGGATGCCGCCGAACATCGCCCATGAAATAAAGGCGAAGACGGTCTTGTGGTCGAGCCGGAAGGCGCGGCCGAACAGTTCCTCCGAGAACAGCAGGCCGGAGGCAATGGTCAGCGTCAGCAGGACGAAGCCGGCGCCGATCAGGCGGAACAGCAGCTTTTCCAGCGTCAGCAGCGGCGGCAGCAGGTCCAGCCAGCGGCCCAGCCACTGCTCGGCCGGGCCCTTGGGCTTGACGTTGCCGGGACGCGACGGCGCATGCTTGAAGCCGTGCAGGCGGCGCTCGGCCAGCAGCATCAGGAAGGCGTGGAAGGCGGCCAGCGTGAACAGGCCATAGGCCACGTTGGCAATGATGAAGTGCAGCTTGAACAGCGGCCGCGCGGCATAGCCCAGGATCTGCGAACCCGGGAACGCCAGCGGCATCAGGCTGGCGACGAGCGCCACCGGGATCACGATCAGCCCCAGCCCGGCCAGCGAGAAGAAGAAGCTCTCTATCCAGTAGATGCCCACGCCCAGCCACAGCATGGCCGACAGCGCAAAGGCGAAGCCGAACATCATATGGTCGGCCGGGAAGATGGTTTCGTGCAGCAGCAGGCCGTGGCTGGCCAGCACGGCCGCCATCAGCAGGTGCCACCAGCCCGGCTGGGCGTCGCTGCCGCCCGCCGGCCCGCCGTTGGCGGTCAGCACGGCCGAGGCCGCGCCGTTAGCCCGGCTGCCGGCCGCGGCCAGCCGCGGATTGCGCGTGGCCCAGCCGTGGAAAGCCAGGCCGCAATAGAGAAGTGCCGTCAGGGCATACAGTACAATGACCATTTGCGCAGTTTACCTTAGTGCCCCCTGCCGGTGGCGGGCGGCTGATCCGGTAACAGAGGCCGCAACACAGCCCTTTCTTCCCCCATTCCTGCCATGCTGGACAATCTCACTCAACGCCTGGCGCGGGTCGTCAAGACCATGCGCGGCGAGGCCCGTCTGACCGAGGCCAATACCGCCGAAATGCTGCGCGAAGTGCGCCTGGCCATGCTCGAAGCCGACGTGGCCTTGCCGGTCGTGCGCGAGTTCATCGCCCGCGTCAAGGAAAAGGCATTGGGCGAGGATGTCGTCGCCAGCCTGACCCCGGGGCAGGCGCTGGTTGGCGTGGTCCAGCGCGAGCTGACCGCGGTGATCGGCGGCGAGGAAGCCGTCGCCGGCGCCAAGAGCGCCGAGCTGAACCTGGCCGTGCAGCCGCCCGCGATCATCCTGATGGCCGGCCTGCAGGGCGCCGGCAAGACGACCACCGTCGGCAAACTGGCCAAGTGGCTCAAAGAGAACAAAAAGAAGAAAGTGCTGACGGTCTCGTGCGACGTGTATCGCCCGGCCGCTATCGCCCAGCTGAAGACGGTGTCCGAACAGGTGGGCGCGGAGTTCTTCCCGTCGCAGCCCGAGCAGAAGCCGGTCGACATCGCCCGCGCCGCGGTGGACTGGGCGCGCAAGCATTACCACGACGTGCTGATCGTCGATACCGCGGGCCGCCTGGGTATCGACGAGGCGATGATGCAGGAAATCGCCGCGCTGCACGCCGAGCTGAAGCCGGCCGAAACGCTGTTCGTGGTCGATGCCATGCTCGGCCAGGACGCGGTCAACACCGCCAAGGCCTTCAATGACACGCTGCCGCTGACCGGCGTGGTGCTGACTAAGCTGGACGGCGATGCGCGCGGCGGTGCCGCGCTGTCGGTGCGCCACGTGACGGGCCGGCCGATCAAGTTCGTGGGCGTCGGCGAAAAGCTCGACGGCCTGGAGCCGTTCTACCCCGACCGCATGGCCCAGCGTATCCTGGGCATGGGCGACATCCTCGCGCTGGTCGAGGAAGCCCAGCGCGGCGTGGACATGGACGCCGCCGAGAAGCTGGCCAAGAAGATCAAGAAGACCGGCGGCTTCGACCTGGAAGACTTCAAGGCCCAGATCGGCCAGATGAAGAAGATGGGCGGCCTCGGTAGCCTGGTGGACAAGCTGCCGGCGCAGTTCGCGCAGCAGGCGCAAGGCGCCAATATGGATCAGGCGGAAAAGCAGGTGGCCCGCATGGAAGGCATCATCAACAGCATGACCGCGGCCGAGCGCGCCAAGCCCGAGCTGATCAAGGCCAGCCGCAAGCGCCGCATCGCCGCGGGCGCGGGCGTGCCGGTGCAGGAAGTGAACCGCCTGCTGAACCAGTTCGACCAGATGCAAGGCATGATGAAGAAGCTCAAGGGCGGCGGCATGATGAAGATGATGCGCCAGATGGGCGCGATGAAAGGCGGCATGAAGGGCCTCTTCAACCGCTGATCCGCGCCAGGCGCCCTACCCCCGCAAGAGACAAGAACAGGAAAGACATCATGATGACCGCTGAACAGGCCCGCGAACTGTGGTCCAACTCCGAGGAAATCGTCAGCGCCGAAGAAGTCCAGCTGTCGCTGGACCGCATGGCGAAGGACATCACCGAGAAAATGGGCGATGCCTTCCCGCTGGTGCTGTCCGTGATGGGCGGCGCGGTGGTGTTCACCGGCATGCTGCTGCCCAAGCTGCAGTTCCCGCTGGAATTCGACTACATCCACCTGTCCCGCTACAACAACAAGACCGTGGGCGGCGAGATGCAATGGCGCGTGGCGCCGCGCGAATCCGTCAAGGATCGCGTGGTGCTGGTGCTGGACGACATCCTGGATGAAGGCGAGACCATGGCGGCGATCCGCCAGCGCATCATGGACATGGGCGCCAAGGAATTCCACGCCGCCGTGCTGTGCGAGAAGACGCTGACCAAGCTCAAGCCGATGCACCCGGATTTCTGCGGGTTCCAGGTGCCGGACCGGTATGTGTTCGGGTGTGGGATGGATGCCAAGGGGTATTGGCGGAACCTGGGGACGATCCGGGCGCTGATGTAAGCGCCGTCAGCCGGCGTGGTGCGCCCCCAGAATCGGCCACAACGACGCCAGCAGCAGCAACGCCATCCCCACATTGAACACGCGCAGCACCCGCGGCTGCGCCAGCCAGCGGCGCAGGGCCGAGCCGAATACGGCCCACATCGCCACGCTCGGCAGGTTGATGACGGCGAAGATGCCCGCCAGCATCAGCACGTTCAGCCACACATTGCCGTGCAGCACATAGGTGCTGCACGCGCCCACCGCCATCACCCACGCCTTGGGGTTGACCCACTGGAACGCCGCCGCCTTCAGGAAACCCATCGGGCGCGCGACCTGGCGGTCCTGCATGCCGCCTGAAGTGGCGAGCTTCCACGCCAGCCAGACCAGGTAGACCCCAGCCACCACGCGCAGCACCTGCCAGGTCCACGGCCAGTGCGAGAACATCGACCCAAGCCCCAGCCCGACCAGCGCCACCATCAGCGCAAACCCGCCGCTGATACCGAGCAGGTGCGGAATGGTCCGCGCAAAGCCGAAATTCACCCCCGACGCCAGCACCATGGTGTTGTTGGGGCCGGGTGTGATGGAGGACACGAGCGCGAACGCCGCAAACGCAAGAAAGACGCCGGAACCGGAGGCAAGGTCAGGAAAAGCCATGGCAGTAGCACCAGAAGAAGCAGCGGGAATGCTGCCAGTCTAGTCACAGCGAACGGTACAGTACCGGTACAGTTCGCCGGAATTCTGCCGTGACGGAATGCCGTGGTCTGGCGGGACAGTTTCTACGCAATGGCGCGATATGGGCGCTCGCGCAGCCATTTGGTGGCAATCCACTTCTCGCCGGTTTCCACCGGCAGGCCGGCGTGCAGGGTGCGCTCGTCCAGTCGGCCTTCGGGCAGCAGGTAGCTGAAGTACACAGCGTTGCCCTTGACCGGCGCCACCTCCAGGCCGATGCGCGGGAACGCCGTGGCGCCGCCCGCCTGCGGCGTGTTCAGGTAGATCACCAGCGTGGCAATGCGCTGGCCGCCCACGCGGAGTTGGCGCGCCTCGCCGGGACGCTTCGGATTGAAGAAATCGAAATGCGGCTGGTATTCGCCGCCGGGCTTGTAGTTGAGGATCTGCAAACCCTCGCCGTGATCGGCGGGCACGCCCGTCACCCGGGCGATGCGGGTCTCGATGCGGTCCAGCAGCGCATGCTCGCCGACCTGGAACATGGCGCCCATGCTGGTCCGCGCCTCGATCAGGTTCTCGTCGCCGGTGTCGGGGTTGATGACCGGCGATCGCTCCAGCCGTCCGCGTGCGAGATCGACCAGCGCATCGCATTCGACATCGCTGAGCAGTTGTTGATACAGGCGGATAGCCGGTGCTTGCAGCGAGAACAGCACGTGAATCTCGCGCTCGCCCTGGTGCTGTGCGGGACTGGGTGTAGGAGTGGCCGGCGCGGCACGCCGCTGCCCCATGGCCGTGGCCACCGCGGCGCGGGCAAAGACGGTGTCATAGCCGGAGCGCAGCATCGACAGGACCAGCGACTCGGCGCCAAATCCCTCGGCGATATGCCGGGCCAGCCAGCGTTCCAGCTCCGGCGACGAGGTGGCGTAGCCCGGCGACCCCACGGCCGGACGCGTGTCGGTGCTCATGACGGATTGGCCACCCGCTGCGGGGAGAACGGGTTGCGCGCCGGCGCCTCGGGCAGCAGCTTGCGCGGCCGGGTCGGGGCGACTTCCGGATCGCCCGCGACGGTGACCGTCGCCTCGGAGTATTGCCAGCGCTTCCACGCAGCCAACACCGCGTTGGGATATTCGGCGCGGCCGCGGCTGCCGTTGTAGCGCCCCAGTGCCAGGAACAGGTCGCCCTGCTCGCGGTCCAGGTAGTGGCGCAGGATGGTGCAGCCGTAGCGCAGGTTGCTTTGCAGGTGGAACAGCTTGCGCGGATCGTTGTCGCCGATGGTGCGGGTCCAGAACGGCATCACCTGCATCAGCCCGCGCGCCCCGACCGAACTCATGGCGTACTTGCGGAAATTGCTCTCCACTTGCACCAGGCCCAGCACCAGCGCAGGCTCCAGTCCGGCACGCTTGGCTTCGTAATACGCGGTTTCGATCAGCTCCACGCGCATTTGCGGCTCGGGGATGCGCCCTTCGAGCCGGTGAGACATCTCGCCAAGCCACTTGAGATAGGCCAGGCGCTCGCCGCCCGATGCAAAGACCGGGCGTATCGGCCGCGAGTCCGCAATGGCTGCCGCCAGCGCGCCGCGCACCGAGTCGGCCAGGTCCTCTTCCTTCTGCGCGCCGGCCTGCGCGGCCGCGGCGGCCAGGGCCAGCAGCAGGCTGCCGGCCGTGCGAACCAGGCGGGCCGCGCGCATGGGCTTACTTGCCGACCTGGCTGCGTACATGGCCGACCAGGTCAGCCACGGCCACCTGGGTCGCCTGGGCGTCGCGGCGGCCCTGGTATTCGACCTTGCCTTCCTTCAGGCCACGGTCGCCGACCACCACGCGGTGCGGCACGCCGATCAGTTCCCAGTCGGCGAACATCACGCCCGGGCGCTCGCCACGGTCGTCGAGGATGACGTCGACGCCGGCGGCCAGTAGCTCGGCGTGGATGCGGTCGGCCTCGGCCTTGACGGCCTCGGAGCGGTCATAGCCGACCGGGCACACCACCACCTCGAACGGGGCGATGGCGGCGGGCCAGATGATGCCGCGCTCGTCGAAGTTCTGCTCGATCGCCGCGCCGAGGATACGGGTGACGCCGATGCCGTAGCAGCCCATCTGCATCGGCTGGGTCTTGCCGTTTTCGTCGAGGAAGGTCGCGTTCATGGACTCGGAATAGCGCGTGCCGAGCATGAACACGTGACCGACTTCGATGCCGCGGCAGATTTCCAGCGTGCCCTTGCCGTCTGGCGAGGCATCGCCGGCGACCACGTTGCGCAGGTCGGCCACGACGGGCTCGGGCAGGTCGCGGCCCCAGTTGACGCCGGTGAAGTGGTAGTCGCGGTAGTTGGCGCCGCAGATGAAGTCGCTCATGTTGGCGACGGTGCGGTCGGCCACGACCTTGACCGGCTTCTTCATGTCGATCGGGCCCAGGTAGCCCGGGGGCGAACCGAAGGCTTCGACGATCTCGTTTTCGGTGGCGAAGCGGAACTCGGCCAGGCCCGGCACCTTGGACGCCTTGACCTCGTTCAGTTCGTGGTCGGCGCGGATCAGCAGCAGCCAGATCTGGACGCCGGCGTCGCTTTCCGTGGCCAGCACGATCGACTTGACGTTGCGCTCCAGCGGAACGTTCAGGAATTCGGCTACCTGCTCGCACTTGACCTTCTCCGGGGTGAAGGTCTTGACCAGCTCTTCCTTGGGCGCTGCGCGCTCTGCCACCAGCGGCAGGGCCTCGGCGGCCTCCATGTTGGCGGCGTAGTCGGACGTCGGGCAGTAGACGATGGCGTCTTCGCCGGTGTCGGCGATCACGTGGAATTCATGCGAGCCCGAACCGCCGATGGCGCCGTTATCGGCCGCCACGGCGCGGAATTCCAGGCCGAAGCGCTGGAAAATGCGCACATAGGCGTCGTACATGTTCTGGTACGACTGCTTCAGGCCTTCGGCGTCGCGGTCGAAGGAATAGGCGTCCTTCATCGTGAATTCACGGCCGCGCATGATGCCGAAGCGCGGACGGCGCTCGTCGCGGAACTTGATCTGGATCTGGTAGAAATTGACCGGCAGCTGCTTGTAGCTGCGGATTTCCGAGCGGGCGATGTCCGTGACGACTTCCTCGGACGTCGGCTGCACGGCGAAATCGCGCTCGTGGCGGTCTTTCAGGCGCAGCAGCTCGGGGCCCATCTTGTCCCAGCGGCCGGTTTCCTGCCACAGCTCGGCCGGCTGGATCACGGGCATGGACAATTCCACGGCGCCGGCGCGGTTCATTTCCTCGCGAACGATATTTTCCACCTTGCGGATCGTGCGCAGGCCCACCGGCATGTAGTTGTAAATACCGGCGCCGAGCTTCTTGATCATGCCCGCGCGCATCATCAGCTTGTGCGACACGATTTCCGCGTCGGCGGGGGCTTCTTTCAGGGTGGAAATGAAAAATTGCGAGGCTTTCATCCGAATGTCTTCTCTGGAAACCGGGAATCCCGGTGAATTGGCGGCAGCCATGCCGCGCATAAGCGACTGGAACGCGCCGGCAACTGCCTGAAACTGCCCTTCCCGCTCGGGGAAAACCAGCAGGGCCCCGCCTGAGCCGGGCCGCGCGCATCCTTTATAATCGACGTAATTCTAAAGGATTCGAGGTGCAGTCATGCTCGATCGTGAAGGCTTTCGCCCGAACGTCGGCATCATCCTCATCAACGCACGAAACGAGGTTTTCTGGGGCAAGCGAATCGGCGAGCATTCCTGGCAGTTTCCGCAAGGCGGCATCAAGTACGGCGAAACGCCGGAACAGGCCATGTACCGCGAACTGCATGAGGAGATCGGCCTGCTACCGGAGCACGTCAGGATCGTCGGTCGCACGCGCGACTGGTTGCGCTATGAGGTGCCGGACAAGTTCATCCGCCGCGAGATCCGCGGCCACTATAGAGGCCAGAAACAGATCTGGTTCCTGCTGCGCATGGCGGGCAGGGACTGCGATATCCACCTGCGTGCCACCGACCATCCGGAGTTCGACGCCTGGCGGTGGAGCGACTACTGGGTGCCGCTGGACGCGGTGATCGAGTTCAAGCGCGACGTCTACCAGCTGGCGCTGGGCGAGCTGTCGCGCTTCCTGAACCGGAACTCGCGCGTGCCGCTCAGCCCGTATGGCGTCCATCATGGCCGCCATGGCGGCGGGCAGCGCCGGCCGCCGCAAGCCGTCACGCAGGGCATGCCCGAGGTGCCGGCCGAAGCGGGCGCAGCGGAAGATGCCGCCGTTTTGCCGGCCGCGCCGGCTTCCAACCACACGGAGTCCTGATGAATCGTGTTACCGGCCAGGGCCGCCGCGGCGGCCTGACCGCTGTCGGCCTGTTGCTCGCCGCCGCCTGCCTGGCGCTGGCAGGCTGCAAGACCACCGGCAAGCAAATGCCCGAAGAAGAATCGAAGTGGATCAATCCGTTCGAGCCCAAGACCTTCAAGGAGGAAGAGGCCATCCTGCCGGCACCGCCGCAGGATGCGAACCTGATCCCGTTCTCGGTCAATGGCACCGGCAATCTCACGTTCGCGGTGGACAGCAAGTCGGTGTCGGTCGGCGCGGACAAGGTGGTGCGCTTTACGGTGGTGATCAGCAGCGCCAGCGGCGCACGCAACGTGAACTTCGAAGGCCTGCGCTGCGACGCGTTCGAGCGCAAGATCTACGCGACGCTGCCGGTCGGCGCCAAGGAATGGGTACTCAACCGCGGCGATACACGCGAAGATTGGATCCGCATGCAAACCAGTGCGCGCAACGCCTACGCGGCGACGCTGGCGACCGATTTCTTCTGCGAGGGCCGCACCGTGGCCGGCACGCCGGATGCCATGGTCCGCGACCTGAAGGACCACGCACCGCGGCGCTGAGCCTCTGCAGGCAGAAGGAAAAAAGGGCGATGCCACGGCATCGCCCTTTTCATTTGCACCGTTACCGTATCGCAGACTCAGACCAGTACGAGGTTGTCGCGGTGGATCAGCTCGGGCTCGTTCAGGTGGCCCAGCACCGATTCGATCTCTGACGACGGCTTGCGCGCGATCAGCCGCGCTTCGGCGCTCGAATAGTTGGTGATGCCGCGCGCCACTTCGCGCCCATCGGCGCCGACACAGGCCACCACCTCGCCGCGCGCGAACTCGCCCTGCACTTCGACCACGCCGATCGGCAGCAAGGATTTGCCGCCGCTGGTCAGTTTTTCCACGGCGCCGGCATCGATCATCACGCGGCCGCGCAGCTGCAAGTGATCCGCCATCCACTGCTTGCGCGCGGTCAGACGTCCGGTCGGGGCCAGCAATTGCGTGCCGATGGCCTCCCCGGCGGCCAGGCGTTCGAGTACGTTGGCCTCGCGTCCCGAGGCAATGGTCGTATGCGCGCCGGACTTGGCCGCGCGCTTGGCGGCCAGGATCTTGGTCAGCATGCCGCCGCGGCCGATCGACGTGCCGGCGCCGCCGGCCATCGCTTCCAGCTCGGGCGTGCCGGCCAGCGCCTCGTCGACGAACTCGGCATTCGGGTCCTTGCGCGGATCGGCGGTGTAGAGCCCGCGCTGGTCGGTCAGGATGACCAGCGCGTCGCCTTCGATCAGGTTGGTCACCAGCGCGCCCAGCGTGTCGTTGTCGCCGAACTTGATTTCGTCGGTGACCACGGTGTCGTTCTCGTTGATGATGGGGACCACGCCCAGCGACAGCAGCGTCAGCAACGTGGAGCGCGCGTTCAGGTAGCGCTCGCGGTCGGCCAGGTCGGCGTGGGTGAGCAGGACCTGCGCGGTGCGGATGCCATAGCGGCCGAACTGGCTTTCATAGACTTGCGCCAGGCCCATCTGGCCGACGGCGGCGGCGGCCTGCAGTTCGTGGATTTCACGCGGACGGCGTACCCAGCCCAGGCGCTGCATGCCCTCGGCAATGGCGCCGGAGCTGACCAGCACCACTTCCTTGCCGATCGAGCGCAGCTTGGCGATCTGCGCCGCCCAGCGCGCAATGGCGTCGTAGTCCAACCCCTTGCCGTCGTTGGTAACCAGGCTGGAGCCAACCTTCACGACGATACGTTTTGCCTGGGCAATGACCGATTGCATGGCGAGAAATCCTGTCTCCGGGGGCATTTCTTTGCGTCCCCAATTGTGGTTCCTCGCCCCGCATGGGCGAGGGGAAAAAGCTGGCTTACTGCTCGTGACCTTCCTGGTCGACGTTGTGCCGGCGATCGTCGAGCCGGATGTCGGGCTCGGCCAGTGCGGCAGCTTCTTCGGCCTTGATCGCGGCCAGGTGGTCCTTGATCGCGTAGATCAGCTCGCGGCAGCCTTCGCCGGTGAGCGCCGAGATCTGGAAGACCGGGCCCTTCCACTTGTAGCGCTTGATGAAGTCCTTGGCGCGCGTGGCGCGCTCGTCTTCCGGCACCACGTCGAGCTTGTTCAGCACCAGCCAGCGCGGCTTGTCGTAGAGCGTTTCATCGTACTTCTTCAGCTCGTTGACGATGGCCTTCGCTTCCGCCACCGGATCCACCGCCTCATCGAACGGCGCCAGGTCGACGATATGCAGCAGCAGTCCGGTACGCTGCAGATGGCGCAGGAACTGGTGACCCAGGCCGGCGCCTTCGGCCGCGCCCTCGATCAGGCCCGGAATGTCCGCCACCACGAACGACTGCTCGTGGTCGACGCGCACCACGCCCAGGTTCGGGTGCAGCGTGGTGAACGGATAGTCCGCCACCTTCGGGCGCGCGTTGGAAATATGCGAAATGAATGTCGACTTGCCCGCGTTGGGCATGCCCAGCAGGCCGACGTCGGCCAGCACCTTCAGTTCCAGCTTGAGCATGCGGCGCTCGCCGGGCTTGCCATCCACCTGCTGGCGCGGCGCGCGGTTGGTACTGGACTTGAAATGCAGGTTGCCCCAGCCGCCCATGCCGCCTTCGGCCAGGCAGACCTTCTGGCCGTGCTCGGTCAGGTCGGCGATCAGCTCGCCCGTGTCCATGTCTGTGATCAGCGTGCCGACCGGCATGCGCAGCGTGATGTCCTCGCCGGCGGCGCCGTAGCAGTCGGAGCCCCGGCCGTTTTCACCGTTCCTGGCCACGTGCTTCTTGGCGTAGCGGAAGTCGATCAGGGTATTGATATTGCGGTCCGCCATGGCGAACACGCTGCCGCCCCGGCCACCGTCGCCCCCATCCGGACCACCGAAGGGCACAAACTTCTCGCGCCGGAACGAGGCGCTGCCATTGCCGCCGTTGCCGGCGATGGCTTCGATTCGGGCTTCGTCGATGAACTTCATAGTGGGTTTCCGTGGTGGACCGGGCTACCGACCGGCATTGGCAACTTGCATTGTCGCCAAAAATGAAAAAGCCCCGCAAGCATTGCGGGGCCTTCGTGCTGCAAAGGCTGTTATCAGGCCGCCGGAACGACGCTGACTTGCTGCTTCTTGGCAGGGCCCTTGACAGCGAATTGCACGTGGCCGTCGACCAGTGCAAACAGGGTGTGGTCCTTGCCCACGCCCACGTTGTCACCGGCGTGCACGCGGGTGCCGCGTTGGCGGATGATGATGCCGCCGGCGTTGATGGCCTGGCCACCAAACACCTTCACGCCCAGACGCTTCGATTCTGAATCACGGCCGTTCCGCGTGGAACCGCCGCCTTTTTTCTGTGCCATGTCTTACTCCTGTCGCTTTACCGGGTTACGTTCGAATGATCAGGCGTTGATCGCTTCGATGCGCAGCTCGGTGTAGTTCTGACGATGGCCTTGACGCTTCTGGTAGTGCTTGCGACGGCGCATCTTGAAGATCTTCACCTTGTCGTGACGACCTTGGGAGATAACGGTAGCTTTGACGGAAGCCCCGCTCACCAGCGGCGTACCAAACTTGATTTGGTCGCCGGCGCCCACTGCGAGCACCTGGTCGAGCGTGATTTCTGCGCCAATGTCTGCCGGTATCTGTTCTACTTTAAGTTTTTCGCCAGCAGCAACCTTGTATTGCTTGCCGCCGGTTTTTACGACCGCGTACATTGTCGAACCTCTCGGATGTGAATAAAACGCCGAATGCCGGCACGTCGCGCTTGCATGCTGCCAAGCAGCCCGCCAACGCCTGTGCGGCCCGGTTATCTCCCGCCGGTCGATACCCGCAAGACGGGCAAAACCACCGGAGGAAACCGAGAACTATAAACCAGGCTGGAGAAAAACGCAAAGAAAACAGGCACATAGCCTGTCCGGCGACGCCTTGCGCACTTCTGCGCACGCGTGGATCAGGTCAGATCGGCCAGCAGGAAGCCCGCCAGTGCGGCAAATGCCACCCACCAGGCCGTGCGGCGGGCACTGCGGCGGGACGTGGACTTGTTCATGCCGGAATTATAGACCCCGGCAGCCGCGCCTCCCCCGAACGGGGACTGGACACTGGCGTGAACCACGATGGCATCGCATATAATCGTCCGGTTTTGCGTAACGGTGATCATCTTGACCCAGCCTTCCGCCACTGCCTTGCTTGCCCCGGTCGCTGCAGACATGCGCGCGGTCGATGCAGTCATCCGTCAACGGCTGTCTTCCGAAGTTCCTCTGATCGAGCAGATCGGTGAATACATCATCAGCGCCGGCGGCAAGCGCCTGCGCCCGGTAATCCTGCTGCTGTCGGCCCGCGCCTTCGGCTATGACGGCCACCGCCACCATGAGCTGGCCGCCGTCGTGGAATTCATCCACACCGCCACGCTGCTGCATGACGACGTGGTCGATGAGTCCGAACTGCGCCGGGGCCGCGAGACCGCCAATGCGGTGTTCGGCAACGCCGCCAGCGTGCTGGTGGGCGACTTCCTCTATTCGCGTGCGTTCCAGATGATGGTCGATGCCGGCAGCATGCGCATCATGGAAATCCTGTCGAATGCGACCAACGTGATCGCCGAGGGCGAAGTGCTGCAACTGCTGAACATGCACGATCCCGACGTCACGGTGGAGCGCTACCTGCAGGTGATCCGCTACAAGACCGCAAAGCTGTTCGAGGCCGCGGCACAGCTCGGCGCCGTGCTCGCGGGTGCGGACGCCACCATGGAAGAAGCCGCAGCCGAGTACGGTCGCCGCATCGGTACTGCGTTCCAGCTGATCGACGACATGCTGGACTACACCGCCAGCGCCGAGCAGATGGGCAAGAATGCCGGCGACGACCTGCGCGAAGGCAAGCCCACGCTGCCGCTGCTGCATCTGCTGGAGCACGGCACGCCGGAGCAGCGCGCCCTGGCGCGCGAAGCCATCGTGCAGGGCGGCACCGAGCATTTCGACGCGGTGTTCTCGGCCATCCATGCGAGCGGCGCGCTCGATGTCACCTTCGAAGCCGCGCGCCGCGAGGCCGAGGCCGCAGAAAAGGCCGCCCAGCAGTTTCCGCCTTCGGAACTGAAGGACACGCTGATTGCGCTGTGCGCGTTCTCGCTGCAGCGCCAATCCTGAAACCGCTGAAGCCCTCTTCCCATTTGGGAGAAACGCTGCTAGACTTACGTTCTTTGCTGCTGACCGGCAACGGTGAGCGACAAAGACAAAATTCGGGGTGTAGCTTAGCCTGGTAGAGCGCTACGTTCGGGACGTAGAGGCCGGAGGTTCGAATCCTCTCACCCCGACCAGAATTCACGGCCACGCAGTTTGGGGCCAGCAAAAAGCCGCACAGCAATGTGCGGCTTTTTTGTTTTGGCGCCGGCATCTCACGGCCCCGATCCGTCTTCCTTTCCTTCTCCTCCATACTCCCCGCGCCAGTAGGGTTGCATCCGTGTCGCACAAATGCCGACATGGCCCTTTGTCGCCTTTACAAAAAGTGACCCCAGCGGCAAACTGCGCCGATCCGGGGGCCCATGGCCCCAACGGGCGCTCGCGGGCGCCTGCACCACCTGGTTCCTGCCATGACACTTGGTCTCGCCCTAGCACAGAGCCGTCGCATCGCGCCCGCACTGCTCGCCCAACTCGAACAGTCGGCGCGCGAAAAGAAGACGCAGCTGATCGACGAGATCGTTGGCAGCGGCACGATGACTGCGCATGACGTTGCGCTGTTCGCGGCGGACAAATACCAGTTGCCGCTGCTCGACCTGGCGCAGTACAACCTGAACAAGGTTCCGCCAGCGCTGGCGGGCAACCGCGAATTCCACGCCCATCGGCTGCTGCCGCTTGGCCGTCGCGAGAACCGCCTGGTGGTGGGCATCTCCGACCCATCCAACCAGGCCGGCCTCGACGCGATCAAGCAGAAGTACAACCTGCCGCTCGACACCGTGGTGGTGGAGCACGACAAGCTGATGAAGCACGTGCGCTCCGCCGGGGAAGCCGCGGGGACGCTCAAGGACATCGCGCCCGGGACGTCCAACGAGCGCAAGCTGATCGAGTACGACCCGGTGGCCGCCGCCGCGCAGCGCAACCGCACCGCCACCAGCGACATCGACGACGCGCCGGTCGTGCGCTTCCTGCAGAAGCTGCTGACCGAGGCCTTCCACCGTGGCGCATCGGACCTTCACTTCGAGCCGTTCGAGACCTTCTACCGCGTGCGCTTCCGCGTGGACGGGGTGCTGCAGGAGGTGGCACGCCCGCCGCTCGATATCCGCGACAAGATCGCCACGCGCATCAAGGTGCTGTCGCGCCTGGACATCTCTGAAAAGCGCGTGCCGCAGGACGGCCGCATGAAGCTGCTGATTCCGCTGCCGCAAGGCAAGGACGCCAAGGAAATCGTCGAGAAGGCGGTGGACTTCCGCGTGTCGACGCTGCCCACGCTCTTCGGCGAGAAGATCGTGATGCGTATCCTGGAGTCGTCGAGCGACAAGCTGGACATCGACCAGCTTGGCTACGAGCCCCAGCAGAAGGCGCTGCTGATGGACACCATCAAGCGCCCCTACGGCATGATCCTGGTCACCGGTCCGACCGGCAGCGGCAAGACCGTTTCGCTTTATACGTTCCTGAACCTGCTGAACCAGGGCGACATCAATATCTCGACGGCCGAAGACCCGGCCGAAATCCAGTTGCCCGGCATCAACCAGGTCAACGTCAACGACAAGGCCGGCCTGACCTTCGCCGCGGCGCTGCGCTCGTTCCTGCGCCAGGATCCGGACATCATCATGGTCGGCGAAATCCGCGACCTGGAAACCGCCGACATCTCGATCAAGGCCGCGCAGACCGGCCACCTGGTGCTGTCCACGCTGCACACCAACGATGCGCCGACCACGCTGACGCGCCTGATGAACATGGGCGTGGCGCCGTTCAATATCGCCTCGAGCGTGCTGCTGATCACGGCGCAGCGGCTGGCGCGGCGGCTGTGCACGTGCAAGCGCGCGGGTTCGATCCCGAACGAGGCGTTGCTCGAGGCCGGCTTCAAGGAAAGCCAGATCGACGGCAGCTGGCAGCCTTACCATCCGGTCGGGTGCGAGCGCTGCAATGGCAGCGGCTACAAGGGACGCTGCGGCATCTACCAGGTCATGCCGATCACCGAGGCGATGCAGCAGATCATCCTGTCGCACGGCACGGCGCTGCAGATTGCCGAACAGGCGCGTCGCGACGGCGTGCTATCTTTGCGGGAAGCCGGCTTGCTGAAGGTCAAGCAGGGGGTCACGTCACTCGAAGAAGTGCTGGCCACAACGAATACGTAAAACAACAGACGTTCATGTCGGGGGTCAATCATGGCAACGCGCGCACCAGCTGCGGGCGCACGGGCGGCAGCGCCGTCACGCGCGAAAGCAGGACGTAAGGCACCCACGCAGTACATCTTCGAGTGGGAAGGCAAGGACCGCAAAGGCAAGACGTTCACCGGGGAACAGCGGGCCGAAAACCAGGCCGAGGTCACGGCGACCCTGCGCAAGCAGGGCCTCACCGTGGTCAAGATGAAAAAGCGCAAGGCAGCGCGCGGCAAGAAGATTACCCAGAAAGACATTGCGTATTTCACGCGCCAGCTTTCCACCATGCTCAAGGCCGGCATTCCGCTGCTGCAGTCGATCGACATCATCGCGCGCGGCCACGCCAACCCGAATTTCACGCAACTGCTGTCGGACATCCGTTTCGACATCGAATCCGGCAGCAGCATGGCGCAGGCCTTCCGCCGTCACCCGCGCTATTTCGACACGCTGTACTGCAACCTGATCGACGCTGGTGAACAGGGCGGTATCCTCGATTCCCTGCTGGAGCGCCTGTCGCTCTACATGGAAAAGACCATCGCGCTGAAGAGCCAGATCAAGTCCGCGATGATCTACCCGATCGCGGTGCTGACCGTGGCCTTTGCCGTCACGGTGATCCTGATGCTGTTCGTGATCCCGGCCTTCAAGGGCGTGTTCTCGAGCTTCGGCGCCAACCTGCCGGCGCCCACGCTGGTGGTGATCGCGATCTCTGACTTCTTCGTCTCGTACTGGTACATCGTCATTGGCATACCGGTGGGCGGCGTTGCGCTCTATATACGCGCCCTGAAGAAGTCGGAGAAAGTCCAGCGCAGCACCGACCGCATGATGCTGAAGCTGCCCATCTTCGGCAGCCTGTTCCGCAAGGCCGTGATCGCACGCTGGACGCGTACGCTCGCCACCATGTTCGCGGCCGGCACGCCGCTGGTGGAATCGATGGAATCCGTGGCTGGCGCCGCCGGCAACTGGGTCTACTACGACGCCACGCGCGAGATCGAACAGGCGGTGCGCATCGGTACCAGCCTGACCAACGCCATGCAGGCCACGCACGTGTTCGACAACATGGTGCTGCAGATGACCCAGATCGGCGAGGAGTCGGGCGCGCTCGACAACATGCTGCTCAAGGTGGCCGAATTCTACGAACGCGAGGTCGACGATGCCGTGGCGGCCATTTCGAGCCTGATCGAGCCGCTGATCATCGTGGTGCTGGGCGTGCTCATCGGCGGCATGGTGGTGGCGATGTACCTGCCGATCTTCAAGCTGGGACAGGTGGTGTAATCGATGAATCCGGTATTCCCCGCCGGCGGCTCCGCTGTGCTGCCGGCGCTGGCCGCGCTGCCGCCGTCGTTCCTGCTCGCCGCAGCGGCCATCCTTGGCTTGCTGGTGGGCAGCTTCCTGAACGTGGTGATCCACCGGATGCCGCGCATGATGGAGTATGACGAAGCCAACTACATCGCCGAGCTGCGCGGCGATCCCCTGCCCTACCCCGAACGCTACAACCTGATGGTGCCGAGGTCGGCGTGCCCGCATTGCGGCCACGCCATCGCCGCCTGGGAGAACATTCCCGTCATCAGCTATCTCTTCCTGCGCGGGCGCTGCGCGTCCTGCAAGGCGCCGATCGGCGTGCGCTATCCGCTGGTGGAACTGGCTTGCGGCGTGCTCAGTGCGCTGGCCGCCTGGCACTTCGGACCGACCTGGCAAGGCGTGGCCGCCCTGGTGCTGCTGTGGTCGCTGCTGGCGCTGACGATGATCGATGCCGACACGCAACTGCTGCCCGACCAGATCACGCTGCCGCTGGTGTGGCTGGGGCTGCTGCTCAACCTGGGCGGGCTGTTCGTGCCGCTGGCCGATGCGGTGATCGGTGCCGTGGCGGGCTACCTGCTGCTGTGGTCCGCCTACTGGGCGTTCAAGCTGGTGCGCGGCAAGGAAGGCATGGGCTATGGCGACTTCAAGCTGATGGCGGCGCTGGGCGCCTGGTTCGGCTGGCAGGCGCTGCCGACGCTGGTCTTGCTGTCTTCGGTGGTCGGCGTGGTGTTTGGCGTGGCCAGCATCGCGCTGCGCCGCCAGGGCCGCGACACGCCGTTCCCGTTCGGCCCGTTCATTGCCGGCGCCGGCGTGCTGGTGCTGTTCTTCGGGCCGGGCGTGCTGCCGCTGCCGACGCCGTGAGGGACGGCCCGCGCCGCGCCAAGCTGGTATCGTTCGGCCATTGGAACCACGGAACCTGACATGCTGGAGATCGGACTGACAGGCGGCATCGGCAGCGGCAAGACGCGCGTGGCCGACATGTTCGCCGCGCGCGGCGCCGCCTTGATCGACACCGACCTGCTTGCCCACGAGATCACCGCGCCGGGCGGGCAGGCCATTCCCGCGCTGGTCGAGGCCTTCGGCCCGCAGTGCCTGCGCGCGGACGGCGCCATGAACCGCGATGCCATGCGCGCGCTGGTCTTTGCCGACCCTGCCGCCAAGGCCCGGCTCGAAGGCATCACCCATCCGCTGATCCGAGAACTGACCACGGCCCGCGCCAAGAGCATTGCCGATGCCGGCGAGCATCCGTACCTGATCTACGTCGTGCCGCTGCTGGTCGAATCCGGCGCATGGGTCGAGCGCGTCGGGCGCGTGCTGGTAGTGGATTGCAGCGAGGAGACGCAGATCGCGCGCGTCATGGCGCGCAATGGCTTCAGCCGCGAGCAGGTGCTGGCCATCATGGCGAAACAGGCGACGCGGGCGCAGCGGCTGGCCGTGGCCAACGATGTGGTCGACAACGACGGGCCGGTCGAGGCACTCACCGCACAGGTTGACCTGCTGGACCAGACCTATCGCGCGTTGTCAGCCGCCGGCGTCACGCGCACCTGATCCAGGGCACAAGCAGGCACCGCTCTGCTCGCTGGCTCGGCGCATGATGCACATTGCATTGTCCTCGCAGCCCGTCTCGCATAGAATGCGCTGGATCATAACGCGAAATGCGTGGACGGCCGCGGCTGCCACGCATTCCTGACGTTCCCCGGGCCACGCCCGCACCGGGACGCTCCCACGGGAGCGCCGCCTCAGCGCTGCACGGACATAGCACTTGATCCTGTACGAATATCCTTTCAACGAACGCATCAGGATGCTGCTGCGCCTGGAGGACCTGTTCGATCGGCTGGATTACTTCCTCGGCCAGGAACACGCTCTGCAGCACCATGTCGCACTGACCACGCTGTTCGAGATCATCGACGTGGCCGGCCGCGCCGATCTCAAGACCGACCTGATCAAGGAACTGGAACGCCAGCGCCAGGCGCTGACCGCTTTGCGCGTCAATCCCCAGATCGACCAGGAAGCGCTGGACGCCGTTATCGGCGAGATCGAGCAAGGCATAGGCATGCTCAACCAGACCGTGGGAAAGGCGGGCCAGCTGCTGGCCGACAACGAGTGGCTGACCAGCATCCGCAGCCGCGCGATCATTCCGGGCGGCACCTGCGAGTTCGACCTGCCGGCCTACTATGCCTGGCAGCATCGTCCGGCCGAAGAACGCCGCGCCGATATCCTGAAATGGGCCAGGCCGCTGGTGGCGCTGCGCGCCGGGACTTCGACGGTATTGCGCCTGCTGCGCGAATCGGGCCAGAGCGGCAAGGTGATCGCCACGGGCGGCAGCTACCAGCAGATGCTATCGGGCCGCAGCTACCAGCTGATGCAGGTGCACCTCGATGACTCGCTGCTGGCCTTTATCCCCGAGATGAGCGCCAACAAGTACATGCTGTGGGTCCGCTTTACGCAGCAGGACGGCGACCTGCGCCCGCGCTCGGTCGACGCCGACATCCCGTTCCTGCTCAAGCTCTGCAATTTCTGAAGTCATGCCTGCCGTCGTCAAATGTCCCACCTGCGGCACCAAGGTGGAATGGATTCCCGAAAACAAGTTCCGCCCGTTCTGCTCCGAGCGCTGCAGGCAGATCGACCTGGGCGCCTGGGCGTCCGAGAAGTACGTGATCGGCAGCAAACCCGACGAAACCCCGTCGCCGGACCTGCCGGAAGACGAAGACGACTGAGCCGGGACGACCGGAGTCGGCCCGTCCGCTCAGTGCGCCGCGGCCAGCACGCGGCGGTAGAACCCCACGCACACCAGCACGAACACCGCCAGGCCGAGCCATTCGGCCGTCACGGCAAAGCCCTCGCCCACCACGGCCAGCGGCGCGTCCTTGCCTGACAGGCCGATCACGGCCGCCAGCAGCACCCCGATCAGGCTTTCCCCGACGATCAGGCCCGAGGCCAGCAGCGTACCGCGGCGTTCGGCATGTTCCAGCGCCAGCTTGACGTCATCGCCACGTGCGACCGCGCGGCGGCGCTCGGCGCGCAGCAGCAGCCACGCCAGCACGGCGCCCACCACCAGCGCCGAACTGATCGTCGGCGGCAGGTAGATGCCGATGCCCACGGCCAGCACCGGCAGGCGTGCGGTACCGCCCCGGCGGCGCAGCATCTCGTCGATCGCGATCAGCACCACGCCGAGCGCAATGCCGGTCAGGATCATGTTCCAGTTGAGCTTGTGCGTGAAGATGCCGGTGGCAATCGCCGTCATCAGCGTGGCCTGCGGGGCGGCCAGCGCTTGCCCCGGGTCCATGCCCGCGCGCGGCAGCGCACCGGCAAAGCCGTAGGCGTTGTAGAGCAGGTCGAGCACCGGCGGGATCACTGCCGCGCCCACCGCGCAACCGATCAGCAGCGCCACCTGCTGGCGCCACGGCGTGGCGCCTACGAGCCAGCCGGTCTTCAGGTCCTGGAGGTTATCGTTGGAGATGGTGGCTACGGCCAGCACGGCGGCGGTCGTGAAGATGGCCAGCGCAATCGCGAACTTGCCGCCTTCCGGCGTATCGAGCAGGCCGTCGGCGGTGCCGATCGCCAGGATCAGCAGCGACACCAGGATCACCGCGATGATGCCGATGCCCGAGATCGGGCTGGCCGACGAACCGACCAGGCCAGCCATGTAGCCGCAGGCCGCGGCCACCAGGAATCCGAACACGAAGGCAAACAGCACCGCGCAGGCCACCAACTGCCAGCGCGCCCCAGCATCCACCGGTGCCGGCATCATGAAATAGGCGAACGTGGCCGCCAGGACCAGGGCCAGGACGACGGCCAGGATGCCGATCCAGCGCACCGGCATGTCCTTCTGCGTGCGCGGCATGTCCGCACCGCCCGCTCCGGCGCCCTTGATCGCGCCGAGCGACGCACGGATGCCATCGAGCATCGGCTGCGCCAGCGTGATCAGCGTCCAGATCGCGGCGATGCCGATGGTGCCCGCGCCGATGAAGCGCACCTGCGTGCTCCACACCATCGTGCCGAACGCCTGCAACGTGGCGCCTTCCGGGCGCGGCGTGATGGCGGTCAGCCAGGGCACCGCAATGCCCCAGGTCAGCAGCAGCCCGAGCAGCATGGCCAGCCCTCCTACGATGCCGACCAGGTAGCCGGCGCCGACCAGCGCCAGCGAGAACCCCATCGAGAAGCGCACCACCGATGCCCCGGCGGCAAGCCACAGATTGGCGCCTTCGGCCAGCAGTCGCAGGCCGCCCGCGGCAAAGCTGAACACACCCGCGACGAGGCCTCCAGCCATCAGGTCGGCCAGTCCGGTGCCCTGCTGCTTCGCGCCCGGCGCCGTGTCCTGCCCCGCGCTGCCCACGCGCAGGATCTCGGCGGCGGCCACGCCTTCCGGATAAGGCAGTTCGCTCTGCACCACCATCGCATGGCGCAGCGGGATGCTGAACAGCACGCCGAGCATGCCGCCGGCCGCGCAGATCGACAGCGTCTGCCAGAATGGAAAGCCCTGCCAGTAGCCGAGCATCACCAGGCCCGGCAGCACAAAGATGATCGACGACAGGGTGCCCGCGGCCGAGGCCTGCGTCTGCACCATGTTGTTTTCGAGGATATTGGCGCCCGGGAACAGCCGCAGCACCGCCATCGAGATGACGGCCGCGGGAATCGCCGAGGAGAAGGTCAGCCCGACCTTGAGGCCGAGGTAGATATTGGAGGCGGTGAACACCACCGTGATCAGCGCCCCCAGGATGATGCCGCGCAGGGTCAGCTCAGGCAGGGAAATATCGTCGGCAACGCGATCTGCACGCAGCATACGGGCTCCTTTCTTGCTGTTTTTGTGTCGGCGCAATCACGGGCGCCGCGACCGCAGGGGCGCGGGTACTGCTCAGATTGTCAGGCGGGCCGGGATTCCTCGCCGAGCCATTCGACCACCGGGATGGTAGCCGGCAGCAGCGGTTCGACCGTCACCGGCACGGTCTGCCACGAAAACGCCTGGCCTTCGCGTCCGACGGGATCGCCGCGCCAGGCCGTGACCTTGCAGAAATGCAGCCGCACGTAGGCGTGCGGGTAGTCGTGTTCGAGCACGTGCCAGCGCACGCAGGCGGTGATATCGAGGCCCAGTTCCTCATGGAGCTCCCGCGCGAGCGCGGCTTCCACGGTCTCGCCCGGTTCAAGCTTGCCGCCCGGGAATTCCCAGTAGCCCTCGTACGGCTTGCCGGCCGGGCGCTGCGCCAGCAGGAAGCGGCCGTCAGGCTGCACCAGCACGCCCACGGCCACCTCGGTGACCTTGCGCGGCGTGGCCGTGTCTTGCGCCTGCGCTTGCGTCATGCGCCCTCCACGTCGGCGATGAACGGCTTGCCATGCTTGCCGCCCCAGTCGCGCGCAAACTGCCAGGCCACGCGGCCCGAGCGCGAGCCGCGCTCCAGCGCCCACACCAGCGCATCGCCGCGCGCGGCGGCAATGTCCTCGTCCGTGCAGCCAAAATGCTTGAGCCAGTGACCGACGATGGACAGGTACTCGTCCTGCTTGGGCGGGTAGAACGACAACCACAGGCCGAAGCGCTCGGACAGCGAGATCTTTTCCTCCACCACTTCGCCGGGATGGATTTCGCCGTCTTCCGTGTGGCGATAGGACTCGTTGTCCTTCATATACTCGGGCAGCAGGTGGCGGCGGTTGGACGTGGCGTACACCAGCACATTGTCCGACTGCGCGGCCACCGAGCCGTCCAGCGCCGACTTGAGCGCCTTGTAGCCCGATTCGCCATCCTCGAACGACAGGTCGTCGCAGAAGATCACGAAGCGCTCCGGACGCTGCGCGACCTGCTCGACGATATCGCCAAGGTCGCCCAGGTCGCTCTTGTCCACTTCCACCAGCCGCAGGCCATCCTTGCCGAAGGCATTGAGGCAGGCCTTGATCAGCGACGACTTGCCGGTGCCGCGCGCACCGGTCAGCAGCACGTTGTTGGCCGGCAGCCGGTTCACGAACTGGCGCGTGTTGCCGACGATGGCGTCCTTCTGGCGCTCGATGTTCTTGAGGTCATCGAGGTGGATCGGCGGCAGCTGGCGCACCGGCTGCAGGTAGCCGATATTGCCGAACAGGCTCTGCCGCTTGCGCCAGCGGAACGCTACCGCCTCCTGCCAGTCCGCTTCCGTCAGTTGCGGCGGCAGCCACTGTTCGAGTCGGGAGAGGAAGTTGTCGAGGCGGGAGGCGAGGTCAGACATGGCAGCAGCGGAGCGTCGTTGAACAGGGGGGATGATCAGGAACGGTAGTCGGCGTTGATCGACACGTAGTCGTGCGAGAGGTCGCAGGTCCACACCGTGGCTTCGGCATTGCCGCGGCCCAGCGCGATGCGCACGGTGATCTCGGCCTGCTTCATCACGCGCTGGCCATCCTCTTCGCGATAGTCGGGGTTGCGGCCGCCGTCGCGGGCCACCCAGACGTCGTCGAGCCACAGGTTGACGCGGTCGACATCGAGATCGTCCACGCCGGCATAACCGACGGCAGCCAGGATACGGCCCAGGTTGGGGTCCGAGGCAAAGAACGCCGTCTTGACCAGCGGCGAGTGGGCCACGGCATAGGCGATCTGGCGGCACTCGGCCACGTCCTTGCCGCCTTCCACGCGGATGGTCATGAGCTTGGTGGCGCCCTCGCCGTCGCGCACGATCATCTGCGCGAGTTCCTGCGCCAGGCTGGTGACAGCGTCGCGCAGCGCCTCGAAGGCCGCGCCTTCGGCGCGCTCGATGGCGGCGCCCGACTTGCCCGTGGCGATCAGCACGAAGGAATCGTTGGTCGAGGTATCGCCGTCGATCGTGATGCTGTTGAACGAGTGGTCGGCAGCATGCGACACCAGCGCCTGCAGCACCGGCTGGGCTACGCCCGCGTCGGTGGCGATAAAGCCGAGCATGGTCGCCATGTTCGGGCGGATCATGCCGGCGCCCTTGCTGATGCCGCTCAGCGTGACCGTCTTGCCGTCGATCTGCACCGTGCGCGACGCCGCCTTGGGCTGCGTGTCGGTGGTCATGATCGATTCGGCGGCGGCCAGCCAGTTGTCGGCCTTCGCGTTGGCCACAGCGGGTGCCAGGCCTGCCAGCAGGCGGTCCATCGGCAACTGCTCGAGAATCACGCCGGTTGAGAACGGCAGCACCTGCTGCGCGGCGATACCCAGCTGGCCGGCCAGCGCATCGCAGGTGGCGCGGGCGTTGGCCAGGCCGGTCTCACCGGTGCCGGCATTGGCGTTACCGGTATTGATCACCAGCGCGCGGATGCCCTTGCCACCGGCCAGGTGCTCGCGGCATACCTGTACGGGGGCCGCGCAGAAGCGGTTGCGCGTGAACACGCCGGCCACGGTGCTGCCTTCCGCCACGCGCACGACCAGCACGTCCTTGCGGTTGGCCTTGCGGATACCGGCCTCGGCCCAGCCGAGTTCGACGCCGGCAACGGGTTTCAGGTTTTCTGCCTGCGGCAGCGGAAGATTCACGGGCATATCGGTTCCTGTCCTGTAGTCCTGCTTGATCTGTCTGTTCAGTCGTCAGACGAACATGCCCGCTTGGCGCGGGCATGTCGTTACCTCTTCGCCCCTTGCGCCGTGGCGGCAAGGGCTGTCGTGCTTGGTCCGGCTGGCGCCAGGCTCAGCTCAGCTTGCCGTGGCACTGCTTGAACTTCTTGCCCGAACCACACGGGCAAGGATCGTTGCGGCCCACCTTGGCCATCCCGGCCGCCGCCATTTCCGCAGCAGCCACGGCGGCGCCGGTGCGCGGCGACGGCGCGTCTTCCACGGGCTCGCGGCCCTCGGCGAACTCGTCGTGCTTGTACTGCACGTTCTCCAGGTGCGACAGGCCTTCCTCGATCTGCTCCGAAGCCTGTTCCAGCTCTTCCGGCGACTGGATCTGCACGTTGAAGGTCACGCGCGTGACTTCGTTCTTGATCACGTCGAGCAGGCGCGCGAACAGTTCGAACGACTCGCGCTTGTACTCCTGCTTCGGGTCCTTTTGCGCATAGCCGCGCAGGTGGATGCCCTGGCGCAGGTGGTCCAGCGCGGCCAGGTGCTCGCGCCAGTGCGTGTCGATGCTCTGCAGCATGACCGAGCGCTCGAAACCGGCAAACGATTCGCGGCCCACGATGGCGACCTTGCCTTCGTAGCGCTCCTCGGCGGCTTTCAGGGTCATGTCGAGGAGTTGTTCGTCCTCGATGCTCTGGGCGCCTTCGATGGTCTGTGCCAGCGGCAGCTCCAGGCCCCAGTCGTCGCGCAGGCGCGCTTCCAGGCCAGTGATGTCCCACTGCTCTTCCATGGTCTCGGCCGGCACGTGCTCGCGGAACAGCTCGATCAGCACGCTTTCGCGCAGGTTCTTGACCATTTCGCCGACGTCATTGGCTTCCAGCACGTCGTTGCGCAGCTTGTAGATTTCCTTGCGCTGGTCGTTGGCGACGTCGTCGTACTGCAGCAGCTGCTTGCGGATGTCGAAGTTGCGGCCTTCCACCTTGCGCTGCGCCGATTCGATCGAGCGCGTGACGATGCCGGCTTCGATCGGCTCGCCCTCGGGCATCTTCAGGCGTTCCATGATGGCGCGCACGCGGTCGCCCGCGAAGATGCGCAGCAGCTGGTCGTCCAGCGACAGGTAGAAGCGCGACGAACCCGGGTCGCCCTGGCGGCCGGCGCGGCCGCGCAGCTGGTTGTCGATACGGCGCGATTCATGGCGCTCGGTGCCGACGATATGCAGGCCGCCCGCGGACTTGACCTGTTCGTGCAGCGACTGCCATTCGTCTTTCAGCTGCTGGATGCGCGCAGCCTTGTCGGCGTCGGACAGGTTGGCGTCGACCTCGATGAACCCGGCCTGCTTCTCCACATTGCCGCCGAGCACGATGTCGGTGCCCCGGCCCGCCATGTTGGTGGCGATGGTGATCATCTTCGGGCGGCCGGCCTGGGCGACGATCTCGGCCTCGCGCTCGTGCTGCTTGGCGTTGAGCACCTGGTGCGGCAGCTTTTCCTTGTTGAGCAGGTCCGACAGGTATTCGGAGGTCTCGATCGAGGTCGTGCCGACCAGCACCGGCTGGCCACGCTCGAAGCAGTCGCGGATGTCGCGCACGACGGCGGCGTAGCGCTCCGTCGAGGTCTTGTAGATCTGGTCCTGCAGGTCCTTGCGCTGGGCCTGGCGGTTGGTCGGGATCACCACCACTTCCAGGCCATAGATCTCCTGGAATTCGTAGGCTTCCGTATCGGCCGTGCCGGTCATGCCGGCCAGCTTGGTGTACATGCGGAAGTAGTTCTGGAAGGTGATGGTCGCCAGCGTCTGGTTTTCCTGCTGGACGGACACGCCTTCCTTGGCTTCCACGGCCTGGTGCAGGCCGTCGGACCAGCGGCGCCCGGTCATCAGACGGCCGGTGAATTCGTCGACGATGACGACTTCGTCGTTCTGCACCACGTAATGCTGGTCACGGTGGAACAGGCTGTGCGCGCGCAGGGCGGCGTACAGGTGGTGCATCAGCGTGATGTTCTGCGGTGCGTAGAGCGACTCGCCCTCGCCGATCAGGCCCTGCTGCGCCAGGATCTCTTCCGCTTTTTCGTGTCCGGCCTCGGTCAGGTAGACCTGGTGGCCCTTCTCGTCCACGAAGTAGTCGCCCGGCTTTTCCACGCCCGTGCCGTCGGCCTTTTCCTCGCCGATCTGGCGCTCGAGCAGCCTGGGGATGCCGTTCATGCGCTGGTAGAGGTCGGTCTGGTTCTCGGCCTGGCCCGAGATGATCAGCGGGGTGCGGGCCTCGTCGATCAGGATCGAGTCCACCTCGTCGACGATCGCGTAGTTCAGCGGACGTTGCACGCGCTGCGACGGGTCATAGACCATGTTGTCGCGCAGGTAGTCGAAGCCGAACTCATTGTTGGTGCCGTAGGTGATGTCCGCGTTGTACGCGGCCTGCTTCTGGTCGTGCGCCATCTGCGACAGGTTCACGCCCACCGACAGGCCCAGGAAGTTGTACAGGCGGCCCATCCACTCGGCGTCGCGCTGGGCCAGGTAGTCGTTGACGGTCACCACGTGCACGCCCTTGCCGGTGATGGCATTGAGGTACACGGCCAGCGTCGCGGTCAGCGTCTTGCCCTCGCCGGTGCGCATTTCGGCGATCTTGTTGTCATTGAGCACCATGCCGCCGATCATCTGCACGTCGAAGTGGCGCATCTTCATGACGCGCTTGCTCGCTTCGCGGCACACGGCAAACGCCTCTGGCAGCAGCGCCTCGAGCGATTCGCCGCCGGCGTGGCGCTGCCGGAAGGTCTCCGTCATGCCGCGCAGGTCGTCGTCGGAGAGCTGCTCGAACTTGGGCTCCAGCGCGTTGATCTGCTCCACCGTGCGGCGGTATTGTTTGATCAGCCGCTCGTTGCGGCTGCCGAAGACTTTCTTGAGAAGGCCCGTGATCATCGAGTGCTTTCACCTGCGCGGACCGGTCCGGCGACCCGCGTACGGGCGGCCCCGGCCGTGCCAGGCATGGATAGATTGGCGCGAAACGCCGAGTTTATCATGTGCCGGGGTCGCGGCCGGGACGGGACGTGCCGTCTTGCCAAAGCCGCGCGGGTCCCGGCGGGACGTTGATTTATCTGCAGATCGGGATGGATCGGCAAGGTTCAATCGGAGGCCCCCGGAAGTGCGCTTCCGCGGGCGTGGCCGGCCCTCCACATGGGCCAGCAATCCGGGGCGCGCCAGGGGCCAGCTTGCTAGAATGCCCGCATGCGCCTGTTCACCCACCACGCCCTGCAGACACCGGCGGCCAAGCCCCTGAACGACTGGCTGGCCAAGGCCGGCCCGGTTTCCGCGCTGATGCAGGCCGCGCGGGAACTCGCGTCGCTGGAAGCGCAGGTGCTGTCGCTGCTGCCGCCGACCATGCGCAACGGCATTGCCGTCGCCGGGGTCAAGCGCGATGGCCGCGGACCGCAACAGGAACAGGTCCTGCTGTTGCTGGCCGCGCACGGCGCGGCGGCCGCGCGGGTGCGCCAGGTCGTGCCGACATTGCTGACCCGCCTGCAGGAGCGGGGTTCGCAGGTGACAGCAATCCGGGTACGGGTACAACCCGAAGCGACGCGCCACAGCGACTGGGACACCGGCCCCGTGGTGCGGCCGCGGACCAACGGACAGATGTCGGCGGTCGGGCTCGCCAGCCTGGACGATCTGGCGCGCAGCTTGCCGCCGTCGCCGCTGCAGGATGCGTTGAAGACCCTGCTGTCGCACCATCGGCAGGATCACAGAAACAAAAAACCGGCCTAGGCCGGTTTTTTGTTTCCACGCGTGCCGCGATCAGGCAAACGCGGGCTGGACCTGCGGCAGGAACGCGGCGGGTGCGTCCTCGACACGGTCGAATGTGACCAGTTCATAGGCTTCCTGGTCCGCCAGCAGCGCGCGCAGCAACTGGTTGTTCAGGCCGTGGCCCGACTTGTGCGCGACATAGGAAGCGATCAGCGGATGGCCGACCACGTACAGGTCACCGATCGCGTCCAGGATCTTGTGGCGCACGAACTCGTCGCCGTAGCGCAGCTCTTCGTTGTTGAGCATGCGGTGCTCGTCCAGCACGATCGCGTTGTCCAGGCTGCCGCCACGGGCCAGGCCCATTTCGCGCAGCGCCTCGACCTCATGCGCAAAGCCGAAGGTCCGGGCACGGGCGATCTCGCGCACGTAGCTGGTGTCGGCAAAGTCGATCGCGAAGTTCTGGCCGGTCTTGTCGACTGCCGGATGGCGGAAATCGATCGTGAACGACAGCTTGAAGCCGAAGAACGGTTCCAGGCGCGCCAGCTTGTCGCCCTCGCGCACTTCCACGGCCTTCTTCACCTTGATGAAACGCTTGGCGGCGTTCTGCTCTTCAATGCCGGCCGATTGCAGCAGGAACACGAACGATGCCGCGCTGCCGTCCATGATCGGAATTTCCTCGGCGTCGACGTCGACATAGAGGTTGTCGATGCCCAGGCCGGCGCAAGCGGACATCAGATGCTCGACCGTGGAAACGCGCGCCCCATCCTTCTGCAGGACCGAGGCCAGGCGCGTGTCGCCGATGGCGCTGGCGGCCACGGGAATTTCCACGGCTTCGGGCAGGTCCACGCGGGTGAACACAATACCGGTGCCAGCCAGGGCCGGCCGCAGGGTCAGCGTCACTTTGCGACCCGAGTGCAGACCGATACCGACCGTCTTCACCAGGGACTTGATAGTGCGCTGTTTGAGCATGGCGGCCTCAATATTATTAAAACCTATCAGGTTTTCTTAGTCGATTAAGTGATTTTACCACTGCTAGGGAAATCCCGCTAAGCCTCTTTGTTTCGGTGTGTTAATCCATGCACATGAAGTTGCAGATACCGCACACCTAGTTGAGGATTTGTGTCAGGCGCGCAACGTCTCCAGCATGGATTCCGCACTGCTGACCTTGAATTCGCCTGGCGCTTCGACTTGCAGGTGGGTCACCACGCCATCGTCCAGCACCATCGCGTACCGCTTTGAGCGCACGCCCATGCCGCGCGCCGAGAGGTCCTGGTCCAGGCCAAGCGCACGGGTCCATTCTGCGCTTCCGTCGGCCATCATGCGCACCTTGCCTTCGGTGTGCTGCTCGCGGCCCCAGGCGCCCATCACGAAGGCGTCATTGACCGACACGCACCAGACCTCATCCACGCCCGCGTCGCGCAGCGACTGCGACTCGGCGACATAGCCAGGCACGTGCTTGGCCGAGCAGGTCGGCGTGAATGCCCCGGGCAAGGCAAAGACCACGATCTTGCGGCCCTTGACCAGGTCCGACACGCGGAAGGCATTGGGACCCAGCGAGCAGCCTTCGCTCTGGGTATCGAAGAATTCTTGCAGCGTGGCGTCCGGGACGCGTTGTCCGACAGCGATCATGGTGATTGGCAACCTCAGGAAGGGAGAAAGCGGGGAAAGCCTGCCGGCAATCATAGGCTCCCGGGCGCGCTCGTCCAAGACCGATGACATCCGGTGGCAATTCGATACAGCTTGCTACAAAAACGTCCGCGCGACGCGCCTTGCAGCGCGCCGCGCGGACGACGGCACATCCCGACCGGGAGGGCGGGAACCAGTCCGGGGAGGCGGCCAGCGGCCGCCCGTCCCGGCGACAGGATGTGAACGGAGGCGGTTCAGCGCGGACGCGGCATCACCGGCAGCCCGGGCGGTTTACACGGTCCATGCAAGGCACGCGCGGATAGGGAGCGCTCGTGCTTCGCGACAAGGACGCGCAAGCCGTCAGGGATCGGCCCTGCGATGCTGGATCCGGCCGTCCCGGCTCAGTCTGCCTGCTTGCGCAGGAAGGCCGGGATGTCGTACGTATCGACACCCTTCTCCTGCAGCGCAGCCACGTGGGCCGACGCCGATTCACGCGAGCTGCGCCACACGGCCGGCGTATCCAGGCCGCTGTAGTCCGGCGAGCTGTGCTGCACGGCGGCTGCAGCCATGCCGGCCATCATCTGCACCGGGATGTTGTCGGTGCCGGTCTTGAGCAACGTCATCGGCTGCTGCTTCTTGGCCGAACGGCCCAGGCCCGTCGCCACCACGGTCACGCGCAGGGCATCGCCCATGGCGTCGTCATACACCGTACCGAAGATCACGGTCGCGTCTTCCGCGGCGTAGCTGCGGATGGTGTTCATGACTTCCTTGGTTTCCGACAGCTTGAGCGAACGGCTGGCGGTGATGTTGACCAGCACGCCGCGCGCGCCGGACAGGTCCACGCCTTCCAGCAGCGGGCTGGCCACGGCCTGCTCGGCTGCCAGGCGGGCACGATCCACGCCCGACACGGTCGCCGTGCCCATCATGGCCTTGCCCTGCTCGCCCATCACCGTCTTCACGTCTTCGAAGTCGACGTTCACCAGGCCGTCCACGTTGATGATTTCGGCAATGCCGGCCACGGCGTTGTGCAGCACGTCGTCCGCGCACTGGAAGCACTTGTCCATCTCGGCGTCATCGCCCATGACTTCGAAGAGCTTCTCGTTGAGCACCACGATCAGCGAATCGACCGAGCTTTCCAGCTCGCTCGAACCGTGTTCGGCCACCTTGGCGCGGCGTGCGCCTTCGAAGTCGAACGGCTTGCTGACCACGCCCACGGTCAGGATGCCCATTTCCTTGGCCACCTGCGCCACGATCGGCGCGGCGCCGGTACCGGTGCCGCCGCCCATGCCGGCAGTGATGAAGACCATGTGGGCGCCGCGCAGTGCATCCGCGATCTGCTCGCGGGCCTGCTCGGCGCAGTTGCGACCGACTTCCGGCTTGGCACCAGCGCCCAGGCCGGAATTGCCCAGTTGCAGCACGCGCGAAGCGGTCGAACGCTTCAGTGCCTGCGCGTCGGTGTTCATGCAGATGAATTCCACACCCTGCACGCCGCGGCTGATCATGTGCTGCACGGCATTGCCGCCCGCGCCGCCCACGCCCACCACTTTGATGATGGTGCCGTCCATCACTTCCGTTTCGATCATGTCAAAGTCCATCACTGCCTCCGAGAAAAATCAGTCCCCAGACTTTGCAGCCTCCCCGCCGCAACCCCTGGTTCCTGAACAAGAAACCGATTAAATGAAATTGTTGCCATCAACGCGCCATCTCTGCCGTGGTAGACACGATCGTCAAGACAGCGCGACTTTCCTTTCCATCAGACAAGCTTCGCGTCAGAAGTTGCCGACAAACCATTCCTTCATGCGGCCCCATACCTGCTTGACCGAGCCGCTCTGCACCGCCACCTTTCGTCCGCGCATGCGTTGCACGCGCCCTTCGAGCAGCAGGCCCATCACCGTGGCATAGCGCGGGCTCTTCACGACCTCGTGCAGATTGCCGCGGTACTCCGGCACGCCCACGCGCACCGGCTTCAGGAAGATGTCCTCGCCAAGCTCCACCATGCCCGGCATCATCGCCGTGCCGCCGGTGATCACCACGCCCGACGACAGCAGCTCTTCGTAGCCCGATTCACGCACCACCTGGTGCACCAGCGAAAACAGTTCCTCGATGCGCGGCTCGATCACCGCCGCCAGCGCCTGGCGCGACAGCGTGCGCGTGCCGCGGTCGCCCACGCCGGGCACTTCGATCATGTCTTCCGGATCGGCAATGGCCTGCTTGGCAATGCCGTACTGCATCTTGATGTCCTCGGCATCGGGTGTCGGCGTGCGCAGCGCCATGGCGATGTCGTTGGTGATCTGGTCGCCGGCGATGGGGATCACGGCCGTATGGCGGATCGCGCCCTCGCTGAAGATGGCGATATCGGTGGTGCCGCCGCCGATGTCGACCAGCACCACGCCCAGTTCCTTCTCGTCCTCGGTCAGCACCGCCAGGCTCGAAGCCAGCGGCTGCAGGATCAGGTCATGCACTTCCAGGCCGCAGCGGCGCACGCACTTGACGATGTTCTGCGCCGCGCTGACCGCGCCGGTGACGATATGCACCTTCACTTCCAGCCGGATGCCGCTCATGCCGATCGGCTCGCGCACGTCTTCCTGGCCGTCGATGATGAATTCCTGCGTCAGGATGTGCAGGATCTGCTGGTCGGTCGGGATATTGACCGCCTTGGCGGTCTCGATCACGCGCGCCACGTCGGTCTGCGTGACCTCCTTGTCCTTGATGGCCACCATGCCGCTGGAGTTGAAGCTGCGGATATGGCTGCCGGCGATGCCGGTGAACACTTCGGCAATCTTGCAGTCGGCCATCAGCTCGGCCTCTTCGAGCGCCTTCTGGATCGACTGCACGGTGGCCTCGATATTGACCACGACCCCTTTTTTCAGACCCTTGGACTCCGACTGGCCCATCCCGATCACCTCGTAGCTGCCATCGGGGCGCAGTTCCGCCACCACGGCCGCCACCTTCGAGGTGCCGATATCGAGACCGACCAACAGGTCCTTGTATTCCTTGCTCATCGGGTTTTCTCCGCCTTGCTCTTCAGTCGCGTCGGATTGTTGTTGGAAGTACCTATTGCCGTGGTGCCCGTGCCTGCTGCCCTGGCCTTCGCCGCGGCCGCGGCCTGCGCGTCGGTCAGGAACCTGGCGCTGGCTGTGCGGATCGAGAACCCGTTCGGGTAGCGCAGGTCCGCGTAGTCGATCTGCTTGCCCCACTGCTCGGTGACCTGCGGCCACGCGGCAACGAAACGCTTCACGCGCTGCTCCATCGCGGCGCGCTCTTCGTCGTTCTGCTCGCGGCCCAGCTCCACGACCATGCCGTTCGACAGCTTCGTGCGCCAGGCATAGCGGCCGGACAGTGCCACCGCCATCGGCTCGGCCTTGAGCGGCTTGAACCATTCGCGCATGACCTCGAGCTTCTCGATCACGTCGCCTTCGCTGTCGGGCGGACCATCGAGCGCCAGCAGCTGTGCGTCTTCCTCGGCCTCGGCCGTGTTGGCGACGAACACTTCGCCATAGGTGTTGACCAGCCTGCCGCTGTCGGCCGGGCCCCAGGTGCCCAGCGCTTCGTGTTCTTCGACTTCCACGGTCAGCCCGTTGGGCCATTCGCGCCGCACGCTCGCGCGCCGCACCCAGGGCACGGATTCAAACACCTGCCGCGCCGCGTTCAGGTCCAGCGTGAAGAAGTTGCCGGTCAGCTTGCCCACTGCATTCGACCGCACGCTGGGCGCGTTGACGTGGCGCAGCGCGCCGCCGTCCATCGGCGCCACCTCGACATGGGTGATGGCGAACACGGGCCGCTGCGCCAGCCACAGCAGACCGGCCGCGAGCGCCATCAGCGCCACCAGCGCGTAGAGCGCGGAGGCGATCAGGTTGAGCAGGCGAGCGTTATGCCACATGGTGCGAGTTCGTCCGGTACAGTCTTGCCAGGGTTATTCGGGTTTCCAGTGTTCGTTCGGATGCAGGTCCAGCGTTGCGGCGGCCACCACCTGCATGACGAAATCCTCGTAGCTGATGCCAGCCGCGCGCGCGGCCATCGGCACCAGCGAATGGCCGGTCATGCCCGGCGAGGTATTCATTTCAAGCAGGAAAGGCTTGCCGTCGGCGCGCAGCATCACGTCCGCGCGCGCCCAGCCACGGCAACCCAGCACGCGGTAGGCCTGCACCGCCAGTTGCTGCACCTCGCGCTCGACCTCAGCGCTCAGGCCTGACGGACACAGATATTGGGTATCGTCAGTAAAGTACTTATTTTGATAGTCATAGTTCGAATCCGGCGCAACGATGCGGATCACCGGCAGCGCTTCGGCCGTGGCGCCCTCCCCCACCAGCGGGCAAGTCAGCTCGGCCCCGTCGACAAAGGTCTCGGCAATGACGTCGTTGTCCAGCGCGGCCGCCTTCTCGAATGCCTCACGCATTTGCGACGCGTCGGTGACCTTGCTCAGGCCGATCGACGAGCCTTCACGCGCCGGCTTGACGATCAGCGGCAGGCCCAGGTCGGCCACCACGGCATTGAAGTCGGTGTCGGCGTGCAGCATGGCAAAGCGCGGCGTCGGCAGGTCATGCGTCATCCACAGGCGCTTGGTCGCTTCCTTGTCCATGGCCAGCGCCGAGGCCAGCACGCCGCTGCCGGTGTACGGCACGCCGAGCTGTTCCAGCAGGCCTTGCATGGTGCCGTCTTCGCCGTAGCGGCCGTGCAGCGCGATAAAGACGCGGTCGAAGCCGGCCGCGGCCAGTTCGGCGACGCCCTGCGTGGCCGGATCGAAGCCATGTGCATCTACGCCGCGCGATTGCAGCGCGGCCAGCACGCCGCTGCCGGACATCAGCGAAATCTCGCGTTCCGCCGAGCGGCCGCCGAACAGCACGCCGACCTTGCCGAGCGCCTTCGGGTCGATCTTGGGATTGGCAACGAAGCTCATGCCACACCTCCCGCCTGCAGCGGCTGCTGGTGCGAGACCACTTGTCCCGGCACCGCGCCGATCGTGCCGGCCCCCATGGTCACGACCACATCGCCGGGCCGGGCGGCACTCATGATGGCCTGCGGCATCTCTTCCATCTGCTCCACGAATACAGGTTCGACCTTGCCTGCCACACGCAGGGCACGGGTCAGCGCGCGGCCATCGGCCGCGACGATCGGCGCTTCGCCGGCGGCATAGACCTCGGCCAGCAGCAGCGCGTCAACGGTGCCGAGCACCTTGACGAAATCCTCGAAACAATCGCGCGTCCGCGTGAACCGGTGCGGCTGGAACGCCAGCACCAGGCGGCGGTCCGGGAACGCGCCACGCGCGGCGGCGAGCGTGGCGGCCATTTCCACCGGGTGGTGGCCGTAGTCGTCCACCAGCGTGAACGTACCGGTGCCGTCGGCCGTGGCGACTTCGCCGTAGCGCTGGAAGCGGCGGCCGACGCCGTGGAATTCGCGCAGCGCCTTGACGATGGCGGCATCGGGCACTTCGAGTTCGGTGGCGATGGCGATCGCGGCCAGCGCGTTCTGCACGTTGTGCAGGCCCGGCAGGTTCAGCACCACGTCCAGCGGCGGCTCCGAATGGCCGTTGAGATAGCGCAGCACGGTGAAATGCATCTGGCCGTCGACGGCGCGCGCGTTGACCGCGCGGATCTGCGCATCTTCGGCAAAACCGTAGCGCACCACGGGCTTGGACACGAACGGCAGGATCTCGCGCACGTTCGGGTCATCCACGCACAGCACGGCGATGCCGTAGAACGGCAGGCGCTGCGTGAATTCGATGAACGCCTGCTTGAGCCGCGCAAAGTCGTGCCCGTAGGTGTCCATGTGGTCGGCATCGATATTGGTGATGACCTCGATGACCGGGAACAGGTTGAGGAACGATGCGTCGGATTCGTCCGCCTCGGCCACGATGAAGTCGCCGGTGCCCAGGCGCGCGTTGGCGCCCGCGGAATTCAGCCGGCCGCCGATCACGAAGGTCGGGTCCAGCCCGCCCTCGGCCAGCACCGAGGCCACCAGGCTCGTGGTGGTGGTCTTGCCGTGCGTGCCGGCAATGGCCACGCCCTGCTTCAGGCGCATCAGTTCGGCCAGCATCACCGCGCGCGGCACCACCGGGATGCGCCTGGCGCGGGCGGCCAGCACTTCGGGGTTGTCGCCGCTCACGGCGGTGGAAACCACCACGGCATTGGCGCCGGCGATATGGGCCGCGTCATGACCGTGCATGACCGTGGCGCCGAGCGAGGCCAGGCGCCGCGTGGCGGCATTGCTGCCCAGGTCGGAACCCGAGACCTTGTAGCCCAGGTTCAGCAGGACCTCCGCGATGCCGCTCATGCCGGCGCCGCCGATGCCTACGAAGTGGATGTTCTTGACGATATGCTTCATTGAGTCACTACATGTATGGGGCTTCAGTCCCTGGCCATCTGACTGCATACCTCGGCTACGCGCCGGGTTGCCTCAGGCTTGGCCAGTCCGCGCGCCAGGCGCGCCATGTCTTTCAGTTGCGGCCGGTTCAGGCTGGCGATGGTTTGCGCCAGCCCGTCCGCCGTCAGTTCTTTTTGCTGCACGAGCAGGGCTGCGCCCTGCTTCGCCAGGAATTCCGCGTTGGTCGTCTGGTGATCGTCCACCGCATGCGGGAACGGCACGAACAGCGCCGCCACGCCGGCGGCGGCCACTTCCGAAACCGTCATTGCACCCGCGCGGCAGATCACCAGGTCGGCGTCGGCATATGCCTTCGCCATGTCTTCGATAAAAGGCACGGTCTGTGCAGACACCTGCGCGGCGGCATAGTTCGCGCGCAATGTGTCGATCTGCTTCGCACCGGCCTGATGCGTGACCACCGGACGCTGCGCTTCAGGCAGCATGGCGATGGCCTTCGGCACGACGTCGTTGAGCGCCGCGGCGCCCAGGCTTCCACCCACCACCAGTACGTTGAGCGGACCGGTGCGCTGGTCATAGCGTGCCTCCGGCCCGGCCATGTGGGCGACTTCGTCGCGCACCGGATTGCCGGTCCACTCGCTGCCGGGCAGCGTGTCCGGGAACGCGCACAGCACGCGGTCTGCCACCTTGGCCAGCACCTTGTTGGCCAGGCCGGCGATGGAGTTCTGCTCGTGCAGCACCAGCGGGCGCCCGAGCAGCGAGGCCATCATGCCCGCCGGGAACGTGATATAGCCGCCCATGCCCAGGACCACGCTCGGCCGCACGCGGCGCAGCGCGCCGAGGCTTTGCCAGAACGCGCGCAGCAGGTTCAGCGGCAGCAGGAACTTGGTCACCAGGCCCTTGCCACGCAACCCGCCGAACTGGATGAACTCCATCGGGATATCGTGCTTCGGCACCAGCGTGGCTTCCATGCCCGTGCGGTTGCCCAGCCAGACCACCTTCCAGCCCTGCTCGCGCAGCGCGTGCGCGACCGCCAGCCCCGGGAACACGTGTCCCCCGGTGCCGCCGGCCATCACGAGCAGGGTGCGCTGCTGCGTCATACCTTCCCTCCACGCATCAGCACGCGGTTTTCATAGTCGATGCGCAGCAGGATCGCCAGCGCCACGCAATTCATCAGGATGCCCGAGCCGCCATAGCTGACCAGCGGCAGCGTCAGCCCCTTGGTCGGCAGCAGGCCCAGGTTCACGCCCATATTGATAAAGGTCTGCCAGCCGATCCACACGCCGATGCCCTTGGCCACCAGGCCGGCAAAGGTGCGATCGAGCTGCAGCGCGATGCGGCCGATGCCGAACGCGCGGCGCACCAGCCAGTAGAACAGGATGATCACGACCAGCACGCCCACGAAGCCGAATTCCTCGCCGATCACGGCGAGGATGAAGTCGGTGTGCGCCTCGGGCAGGTAGTGCAGCTTCTCGATGCTGCCGCCCAGGCCGACGCCGGTCCACTCCCCGCGCCCGAAGGCGATCAGCGAGTGCGTGAGCTGGTAGGCCTTGCCGAGCGCGTTGCTCTCTTCCCACGGGTTCAGGTACGCAAAGATCCGCTCGCGCCGCCATGGCGACGCCGTGATCAGCAGCGCGAACGCGCCGACTGCCACGCCGACCAGCCCCGCGAACAGCTTGCCGTTGATGCCGCCCAGGAACAGGATGCCCATGGCCACCGCGGCGATCACCAGGAACGCGCCCATGTCGGGCTCGAGCAGCAGCAGCATGCCGACCACCACCACGGCCACGCCCATCGGCAGGAAGCCCTTGGCCACGGTCTGCATCCATTCCTGCTTGCGCACGGTGTAGTTGGCCGCGTACAGCACCACCGCGAGCTTCATCAGCTCCGACGGCTGGAAATTCATGATCCCCAGCGGAATCCAGCGGCGCGCGCCGTTCACGCCCTTGCCGACGAATGGCACCAGCACCACCACCAGCATCAGGAGCGCGATGATGAAGAGCTTGGGCGCGTAGCGGTCCCACACCTTGACCGGAATCTGGAACGCCGCGAGTCCGACCGACAGCCCGATCAGCAGCGCGAACAAGTGCCGGACCAGGAAGTGGCTTTCGCGATAGTTGGCGTAGCGCGGCGAGTCCGGCAGCGCGATCGACGCCGAGTAGACCATCACCAGGCCGAGCGCGAGCAGCACGATCGCCACCCACAGCAGGGGCTGGTCGTACTCCATCATGCGCGAACGGGTCGGCTTGACGCCGGATACCGCATCACGCAGGCCACCCCAGGCGTTGCCGATGGTGGCGCCGATGAAACCGCTGCGCTTGACCTGCGAGTCACTCATGGCATGATCCCCCGCGACAGGGCCAGTTCTTCCACCGCGGCGCGGAACACTTCGGCGCGGTGCACGTAGTTGCGGAACATGTCCAAGCTGGCACAGGCCGGCGACAGCAGCACGACATCGCCGCTCTCTGCCAGCTCGGCAGACTTGTTGACGGCTTCTTCGAGCGTGGCGGCATCCAGCAGTGAAGCGCCGCTACCCTGGAGTGCGTCGCGCAGCTCGCCGGCGGCACGGCCGATCAGCACCACCGCGCGCGCGTACTGCGCCACCGGCGCGGCCAGCGGCGAGAAGTCCTGGCCCTTGCCTTCGCCGCCGGCGATCAGCACGACGCGCTTGTCCAGGCCGGACAGCGCGGCCACCGTGGCACCCACGTTGGTGCCCTTGCTGTCGTCGAAATACTCGACGTCGTCGATGGTGGCGACCCACTCCACGCGGTGCGGCTCGCCACGGTATTCGCGCAGGCCATGGAGCAGCGCGTTGAGCGGCAGGTCGATGGCACGGCACAGCGCCAGCGCCGCCATGGCGTTGGTGGCGTTGTGCATGCCGCGGATATGCAGCGCATCGGCCGGCATCAGCCGCTTGTGGCGCACCGGCACGGCTTCCTGCTCGGCGGCGGCCTTGCGGCGGCGGGGCTTGTTCTCCGCTTCCGCTTCCGTATCGGTTTCGGCCAGCACCAGCCAGGGCATGCCGCCCTCGCGCAGCACGCCAAAGCTGCCTGGCGTCTCGGGCAGGTCGATGCCGAACGTCACCGGCGCCGTGCCCGGACGGGCCATGTCCATGGTCAGGCGGTCATTGCGGTTCAGCACCTGCACGCAGGCCGTGCCGGCCGGGCCGAAGATGCGCGCCTTGGACGCGGCATAGGCTTGCATCGAGCCATGCCAGTCCAGATGGTCTTGCGTGACGTTGAGCACGGTCGCCGCGTGCGGCGCCAGCGTGTGCGTGGTTTCGAGCTGGAAGCTCGACAGCTCCAGCACCCACACGTCCGGCAGCGTGACCGAGGCGATGCAGGCCGACAGCTTGTCCAGCGCCGACGGGCTGATATTGCCCGCTACCGCCACGCTCTTGCCGGCCCGCTCGACCAGCCGGCCGGTCAGCGCCGTGGTGGTGGTCTTGCCGTTGGTGCCGGTGATGGCCAGCACCTTCGGTGCGTAGCCCGACTCGGCCTGCAGGTGCGCGAGCGCGCGCGCGAACAGTTCGATCTCGCCCCACACGGGGATGCCGCGCGCACGCGCGGTATCCAGCAGCGCGCCGGTGTCGGCCTCGAGCGGCGGCAGGCCCGGGCTGATCGCCACCATGCCGATGCCGTCGAGCAGGCTTTCGGCAAATGCGCCGCCCACGAACTCGGCCGTCGTCAACTCGGCCTGCAGGAAGACAAGGTTGGCGGGGGCCTCGCGCGTGTCGGCCACGCGCACCGCGCAGCCGTTCAGGCCACACCAGCGCGCCATGGCCAGCCCCGATTCGCCGAGGCCCAGTACCAGCACATGAGGTTTTTGCAGCTCGCCAAACACTTCGTATTCCCGCCTTTTGAGTTCAGTAATCCAGTTGTCTAAATAACCCGCGCCCGCATCAGCGCAGCTTCAGCGTCGACAGCCCGATCAGCACCAGCAGCATGGTGATGATCCAGAAGCGCACGGTGACCTGCGTCTCCTTCCAGCCGCTCAGCTCGAAATGGTGGTGCAGCGGCGCCATGCGGAAGAGCCGTCGCCCTTCGCCATAGCGGCGCTTGGTGATCTTGAACCACGTGACCTGCAGCATCACCGACACGGTTTCCACGACGAAGATGCCGCCCATCACGAACAGCACGATCTCCTGCCGCACGATCACTGCCACCGTGCCAAGCGCGCCGCCCAGCGCCAGCGCGCCGACGTCGCCCATGAACACCTGCGCCGGGTGCGCGTTGAACCAGAGGAAAGCCAGCCCCGCACCGGCCAGTGCCGAGCAGAAGATCAGCAGTTCGCCCGCGCCGGGGATATGCGGGAACAGCAGGTACTTGCTGTAGACCGAGCTGCCCATCACGTAGGCAAACACGCCCAGGCCACCGCCGACCAGCACGACCGGCATGATCACCAGGCCGTCCAGGCCATCGGTCAGGTTGACCGCATTGCTCGACCCGACGATCACCAGGTACGTCAGCACGATGAAACCGGCCACGCCCAGCGGGTAGCTGATTTCCTTGAAGAAGGGCACGATCAGGTTCGACTTGTACGGCATGTCCAGCGACAGCCCGCCCTCGACCCAGTTCAGGAACAGTTCCCAGACGCGAACGTTGCTGCTTTCCGAGACCGAGAAGGCCAGGTAGACCGCGGCCACCAGCCCGATCAAGGTCTGCCAGAAGAACTTCTCGCGGCTCGACATGCCGCGCGGGTCGCGATAGACCACCTTGCGGTAGTCGTCGACCCAGCCGATGGCGCCATAGCCGAAGGTGACCAGCATCACCACCCAGATAAAGCGGTTGCCCCAGTCGCACCACAGCAGCGTCGAGATGGCGATGGAGACGAGCACCAGCACGCCGCCCATGGTCGGGGTGCCGGACTTGACCAGGTGTGTCTGCGGGCCGATCGTGCGCACGGCCTGGCCGACCTTCAGTTCTGTCAGCTTGCGAATGACCCACGGACCGGCCGCCAGGCCGATCACCAGCGCGGTGAGGTTGGCCATCACCGCGCGGAAGGTCAGGTAGTTGACGACCCGAAGGAAGCTGTAATCGTTTTGCAGCCACTGGGCCAGAGCCAATAACATCGTGTCTTCTTACTTAGTTTGCGGAAGTGTTTGCGACCAGCGCATCCACCATCCGTTCCATGCGCATAAAGCGCGATCCCTTCACCAGCACGGCGCCAGCCCCGGCCACCATGCCCCCTGCGTCTTCCTCCAGCGCCCGGACGAGATCCTCCGCCCGGCCGAAATGCCTGCCCTGCGCGCCGAATGCCTGCACGGCGTGCGGCGCCAGTTCGCCGATCGCCCACAGCGCCTCGATGCCGCACGCGTGCGCGTAGGCGCCGATCTCCGTGTGGAAGGCCGGTCCCTGATCGCCCACTTCGCCCATGTCGCCCAGCACCAGCAGGCGCGGCGCGGCAAACCCGGCCAGCACGTCGATGGCGGCGCGCATGGAATCGGGGTTGGCGTTGTAGGTGTCGTCGATGACCACGGTGCCGCCCGGCGTGTGCTTGACCTGCAGGCGGCCCTTGACGGGCTTGAACGCCGCCAGGCCTTCCTGGATCGCCGGGACCTGCACGCCGGCCGCCAGCGCACAGGCCGTTGCGGCCAGTGCATTGCGCACGTTGTGCGTGCCGAGCAGTCCGAGGCGGACCTCGAAGGCATGGCCCGGCGCGCGGACCTGCATCACCTGGACGCCGTCGACCAGCGCCACGGTGGCATGCACGTCCGCCTTGGGCGTGGTGCCGAAGCTCAGCACGCGGCGCGCTCCGGCAGCGTTGCGCCACACCGCGGCGTGCTGGCCACCGCTTTCCTCGTCGAGCGGAAACACGGCCACGCCGTCGGCAGGCAGCGCGGCAATCGCCGCTGCGTGCTCGTGGGCCACCGCTTCCACGCTGACCATGAATTCCTGGTGCTCGCGCTGGGCGTTCGTGACCACGGCGACGGTCGGCTGGGCGATGCCAGCCAGGTAGACCGTCTCGCCCGGATGGTTCATGCCGAGTTCGAGCACGGCGAGACGGTGCGACGCGCGCAGGCGCAGCACCGTCAGGGGCAGGCCGATGTCGTTGTTCAGGTTGCCGCCGGTCGCCAGGCGCTGGTCTTCGCCCACGGCCGCGGCGAAGATGGCCGCGATCATTTCCTTGACCGTGGTCTTGCCATTGCTGCCCGTCACCGCTACCGCCGGCAGTGTGAACTGGCGGCGCCACCCGGCGCCGAGTTCGCCGAGCGCGATGCGCGTGTCCGGTGCGACGATCGCCGGCACGCCGGCATCGACCTCGCGGCTCACCAGCACGGCGACAGCGCCGCGCGCGACCACGTCGGCAATGAAATCATGCGCGTCGAAACGCTCGCCCTTGAGCGCGACAAACAGGTCGCCCGGCTCGACCGTGCGGCTGTCGGTGTGCACGCGGGCAAAGCCCTGCGCGCCATCGCCCAAAACACGCGCGCCGGCAATCCAGCCGGCGGCTTCCTGCAAACTGGTCATTACTGGATGGCTCATGCCGATACCCCCCGCGCGGCGAGGGCCAGACGTACGTGCTCGCGGTCCGAGAACGGCCGCTTGCGGCCATGGCTCTCCTGCGTGGCTTCATGGCCCTTGCCGGCCACCAGCACCACGTCGGCACCGGCCGCGTGCTTGATTGCATAAAGAATGGCGGCGGCGCGATCTTCGATCTGGCGCCCGCGCGCGCGGTCGGCCATGCCGTCGGCAATGGCGTCGAGGATGTCCTGCGGCTCCTCGCTGCGGGGGTTGTCGCTGGTCAGCACGATCTCGTCGGCGAGGCGTTCCGCCACCGCGCCCATCAGCGGACGCTTGATCGGATCGCGGTCGCCGCCGCAGCCGAACACGCACCACAGGCGCCCATTGCGCGCCTGGGCCACCGGGCGCAACGCTTCGAGCGTCTTTTCAAGCGCGTCGGGCGTGTGCGCGTAGTCGACCACGGCCAGCGGGCTGTCCTGGCCGCCGTGGACGCCGAACAACTCCATGCGGCCGTCCACAGGCGCGAGTGCGCGCAATGCGGCCAGCGCGGCATCCCAGGCCACTCCATTGGCCAGCGCCGCCCCCAGCACCGCCAGCAGGTTGCTGACATTGAACGCGCCGATCATCGGCGTCGCCACGTCGGCACTGCCGAAGCTGCCATCGATATGGAAAGCGGTGCCGGTTGCCGTCGCACGGACGCCGGTGGCGCGCAACCAGCGCCCACGCGTGCCGCTGACCGACGCGCCCGCCGGTCCGTCGATGCCGTACTCGATCACGTGCGGCGCGCGGATGGCCGCGCCATTGGACGCCAGCAACCGCCGGCCCATGCCGTCATCGCGATTGATCACGGCGGTGCGCAGGCCGTCCCAGCCGAACAGGCGCGCCTTGGCGGCCTCGTACTCGGCCATGGTGCCGTGGTAGTCGAGGTGATCCTGGGTCAGGTTGGTCAGGACCGCAACCGAGAAATGCGTGCCGGCCACGCGCTCCTGCTCGAGTCCGTGCGAGGAGACCTCCATCGCCACCGCGCGTGCACCGGCATCGTGCAGGCTGGCCAGGCTCGCCTGCAATTGCACGGCGTCGGGCGTGGTGAAGCCGGTCGGCTGCAGCGCATCCGGGAAACCGGTGCCGAGCGTGCCGATGGTCGCGCACGGCGTGCCGGTGGCCTGCAGCACCCGCGCCAGCCACTGGCTGCACGAGGTCTTGCCGTTGGTGCCAGTCATGCCGGTCACCGCGAGCCCCCGCGCAGGATTGCCGTGCCAGCCGGCTGCGATCGGACCGGCCAGCTGATGCAGGTTCTCCAGCGCCAGGTGCGGGACCGTGTCACCGAAGGTCCAGTCGTAGCCATCGGCCTCATAGACGATGGCGCCAGCGCCGGCGGCGATGGCTTGGGCGATATGCGGGCGGCCGTCGGTGGACAGACGTTCATTGCCTAGCACGTAGGCGAAGAAGACATCGCCGCGCGCCAGCCGGCGCGTGTCGCCGGTCAGCTGCGCATTGGCCGGCACCTTGGTACGCAGCCAGGCCAGCGCGTCGCTGGCCTGTGCGGCGATCTCGAGCGGGAGCAGCGGCTTGGCCGTCATTGCGTCGAGCTCCACGGTTCGCTTTCCTGCACCTTGTCGCTGACCACCAGCTGGCGGATCGGCGAATCGGGCTGGACGTTCAGGGCGCGCAGCGTGCCGCCGGTGATGGCGGCGAAGACCGGGCCGGCCACGGCGCCGCCGTAGTGGCTGCCGGCGGTCGGCTCGTCCACGCTGACGGCCACGATCACACGCGGGTTGGACATCGGCGCCAGGCCGATGAACGAGGCGCGGTACTTGCTGCGGTTGTAGCCGCGGCCTTCGTGCTTGTACGCGGTACCGGTCTTGCCGCCGACGCGGTAGCCCATCACCTGCGCTTCCGGCGCGGTGCCGCCCGGCGCGGTCACGGTTTCGAGCATGCCGCGCACGTCGCGGGCAACCTGCGGCGACAGGATGCGCTCGCCGGTGACGGGACCGTTGGTGCGGAACATCGACACGGGAATGATCTCGCCGTCATGGGCGAAGATCGTGTAGGCATGCGCCATCTGGAACAGCGACACCGACAGGCCGTAGCCGTAGGACATCGTGGCCTGCTCGATCGGGCGCCAGCTCTTGTACGGCCGCACGCGGCCCGCCACGGCGCCCGGGAAGCCGATCTTCGGCGCCTGGCCCAGGCCCACGCTGGTGAACATGTCCCACATTTCCTGGGGCTTCATCATCATCGCGATCTTGGTCGTGCCGATATTGCTCGACTTCTGGATCACGCCGCCCACGGTCAGCGCGCCGTAGTTGTGGGTGTCGCTGATGGTGGCACCTTCGAAGTTGTACTTGCCGGTGGTGATGATCACCGTCGACGGGGTCACGCGCTTGAGCTGCAGGGCCAGGCCGATCGAGATCGGCTTCATCATCGAGCCCGGCTCGAAGGTGTCGGTCAGCACGCGGTTGCGCAGCTGCTCGCCCGACAGCCGGGTGCGGTCGTTCGGGTTGTAGGTCGGCCAGTTGGCCAGCGCCAGCACCTCGCCGGTCTGGGCGTCGAGCACCACCGCGCTGGCGGCCTTGGCCTTGCTGCGCTCGACCACCGCCTTCAGTTCGTTGTAGGCCAGGTACTGGATCTTGGCGTCGATCGACAGCTGCATGTCGGCGCCGTCGCGCGGCGTCTTGATGATGCCGACGTCCTCGACCACGCGGCCCAGGCGGTCCTTGATCACCTGGCGCGCGCCGGCGCGCCCGGCCAGGCCGGCTTCGCGCGCGAGCTCCACGCCTTCCTGGCCGCGGTCCTCGACATTGGTGAAGCCGACGATGTGCGCCATGGCCTCGCCTTCGGGGTAGAAGCGCTTGTATTCGCGAGTCTGGTGGACGCCTTCGATCTTGAGCGCGGCAATCTTCTCCGCCACGTCCGGCTGCACCTGGCGCTTCAGGTAGACAAAGCTCTTGTCTTCCGACAGCTTGCGCCCCAGGTCCTTCTCGGACATGTCGAGCAGCTTCGCAAGCTGGCGGATCTTGGCGGCTTCGACCTGGTTCGGCACGTCTTCGGGCACGGCCCAGATCGCCTTGACCGGCAGGCTGGTGGCCAGCACCAGGCCGTTGCGGTCCAGGATCTTGCCGCGCGTGGCGGGCAGCTCGAGCGTGCGCTGGAAGCGCTTCTTGCCTTCCGCTTCGTAGAACTGGTTGCCCGGGCCCTGGATCCACAGCGCGCGCACGGCCAGCGCCACGAACGCCGCGAACATCAGGAACACGACGAACTTGGAGCGCCACATCGGCAGGCGCAGGCCCAGCACGGGGCTGGCCGAGAACTGGCCGGTGCGCGGACGGGAGTTATTCGGGCGGTTGCGCGAGGGGGCGCCGTTGCGGGGCATGTTCATGGACGTTCCTCCCCGGCGGGAACCGATGCGGCCGCCGCGGGTGCCGGCGCCGCCTGCGGCAGCACGATACCCGAGAGGTACTGGGTCCTGCCCGCCATGACCGGCGCCATGTGCAGCTGGGTACGCGCGGCCTCCGCAATGCGCGCGCTCTTGCCCAGCGCGCTTTGCTGGTATTGCAGCCGCGACCAGTCGACGTCGAGCTGCTTCTCCTCGGACTGTGCGCGTTCCATCGCCACAAACAGCGTGCGCGCCTGGTGCTGCGCGCTCACCAGCGAGAGCGCGCAGAAGATCAGCGCGGCGAGCAGGAAGAAGGTCAGGCGATTCATGCCGGCCGGCCTCCCTGGCCCGGTACGGCCGGCGCCAGCTTCTCGGCCACGCGCATCACGGCCGAGCGCGCACGCGGGTTGTCGGCAACCTCCTGCGCGCCGGGCTTGACGCGGCCCAGCAGGCGCAGCGTCGGCTGCGGCAGGTCGGCCGCGCGCAGCGGCGCGCGGCGCAGCGCCGGATCGGCATCCTGCTGGGGACGGGCGTGCGCCGCCATGAACCGCTTGACGATGCGGTCCTCCAGCGAATGGAAGCTGATCACCACGAGGCGGCCCCCTACCTGCAGCAGGTCATAGGCGGCCTTCAGCCCTCTTTCGAGGTCCTCAAGCTCTTGATTGATGTGAATCCGTAGAGCCTGAAAGGTGCGGGTCGCAGGGTCCTGACCCTTCTCGCGTGTTTTGACGGCTTTCGCCACGAGCGCGGCAAGGTCGGCAGTAGTGGCGAGAGGTCCGCCATCGCCGGGTTCGCGCCGGCGAGCAACAATCGCCTTTGCAATCTGTACAGCAAACCGTTCTTCCCCATAGTCTCGTATCACCCTGGCAATGTCGTGCTCTTCCGCCTGCGCCAGCCACTGGGCGGCAGTGATGCCGCGCGTGGTGTCCATGCGCATGTCCAGCGGGCCCTCGAAACGAAAGGAAAACCCCCTCGCCGCCTCGTCGATCTGGGGCGAGCTGATCCCCAGGTCGAGGAGCACGCCAGCCACATGGCCACGCCCGGCCAGGCGCTCGCCCATGGCTGCAAAGCTCTCGTGCTCAATGGAGAAGCGGGCATCCTGGATGGTGCCCGCTTCTGCGATTGCTGCTGGGTCCTTGTCGAATGCGACGAGCGCCCCGTCTGGCCCCAGCCGGGCCAGAACCGCCCGGCTGTGCCCTCCCCTGCCGAAGGTGCCGTCCACGTAGGCGCCGTCCGGGCGCCAGACCAGCGCCTCGACGGCCTCGTCCAGCAGCACGGTGCGATGGCGCAGGGCGGGGGTTGCCGGCGATCCGGTAGGACTCATGACCTTGTCAGAAAGAGAAATTCTTCAATGCTTCCGGCATGCCCTGCGCCATCGCCTGCTGTTCCTTGGCGGCGTATGTCGCGGCATCCCAGACTTCGAAATGGCTGCCCATGCCGAGCAGCATGACTTCCTTGTCGAGCATGGCGGCACCGCGCAGCTCCGGTGCAATCAGCACGCGGCCTGCGCCGTCCATCTCCACGTCGGCAGCGTTGCCCAGGAAGATGCGCTTCCACCAGTGCGCATCCATCGGCAGCGCCGCAATCCGTTCCCGGAAAACTTCCCACTCGGGCCTGGGAAACAGCAGCAGGCAGCCGTCCGGGTGCTTGGTCAGCGTCACCCGGCCCTCGGCCTGCTGTTGCAGCGCTTCCCGGTGCCGCGACGGAATGGACATCCGCCCCTTGGCATCCAGCGAGAGCGCCGATGCTCCCTGAAACAAGCTCGCCCCCCGGTCCCGACCGGCTTCTGCCTAGCCGGCACGTGCGTGAATCGCTCAGTTCCCGACCCTGTGGATCATCCCACGGGAAGGGCTCAATTTCACACAAAAATACACTTCCTCACACTATTTCCCACTTTAGAGGAAGCAATTTCGCGGGTCAAGGCTCGTTGCAGGGCAACAAACCGGGATTCTCGAATCAGAACAAAGACTTAGCGCGCAAACCGACACGCACGCAGAAGCGAATCCTTAATGAAATGAAGATCTTAGGGAGGAAAGCAGAGAAACCACCTGAGAACTACCGGGGGAGGAACTGCCGACGGTGCGGGAAAGACCGGCCCGCGACCGTGGGGAAGGATACAACATTCGCCAGACATGGCCGCCGAAAAGGGGCCGGCATCGGGCTCTTGCGAGAGTCAGATCCGGTAGGCGGCCGTGGTCATCACGCGCGACGCACCGCGCATCAGCGCGCGCACCGGGGCGGGCAACGGCACGCCACCGGCAGCGCGGGCGGCATCGCCATGGCGGATCTCGTCGTCGCGCATCTGCTCAAGGATGACGCGCGAGCGGCCGTCCGCGTCAGGCAGGCGTTCAAGGTGGCCGCTCAGGTGCTGCTCGACCTGGTGTTCGGTCTCGGCCACGAAGCCCAGGCTGACGCGGTCGCCGGCGCGTCCGGCCAGGAAGCCGATGGCAAACGCGCCGGCATACCAGAGCGGGTTCAGCAAGCTCGGCCGCGAGTCCAGTTCGCGCAGACGCTCGGCGCACCAGGCGAGATGGTCTTCTTCCTCGCGCGCGGCGGCGTCCATCTGGGCCCGCACGTCACCGTTGCGCGCGGTGAGTTTCTGCGCCTGGTACAGGGCCTGCGCGCAGACCTCGCCAACATGGTTGATGCGCATCAGGCCAGCCACGTGGCGGCGCTCGTCGGCACTGAGTTGGCCGTCGTCCGGCGCCAGCCGGTCTGCCGGGTTGGAACGGCCCGAACGCGTGGCGCCGGAGATGGCGCGCAGTGCCATGTCGAATTCGCGGATGAAGGTGTCCATGCGGGAAAGCGAATAGAGCAGAGAAATCAAAAGAAAGGCAGGCAAATGGGCCCGAAATTTCCTCACAGCCAGCGCGAACATGCCGCCGCACAACCGGCGCAAGCATCGGGATTACCCGCATTGTAGCAAGCCTCTAACTCCCGCCAACCCATGCCAGGCCTCGCTATTTACCCAAAAGTACACAAAAACCCTGAGTTGTTAAAAGAAGACAAAGGGCATTGGCACCAGATAGTGAATTTAGGGTTGTTTGTTACAGTACTTCGCAACTTCTTACGAAGTTTGGCAATAGGGAATGGAGACCGTAGGAGGTTTCCCCGTTGACCACATAACAATCATTAGTGGAGATCCTGGAGCATGAAAAAATCGCTTATCGCGATGGCGGCATTGGGTGCCTTTGCTGGTGCGGCACAAGCACAATCGAGCGTGACGCTGTACGGCGTGGTGGACGCCAATATCGAGTACGTTAATAACGTTGGCGTCGTGCCCACTGCAGCCAACGGCTTCAATCGTGGTCCGTCCCATTCCGTTACCCGCATGGACCCTGGCGGCCTGTCCGGGTCGCGCTGGGGCTTGCGCGGCACGGAGGACCTCGGCGCCGGCCTGAAGGCTGTGTTCGTGCTTGAGAGCGGCTTCAGCAGCGACACGGGCGGCCTCCAGCAAAGCGGCCGCCTCTTTGGCCGCCAGTCTTTCGTGGGTCTGCAAAGCGACAGCATCGGGCAGTTCACCTTCGGTCGCCAGTACGTCGCGATGTTCGACGCCCTGGCTAACTTCTCGCCGACCGCCTATGCCACCCAGTACGAGCCAGTCGTACTGCAGCAAGGTCCGAACTACCGCGAGGACAACACCATCAAGTACACGGGCAAGTTCGGCCCGTTCACCGCCGGAGCCCACTGGTCGTTCGGCACGGGCGTAGCCTTGCCGGCAACCGTCGGCGTGGCAACGCCGATCGGTGGCAACGGTGAAGTCCCGGGCGCGTTCCGTCGCGATACCGGCTACGGTGCGGCTGTCACCTACCTTGGAGGCTCGTTCGGCGCAACCATTGGCTACGACCAGTGGAATCCGACCATCGGTACCGGCAACGGCACCGTCAAGAAGGCTTCGGTCGCTGGCAGCTATTCGTGGGGTCCGGCCAAGATCATGGGCGGTTACCGTTGGGGCCAGCAGAAGAACAACGCAGACGTGCTGATCCAGCGTGACGACTTCTTCTGGGTCGGCGCCAACTACCAAGTCACCCCGTCTGTCGGCCTGACGCTCGAATACAACTACGACAACATCAAGAGCCTGTTCGGCGACACGCACGTTGCCAACCCGTGGCAAATCGCCTTCGTTGCGAATTACGCCTTCTCCAAGCGCACCGATGTCTACCTGAGCACCGCCTACGCCAGGAACGCTGGCCTCACGATGGAATCCCTGGCCACTACGTACGCCACGAGCCTTTCCCTTGGCCAAAGCTATGCGCTGGCCAATGGTCAGAGCTCGATGTTCGGCGCCGCAGTCGGTATTCGCCACAAGTTCTGATCCAGGACTTCCATGGCATGGCAAAGGCACCTCTTCGGGTGCCTTTTTTCATGAGTGCGTGGGCGACGCATAGGGCATTTCCTCATCGGCGTGGTCACGGGCAGTAACTAGAATGCCCTCACAAGCCAACCAGTCCGCCGGACACGAGAGGAGACAACCATGCAACGCAATCGCCGGCGCCTGATGGCGCTGCTGCTGTCCGGCTGCCTGGCCGGACTGGTCGGCCAGGCGGCCGTGGCGGCCGATCCCTATCCAAACAAGCCGATCCGGCTCGTGGTGCCCTTCGCGGCGGGCGGGACGACCGACATCCTGGCGCGCGCCGTGGCGGCCGAGCTGGCGAAGCTGCCCGGCTGGAACGTGGTGGTGGACAACAAGCCCGGAGCCGGCGGCAATATCGGCGCCGACATCGTGGCCAAGTCCGCGCCCGACGGCTACACGCTGCTGATGGGCACGGTCGGCACGCACGGCATCAATCAGTCGCTGTACAGCAAGTTGCCGTTCGATCCGATCAAGGACTTCGCGCCGATCACGGAAGTGGCCGCGGTGCCCAACGTGCTGGTCATCAACCCGGCCTTCGCCCAGCAGAACAAGATCAACAATGTGCGCGACCTGATCGCCTACGCGCGCGCCAATCCGGGCAAGCTGAACATGGCGTCGAGCGGCAACGGCACGTCCATCCACCTGGCTGGCGAACTGTTCAAGACGCAGACGCGCACCTACATGGTCCACTTCCCGTACAAGGGCAGCGGCCCCGCGCTGACGGACCTCGCCGGGGGCACCATGCAGGTCATGTTCGACAACCTGCCGTCCTCGATGGCGCTGATCAAGGCCGGCAAGCTCAAGGCGCTGGCCGTGACCAGCGCAAAGCCATCGCCGGCCCTGCCCGACGTGCCGACCATCGCCGCCGCCGCGAACCTTCCTGCCTTCGAGGCCAGCTCCTGGTTCGGCCTGCTGGCGCCGGCCGGCACGTCGCACGAGATCATCAGCCGGCTGCAGCATGAGGTGGCCAAGGCGCTGGGCTCGCCGGCCGTGCGCGAGCGCCTGCAGGCCCAGGGCGCGGAGCCGGTCGGCAACACACCCGAGCAGTTCGCGGCGCTGATCAAGGCCGAAACCGCCAAGTGGGCCCAGGTGGTCAAGGCGTCCGGGGCCAAGGTGGACTGAGATAGCGGTTCGAACAGTCCAACCGGCATATACTTGAGGCATCAAATTTCTGGGCAGCCCGCCGGAGCGGGCCGCCCGGTCGCACAACCTGCCATAGAGATGCCCAATCCCTCCACCGCCGGCAATGCCGATGCCGCCCCGGTCGACCTGGAAACCCGCGCCGGCGACACCGTGCATGAAGCGCTGCGCCTGTGGTTGCGCCTGCTGACCTGCACCAACCTGGTGGAAGCCGACATCCGCAGCCGGCTGCGCCAGGACTTCGCCTGCACCCTGCCCCGCTTCGACCTGATGGCCCAGCTCGATCGCCATCCGGAAGGCCTGAAGATGGGCGAGCTGTCGCGCCGCATGATGGTGACCGGGGGCAACGTCACCGGCATCACCGACCAGTTGCAGGAAGAAGGACTGGTCTCGCGCGAGGCCCTGCCTACCGACCGGCGCGCCTACCTGATCCGGCTCACGCCGGCCGGCCGCGAGGCGTTTTCCCGCATGGCGCGCGCGCATGAAGACTGGATCGAGCAACTGTTCGCGGGACTGGCCGATACCGACCGCCGCGCCCTGTTCCGCCTGCTTGGCCGGCTCAAGGCCGGCCTGACTTCGCCATGAAGACCCCACGCATACTGGTCCTGGCCGCCCTGCTGACCGTGCTGGCCGGCTGCAACACGGCGCCGCCCGCGCCGCAGGTCACGCCGCTCAATGCCACCATCAAGCTCGGCCGCGTCACCGAAAAGACTTTCCTGACCCGCATCGATGTCGCCGACAACGCCGGCTACGGCAACTATGGCGGCGTTGGCGTCGGTGCGGTGGGAGGCAGCGGTGGCGGCGGAGGCGGCGTGGGCGTCGGCTTCTCGTTTGACCTCTCGCGGCTGTTCAACCGGCCGCCGCCGCAGCAGCAGATCGACCTGTTCCAATACAAGGTGCGCACCCTCGATGGCACCATCGCCTCGGTCAATGCCCCGGCCGTTCCCGGGCTGGAGCCGGGTGCCTGCGTGCGGCTGATCTACCCGGACGGCAGCAGCGAACCCCGCATGGCGCCATCAAACGAGTGCTGAACCACGCGTGCAAAGCAATACGGCCTCCCTCAACAGCGTGAGGGAGGCCGTTCCGTTTATGCCTTGGGCCTGGGTCAGGCCGCCGCCTGGCGCGTATCGCGCAGTTCGCGGCGCAGGATCTTGCCCACGTTGGTCTTCGGCAGCTCCGTGCGGAATTCCACGTACTTGGGCCGCTTGTAGCCGGTCAGCCGTTCCTTGCAGAACTCGATCACGTCCGCCTCGGTAAGGGCCGGGTCCTTCTTCACCACGTAGAGCTTCACCACCTCGCCCGAGTGCGTGTCTGGCACGCCCACGGCCGCGACTTCCAGCACGCCGGGGCATTCGGCCGCCACGCCTTCGATCTCGTTCGGATAGACGTTGAATCCCGACACCAGGATCATGTCCTTCTTGCGGTCGACGATCTTCGTGTACCCGCGTTCGTCCATCACGCCGATATCGCCGGTCTTGAAGAAGCCGTCGGGCGTCATGACCTTGGCGGTCTCGTCCGGACGGTTCCAGTAGCCGGCCATCACCTGCGGGCCGCGGATGCAGATTTCCCCGGGCTGGCCGAGCGGCACGTCGCGGCCGTCATCATCGCGGATGGCGACATCGGTCGACGGCAGCGGCAGGCCGATGGTGCCGGAGAACGCCGTGCTGTCGGTCGGGTTGCAGGTCGCCGAAGGCGAGGTCTCGGACAGGCCGTAGCCCTCGATGATCGGGCAGCCGGTCTTGGCCAGCCACTGCTTGGCCACGGCTTCCTGCACCGCCATGCCGCCGCCATTGGCCACGCGCAGTCCCGAGAAATCGACCTTGCCGATTTCGGGGTTGTTGATCAGCGCGTTGTACAGCGTGTTGACCGCCGGGAACATGTGGAACTTGTATTTCTGCAGTTCCCTGATGAAACCCGGGATGTCGCGCGGGTTCGGGATCAGCACGCTCATGCCGCCATTGCGCATGCCCAGCAGGCAGCAGACCGTCAGCGCGAAGATGTGGTACAGCGGCAGCGCGGTGATCGTGACCACCTGCTCGATCGGCGCGCCCTTGTTCAATGCCGGCTGCATCCACGCTTCGGACTGCAGCACGTTGGCCACGACGTTCCGGTGCAGCAGCTCCGCGCCCTTGGAAACGCCAGTGGTACCGCCCGTGTATTGCAGGAACGCGACGTCGTCCGGGCCGGTCGTGGCAGGCTGCAGCGTGAGCTTGCGCCCTTCCGCCAGCACGGCGTTGAAGCGCGCGCAGTTGGGCAGTTCCCACTCCGGCACCATCTTCTTGACGTTGCGCACCACGAAATTGACGATCGCGCCCTTGAGGCCACCCAGCATGTCGCCCATGCTCGCGACCACCACGTGCTTGACCGGCGTGCGCGCCAGCACCTGCTGCAGCGTGGTGGCAAAGTTCTCGAGGATGACGATGGCTTCGGCGCCGCTGTCCTTGAGCTGGTGCTCCAGTTCGCGCGGGGTATAAAGCGGGTTGACGTTGACCACGACAAACCCGGCGCGCAGCACGGCGGCCAGCACCACCGGATACTGCAGCACGTTCGGCATCATGATCGCCACGCGCGCGCCCGGACGCAGGCCGCGCGACTGCAGCCACGCGGCGAAGTGCGTGGACATCCGGTCCAGCTCGCCGTAGGTGATGGCCTTGTCCATGCAGACGAAGGCGCGGCGGTTGGCATAGGTGCGGAAGGAATGCTCGAGCAGCTGCGCAAGCGAGGGAAACTGGCTGGCATCGATGTCGGCGGGTACGCCGGCCGGGTAGTGTTTGAGCCAAAACCTGTCCATGACACCGTCTCCTGATTTCTGAATGGTCGTTCGATTTTTCGGGAATGCTAAACGGCGCCCCGTATGAAAACAACACGTTAGATGAAGTCCTCAGGGGCCGGGCCAGCGCTCAGGAGGATTATGCGCCACCGCGACAGTGCCGGCCACGGGATAACCCTGAAACCGTACTCAGGCGGGCAGGACCAGCTTCATCATGTTGGAGGCCAGCTCCCTGGCCAGCGCGTCGGGGTCCATGCGGCCCGGCTGGTGCCAGGTGTACATGAAGCCGATCACGCTGCCGATCGAATGCGCTGTGACGCGTGCATCGCCGAACGCGAATACGCCCTCGCGCTTGCCTTCCTCGAGCAGCGTGTAGAGGCCCCGATAAAACTCGCGCGCCATGCTGTCGAGCCAGGCCACCGTCTCGGGCTTGAGGTACTGGTTGTCGCGGAAACTCAGCGTGGCGGCGACATGGCACGACACGCAGCGCCGCGCCATTTCGAGCAGGCAGGCATTCAGCCGTTCGCGGACCGGCAACGACGGATCGGCCGTCTCGCGGATCACCGGCAGGCAGGTCTGTGCCGATTCGCGGCACAGGATGTCGAAGATCTCGTACTTGTCCGTGAAATAGTAGTAGACCGCCGGCTTGGTCACGCCCAGCGAGCGACAGAGGTCGTTCATGGTCATGCCGGGATAGCCCTTGGTGTAGAAGAGCTGCGCCGCCGCGTCCAGGATCTGGCGGCGACGGGCTTCCTGGCGCTCGGCGATATGCGGGCGGGCCGGCGTGTCTTCGGCCGCCGCTGCGGGTTTCGGTGCAATCGACATGTTTCAATTCTCGCACGCCGCCAAGGCCGCGCCATCCCTCCAGACCGCGGGGTAGGCGCCTGCCGTCAGGACGACCACCCTCGGGCTTCGGCCGATTGGCGCCTGAGCGCGCCCGCTCAGTGGTCGGAACGGACGCTGCCGGGCGCACGCTCCTCGGCGTTCAGCGTCCCGGTATTCACGGCCGGCGGCGCGAGTTTGCGCAAGGCCTCGTGGCGCTTGTCCGGCGGCAGGTCGCCGATGCGGGCCGCCTCGGCATAGAAACGCGTCCAGTCGCCGCCCACGCTGTCGAGCAGCGCCGTGAAGGCCGGCACCCATTGCTGGTACGTGGCCACGGCGGCCAGCTGCGCGTTGGTCAGCGGCTGGTCGAACCAGCGGTCGTAGCCGCTGTAGCCGCCCCACTCCACGCGCAGCCTGGCGTACTGGCTGCGCAGGCTGTCGAAGATCTCGGCCTTGCCCTGGCGCTTGGCTTCGTCGCTGGCATTCGAGCGGTACAAGGCATCGAGCCGGTCGCGCGTGTCCAGCAGCAGCGAGCGGAACTGTCGGCGCCGGCTGTCGTACAGCCGATAGCTGGCACGCGCATCGTCCGACGCGTCGTCATGCAGCCAGTGCCCCACGCCGGCGATTTCCACCGCGGTCGCGAAGGATTCGTTGAACGCCGTGTCGTTGCGCACATAGACGACCTGGTGCGCGAGTTCATGGAAGATCATGCGGGCCAGTTCGCCTTCGGGCAGGTAGACGAAGGTGTTCAGCAGCGGATCATCGAAATAGCCCAGCGTGGAATAGGCCGGAATGCCGGCCACGTAGGCTTCCAGGCCTTCGCGGCGCAAGCCGGCGGCATAGTGCTCGGCATCGCCCTGTGCGTAGTAGCCGCGATAGCTGATGCAGCCGACGATGGGGAAACACCACTGGTGCAACGACATCGACAGCTCGGGCGTGGCGAACACGCTCCAGACCACGTAGGGACGGTGCAGGTTGGCGTAGCGGCGATAGCTGCCGTTGTCGGGCAGCTTCAGCTCGCGCGAGGCGTAGTCGCGGATGCGGCGCGCCAGCGCCAGGCGCTGGGCCAGGCGTGTGTCATTGGAAGCGTGTGCGCCGGCAATCGCCTCATCGAGCGACTGCGCCTGCGCCATCACGCCAAGGTGGCCGCCGATGGACTGGTAGTAGTAGCCGACCGTATCGCAGCCGGCCACCGCCAGCGCGAGCCCCGCCGCGACCAGGATGCCCGCCGCGCGCAGGCGGCCCCGCTTCCCGTCCATCACCGGATCAGGAGACCGCGGCCACCGCCTGGCTGGCTTCGTGGCACGCTTCGACCTCGACCAGGCAGTCATAGAACACCGGCGCGCGGCCCAGGTCGGTTAGCCGCTGGCTGGTCAGCTCGTTGGCGTTCTTGCCGTCGGGCGCCAGCTTCTTCCACCAGATCGACAATCCCACCACCAGCCCGCGCCGTGCGCGGTCGGTCACGCGCGCCCGCGCCAGCATGCTGCCGCGGTCATTGAAGGTGCGCACGCGGGCCCCGTTGACGATGCCGCGCGCGGCGGCATCGTCGGGATGGATGTCCAGGTGCGGCTCGCCCTCGGTCGCGCGCAGGCTGTCAATGTTGACGAAGGTGCTGTTCAGGAAATTGCGCGCGGGCGGCGAGATCATCGCCAGCGGATACCTGCCGGCAAGATCGGGCGCCGAAGACGGTGCCTCGTACGGCGCCACGTAGTCGGGCAGCGGATCAAGGCCCGCGCTGCGCATGGCCTCGGAATAGAACTCGCACTTGCCCGAGTCGGTCGGGAACCCGCCATGCGCGAACGGCGCCGCCGGCAGCGACAGCTTCTGCCAGCCTTGCGCCTTCAGCGATTCCCACGTAATGCCCTGCGCACGGGCGTCGCCGGGGACGATGGCCTGCGCGGCGATCTGTTCATCGCTGTCGGCAAAGCATGGATCGTCGAACCCCATGCGCTGCGCCAGCCGGCGGAAGATCTCGGTGTTCGGCAGTGCCTGCCCCATCGGCTCGATGGCGGCGTTGTTCGCCAGGAAGTAGGTATGCCCGTAGGCCTTGTGCACGTCCACGTGCTCCAGCTGCGTGGTCGCGGGCAGCAGGATGTCGGCATAGTCGGCCGTATCGGTGCGGAACTGCTCGAGCACCACCGTGAACAGGTCTTCGCGCGCGAAGCCTGCGGCCACCTTGCTCGATTGCGGCGCCACCGCCACCGGGTTGCTGTTGTAGACCACCAGCGCCTCGAGGCGCGGATGGCCAGGGCTCCCCGCATCGAGCAGCGCATCGCCGATCGTGCTCATGTTCACGGTGCGCGGCAGGCGCGGTCCGGGTAGCAAGTCTGGCCGCTGCAGGGCGCGCTCGTTGATCGGGAAGAATCCCGAGGTCGACAGCTGCAGCCCGCCCGCCGGATGGCGCCATGCGCCCACCAGCGACGGCAGGCACGCCACCGCGCGCACCGCCTGGCCGCCGCCGTGCACCCGCTGCATGCCGTAGTTCAGGCGAATGGCCACCGGCTGGCGCTCGCGCACGGCCAGCGTGCCGTAGAGGCCGGCCAGCCATTCGATGTCTTCCACCGCAATGCCGCAGATCTGCGCGGCACGGGCCGGCGAATAGGCCTGCGCGCGCTCGCGCACCGCGTCGAAGCCCAGCGTGTGCTGCGCGATGTAGTCGTGGTCGAGCAAGCCATCGCGGATCAGCACGTGCATGATGGCCAGCGCCAGCGCGCCATCGGTGCCCGGCATCGGCGCGATGTGGCGGTGGCACTTCTCGGCGGTCAGCGAGCGGTACGGGTCGATCGCGACCAGCGTCGCGCCGCGGCGCTTGGCTTCCTGCGCACGCGTCCAGAAATGCAGGTTCGAGGCGATCGGGTTGCCGCCCCAGATGATCACCAGCTTCGCGTCGACGACGTTTTCCATGTCCATGCCGACGCTCGCGCCATAGGTATAGCGCAGCGCCGTGGCGCCGGCGCTCGCGCAGATGGTGCGGTCCAGCAGCGAGGCGCCGAGCTTGTGGAAGAAGCGCGCCGCCATGCTCTCGCCCTGCACCAGTCCCATGGTGCCGGCGTAGCTGTACGGCACGATCGCCTGCGGGTCGCGTGCGGCAATGGCCTTGAGCCGCGTGGCCACCTCGTCCAGCGCCGCGTCCCAGGAAATCGGCTCGAACTTGCCTTCGCCCTTGCGCCCGACGCGGCGCATCGGCGTCAGCAGCCGGTCCGGGTGGTAAGTGCGCTCGGTGTAGCGCGACACCTTCGTGCACAGCACGCCCTGCGTGCCGGGGTGGTCCGGATCGCCGCTGACCTTGGTGGCGCGGCCGTCCTCGACCGTTACGAGCAAGGCACAGGTGTCGGGGCAGTCATGCGGACAGGCGGCGCGGACGATGCGGGAAGCCATGGAATCTCCGGGGCGGGGGGCGAGAAGGTGAAAGCCAGACTGGCGCTGGAATGGAGTCGGGGGCGATGGCCTTGAGGGGTGGGCCCGATGCCCGTCGATGCCGGGAGCCCCCCGGCCGACGAGGCAGTTTCTGGATCGGATTGTATTCGATTATGATGCAGCGGCGCGTTCCGGTCCTGGCCGGAAATGTCCCGAAGGCCACCCATCGCCACGCAGCCGGAAACGGCTTGCGCAGGCATGTGGAGAGTCCGGGAAGCCCGACGCCAGCGCAGACCGGCCCGGGTGGTGCATAGGTATCCAACCTGACTTTTTAACGGGGTTCCATGTCCGATCTGAACGGGGTCAAGGCCAGGCATTTCGCCGGCCTGCTGATGGCATGCGCCATTGGCTTTTGCGGCGCATCGGGCGCCGCCATCGCAGCGGAAGCCGGCGTGACGGCCGACACCATCGTGCTGGGCCAGTCAGCCGCACTGAGCGGGCAGACCGCGGCGCTGGGCAAGCAGATGGGCGCCGGCGCGCGCCTGTACTTCGAGTCCGTCAACCGCCAGGGCGGCATCTACGGCCGCCGCATCGCATTGCAAACGCTGGAGGACTACAACGAGCCGGAAACGGCGGCGGCCAACACGCGCAAGCTGATCGGCGAAAGCCACGTCTTTGCCCTGTTCGGCTATGTGGGCACCGACAATGCGGAGGCATCGCTGCCGGTCGCGGCCCAGGCCGGCGTACCGTTCTTCGCGCCCTACAGCGGCGCTCAGTCGCTGCGCGATCCGCGCGCGGGCAACATCTTCCATGTCCGTGCCGGCTTCAACGAGGAAACCGCCGCCATCGTCCGCCAGATCCGCACCACCGGGCTCAAGCGCGTGGCCGTGGTCTACAACGACGACGCCTACGGCAAGGCTGGCCTGGATGGGCTGGCGCGTGCGCTGCAGGCATCGCCCGACAGCAGCGTGCAGATCGTGGCGCGTGAAAACGTGGTGCGCAACACCGTCGAGATCGGCGATGCCATGCAGGGCACGATGAAGGCCAGGCCCGACGCAGTGGTGCTGATCAGTGCCTATCGCACCGCCGGGGCCTTCGTGAAGGAAGCACTGCGCCGCGGCTACACCGGCCAGTTCTACAACGTGTCCTATGTCGGCACGCAGGCGCTGGCGCGCGAACTCGGCCCGCAGGGCAGCGGCGTGATCATCTCGCAGGTCATGCCGCACCCGGGCAATGCCACGCTGCCGGTGGTGCGTGAATACCTGCGCCTGCTGCAGGCGACGGGCAAGCCGGATGAATTCGACTACGTCGGCATCGAGGGCTTCATCGCCGCCAAGGCGTTCACGGAAGGCCTGCGCCGCGCGGGCAAGGACCTGACGCGCGAACGGCTGGTGGCATCGCTCGAGGGCATGCGCAATGTCGACCTGGGCGGCTTCATCGTCAACTTCACGCCCGAGAACCACGTAGGGTCGAAGTTCGTGGAGATGACGATCATCAACTCGAAGGGGCAGGTGATTCGCTGAGGGTTGGGGAAGCTACGCCATGTCGTTCAAATGGCATGCCGAGAGCCGCCCCGGCGCAATCTCCTTCAGCAACGGCTGCTCCGCCGTGCACCGCGGCATCGCATGCGGACAGCGCGGATGGAAATGGCAGCCCGTGGGCGGATGCAGCGGCGAGGGAATCTCGCCGCGGATCGCCACATAGGTCTTCTTTCCGACTTCGAGCTTCGGCGCTTCCGCCAGCAATGCCTGCGTGTACGGATGGTTGGGGGCGGCGAAGACTTCCTCGGTCGGCGCCGATTCCACCACGCGGCCCAGGTACATGATCACCACGCGGTCGCTGATGTGCTTGACCACGCCGAGATCATGGCTGATGAAGAGGTAGGTCAGGTTCAGTTCCCGGCGCAGGCGCATGAACAGGTTCAGCACCTGCGCCTGGATCGATACATCGAGCGCCGCCACCGATTCATCGCACACCAGGAATTCCGGCTTCACCGCCAGCGCGCGGGCAATGCCGATGCGCGCGCGCTGCCCGCCCGAGAACTGATGCGGGAAGCGGCGCAGCACGGTCGGGTCCATCCCCACGCGCACCAGCATGTCTTCCACATAGGCCTTCTGCTCGCCGCGCGCAACCATGCCATGCACGACCGGCGCCTCGCCGACGATATCGATCACGCGCAAGCGCGGATTGAGCGACGCATACGGGTCCTGGAAGATCATCTGGATCGCGAGTTGTTTCTCGCGGCGCTTCTCCGGCGGCAAGTGGTCAAGGTTGGTGCCACGCCACAGACGCTCGCCTTCGGTCAGCGTGTGCAGGCCGACCGCCATGCGGCCCAGCGTGGACTTGCCACAGCCGGACTCGCCGACGAGCCCCACCACCTCGCCCTCCCCGATGCTCAGGTCGACCCGGTCGACTGCGTGCACGACCTCTTCGCGCGCATGGGCGCCGAACAGGTTGGCGATACGCGCCGCGATATCCAGCGATTTGACGAAGCGCTTGGAAACGCCGCGCAGTTCCAGCAGCGGTGCCGGCGGCGTAGCGGGCTGCGATGGTCGGTCGGTCATGGCAAGGGTATCCAGGTCCGTTTCGCTCATGCGGCCTCCTGCCGGGACATCACCGGATGGAAGCACCGCAGCCGCCGGCCGTCGGCCGCGGTCTCCAGCAGTGGCTCGGTCTTGCAGATTTCGGTGGCATAGGGGCATCGCTCGCGGAACGAGCAGCCCCCGGGCAGGTTCAGCAGCGACGGTGTCATGCCGGGGATCTGCTTCAGCGGCGCGCCACGCGGGTTGCGCGACGGTGCCGAGCCGATCAGCCCGTGCGTATAGGGATGCTCCGGATGTTCCAGCACCTGGCGCACATCTCCGGATTCGACGATCCTGCCGGCATACATCACGCACACCGAATCGGCCAGGCCCGCAACTACCGACAGGTCGTGGGTGATCCAGATCAGCGCCGTGCCCGATTCGCGGCATAGCGTCTGCATCTCGTAGAGGATCTGGCCCTGGATCGTCACGTCGAGCGCCGTGGTGGGTTCGTCGGCAATGATCAGGTCGGGCTTGTTCAGCAGCGCGATGGCAATCGCCACGCGCTGGCGCATGCCGCCGGAAAACTGGTGCGGATACGCCAGCAGCCGCTCGTCCGGCGAGGGGATGCCCACGCGCGCGAGCGCATTGCGGGCGCGCTCCCGAGCGGCCCCCTTGCTGATCCGGTCGTGCGCCATCACCGCCTCGATCATCTGCGTATCGATGCGCAGGACCGGGTTCAGCGTCATCATCGGGTCCTGGAAGATCATGGCGATGCGGTTGCCGCGCACGTCGCGCTGCTGGGCGGGTGTGAGCGCGCGCAGGTCGCGCGTGACGCCGTCGCGGCTGGTCAGCGCAATGCGGCCGTCGACCACTTTGCCCGGCGCGTCGATCAGGCCCATGATCGAATAGCCCGTCATCGACTTGCCCGAGCCGGATTCCCCGACCAGGCCCATGATCTCGCCACGGCCGACGGTGAACGACACGTCGTCCACCGCCTTGGCAATGCCGCCGCGCGTGAAGAACTGCGTCTTGAGGTGTTCCACCACCAGGGTTGGCTGTGCCATGTTGCGCTCCCTCCCCTATTGCGTCTGCAGGCGCGGGTTCAGCACGTCGCGCAATTGGTCGGCCACCAGGTTCATGGCCACGATGGTCACAACGAGCGCGATACCCGGGAAAAAGCTGATCCAGTACTTGCCCGACAGCATGTACTGCTGGCCATTGGCGATCAGGGAGCCCAGCGAAGGCTCGGTGATCGGCACCCCCAGCCCCAGGAACGACAGCGTCGCCTCGAGCGTGATGGCCGATGCCACCTGCAGCGCCGCGATCACGATCAGCGGCGGCAGGCAGTTGGGCAGCAGATGGCGGAACATGATGCGCCCCGGTGGCAGGCCCAGGCACGTGGCGGCCTCGATATATTCCTTGCGGCGTTCCACCAGTGCCGCGCTGCGCGTGGTGCGCGCGTAGTAAGCCCACTGGACCGCTACCAGCGCGATCACGATATTGCCGATGCCGGGGCGCAGGAACGCCAGCAGGATCAGCGCCAGCAGGATCGGCGGAAACGACAGCTGCAGGTCGGCCACGCGCATGATGAAGGCTTCGGTGCGTCCGCCCAGGAAGCCCGCAAGCAGGCCCAGCGTGGCGCCGAGCAACAGCGCGATGATCGTGCTGACCACGCCCACGCCGATGCTGATGCGCAGCCCGTACATGACCGCGGACAGGATGTCGCGGCCCTGCTCGTCCGAGCCGAGCAGGAAGGTCATGCCGTTGCCGGCCTGCTCTCCGGGCGCGAGGCGCGCATCGAGCACGTCCAGCGTGGCCAGGTCATACGGGTTCTGCGGCGCCAGCCATGGGGCAAAGATAGCGATCAGGATGATGACGATCAGCGTGATCAGGCCCGCGACGGCGATCTTGCTGGACAGGAATTCGGCGGCGAAGCGGCGCAGCGGCGTCTGCTCGCGCGCGGTCTTCGCTTTGTCTGCGGTGGCGGCAGTCATGGTTCAGCCCTTGTTGTCGGCAATGCGCACGCGCGGATCGAGCATGCTGTAGACAATGTCCACCGCCAGGTTGATCAGGATGAACAGCGTCACGATCACCATCAGGTACGCGACGATCACGGGCCGGTCGAGCAGCTGGATCGAATCGATGATCAGCTTGCCCATGCCGGGCCACGCAAAGATCGATTCGGTCACGATCGCGAACGCGATGATCGAGCCGAACTGCAGCGCAATCACGGTTACGATCGGGATCAGGATGTTCTTGAGCACGTGCACGCCGACGATGCGCGCGTTGGACAGGCCCTTGGCGCGCGCGAACTTCACGTAGTCCTGCAGCATGGCCTCTTGCGTGCCCGCACGCGTCAGGCGAATCACCATCGCGATATTGAGCAGCGACAGCGTCACTGCCGGCAGGATCAGGTGGCGGATGCCATCGACGGTCAGGAAGCTCAGCGGGATGCCAAGCACGCGCACGGTCTCGCCGCGGCCGTTCGAGGGCAGCCAGCCGAGCTGCACGGCAAACACCATGATCAGCATCAGCCCGACCCAGAAGGTGGGCAGCGAAAAGCCCAGGATTGATACCGTCATGATCGACTTGCCCGCGATGCCGTTGGGGCGCAGCCCCGCCCACAGGCCCAGCGGAATACCGAGCACGATGGCCAGCAGGATCGCGAACACTGCAAGCTCCATCGTTGCGGGCATGCGCTCGAAGATCAGCTTGAGCGCAGGCGTGCCGTGCGCGAACGAAGTGCCCAGGTTGCCGTGCAACGCATTCTGCAGGAAGACGAGATATTGCTCCCAGAGCGGCTTGTCGAGCCCGAGCGCAGCGATGGTGCGCCGGATATCTTCCTGGTCCGCCTGCGGATTGATCAGGATGTCGACGGGATTGCCGATGGCAAAGACGCCGAGAAAAACGAGCAGCGACATGATGAAGAGCACGACCACGCTCTGCATCAGTCGCCGGATGATAAAGACCAGCATGTCAGACCACTATCCTTTCGCACACCGTTGCAGGCCGCGCCCGTGCCTGGCGCAGCCTGCATGATGTGCGTTGCCGCGATGACTATCCGCAGGCGACCGGACGGCGCCGCTTATTGCGGCTTGAAGTTGTGCGCATAGGTACGTTCGTCGGTGCGCGGTACATAGACGATACCCTTCTGCGTGGCCCAGGTGGTCACCTGCTGGTGGATCGGGATGATACCGCCGTCGTGGATGGCGATGGCGGTGGCCTCCTGCAGAAGTTTGGAACGCTCGCCGTCATCGACGGTGGACAGCGCCTTCTCGAGCACGACGTCCATCTTCGGGTTGCAGTACTGGCCCCAGTTGGTCGTGCCGAAGCCCTTCTTGCTGTCCTCGCACGCCAGCAGCGCGCGCAACGGCGAGCTGACTTCGCCGGTCTGCGCGCCCCAGCCGAGCAGACCGAACGACCATTCGTGCTTGATGCCCTTGGACGAATACGTGGCCATCGGCATGCCTTCCACCTTCGTCACGATACCGATGCGCGTGAGGTTCTGTGCGATGGTCTGGGCGATCTTCTCGTCGTTGACGTAGCGATTGTTGGGCGTGTGCAGGGTCACGCCGAAGCCATTCGCGTAGCCGGCTTCGGCGAGCAGTTTCTTTGCGCCCTCCGGGTCGTACTTGACGGTCTTGAGGTTCGGGTTATAGCCGAACAGCGTGGGCGGCACGAGGTTGTCGGTTGGCTCGGACAGGCCCTCCATCAGCCGGTCCTTGATGCCCTGCCGGTTGATGGCCATGCTGATGGCATTGCGCACGCGCGCATCCTTCAGCGGGTTCTTGTCCATCGGCTGGCCGTCTTTCGTCGTGACGTAAGGCGACTTGTCGCGCTTGGCATCGAAGTACAGGTAGATCACGCGGTGCGAGATCTTCGAGAAGAACGACAGCTTGGGATCGCTGCGCACCTTCGGCAGGTCCGGCGTCGGCACGTTCTCGATCGCCTGCACGTCGCCGGACAGCAGCGCGGCCAGGCGCGTGGCGGGGTTGGGAATGAAGCGCAGCGTCACCTTGTCCCATGCGGGCTTCGGTCCCCAGTAATCGTTGTTGCGCACCAGTTCGACCCGATCGTCGCGTGCATAGCTGACAAACTTGAACGGGCCGGTGCCGACCATGCCCTTGCCTTGTGCAAAGTCATCCGAGCCGAGCCCCTGGGTCGCCTTCTTCTGCACGATGAAGATCGACGTCAGGTCATTCAGCATCAGCGGATACGGCTGGCTGGTGGTCAGCTGGATGGTGTACTTGTCGATGATCTTCTTGTTGATGATCGCCTTGGTGTAGACGTCGAATTTCCCCGGGCTGTTCTGGATGGTGGCCGGGCGATCGAGCGACCAGGCAATGTCTTCGGTAGTCAGCTCGGAGCCGTCGTGGAACTTCACGCCCTGGCGGATCTTGAACTCCCACGTCAGGTTGTTGACCATCTTCCAGGACTCCGCCAGGCCGGGAATGATGCGGCTGTCGGGGTCCATCTTGATCATCGAGTCGAAGACGTGCTCCGACACGTTGATGTTCGAGAACAGGTTGTAGAAGTGCGGATCCATCGAGGTTGGCGGCGAACTCATGGCAAGCTTGAGATCGGCGGCCTGCGCTGCGCCGGCCAGCGCAAGGCTCATGGCCCCGGCTACCGCGACAGCACCAAATGCCTTCTTGAATGTGCGAAGGGACATCGCGCAATTCTCCCAGGGACAAGTGAAGCAGACGTTAGGATCGGCAATGCGCGCGCGCAGCGATCCTCCACGGGCGCTGCATTCTGGTGCGGTCGGGCATCAGGTGACGACGGTATTGCCGGCCGGGCACTTCAAGCATGAACTGTTCCAGCAGCCAACGAAACGGGGCATTGGGGGAAACCCACCCACCTGTATTGCACTGCGCCATCGCAATGAGGCTTTGCGCCGACGGGAAACCGGCCTGTTTTGGCGCTTTGCGGGCGGGCATCGTATGATCGGGGTATTCAACCGCCCAGCCGCACCGGCTCCTGCACCATGAAGCTCATCCCTGAAATCCTGCAGGCGCAAGCCGAAATCCGCACGATCCGACGTGACATCCATGCGCATCCCGAGCTGTGCTTCCAGGAGCAGCGCACCGCCGATGTGGTCGCGCGCACGCTGGAATCCTGGGGCATCGAAGTCCACCGCGGACTGGGAAAGACCGGCCTCGTCGGCGTGATCCGCCAGGGCAACGGCCCGCGCAGCATCGGCCTGCGCGCCGACATGGATGCGCTGCCGCTGCAGGAGGCCAACACCTTCGGCCACCGCTCGCAGCATGACGGCCGCATGCATGCCTGCGGCCACGATGGCCATACGGCAATGCTGCTCGGCGCGGCGCGCTATCTGGCCGAGCACCGCAACTTCGACGGCACGGTCAACCTGATCTTCCAGCCGGCCGAGGAAGGCGGCGGCGGCGCGCGCGAGATGATCAAGGACGGCCTGTTCGAGCGGTTCCCGTGCGATGCCGTCTTCGGCATGCACAACTGGCCTGGCATGCCGGTCGGCGCATTCGGCACGCGCGCGGGTCCACTGATGGCGTCGAGCAACGAATTCCGCATCGTCGTGCGCGGCAAGGGTGCGCATGCGGCCATGCCGAACAACGGCAATGATCCCGTGTTCACCGCGGCGCAGATCGTCTCGGCGCTGCAAGGCATCATCACGCGCAACAAGCGGCCCATCGACACGGCGGTGATTTCCGTGACGCAGTTCCATGCCGGCGATGCAACCAACATCGTGCCGGACCAGGCGTGGATCGGCGGCACCGTGCGCACGTTTACGCTGCCGGTGCTTGACCTGATCGAGCGCCGCATGGAGGAAGTCTCGCGTGCCGTGGCGGCGGCCTTCGATTGCTCGGTCGAATACGAATTCCACCGCAACTATCCGCCGACCATCAACAGCGCGGCGGAAGCCGAGTTTGCTGCCGGCGTGGCCGCCGCGCTGGTCGGCCCCGAAAGCGTCGATGCGGACGTCGAGCCGACGATGGGCGCGGAGGATTTCTCCTTCATGCTGCAAGAGAAACCGGGCTGCTATCTGTTCATCGGCAATGGCGACGGCACGCATCGCGAATCCGGCCACGGCATGGGGCCCTGCATGCTGCACAACCCGAGCTATGACTTCAACGATGAGTTGCTGCCCGTCGGGTCTACCTTCTTCGTCAGGCTGGTGGAGAAGTGGCTGGCACCGGCCTGAGCGAGCACGACAGCCATGGCGCGCATCGCACTGGATCGAAATACGGCCGATGGTTTTGCCCGGGTGGCGCTGGAGAATATCGGGCGCCGCTATCCGTACAAGCTGGAGCACATGATGACGGGGGCGGGCGAGACGCTGGACCCTGGCGTCCTGCACCCGGTGTTCTGCGGGAGTTATGACTGGCACTCCAGTGTGCACATGCACTGGATGCTGGTCCGGCTTCTGGCGATCTGGCCCGACCTTGACGAGGCATCGCGGATCAGGGCTACGCTGGACCGTCAGTTTCGGCCCGAGGCAATGGAGGCAGAGCTGGCGTACTTCCATCGGCCGGCATCGCGCACGTTCGAACGGCCCTATGGCTGGGCCTGGCTGCTGCGGCTGCAGGCGGAACTGCAGTCCGCCGGCGCGCACGATGCGCAGGCAGCCCGATGGGCCGAATGCTGTGCGCCGCTGGCACGGCATCTGGCTCAGCAGCTTGTCGACTATCTCGATGTGGCGGATTTCCCGGTCCGTACCGGCACGCACTTCAACAGCGCGTTTGCGCTGATCATGGCGCTCTCCTACGCGCGCACGGACCAGCATCACGCTCTGCGCCGGGCCATTGTACGGCGCGCGCATCGCTGGTTTGGCCACGACCAGCACTATCCCGCCCGCTACGAACCTGGCGGCGATGAATTCCTGTCGGGCGGGTTGACTGAGGCCGTGCTGATGCACGCCGTCATGGACGGCTGCGCCTTTGCGGAATGGTGGGGGCTGTTCGCCCCGCCGCGCACGGAGCTGGCGAACTGGCTGACGCCAGTGGCCGTCGCCGATCGCAGCGATCCCAAGATGACGCACCTTGATGGTCTCAACCTGTCACGTGCGTGGTGCTGGCGCATGCTGGAGCCGGCCTTGCCCGAGGACTTGCGGCCGCTGGCGATACGCGCCTGGTCAGACCATATCGAAGCCTCGCTGCCGCAGGCCGTGGGGGGCGGCTACGTCGCGACGCACTGGCTCGCGTCCTTCGCCGTGCTGGCGCTCAGCGAGCCGGTCGGCGGCGCATGACCATCTAGTCCAGCGCGATATCGCCGTACCAGGATTCGGCCTTGCTGCGGGTGTTGTCGGTATCGGTCATGATGCCAACGGCAATGACCCGGCCAGGGTCGGTTCCAAAAGCCTTGCGATAGTCGGCACGCAGGTCGCGCTCGTGACAACGCCATTCATTGGCATGCTTCGTGCCGCTATCCACGACGATCATGCGCACGCGATCAGTATGGGGATTGGACAGGACCGAGCCTTCAGGGCGCTTGCCCCCCCAGATGTACATCAACGTCGCGTAGGGCATTTCGCGGCCCGTCGTCAGGCGCGCCATTTCGTACATGAGCTGATCCTTCAGTGACAGGCTGCCTTTGTCGCCGTCGAACGCGACAAACAGCCGCAGCGGAGAATCTTCGCGCTGGCCTTGGCCGTTGTCCGCGTTGCGGATAATGCCATGGGTTTTCCACGTCCAGCGCAGCATGCCGGCATCACGATCACGCAGAGGCACATAGAGGCCGGAGGCGGAACTGTCAGCCTGGGCGTGCACGACGACGCGCTGATCCACTTCGGCCAGGGTATAGCGAGTGGGCGTCTTGTTGCGATTGATCGTCCAGGGTTGCCAGCCAACTGGCAGCTGGTTCTGCAGGGATGCGGTGGAAAAACGGGGGAGGCGCGCCAGCAGCGGCGGCGGCGCGGCATCGCCATCATCGCCGGCTTCCGCCTCGACGGCTTGCTCGCTGGCTGCGGTCATTGCATCGGATGCCGGCGCATCGGCCGTGCCGTTCTCGGTTGTCGCGACGCGTGCCGCGAAGACCTTGCAGTCGATGGACGACGCGGCTGCCATCGATGCGGAGTCTGGAGGCGGACTGACCTGCGTCGATGCGCATCCCGCCAACGTCAGCGCGACCGCCACGCCAGTCAATACAAGCCGATACGTCCTGGCCGCCATGTGACCCCCTGCTTCCGGAAATCCGCCCGCACTGCTGCTTCGCAGCGGGCGTTGGTATTACGTACTGCTTGCCGCGTATTGCGCGCGGCAGACTGCTTCATCCCGGTTGGCCCGGGACTTGGGATGGACGTTATCAGAAGCCGTACACGCCCGGAATACTCCGGTACCCTCGAATCGTGGGCAAACAACAGCTGGCCGCGCGCTTATGTCGTCCACCAAAGCAAAAACCCCTCGCAGCACATGCTGTCGAGGGGTTTTGCATTGTAAGAGCCTGGCGATGACCTACTTTCACACGGGTAATCCGCACTATCATCGGCGCGGAGTCGTTTCACGGACCTGTTCGGGATGGGAAGGGGTGGTTCCAACTCG